>NZ_PYFP01000001.1:1424751-2137126 GCF_003056055.1 Glaciimonas sp. PCH181
GCGGGCCCCATGAACGCGTATCATCGCCTACTTTTGGCCTTTCAATTTTGGTTACGTCTGCACCAAGGTCGGCAAGCGTTTGGCCGACCCACGGTCCGGCCAGTACACGTGATAGATCAAGGACACGTAAATGCGAAAGTGCTCCAGACATTATTACAATCCTTTTGCTAATGACGACATATTCTTTGGAAGCTGAATTAGGTCTATGATGATGTCGTTAAAAATACCAACACATTGCAGTCGTGAATTTTTGTGTAGAATCAACGCTGCCCTGGCTTATAGCCTCGACTAGTGCGTTATTGGCATATAAGTTTCTAATGCGCCGGCACCTCCTCCTCATCTATTTCTTCAAGCAGTACGCCCTTTGTTTCGATGCCGATAAGGTATAGTGCTATTGCGGCGAGAAGGTAGGTCAAAGCAAATGTATGGAGTACGTACTTACCAAGATTGTTAGCCAGCATGTAGCCGATCACCGCCGGTGCAAGGAAGGAACCGATTCTACCGATCCCAAAGAACCACCCGACTGCGGTCGCGCGAATACGGGTGGGATATAGTTCAGCCGCATAAACGGCGCTTGCACCAAATACGCCTGGATTAACCCAGCCGACAAAAGCGATTGCTACAACCATCCACATGCCATTCGCAGTTGCAAACCAAAGGTGAAAGGCAGCCCCAACAAAATAATAGAAAAACAATACTGGCCGGCGTCCGTATCGGTCAATTAAAAATGCGCATACGGAATAACCGGCAACGGCAAAAATGGCTTGAATTAATTGAAACCCGATTGCTTGACTCAATGAGAAGCCACGCTGGGTCAGGATCGTTGGCAACATAAATAAGATGCCGTTAGAGGACCATAAAAAGCAAAAAGAAACGATCCACAGCAATATCGTACGCCGGCGATGTTCTGGCGCGAGCAGATCCAAAAAAGTTACGCCTGGATTGTTTGAAATTGTTTCTTCAAGGTTGGTATTTTTCACAAGCGGCTTAGTACCATTTACGATGGGACTGGACGCATTGGAATCCAGCGCAGACTCTGTGATGATATCAACCGTACGTTGCGCTTCCGCTACTCTCCCTCTGCTAAGCAAATAACGAACAGACTCCGGCATGTGACGGCGAACGAAATACAGCAAAGCTGCCGGTATGATGCCAATAACAAACAGTGGCCGCCAACCATAGGTAGGAACAATCGCCAAACTTAGCAGTGCAGAGATGACTAGGCCAAGCGGAAATGCCGCCATCATTAACCCGGTTGCACGACCTCGTACGCTGCTTGGCATGAATTCAGAAACAAGAGTAGTGGCGACGGGGACTTCCCCGCCAAGACCGAAGTTCGATCCAAACCGTGCGATGCCAAGTGTGGCCAAGTTCCAAGACGCTGCAGTGAGACCGGTAAACACCGCGAAGATGCCGACCGTAGCTTTAAATGCAGTTCGTCTACCAATATAGTCCGAAATGGTGCCCCAAAAGAGCGCTCCCAAGAAAGCGCCGACCAGTCCGAGAGTTGCCAGCATTCCAGCTTGTGCTGGATCCAGATGGAACTCCTTCGATAGGGATGGAAGTGCTGTCCCGAACATCGCAAAGTCGACTGCATCGAATAGAACCCCAAAAAATGCAACCGCGACTAAATTACGGTGCCATCGAGAGAATGGTAATCGATCCAAACGGTAAACGAGCGCTTCCGAAAGTTCTACGAGCGTAGCTATGATGACTCCTAAATTATTTTAATTGGACGCTTCTGTGCTGTGCTATCCAGATTGCTCAAATAACGGACGATAGGTAACTAGCCGATACATAACATCTGACGAAGGTTGTAATAAGACTCCGACATTAATCACTCTCTCAATCCAATTTTTTAATATTTTCCGAGAGAGCGCTTAGTGCGTCCGTACTTATTTCTGATAGCAGTCAACTAATCATTGACGCTTAAGACGACACGATTCCTTAACATTCCAAGTCCATCAACTTCAGTTTCGACAATGTCGCCAGCTTTCAAGAAAGTTCCAGTACTCTGGCCGACTCCACCGATCGTACCCGTCATAAAGATATCCCCTGAGTGGAGCGTCATCATCTCGGAAACATATTCAATTTGCTCTTCTAAAGAGAAAATCATATCGTCCGTATTACCGTTCTGTTTGGTTTCTCCATTTACTTTCAAAGAAATATGGAGATTAGAATAATTAGGCACGAATTCGCGAGGAACAAAAAAAGGGCCCATTGGAGCGAATGTATCGAAAGACTTTGAGGCAAACCAATCAGAGCGGAAATTCGGACGATCTGCGCGCCATAATAAGTCACGACAAGTGACATCATTTGCGGTCATGAACCCGGCAACATGCAGCATTGACTGGGCGGCTTTGATCCGTTTTCCGGGTCTCCCAATCGCCACAGCGACTTCAGCTTCCCAGTCAATCTGATGCTCACCGGACGGCAACACGATATCGTCATATGCGCCAATTAGTGCGCTGGGAGCTTTCAGAAAAAAATACGGTTTTGCGGTACTTTTATCACCGGCAAAAATTTTGGTCTTGTCCACGTTTCCAGCTGCCTGAGTATAGTTACTCATTTCGGCTACATGCTCTCGGTAGTTTGCTGCCGAATTCAGCATTTTTGAGGGCTTTTCGATAGGCGGTCGTACGCGCAGTGAAGACAGATCGTAGACCGACTCCTTTAGCCGATCTGATGCTATATCTTCACTCCCGATAAATGCTTCCATTGCCTGGAGAACTGCGAAATTATTATCCCAGTCTTGAAGCAAATTGCTGATGCTATCTGCTGCGGACAAGGTTCCCGTCAGGTTGAAGCTGGAGTCTCTGTAATGGGCATGGACGATGGAAATAGCAACGACCTTCTTTCCCAAGACCATTCCCACGAATGCATCGCTATTCTGATCAGAAAATGTGCCGAGTTTGAACATTTATAACCCTCCGATGCTATTGCTGGATTTTAGTTTTCTAACGATTGATTTGTGTCTAAATACTTCGAATTACTTTTTAACAAGCGCACAACGACTTTCGGATAGCGAGGGAAAGGCTTCTGCCGCAGGCACAGTTCTACGTATATGGTAGTAGTCCCATGGATATTTAGACTCTCCCGGTTTTTTGACTTCAATAAAATACATGTCGTGGACCATCCGACCATCCGCTCTAACCTGCCCATTTTTTGCAAAGAAGTCGTTGACCGGCGTATCCCGCATCTTTTTCATGACCGCTTGGGTGTCATCGGTGCTGGCAGCCTGGATGGCCTTAAGGTAATGCGTAACAGCTGAGTAGACGCCTGCCTGGTTCATTGTAGGCATCCGCTTCATCTTCGCGTAAAACCGTTTGGACCATGCACGCGTCTCGTCATTGCGATCCCAATAGAATCCATCAGCCAAATACATACCTTGTGCAGTTTTGAGTCCCAAGCTGTGAACATCGGTGATTTGAAGCAGTAGTGCTGCCAGAGTTTGCTTCGGCGTCACGCCAAACTCTTCAGCGGCTTTGATTGCGTTAATTGTGTCGCCGCTCGCATTTGCAAGACCGATCACTTTTGCACCGGATTGCTGAGCTTTAAGTATGAAGGAAGAAAAATCCGACGCGAGATATGGATGCCGAACCGAACCCAACACTTTTCCTCCACCCGCCAGTAGGACTTGCGTTGCACTCTTCTCAAGGCTAACCCCAAACACATAGTCAGCGGTCAGGAAGTACCAGCTATCAAACCCTTTTTTTAGCAACTCACGTGCCACAATACGCGAAAGTACATCTGTATCAAAAACCCATTGCACGGTGTTATTGTTGCAATCCTCATTGGTTACTCGGGTGTTCCCGGTTCCAGTAAGGAGAACAATCTTGTTTTTGTCTTTCGCCACCTGCATAACAGGCAATCCCTGAACAACCACATCGACGATCATATCGACTTTGTCTTTATCAAACCATTCACGTGCCTTAGTCGCTGCGATATCTGCCTTATTTAGGTGATCGGCGGACACAATCTCAATCGGTATTCCCAACACTTTTCCGCCAAAATCCTGAGCTGCCAGTTGCGCTGCATATACGGAGCCGGGCCCGGAAAGATCGGCATTGACTCCAGATAAGTCAGTTAGTACGCCAATTTTTACAACGTCATCTGAAATCTTTGGCTGAGCCACTGTATTAGCAACATAACTCGCAACTAAAAGCGCCAACGCTAAGCGAGCAAATTTCTTAATTTTCATATGTCTCCTCATTTATATTTCTAACTTCTTTATGTATACGAAACGAACTTTAAACTAAAGAAATTGATAGGAAAAATGATATTTTTCTATATTTTTGATAGAAATCTCGCATAGTAAATATTCCAATTGCTGTGAATCTAAAATGTTGATCGCCAGAATTTATGATGACTGTTAAATATCTTGTTTAAATGATTCGGATAAGTGCGCATTTCGCTGTTCTGCTCTTGACGTTTTTTTGTTTGTTATTTATGTACTACAGCGTGAATTTAAAATGTCAACGCTCAAACAATAAAAATAGGAAAGATAAAAAATGAGCAAACCGAATTTAGAAGAACTACTTCAACAGAAAGCAGAGCTTGAAGCGCGTATTCAGCCAACCAAAAATCGTGAAGCAGTAGAGGAACGAAAATGCGAGACCCGACAAAAATTTCTGGCAAGTGCTTATGTCATTAAGCTGGCAGAGAATGACTTAAAAAAGCTAGGTAAGGAATTGATTACGGCAGGAATGTTGGAGTCAAGGGACTGTGCTTTATTTGGAGTAGCAAATGATTTTTATGTCGCTGATTCTGATAGTCTGGCTTTGGTCTGATTGATTTTTACAGCACTATTGGAAAAGCACCTGGACGGGTTAAAACACTTGGCCAAGCTGGGCAGTTACACAGAATTACTTACAGCCTCGATGTCGCGTTCGCCAACCATATACAGAGCCGGAGCCATGACTTTGGCACCTTGAAGCTAGCTAGTAGCTCCCAATTTCGATAAGCTTTGCCGTCTTTGACCAACCCAGCCAGGTCTATTTCCCGAAAACGAACCGCGGTACGCAAGTCGATGACCAGTCGCTGTACGACGATGAAGACGTACAAGCAGTTATCGGCATATTCAAAACGCTGGCTGATTCGGTACGCGCGCAACGCGGCAAGTGGCAATGCATTGTGCTGGATCATGCCAGAGATGAAATCTATGGCGGAATCGACGAGCTCCACGAGGTGGATGTCTGGCGGGACGGCAAAAAACTCATTCCACCACACTGGTACGAATGAGCGCGTCGTCAACAGCTTTTCACACTATAGATCTGCCAAGTTATGGATGGCGGCATAGTTTTGGGAATGGGGCATATTGACCTAGATCATGCCCCAAAAAAGCTGGATACAACTGGACAGCGGCAGACGCGGCGCGTGTCCGGATTATCGACAACCTGTTTCTCGATTCAGGGTTTCGGTGCACTACGTTCAACTCCAACAACCTATATTTTCTGCTGGCAATCCATGCAATAAATATTACCGCCGAACCTCGCCGTGTGAAACCAACACAGTTTGGCTACATGGTAACCGGCAGCGGTGCCGCAAGAATGGCAAACGGCCAACTTTGGCTTTTCCCTTTGTTGTTCAACCTCGGCTGAAAATTGCGGTATAACTAGAGGATTAGATTGCCCAGTCGGCGCTAATGCATGCGATGTTTCCTGATATACGGCCTACGTCGCACTGGAGTTTCCATCATCAGACTTTAGTGGACGAATGGCGGCAACAAAAACGGTACTCTGTTCAATGCATTCACGCCGAATGATATAGGGCGTAGCCTCCTTGCTGCGCATTAACTTACGCACCTGTGATCGCGACGTTGTTTTGCCGAGACCCGATGTAGAGCCTCCGTGCGTGAACATGATATATTTCTTCCCCGCCGCTTGGGCCGTGATAAGGCTGTCCAGGGCAACGTCCCAAACTTCCTGCATATTTTCATGATATAGCCTAGTGATCTTTTCCTCTGACCAATGAAAATCCACTTCGACCAGATCAGGCAGCAATTCACGGTACTCCACCCAGTTGCGGATACCATATTTGAACTTCATTGCAGCGTCCTCCTTTTTTTGTTTACGTGAATTGCACCTACTAGGGTGGGCTCTATAACGCCGGCGCATTGTATTGGCAATGAGGGCACAAAAGACAATTGCCGCAGCGTGGCTTGCCCTCCAGGCATATAGCTACCTCACCGAAAGCGATCTTGCATAATACGGTTGGAACTCATGACGGAAGTGCGTAGGCAACTTTGTTGTCAGTAATATTTATAGCTCCACGCTTTAATAACTGTTCAAGAAGCCCATCAAGCTCGTCGTCAGCAAGCTGATTTACGAAGAGAGACTTTATAGTGCTTCTAAGTATCTTGAGCGTTCGAGGCTTTGATGTTCTGTTTTTCGAGAGATTGTCGATTACCGCATCGATTTTCTCAGGAATCGACTTGGTGTTGGATATCTTGAGCAACGGAATATCAGCGATTGACGTCGACCACTGACAAAATATCTTTTGTGTCTTCAGATGTTTGATCAGCGGATCGAAACCTGTGTCTTTTGAAATGATGTGGAAATATGCATCGGGTGTCGCTGCGGCCAGTCGCCCGATGTAATACGCGATGTGAAAGTCGAGCGCGTTACCACCGTTCCCATCAATCTGGATGTACTCAGCATCAGGCCCAAACACCTGGAGGGCACGAGCCATATCCAAAGGAATTTTTGCTTGATTAGCGCCAACGAAAACCTTGATCTTGAATGGCTCTCCATTCAACAGACTCATATTCTTTGGCTGGATATTTTCGAAATCCACCAGCACGAAATTTGTTCTCAAAAACTCCCCCAGTCAGCGCGGCTCAAATAGCTATTAGCGTTAATGTATCAGCTTGCGAGACCAAGCAATAAAAATCCCGCCAAAACGTCATAAACAGCGCAGAGAATTCCTCTGCTCAATATGCCGTCATCACGTCGATTCCAAATAAATACAGACTTATATCACCGCTTTGAGAATGGAAACAACCACTCTCACTCGTCGATCTAAATCTCAATTAAAACTCAAGGAATTCCATGGATAAAAATATCGCCTTCACGCTGCTCAACACCATCGTCGGGGCTCTAACAATTGTCGTGTTTTCTCCGGTCTTCAAAGCGAGGAATATGGAAGATCTAGTTGAAGCGCTTAAAACCAGGCCTGTGCTTGCGAAGGCTGTCGCTAGCAAAAGTTCACGAAACTATATCTACAGCTGCATCTACTTGTTCATATCGCTTGTTGCTTATGTCGTGATCGCCATTGGCAATGATGTGGAAATCGACATCGACCTGGCGATTTCTACCCTTGTGATTTTGCTCGCCATTACGCATGCCAGAGTGTGGCAATTACGCACATTACTTCGCCCACCAGAAAGCCATCTTGTTCATACATAGACGATGCAACTTTTTCATTCGCATTCTCAAACCCGCATGACGTCCCCATTCAATCAACTATTACGATCAGGAGTCCCGATGGGATCAACTAACTCCCCTCTCGAAAGTCTCGCCGCATTTGCCATCGTGTTTGTGGTCAGTGCACTCTCCACCATTTGCCTTGGTGCGTACATCACAAAAGTAAAAAGGGATGGCGACCATGGCGCTTAACCGCATGGCCTCGACCAGAACCGCCATCTCCCTCCACCACCCGAAAGGAGCAACACCGCATGCCACTTACCTGTCCGCAATGTCATTCTGAACGGATTCATATCCATAACTACGCTAAAAAAACCTGTGGTGCCATTGGTGCGGTCGCTGGTGCCACGGCCGGTGCGGTCGGCATTGCCAGCGGCGCGGAAATCGGTGCGGTCACCGGCTTGATCGCCGGTCCTGCAGGTGGGGCGATTGGCGGCATTGCGGGCGCGATCATCGGCGGCCTGCTCTGTGGCGCTACGGGCTGCGCAGCGGGAGTCAAGCTGGGTGAAATTATTGATGAACATGTCCTCGACAACTATCATTGCCTGGCCTGTCAGTACGCATTTAGTACGCCCCCTGCTGCTGACGATCATGAACGAAATGACTATCGATCTCCCCGCGATCATCCGCCCGACTATGATCAGGAAGACGATGATGACCTCGCATCCGACCTGCATGACGACTTCTTCCGACCCGACTTTTCGCATCCGTAGTTCCTCGCTAGTTCTTTCCCCTTACCTTTCCACCCTCTCTTGCACGTGCGCTGTCCCTGCTGTGATGCGCAGCGGCATCCTCACGTGCACACCCTTTAAAGGAAATACGCAATGGCACATCTCGTCGAACAAATGGCGTACGTCAACGCCACACCCTGGCACGGCCTCGGTAACCGTCTGACCGCCAAACAACCGCTCGAAGTCTGGGCTGAACAAGCCGGTATGGCATTCAATATTCTGGAAACGCCGGTCCGTTACATGTCGGAGTCGGCCGGTGCACTGGGCGCGATCATGTCGTTTCCAGAACAGAAGGTGCTGTATCGGTCCGACACCAAAGCCCCGTTATCGGTGGTTTCCAATCGCTATCAGGTCGTGCAACCACGCGACATTTTGGAGTTTTACCGCGACCTGACCGACATCTCCGGTTTCGCACTGGAAACGGCGGGGGTACTCAAGTTCGGTCGCAAAATCTGGGCACTCGCTAAAACCGGTCAATCGGGCACGCTGAAAGGCAATGACACGATCAACGGCTATTTACTCTTGGCCACCGCCTGTGACGGCACGCTGGCGACCACTGCGCAATTCACCAGCATCCGGGTGGTGTGCAATAACACGCTGGCAGTCGCGCTGGCGAATGGCAACGGTGCTGTCAAGGTGCCGCACAGCACCAGCTTCGATCCGCAAGCCGTCAAAAAACAGTTGGGCATATCGGTCTCGGCCTGGGATGCATTTCTATATCGCATAAAAATCTTGTCCGAGCGCAAGGTGAAAGCGCACGAAGCGATGAATTATTTCTTGCGAGTCTTTACCGATCCGGCCACCACGGCCACTGGTCTCAGCAACGAACGGGCGATGAAGAAAGTCCAGGGGCTATATGACGGTCAGGGCAAAGGGGCCGCATTGAGCTCTTCCAAAGGGACGGCCTTTGGTCTGCTGAATGCGGTGACAGAGTATGTCGACCATGAGCGCCGTGCGCGCAGTCCCGACCATCGGTTAGAAGCCGCATGGTTCGGTGCCGGGGCCACGTTAAAACAGAAGGCGCTGGAACAGGCCTTGCTGATGGTCGCTTAAGTTTTTCCCATCAACGTCATAACCGCCCGGCCGAGTGCTCACTCGCCGGGCTGTATTCTTTTAGGAGCCTATGATGGCCATAGCAGAAAAGAGGCATGCAACACGGACCGGTCGCCCTGCCTTGAAACTGGTCAAGACCAACGATTTGAGTCGGGACGACTGGTTATCGGTGCGCAAGCGCGGACTCGGCAGTAGCGACGCTGGCGCTGCCGTTGGCTTGAATCCGTACCAATCCCAATTGGAACTATGGATGATCAAAACCGGGAGAGATGGCAATTTACCCAAAATCGATCCCAACGATGAAACCAGTCCGCTGTATTGGGGCACGTTGTTGGAACCCATCGTCGCAGCGCATTACACCCGCCGCACGGGCCACCGGGTCCGTAAGATCAATGCGGTGCTGCAACACCCGGAATTTCCCTGGATGCTGGCGAACATCGACCGGGAAGTCACCGGCGCGGCAGATGTGCAAATTCTGGAGTGTAAAACCGCTGGTGAATTTGGGGCACGGCTATGGAAAGACGGCGTGCCGGAATACGTACAGCTACAAGTGCAACATCAATTGGCGGTCACCCATAAAGCGGCAGCGGATGTCTGTGTACTGGTCTGCGGGCAAGAAATCCGGATCTATCGGATCGAACGGGATGATGCATTAATTGCCCGGTTGATCGCCTTGGAACAGCAATTCTGGCACTACGTCGAATCCGATACGCCCCCACCGGCTGATGGTAGTGACTCTGCTGATACTGCCTTGCGCTGCCTGTATCCGCAGGATGCTGGCACCACCCTCGATTTCAGCCACGACCGCAGGATGTCCGCCGCCTTTGCCGACTTGCTCGTTGTGCGGGAGGAGATCGCCCAACGTGAACACATCGCTGAAACACTGAAGCAGCGAATCCAGCAATGTATGGGGGACGCCAGCAAAATCCAGTTCGACACCGGATCCGTCAGCTGGAAACGCAGCAAGGATGGCCTCGGGATCGATATCGAGGCGCTGTTGAAAGATCAACCCGATCTGCGGCAACGCTATCCTCTCGTCAAACCCGGCAGTCGCCGCTTTCTCATTACCACGTAGTTCCTCGTCGTTCAACCGAAGTCGGTCGCCCCTCCGCTCGGGCTGTTTGTGCTGCCTGCCCCGAGCGGAAACTGGGGCGGGCTGTACTATTTTAAGGAAAATTCAATGATCAAAGGACTTGCCATCACGCCGCCGATACTGGGGCGCATTTCAATAGGTAAGGTAGTCGAAAAGAACGGTAAGCGCTTACCGGAAAAAGACGATCAATTCACGATCACGACCCAGGTGCAAAACAAGGACGGATGGATTCCCCATCCGTACGATGAGGCACTGCGCAAAACGCAGGATAATCACAAGATCCGCGCCATCCCGATCCGGTTGCTGTTCAACGAACCGGATCTCAACCTCCGTGCTGAATACTGTTTGTTCGATCGCCAGAACGGCAGGCCACTCTATACCGGCAATGGGGAGACGTGCCGACGCTACACGGCATCGGGCATGGCGCCACTACCCTGTCCATCGCCGGATGCATGTGAGGTGGCCAAGGCTGGCTGCAAACCGTATGGTCGATTGAACGTACGCATCGCCGAGCAAGAAGATGATCTGGGAACTTTCATCTTCAGGACCACCGGGTTCAATAGCATTCGCACCCTTGCCGCCCGACTGAGCTACTACCAGGCCGTCTCCGGTAATCTGCTGGCATGCTTGCCGCTAGCCCTCCGGCTACGGGCCAAGAGCACCATCATGAGCCATCGTACTCCGATCTATTACGCGGATATTGGCGTGCGAGAAGGGCAAACCTTGGCACAAGCGATCGCTGATGCTAAGGAGCTCCACAGCCAGCGCTTAGCCACTGGCTATGAGCAAGCTGCATTGGATGCTGCGGGATATCAGGGATTGAGTAATGGTGCGTTCGAGGATAGCGACGAAGATATCTCCGAAATTGTCGAAGAATTCTATCCCGCAACCGGTGAAAGTAGTATCGACGGGAATGTAGATGTTGCTGCCGTCAAAACCAAACCGACGCTAAAAGACAAACTGGACAGAAAAACTGCCAGCTTTGCTACTGCCCCCTCATAAGCGTCATTGCATTTTTCAACTCGGCCTAATGGGATCTTGTCCAAACTGAAGAACCATCAATGCAAAGGTCAAAGATCTGCATCAATAAAAAGATCAGATGGTTTGCATTGAATGGCTTCAGCTATACGAACAATGTTTAGGAACGTGACGTTTCGTTCTCCACGCTCAATTTTTCCCATATGGGATCGATCAACCTCAGCGTAATCAGCCAAAGCTTCTTGTGACAGCGCCAACGCGATGCGTCGTGCCCGTATCGCAACTCCTAATCGCACGAGGTAACCATTTTTATCTACTTTTCCAGAGACTCTTGCCATACCGCAAATCGTCGCGCTATGATGCGTTAACGACCACGGTATTTACGACCCATTTTAACTTACATTGCGTTTTATCGGGCAATTAAGGAGTCGCCACAGCTTTTGGAGTGGCTTCAAACCCGAATTAGAAATTGATAAACATTCTTACGCCCGTACTTACAACTCCGTTTTACTTTTATTTTTCGAAGGAATTACATTGAAACGTACTAAATTCCCATGTGTGCATGTGTCAGCTCCCATCCAATCTTCAAACCAATACAAAGCGCTACCTAGCTTCCACCGTGCCCTCACCTGCACATCGCAGGAGGCAGCGAAATGACAATGGTATTTTGCCGTGGCTGCGGCAAAGAAATTCATGATAGTGCTCCGCTATGTCCTCATTGCGGGGCCTCCCAGGTAGCAAACATCACCTTCCAGCAAAAAATGGAATCCCCTAGTTGGGTCGCAATTACCTCCCTCGCTTTTGCGTGCCTCTCGTTACTAAGCAGTATGACAAGCGATGGAGACACAGATTCGATTTTAGGATCCGCCGTATTCGCTATTACTAGCGCGATATTAGGCGGCATCAATCTTCACCAACGACGTTCCGGAAAAACAATCGCAATTGTCTCCCTTGTTCTGGCCTCCATCACATTACTGCTTAGCCTCGGCCAAATTTCCTAACCTTTCAAAGAAAGAACTCTATGACCTCCCTCGTCTTCTGTCGCGGTTGCGCGCACCAGATCCATGTAACCGCAACCACTTGCCCGCAATGTGGTGCGCCACAACTCACGGCAAACAGCCCTAGCGAACCCACGCCTTCCCCCACCTTCATTGCACCCGAAATACACCATTACGCTGATGTACCTTGGTTCAGAAAGCGCTGGTTTGCTTTCGTGTGCTTCATGTTTTTCCCGCCAGCATATTTTTCTCTCGCCTTTACCGGCGAATTTTATTTCGAGAAAAACGGAGAGCTGCAGACCATGGCCAAAAACACCAAATTCATTTGGCTGGGCATTTTTATCCTCTTGGTACTCATCCGGTTCCTGAGGGATTAACACCACGCGACGGTTCATCAACGATGCAATCGTTGAATCCGCCAATAGCGTTTGCCGATGGGGATATCCCGAATTAGGAGCAACTTAAAAGAAAGTATGGGATGAATATTTCAACAGTTTTACGATACACGCTGTGGGTAGGTATGGTTGGCGCTACGTTAGTGCTGGCCGGTTGCGGCAAGAAAGTATTGGATTTCCGCAATGCGGAGATCGTGAATGGCAAGATTTTCCCCACTGGTACTAACTCCCCGTTTTCAGGGCGCGTAACCAACATGCGGACCTTCCAACTCCCGCCCTTATATGAAGGCTTTGCACCGATCGAACGAACATTAAATACATTAGTAAAGGAAAATTACTACCTCTTGGGAGAGGCATGCGATGTGACCATAAAAAATGGCAGCTTACAAGGTAAAGGAGTTTGCCGACCAGTCAAGAGTGACCAAGTCACCAGTGAGTTTTCCTTTGACAACGGTGTACTGCAAGATCGCTTCAAGCTGTTTAGCAGCACATCCGGTAAAGTGATTGCCGAAACCAATTATGACAAGGGTCACCTGGATGGGAAAATGCAGTTATTCAATCCCGACAACGGAAAGCTCATTTACAAAAACAAATGGAAAGAGGGAAAGCAAGATGGCGATGTGACGCAATACACGCTGGATGGTGAATATCCGCTCTACGAAGTGCAATTTGTGGATGGAAAAAAAAATGGTATAGAGAAAACTTATCATCCGACCACGCACAAACTGATCCAAAAAACGACTTACAAAGATGATGTCAAAACGGGTACTGAGCGAGCATGGAGTGAAGACGGCTCGGTGCTGTGGGCCGATCTAGACTGGGTGGATGGTAAAGCGTCGGGATTTCTGAAGCAACTGGATCCGACCGGCACAATCAGGGTAATCGACCTTATCTGGAAAGAAGGGAAAAAAACCGGGTTGCAAATAGAAGGAAGTCTGACGGCTGATCATACCGAATCCTATTACAAAAATGGTCTGCTCGATGGTCCGCAAAAAAAATACCGGTTAAATCCCTCCACGCAGAAAGTGTACCTCTATGTCATTGACAATTACAAAGAAGGCAAACGCGATGGCCCGCATCAAGAGCTCAGCAGTGATGGGACAATCACTTACGAAATTAATTACAAAGATGACGTTGAAATTTCATCCCCATCTTTGCCCGCACCTACCTTCAATACGCAGCCTCTTATGGACCCGACCAATATCGGCAACTGCGTCGAGAGCTGGGTGGCGGCATATCGTCAAGAAGCGGGAGACGAAGCGTTGATCAGGACCGATCAACGGGGGGAATGGAAAGAGTGGTGCACACAGGGGAAAAAACCTAAATAGTATTCATCAAACGTGGTTGGAAATTTCGCGAGTGACAGTTCAACTGGGCCGGACATTTTGTCCTAAGCACAGCAAACTACTGTCACTCGCGAAAGCCAACTTTAGCCTCAGGATCTTATTTTTTTGAATTCCACTCCCTTAGTTTCCTATCGCATCAGGGGAAACCGTCTTTGCAGATTGCACCAATCGGTGGAAAGAAAATCGGCGCGAGCTAGGGAAATATACTTTGAACGAATACATATCAATGTAAACGACTATAAGCCTCATAAATCATCGCATATGAGCAAGCAATCGCATTAGACTCACCGAAGTTGACCAAAGCATCTGTCTCAGGATAACTAAATACTGGTGATGGACGAACCATGCTGATATACACTGGATTCAAATGGCCTTCTCTTTGTAATTCACTAATAGCCTCTCTCTCGATCATTTGCATTAAGCGCCAAGTGAGTTTGTCGCCCTCCCCACGGTGGCGCGCCACAATAGGCTCGATAACCAATTCTAGTCGCGCCACGACCGCATCAAACTCAGACATCTCCAAAAATTCCATGTGCCCTCCAAGGCCAAATTAGTACTGTATTTATATACAGTATATATTCATTTTGAAATTGCCCAGAGAATTCGATAGAACTATTCACAAGCGTCTAGAGAAATCGAGATGTTTTTCAGTCAACGCCCTCTAGTAGCCAAACGGATAAGAAACTCTCGGCAGACGTTATCTGCATCAATTGCATCCAACAAGGCACTATGGTTTGTTGGAGCGATTGTGGCAGGTGGAGTCGGGGCCCCGGTATTGTTGATGCTGGGACTTACCGGATTGCCCGCGTCTGGCGCCTCTCTGTTGCTGAATGCCGAAGGCGTGTTTACTGCATTGTTGGCGATAGTAGCAAGGGGTAGACCGCTAGTCCGATCAACGCTGCACCAATCACGATGACAGGTTCTGGTAATTTCTTGAATTTCCATAACAGCGCTGCAGTGCCCAACGCTAGCAAGGCGGTCGGAGTGTCAATAATTGACCGTTGCGCGATCACCACCACGGAGCCAGCGATGGCACCGATGGCAGCTGCCGTGATGCCATCGACGAAAGCGATCAGCGCTGGCAGCTTGCCGTATTTTTTGAAGTATGGGGCAGCGATGACAGTAGCCAGGTAACAGGGAACAAAAGTGCCTACGGCGGCTAGGACGGCGCCGGGCAAACCACCAATCAGGTAACCGATGAATCCTGTGGTGATGACCACAGGACCAGGAGTAATCATGGCAACGGCCACGGCATCGACGAACCGCTTTTCTGTAAGCCAGTGGTGTTCGGTGACGATACCTGCATAGAGGAAGGGCACGATGGCCAGGCCCGAGCCGAACACGAAGGCTCCCGCCTTCGTGAAGAACAGAGCAATCTGGATCAGCGTATTAGCATCGCTTGCGGAGGCAAGAGCAATAGTGGGAAATTGCGTCGCCAGCGCAGCGGTCAGATGCGACGAACCCAACTTTGGTTTGCAACGGATTACCCATACCAGCACGCCCGCAGCAATGAACAGCCACGCGACTTCCGATTGCGTGATGATGGTTGTCGCCGCCAGCAACAAGAAGATACCCCACAGGAGCTTGTCGCGACCAAGGTTCTTACTGGCGAGCTTGTGCGCGCTGATGGTCATGATGCCGATCACTGCCGCGCCAACGCCATAAAAAACGGACTCCATCCAGGTCAGCCCGCCGAACGCGACGTAGGCCCACCCGAGGGTCACAACCATAAGGAACGACGGCAGCACAAAGGCAAGCCCTGCCACCGTCGCGCCAAGAAGGCGGAAGTGCACAAAGCCCAAGTAGATGCCCAACTGGGCAGCAAGCGGTCCAGGTGCGATCTGCGCCAGCGCAAGACCCTCCTTGTAGTCTGATTCGCTGATCCAGCCGCGTCGCTCAACTAAGTCGCGATGCATATAGCCAATCAATGCGACCGGGCCGCCAAAGCCAAACGTACCTAAGCGGAGGAGGTACAGGATAAGTTGCCACAAGGTGTAGGGCGGTTTGGTTGTTTCGTTCACGGTCACGATTCCTGCTGTTATTTAGTTTCTTGTTGGAAGGCGGTAAGTAGCCCATCGAACACGCTGCTGGCGACCGCTAGCAGGTGATCGTCATCGGTGATGGCTTCACGCAGTCCGGCGAGTACGCTTTCAATTCCCGCAGACTCGGGTGGTTGCACGCCGCCGACATCGAGGTAATGTACTAATGCGCCAAGACGCTTGAGCGCCGCTTGCTCAAGACCGAAGCTTGCCAGTAGCACTTCAAAGCTGACGCGGCTGCCCACGTGACTGAAGGTCGCACCATCGAAGTCGAAGCCCAGCGCATCGGCCGGGCAGTCATTGGGCGACTCCAGCCAGAACAGACGAGCTTGCGGATCAATGAAGCGCCGGATCAACCAGGCGCAGGCCAGTCGATCCACCCAAGGCCGCCGCCGCGTTGCCCACGTACGACCTTGGTATTGGCTTATTAACAGGAGGGAGATCGGTGTATTGGCCGGGTGCGGTTCGTCCGGGGCCAATACCCTGGCTGCAGTCAGTTCCAGTTCTTGCAGGGCCGCATCCGCTTGCCGCTGGGCTTCGCCGGGGAAGAAGTCGATGTCACCAAGATTGGCGAAGGCCTTGCGTAGCTTGCGCGTTTGCTTGAGCGCATTCATCACCGTATCGGTGGTCAGTGTTTCACGGACTTTGGCGACCTCTGCCAGTAGTGCTGCGTAATCCTCGCTACGGTCAAACAGTCCAACGAAATTGGTGCCAATGGGTTCTTCAACGCGCAAAACAAGGGCGGTCCCGCCACCTGAAAGCACGTCAGCGGCGACCGCTTCCAATGTGTTACGGCAAGGTTCGTGCTCGGGCATTAGATAGACACCATCGCGCAACACCGCTGCACCCGATGCCTTGAGCGCCCGCCAGACACGCATGCGTACCGTGGCATTCTCCGTTGGTAGGCTGGTAATAAGTGATAGATATTTATTCATGTAGATAATTTTACATATGTGTAGAATTATCTACAATACCAATTTTGGCGGAGTCGCCGTAATGACATTTTATTGCTCTGGCGACAGTTTCGCGTGTCAAAGGAGTTCGGCCGAGTGTGCTAGTAGCGACAGCAAATCATATGACTCATTTTCTACACTGCTATAGTCGATTTACAAGGTCAACCTTTACAAATCGGACAATGTTGCTTTGGGGAAATTCGATCGCTATCTAAGCACGTCTCGCTCAAAAATACTGCTAACATCATTTTGTTTTAATATTTGAATCGGCCAATGGACTAGTTCCAATATATCGATATCTTCCATGCTACCAAGGCAGGAAAAGCTGATGACTCAACGAAACATAGTAGTAATTGGCTGTTCGGCTGGTAGCTTCGAAGGATTGAGAATACTAGTAGCCGGCCTACCATCAACACTGCCGGCTGCCTTACTTGTCGTTACGCATATGCCTGCCGATAGGCGTAGTTTTTTGGCAGATATACTCAATGGCGCTAGCGCACTCCCTGCAATACGTCCCCTTGAAGGTGACCCGGTAATTCATGGGCGTATCTACCTCCCAACAGTTGACCGGCATCTTTTAGTAAAGAACAGCCGAATAAAGTTAACGTCGGGTCCCAAAGAAAAGTTTTCACGTCCGTCTATCGATACGCTATTTCGTTCAGCCGCCCTATGTTACGGATCTAGGGTAATTGGCATCTTACTTTCAGGTGCCCTTGATGATGGGACCGCTAGGCTAGAAATAATCAAAGACCACGGCTATTGAGTATGTTGCTAGAACCAATCGTCAAGGCGAATTACATAAAAAGAACCGGTCATCAGGTCCTTAAGGTAAAACCCGGTGCCGCAACACCTGGAGAATCCCGGGATGTTCGCAAACATCTACCTGGTCTTGGCGAGCGCTGCTTTAAAAAAAACCGAGTTTCTATCTAGAGAGATTTTTTGCACCTTGCATTAAAAAACTGTGATCTGAGGCGACCAAAAAAAGACTGACACCCTGCTTCTCCCAGAATGGTATTTCGGCCGCATCTGCAAGATACATACCCAAACGCCTACCAACGCTGTGCGCGGCATGGCATATCACTTGCATAGCCGCCACGACTTCAGGATGTGCCTGATCAGTCGTCCCCATCGATACAGCTAAGTCTGCACGTCCTATAAACAAGCAATCTATCCCTTTTACAGCCGCGATTTCATCGATACAAAGAAGCGCATCTACATCTTCAATCTGCGCTATTACAGTTGTGTTGCTTCGGCTGTTCAACAAATGTTCTGCCGCGTTAATCCTGGTATATCCGGCCGCGCGGGTTGAGCCTGCATAACCTCGGCCACCAGATCCGTAATGACACATATTTACCGCAGCCTGCGCTTCTTGGGCACTGGTGACATGCGGCACCATGATCCCCGAGGCTCCGCAGTCAAGAGCGTTTAAGGCTAATTCTGCGCGCGCCGCGGGAATACGTACCAGTGTTGGCATGTCGCCAGCGCGCGCGGCGAGCAAACAAATATCCAGAGCGGACCGACTAAATGGAACGTGTTCGGTATCAAGACAAAGCACCGATAACGAGGTATTCGCCAATACCTCAATATTGGTGTAATCGGTCGACTTTATAAAGGTTCCTACGAGTTTTTCTTGATTACTCAAGCGAGCGGAAAATGTCGAGATGCGAGATTTCATCATATTTTTTTATAAATAGTTTAGCTGGTAAAGCAAGAAATACTACAAACCTAGAAGCCTCTACATTAAAGTGGACGCCCCCCGTCAACGCTAATGACCGCACCTGTCGTGAAAGTAAGATAGACGGCGGTGGCCAGTACCGTTCCGGCTATTTCATCGACCGTAGCGAGGCGCCCCAAGGGGGTCCTGAGTACTTGCTCCTCCCGCCATTTTTGACTTAGTCCCTGCACAAATTCGGTATCAACCAAACCCGGTGCGACGCTCAATACTCTGATCTGAGGTGCTAGTGCGCGTGCGAGCGATTTGGTTAAATTATCTAACGCAGCCTTACTGGCACAGTAAGCGATATTGCTTCCAATCCCCGTCTGCGCTGCCACAGAAGAAATATTAACAATTAGCCCTTCTCCCGTTGCTGCCAGCATCTGCTGAAATACACGCACACATGCGATAGCACCGCGTACATTGGTGGTGAAAATTTCGTCGATCAGCGCGTCGTTCATACCGTTCAGATCGCCGTGAGCGACAAATGTGGTGGTGCCCGCACAATTAACCAAAATATCGCATCTCCCGTACTGTGCAAGCACCCTGTCTCTGGCCAATTCAAGGCGTGAACTGTCGGTCACGGGTATCGCCAACGCGATATGGCCACTACCAGAAAGCGTCGCCACCAAGGCATTAGCCTTGGCGATCGAACGGTTGAAACCGACCACGACATTGGCACCGTGCAATGCAAATATCTTCGCGATTGCACTACCCAACCCGCCTGTGGCGCCGGTAATCACCACGACCTTGCCGCGTAGAGTCTGTAATACTTGGTCCGAACGCATTACGATGTTTTCCTAAAACGTCGCACGCGTATATCGGCCTGCTCTTTATGTCCTGAAAAATGCTCCAGCGCACACAAGCGCGAACAGTATTCGCCGATCAGCACACTTGCCTCATCGGTTAACACACGCTGATAGCTGTGCGTCTTAATAAATTTTCCAACCCAAAGACCACCGGTAAAACGCCCAGATTTTTTCGTAGGCAACGTGTGATTAGTACCAATGACCTTATCCCCGTAGGAGACGTTAGTGCGATGCCCTAGAAAAAGTGCGCCATAGTTGGTCATCTTTTCAAAAAACCATTCAGGATCTTCGGTCATCACTTGCACATGTTCAGAGCAAATACGCTCTGATTCTGCAAGCATTTCTTCCTGTGTATCGCAAAGAATTATCTCGCCATAATCTTGCCACGCATGCCTTGCAATATCCCTTGTATCAAGTCGTTCTAGCACGGCTTCGATTGCCGCCGGTAGCTCCGCAGCAATCTTTTTACTCCGGGTGACACATACCGTTGGCGAGTTCGGCCCATGCTCGGCCTGCCCTAGCAAGTCGACGGCCACTAGTTCGGCGTCCACTGTGTCATCGCACAGGACCATCGTTTCGGTAGGCCCGGCTAGCAGATCAATCCCCACTCTGCCAAACAACTGTCGCTTGGCTTCGGCCACGTAAGCATTTCCCGGACCGACTAACATATCAACGGCTTCGCAATTTTCGGTACCTAGCGCCATCATAGCGATCGCCTGCACGCCCCCAATGACATAGATTTCATCCGCCCCAGCCATGGCCATTGCAGCAACAATCGCGGCAGCAGGCTTCCCCTCGTATGGCGGCGCGCACGCAATCACCCGCTTAACGCCAGCAACCTTGGCAGTCAACACGCCCATATGTGCCGACGCCAATAATGGATATTTCCCGCCGGGAACATAACACCCTACCGAATTGACTGGGATATTCTTGTGACCAAGAATCACTCCCGGCAACGTTTCGACCTCAACGTCACGCATGCTAAGCATTTGAATCTGTGCAAAACGACGAATCTGGGTCTGAGCGAACGTGATATCCGCCACCGCCTGAGGGGATAGCGAATCGATGCATGCCTGTATTTCGACATCGGACAAACGAAATTTTGCGGGATTCCAGCTATCAAATTTTTGGGAATATTCACGTACCGCCACTTCTCCTTGTGATTCAATATCCGTAAGAATTGCTTCTACGATGGATCGCACTTTTGTGTCGATATCCAACTTCTCTTGTACCGGCTTACCCTGTTTTAAATATTGAATTGCCATGCTCTACTCCTGGACGAAAAAATTTACTTCGGAAAATGAATTGAGATAAGGTATGCCGATCAGAACGTCTGCCGTAAACCGATATCAAAAACCTTGTCGGTTGCACCCTGGACGCCACCGGCGTTGATCGCTGAATTTCGGTCGTTTTTTACGAATGCGACAGAGGAATATAAGGCTGTTCGTTTCGACAAATCAAAGAGGTAGCCAAATGCGACTTGACGTGCATTCGCGTCGGAAATTTGCTTGTTTTGTTTATAGATGAACGACGCCATTAGTTTGCTACGTTGGAGCGGTAAGCTCACCCCGATCATGCTATCTCGAACCTCAGCGCCGCCACCGCTCGTCACCCGATCAGCACCCGCGTGCAGCTTGAATGGGCCGAAATTGTAGGCGCCCCCGATGAACCAGACCTTCACACTATCAATGCCAAGCGCATCATTCGTCGAGTGATAAGATACCGTTCCAGTCAGCGGAGCGCCCACGTAACCGACCGAGAATCCCATCTGGCGGGAGGCGGCGGAATTACCCGCAACCTCGCCCAACCCATACAGCACGCTAGCGGTCAGATTGCCGTAGCTTGGCGCGGTATAAGTGATCGCATTGTCGACCCGAAAGTTACCGCTACTAAACCACTGGCGAATGCTGGTCATATCGCCCTTCATACCACCGACAAACGGATCCACCGTAAGTTGCGCCAGATATATCGGTGCGTACTGACGTCCTAGTCGGACGGCACCGAAGTCGCCTTGTAATCCTATATAAGATTGACGTCCGAACAAACGACCACCTTGCGCGGCGCTGCCATCGTCAGGATTGAAGCCGTTTTCAAGGAAGAAGGTCGCACTAAGCCCGCCACCGAGATCCTCGCTACCTTTGAAGCCAAGACGGCTGCCATTGAATACACCAGGCTCCATTTTGGTGACTGCGCCAGCGCCATTACTTTCCCGGCTTATGCTGGCATCGATAATCCCGTAGATCGTGATATTGCTTTGCGCAGCGGCAATGCCTGCAATAAGGCTAATCGGCGCAGCAATAGCGAGCGATTGAAATAATTTTTTATTCATTATGGGTTTCCTATCAGGTTAGGCGGAAATACTGCAAGTCCTTGAGTTCCCGATAACGTGACCGCTGGCGATCACATCGAGAGCATTGCAAACGCATGCAGGCACCTTCTATGGGCGGCCCACACTAAGTCTCCTCCACGTTTGCAGCCGCTACTTTGCCCTCGACACAATCATTTGTCTAATATATATTATGTCTACATTTCATACTTTTAACGAATACAAAAATGCTAGAACTGCGCCAACTTCGTTACTTCGTAACACTTGCGGAAGAGCTTAATTTCGGCCGTGCGGCGACCCGGCTGCACATCACGCAACCCCCGCTAAGCCTACAAATCATGCATCTGGAAGATCAGCTGGGCGCCAAGCTGTTCATCCGCGGAAAACGCCCTCTACAACTGACATATGCGGGCAAGGAATTACTGATCAAATCGCGCCGGTTACTAGCGGATGCGGAAGGCCTCTCCGGTTATATGCACTTGCTCACGCAAGGCGATCGCGGTCGGCTTGTGGTGGGATTTATTATCGGCTCGCTACCTATCCTATTGCCCGCTTTTATCAACTCGTTCCGCACACGTTATCCGTTGGTGGAACTCGAATTGCGAGAATTGGTATCAGGTCGTCAGGTGGGGGATTTACTGCAGCGTGAGATAGACGTGGGCATCATGCGCCCACTTCCAGAGGGTACGGAGCTGATGACCAAGATGCTGATCACAGAGCCACTGGTACTTGCAGTGCCTCTGTCAAATCCGCTACATAAAAAGAAAGAACTGAGTATTGATGAGATATCCAGCGAGCGCCTCATAACATTTAGCCTTAAGGATTCCCAGTATTTCTCACAATTAATCTCAGGGCTTTTCGCTCGCGCCGGATGCATCCCAAACATCGTTCAGGAGGCAACGCAATTAGGTACCGTGCTGGCATTAGTCGCGAGCGGCATGGGCTTGGCAATCGTGCCGGAGTCAGCCCGACACTCGCCTTATCAAGGGATCGTTTACCGCCGCATCAAACTGCCGCGGCGGGTAGACGCAGAACTGGTTTTAGGCTGGCGCGCCGATAATGGAAACCCGGCGCTCGCCCATTTCATAGAAATCGCTGCCGAAGAGGCGAGGACATATTCAGAGAAATTTATTTCGTTGCAGACCAAAAAATCGTGACACGCTAACCTGGAAGCTCATTCAAAAAATACTGAATATGTCGCGCGCACCATGGCGCGTCCAGCACGGGGAGTAAATGTCCCACACCAGCCCGCGAATGATGACTTGATCGCGATGCATCGGCGTACGCCATAATTTCTTCACTAAAAATCGGCGGGCACACCACATCATTTTCTCCGGACAATGCCAGCACCGGCATTGTCAGCGTAGAAAGCGGCAACAAACCTGAGCGCTCGGCCGCATAACCTAACTGCTTACGAAAACGATCAATACCAACGCGTTTTGCTTGTCGGATCAGGCTGTCACAGAGCGGCCCTTCGCCGGTTAATCCGTATAAAGGCGCAAGTTGCTGGCGGAACATAATCTCTATACCATCGCGTTCGAGTTGTGCCACTTGTTCAGCCCTGCGCTGTGGTCCGGCACTGCCATCTGGCCGTGAATTAGAAGCAATAATGATTAGTGCCAAACAATGCTGCGGTTGACGTATCGCAAGATGCAGAGCAGCGATACCGCCGAGAGAGTGTCCAATCCATATTGCTGGGGAGGTAGTAAGTCTGGCTAGCCGCTCCAGCTCTGCTTCAAAGCTGCTTTCCTCGCCTAATACCTCAACTCGCAACGACTGCCCGAGAGCATCCGATAACGCTTGCATACTGGCCGCATCCATCAGCGTTCCAGGCAAGGCAATCCATTCTGCCGCCAGCCTCACGAGCTGTGGCCTGCGGCGGCGCGTCGAACGCCATCAACACGCGCAGCAGCCCCGGCCCGTAACAATTGCACGTCATTTCCTGGCGTGACCAAGTCATATCCAATTCGCACGCAATCCTCTCCCATATCGGGCGCGCCGCAAAAAATGCCAGCATACTTACCGCGTGCATGCGCGACTTCCAGAATATGCGTAACGGCAGCTTTCATCCGTGGATCCGACCAGGCGTCAGGCCCTAATCCTAATGCGATACCAAGATCACTCGGGCCGACATAAATGCCATCCAGTTCCTCGACGTCGAGCATTCTCTCTACGTTATCCAGTGCATTGCTGGTCTCAATCATGGCCAGCGACATGATCTGATCGTCGGCCCGCGCAAGGTAATCGCTACCGCCATACAGCAGGCCACGCGCAGGACCATAACTGCGCGCTCCACGGGGCGGATATCGGCAACTCGCAGCGAAGACAGCCGCCTGATCCACATCATCAATTAAGGGGCAGATAATGCCATAAGCCCCGGCATCGAGTAACTTATTAATCTCTGCAAGGGTCGAACCAGCGCAACGTGCAAGCGGCACAGCCTCAGTCGCGGAGATCGCTTGCAACAAATGTACTGCCTGATCGAAACCATACGGGCCATGCTGAAGGTCGACAGTGACGGCATCAAAGTTGCAATGCCCGAGTACCTCAGCCAGATAGCCATTTCCCATCGATATCCAGGCATTTACCGCAACCCTTTTTTCTAACTGAAGTTGCTTCAATCGGTTCACACGCATTGCATTCTCTCTAGGGACTACAATAAAAGACAACCATGGCGCCTAATGCGCTGCCAGTTCTAATATTGCGGTTGGTGCAATATATCCGTTCTGATCAAGCGCCCAGCCCAGTGCCGCGGCTGCATCCAGCACCGACATTGCCCACTCAATTCGGGTCCTACTTTCGCCACCGGTAACCAGCAACAACTTTCCGCTTCCTTTTACGCACACCAGAGAGCGCCATGCATCGGGCGGAATAGAAATGACCGTCCCAGGCTCAATCACAACGGAATGCGAGTCGACTCCGCTATTGAGCGTAAACCGCCAACTCCCTTCCTTCACTAATATCGCCTGAGTACTGCTGTGGCGATGCTCCAGCAAACCATTACCCACAGGTGAGCGCAACCACTCCATGGTGAATCCGTGTGGATTGACCACTGGCGGCACTAGGTCGCGATTCTCCGCTAATCCGAAGCCGATCACTGACGCCATTTCTTTAGAGCCACCCGGCAGCAAACTGTCCAGCAGGGGGAATGCATGCCATTGCAACGCATCATGCCTGACCAGACGTCGTTCCATTTCTTCTGGTGTGTAATGACGCAAACCAGCAATCTTTTCTGCTGGCATAGGTGGCATAATTAAATCTGGCGACACATCTGGCGTCTTGTGCAAATCGATCAGCGTATTTTTTTTGGAAATCACCAGACCAGTAGCACGCGCTTTTTCCAATATCGAAGGTGCCCAAATAACTCCACCGGTCAAGTCCCGACCCAACACGGTATATAGATAGCCTTTGTCATCGCCTTCATTCGTAAATCCGCGGAAAATCCAGGGCGGAATAGTCGCCACATCCCCCTCTTCGAACAAGGTCTCACCCTGCTCGCCCGATGGCCCCCAACGCAAGCGCCATTGCCCACCCCAGCACATGAAGACCTCGGCGGTGAAATGCATGTGGAGATTATTTGTGATGCCATGTGGCATGCTGGCTCCCCCTAATGCAAAGCCATGCGGTTCGCACAGATTGACAAAACTATGCGGATTTTGCGACACACCCTCGCCAATCAACTGGTAGTTGTACTTGGGAGTGGACCCGGGAAGTCGGACGTCAACAAATGCTTCTGCATCGGACTTCAGATCAGTACGTTTGATGATGCGCGCATTCATCTGGGATGGCGTGATTACGATACTACGCATGCTATTCTCCATAACAAAGTTAGCCGACAAATACTGCGATAACTCGCTCAGGATTTACCGATAAAAATGATCGACATGTAGATGCCGCATTGGCATCAAAGGGGTGTCGTATCCCTGTTTTCCAGTGCGATCAAACGTTGCTGCGTAGCAGCGTCAAATAAATAACTACGATTGGCATGGATGCTTAACCCAACGACTTCTCCAAATTTTGCCTTGAAGGTTTTTTCTGTGCGCACCACGATCATCTGCTTGCCACGTTGCACCGTCACTTGGGTGGCATCACCGATCAGCTCGACTGTATAAATTTCGCCATCCATTTGCCCCGCACCGGGCGTGGTTAGAATAATATCCTCCCAGCGCACTCCTAGCACCACATCGGCGTAAGAGCCTTTTCCTGCATCAGGAATGCGGATGTTCTCACCGACAAAATCACCGTTTTCCAGACGTCCACTTAACAAATTCATCGCCGGTGAGCCAATAAAATCTGCGACGAACAGGTTAGCTGGCTCGTTATAGATATTCTCCGGCGTGTCGATCTGCTGAATCACTCCGCCATACATCACCACAACCCGGGTCGCCAATGTCATCGCCTCTATCTGATCGTGTGTCACATAGACCATCGTGGTACCCAGTTCATATTGCAAATGTTTGATTCGCGCGCGCATGCTGATACGTAGCTTAGCGTCTAGATTCGAGAGAGGCTCATCCATTAGGAACACTTGTGGCTGACGCACAATGGCTCTTGCTAACGCCACCCGCTGTCGCTGGCCGCCAGAAAGTTGCTTGGGCTTGCGATCAAGTAAATCTTCCAGCTCAACTTTACGTGCAGCTTCAGCGATCAATGCAGCGTGCGTCTCGCGTGGCACTTTTCGAATGCGAAGTGGGTAAGAAATATTTTGTTGAACTGTCATGTGCGGATAGAGGCCATAGTTTTGAAACACCATGGAGATATCACGGTCGCGCGGCGCCAAATGCGTGACATCACTACCACCCATAGTGATATGCCCGCTGGTAGGCTGTTCAAGACCGGCAATCATGCGCATGGTCGTGGTCTTCCCGCAACCGCTAGGACCCAGCAATACTAGAAATTCACGATCATGAATTTCTAACGATAAATCCTTTATGACAAATTTATTGTCCCAACCCTTGCTTATATTGTTCAATGAAATTGCTGCCATGGTGACTCCTGTTTCTATATATTCTTATTTCGTGGTTGATCTCAGCGCACCGCGCCGCTGGTACTGCCCTGTATGAAATGCTTTTGAATGACCAATCCAAGCACAAACATCGGCAACATAATCAGCACGCCGGTAGCCGATATAAGCTGCCATAGGTCACCCTCCTCTGCACTGAACATTGCCAATCCCACAGGAAGCGTCAACGCGTCCTTACTAGTAACGATCAATGCCAATAAAAATTCGTTCCAAGAAATAATGAAGCAAAAAATAGAAGCAGTGATCAGGCCAGGTGCAGCCATCGGAATAACGATATTTTTAATCACTTCCAGGCGGGTAGAGCCGTCTATCATCGCCGCCTCTTCTGTATCCAGCGGAATGGCATCGATAAAGCCTTTGATCATCCATATCGCATAAGGTGTGACGAACGAAAGATTCACGAGAATCAGCGCCAGCTTGGTATCGAGCAAACCGATATCACGGAACAATATGAAAAAGGGCAAAACCAGGATAACCGATGGGACAAACTGGGTAGCGATGATCGCCATGAAAAGTGATTTTTCACCCCGCAGACGAAAGCGTGAAAAGCTATAAGCAGACATGGTGGCAATTGGAATCGCAATGGCGATCGTGGCTAACGCTACCAATAACGAATTCAACAATTTCTTATGAATCTCATAGGGCGGCTCCATAATTGTTCTGAAGTTATCTAAAGTTGGTATGAACAGCCAGCGCGCCTGGAAAACATCAGCGTAACTTTTGAAGCCCGCCGCGATCATCCAGTAGATTGGAATCAAAATTGCGGCAGCGGTTAGGAATATTAATAGACTCTGTGTAAAACCGAAGAAACGGCTTTGGTGAGATGTGCTCATTGCCGACTCCTAAACACGCTTGAAAATTAAACGAATATACAAATACGACAGTGCCAGCATGGGCAACACCAGGAAATACGAGACCGCAGAGGCGTAACCCATGTCGTAATACTTGAAACCCTGAAAGTAAATGTAGTGCGCCATGGTCTGCGTCGCCTGCCCCGGACCGCCATTGGTAATCATAAACACCTGATCAAACATTTTTAGAGAAAAGATCGCCTTCAATATTGCGCAAACCATCAATACCGGCAAGATCGACGGCAAGGTGACGTCACGAAATACCTGCCAGGTGGAAGCGCCATCCACCTCTGCCGCTTCCTGTGCTTCTTTTGGCACTGAAGCTAGCGCACCCAGCATCAGCATGGCCATGTACGGTGCCCAATGCCATACATCGCTAGCAACCAGCACCGCAAAAGCCAGCACAGGATCGGCCAACCAATCGACTGAAGCGAGTGACGGCCAGATATCTTTGAATATCGCGTGAATAAGGCCATGCTGGGGATTTGCCATGAATCGCCACGAAATCCCGACCAAGGCCGGACTCATCGCAAATGGCAATATCAATAAAGTTCGCACAAAAATCCGAGAACGCGTCCCGCGTCCTAGCAGCAAGGCGACGCCGAGCGCTACTATCACAGTTACGAACACCGACACCAAAGTAAAAACAGTGGTGACCCACATAGAATTGCGGAGTGCATCATCATTCAGAGCGCGCGAGAAATTATCGAAGAGATAGGAAATATTCTGAATTCCATCATCAGTCAACGACCAGAGTGCTTTCGATGACGACGATTTGCTCAGATTCCATTCTCGAAAAGCAAGATATAAAGCGCTCAACAAAGGGCCAACAGCGGTCAACCCGACCAGTATCAATGCCGGCAGGATCAACAGATATTTTAGATACCGATCAGACACTCCGCGCCGCTTATTTGGTTTCATTGTTGCCGGAGGACTTGCGCTACTTTCTTGCTGAAACTTTGATGTCATGGGAAGCTCAGTACTGGTAATCATGGAATCCCGCCTTAACTTAACGCCGCGCACGACGAAGTGCCCTTGCCGCATCCTTCGCCGACGATTTCAAAAGTTGCTCTACATCACCACCGGAAGCGGCCTTGCTGATGGCATTCGACAACAAATCACCGATCTCCGGCCACTCCGCAATCAGCGGCATAACGTCTGCTTTGGCAAGACTTGCCGCCCCTGCTTTGGCGACGCCATTGTTGGCGACATCCACATCCCGATCATTCAAATTCACTTTTTGATTGACGACATTATTTACGATTTCGACTCCACCTACTTTACGTTCGATCGCATTCCTTTTCTCCAGATCAGGATTGGATACCCATTTCATAAACTCCCAGGCGGCCTCTTGATGCTTGGAATAACGTGAGATGCCAAAAGGCAGAGTAGTCGCAAGTGTCACGGGCTGCGCTCCTTTATAAGATGGCATACTCGTGAAGGCAACTTGGGAAGGCTTGAGTATGGATGTCGCAGGATTGACAAAGCCAGAATAACTCCACCACCAGACAGGAATCATCGCCGCTTTACCCTGCATAAAACTGACCCTGGCGTCTTGCTCCAAAGCAGATACCGCGCCATCGGCGCAGATCTTGTGCTCGGTATTCAGTGCTATGAAATCTTTGGTCGCTTTAATCGCCGCGGGACTGTCCCAAGCAGGCTGCCCATTCGCATTAAAGATTTTTGCCCCGGCACCCCATAAGTAATTTACCCAAATAAAAAGGTTTTGCCGGTTACCATCTGCGCCGTAATAACAAGCCAGCGGACCAATGCCCGGCTTGGCCTTTTTAATAGCTGCACCGATGGTCGCTACGTCATCCCATGTCTTTGGAGGCTGCAGTTTAAGCTCATCAAAAATATCTTTTCGATAAAAGAAAAGCTGGGTATGCGAACGCATAGGCAAACCAATGACCTTGTCCTCAAAAGTGACGGCCTTGACGAACGCTGGAGGGTAACGCTCCATATCAACGCGATCACGCTTCAGTAACGCATCCAAAGGCAGAAGCCAATTCGCATTGGATGGCCCCCATGCATCGAGATAATTCACTACGTCATAGTTTCCGTCCGCTGCGACTCCTACGCTGGCTATTTTTTCTTGCAAACTCTTGAAAGGAACCTCTGTCCATTTAACATTAATACCAGTCAGCTTTGTAAACTCCTCTGTGCGCAACTCTAATCCTTTGAATTGTGGCGTTACCACTACCAAGGCTTGAACAGTAGTTCCTGCGTAAGGCTTACCCTCTTTTAGGCTGTAAGGCAGCTTATCTTGTGCCCATGCGACGAAACTAGTCATCATGGTTGTGACGACAATAAATTTGATAACCGAGCGTTGCATATATTTGTCTCCTAAAAATCTAGTACTTAAGTCCCATCCAGCTTTAAAAATGGATTCTCTGTAAAACCTCTAGATGGTCGCCACCGTTTATATTACGGTCGTTGGGCTATATTATGTTCAGGGCCGCATGCATAAAAAATCAACAAATCTCACCTCAGTAGCACCCTTCACAGGCAAGTTCATTTCCGCCAGGCGCAGCGCAATAAAAGTATTTAGTGCACAAAAGCGCTGCCTAAAATGAGTCGTCAATATGATCTTTGGCTGATCATTTGTCCAATATATAATTAATCTTTCTTTCATTTGAAAAACATATGAAACAAACGTAGCGCAACCTTACCGCAAGAGATCGATTGTTCAGTCGGCCACTTCCAGTCTTAGGGGTCTGAGGTGCAGTGGAACGGAAAACCGGGTTAAGGAATTGGCGCCACCTTCAAGTATTGATACAGAGTCTCTCGGCTGATGCCGAACTCGCGCGCGAGCGCGGCTTTTGGCTCGCCGGCACCAGCGCGGCGGCGCAACTCGGCAACCTGGTTGTCAACCAGCGCTCTTTTGCGACCGCGATAGGCGCCGCGCTGTTTGTCCAATGCGATCCCTTCGCGCTGCCGCTCGCCAATCAAGGCCCGCTGGAATTCCGCAAACGCCCCCATGACCGATAGCAGCAAGTTCGCCATCGGCGAGTCTTCGCCAGTGAAGCTCAGGCTTTCCTTGACGAACTCAATTCGTATTCCGCGCTTTGTCAGCGTCTGCACCAGCCGACGGAGATCGTCCAGGTTGCGCGCCAGCCGGTCCATGCTGTGCAAGACTACCGTGTCGCCTTCGCGCGCGAACGACAGCAAGGCGTCGAGCTGGGGCCGCTGAGTGTCTTTGCCCGAGGCCTTGTCGGTGAACAGCTTGTCCACCTGGACCTGATCGAGCTGACGCTCTGGATTCTGGTCAAAACTGCTGGCCCGGACATAACCGATGCGTTGACCTCGCAAAATGTGCCTCCTTAACAAGATGTGTCAGGAAAAACTCTATGACCGTTCAAGGCATACGTCAAGAAATGGAAATACTGATCCTATCCTGACAGACAGCGTTGGGGTCGTCTGACATCAGGTTAGGGTATAGTCCAGACTGACACGTATTTGACAACTACACTATTTCGGATACCTTACTTAAAGCCACCTCTATTAACCCAGCTTTGGCGGCGCGAGGTGGCGCACAAGCCGCATATGAAGAATTTCAGCTATGTTTCAGCGGCGTTAAGAGTTCAGGTGACGTAATGCTTGGCGGAAGCTGGGCGAGCAGACCCTAGCTTGACAGCCTCAAATAGAATTGATATTCTATTTGAATGGTCCGACTCGCTAAATTCACCGAAACCCAGTTCATCGACAGCGCCATCGACGTGGCGGCGCAGTGCGGCGTCAAAGCGGTGTCGATATCGGCGATCGCGGTCAAGGCGGGCGCGCCGATCGGCTCCGTCTACCATCGCTTCGATTCGCGCGGCACGATTCTGGCGCGTGCTTGGTTGCGCGTGAAGGCCGATTTTCGGCAAGAAGTAGCGAGCCGCTGGCAGTGCGGCGATAGCTGGAACGGTGTTGCCGGCCTGCTCGACTGGTGCCGGCGCAAGCCTGTCTACGCGCGCTTCCTGCTGCTAGGCGACGATGCGTTGATTTTCGATGCCGGCCTGTCGCCCGAGATGCTGGCCGCGCTGGAAACGGAGCAGGCCGAACTCGACACCTGTTTCGAACACTGCGCACTAGCCTTGCAAAACAATGTGGATGCCGACGCCGTCGCGCCGATGCTGCGTTTTATCCTGATCGACGGCCCTGTGGCCATCGTCAAACCCTATCTCGCCAACAACCAGCCCATTCCCGCCTGCGTCGACGCGATCCTGCGCGCCAGCCATGACGCCGTGCGCGGCTGGGCCAACAGGACCAACTGACATTGCGCTACTCCACCCAGCTTGACCACGGCAAGCCGATTCCACTGTACGACGAGGCCGGCTTTGCCGCCATGCGCGTGGCCGGCCGCGTCGCCGCCGACACGCTCGACTTCATCACGCCCTACGTCAAGCCCGGCGTCTCCACGGCCGAACTGGATCGGCTGTGCGAAGAATTCATGCGCGCCGCCGGCAGCATTCCGGGCACCATCGATTACCACGGTTATAAGCACGCCAGCTGCATCTCGGTCAACCACGTCGTCACGCATGGCGTGCCGTCGGCCACCAAGATCCTGCACGCCGGCGACATCGTAAATATCGATGTCACGCCGAAGTTCCAGGGCTGGCACGGCGACACCAGCCGCACCTACGAGGTCGGTGCCGTGTCCATCCTTGCGGCGCGCGTGGTGCGCACGGCCCACGAGGCGATGATGGCGGGAATTAACACGGTGCGTCCCGGCGCCACGCTGGGCGACGTCGGCGCGGCGATCGAGGCGGTGGCGCGGGCCCAGGGTTTTTCGACGGTACGCGACTTTTGCGGCCACGGCATCGGCCAAGTGATGCACGACGCGCCACAGGTGCTGCATTATGGCCGCGCCGGCACAGGCGTCGTCCTCGAGCCGGGCATGATCTTTACCATCGAGCCGATGGTCAACGCCGGCAGCTATCAAGTGAAAACCTTGCCCGACAAGTGGACCACGGTCACCAAGGACCGCTCGCTGTCGGCCCAGTTCGAGCATACGCTGGCGGTGACGGAGACGGGCTTCGAGATTTTTACGCTGTCGGCGCTAACGGGAAGTTTAGCGGGACCATAAAGAATGGTGCTTCGGTCTCAGCTCAACAGGAGAACTCATGCCAGTCAGCTTTCTCTCGAACGACCAGCGCGAAAACTATGGCCGCTATGCTGGCTCACCTTCGCCCCATGACCTCGCCCGGCATTTTCACCTGGACGATGCCGACCACACGCTGATTGCGCAAAAACGCGGCGCGCACAATCGGCTTGGTTTCGCCATTCAACTCGGCACGGTACGCTACCTGGGCACGTTCCTGGAAGATCCGATGGCCGTGCCTCAACCCGTGCTGTGGATGCTGGCTAAGAAGTTGCACATCGAGACTCTGGCAGCGACCAGTGCCTACAGCACTGGCGAACAGCGGTGGGAGCATGCGATCGAAATTCGTGCGCGCTATGGCTACGCCGAGATTACAGAACCGCTGATCGGCTTTCGTTTGAGCCGGTGGCTGTACGCGCTTTGCTGGACTGGAACTGATCGGCCGAGCGTTCTGTTCGATCGTGCCACGATCTGGCTTGTGACGCACAAGGTGCTGCTGCCTGGATGCTCTACGCTCGAACGCTACGTTGCACGCTTGCGTAGTCGGGTGGAGGAGCGTTTGTGGAAGTCGCTTGGCGGCGGGCTAAGCCTGGATCAACAAACACGGCTGGAAAATCTCTTGGTATCTTCTGGCGGCACTCGAAATTCGCCACTGGACCGCCTTCGCACCGGGCCGGTGGTGGCCAGCAGCCGATCGATGAGTCTGGTGTTGATGCGACTTCAATCGGTACGTGAGCTTGGCATACGATTGCCGGCCGCCACGCGCATTCCCGCCACGCGGATCGCGGCCCTAGCCCGATTCGCCGGCACCGCCAAGGCCAGCGCGATCCTGCGCCTGCCGGTATTGCGCCGCTTGGCCACACTGGTCGCGTTTGTCCATTGCCTCGAAGCCTCGGCGCAAGATGACGCATTGGAGGTGCTGGAAATCATTCTCCGGGATCTGTTCGGCGATGCCGTGAAAGCGGACAAAAAGCACGTCTGCGCTCGCTCAAAGATTTGGATGAGGCGGCCGCCGCCCTCGCCAGCGCCTGTCAAATCCTGCTGGACACCAGCGTGCCGGATGCCGAGCTGCGCACCCAGTTGTTCACTCTGATTTCGCCCGACGCGCTCGCGCAAGCGCTCGCCGGCGTCCACACGCTGATCCGGCCCGCCGATAATGTGTACTACCTGGAGCTGGACGCGAAGTACAAAACAGTGCGTCGAATCCTGCCGGCACTGGCCGAGCACATTCATTTTCGCGCAAATGCCGCTGGCGAACCGTTCGTCGCCGCTTTCGCATGGCTTCGCGCCAATATGAGGGTAAAAAAGTCCGCCGACGACGCGCCACGTGCAGTCATCACCAAGCCTTGGCAGCGCCATGTGCTGGGTAAAGATGACGCCGTCGATTTTCACACCTACACTTTTTGCGTGTTATCGGAACTGCGCACCGCGCTGCGGCGGCGCGATGTATTCGTGGCGCCAAGCTAGCGTTACGCCGATCCGCGTACTGGCCTGCTCGATAACGCTGAATGGGAATCCACGCGTCCGATCATTTGCCGTACTCTGGGCCTGACGGCGGAACCGGAGCCAACTTTGACGGCCCTGGCCGATGAACTGGACAGTACCTATCGCGCCGTCGCCGCCAGGTTGCCCGAGAACCCGGCCGTGCGATTCGACAAGGTGGGAGACAAGCTGGAACTGGTGCTCAGGCTGCTGGATAGAATGGCGGAGCCGGCGTCGTTGATCGCGCTACGCGCCAAGGTTACAGGAATGTTGCCGCGCGTTGATTTGCCAGAATTGCTCCTGGAAATTGCCGCCCGTACTGCCTTTACCGACGCTTTCACCCACATTTCGGAGCGCACTGCGCGCGCGGCCGACTTGCATGTGAGCATCTGCGCGGTGCTGATGTCCGAGGCCTGCAATACCGGAGTCGAGCCGTTGATTCGCGGCGACGTGCCGGTACTCAAGCGCGACAGATTGTCCTGGGTAGACCAGAGCTATTTGCGCGATGACACCATCACCGCAGCCAATACCCTGCTGGTAGCGGCGCAAAGCCGTTCGGCGCTGGCCGGCGTGTGGGGCGGCGGTGAGGTGGCGTCGGCCGACGGCATGCGGTTCGTGGTGCCGGTGCGGTCGGTACATTCCGGGCCAAACCCGAAATATTTTGGCGCCGGTCGTGGCGTCACCTGGTACAACCTGATATCGAGCCAGTTTTCCGGCCTTAACGACATTACTGTGCCCGGCACGCTGCGCGATAGTCTGGTCTTGCTGGCCGTCGTACTGGAGCAGCAGACCGACCTTCAGCCGACGCAGATCATGACGGACACCGGCGCCTATAGCGACGTGGTTTTCGGGCTGTTTCGCCTGCTTGGATACCGTTTCAGTCCACGCTTGACCGATGTCGGCGGTCATTGGGACGACATGCTGCGCCTGGCCGGCTCGCTAAAACTCGGCCGGGTATCCGCCGCCGGCATCATGCGAACACTCCAGGTCGGCGAGCGGCCGACCAGACTGGCCCAGGCCATCGCCGAGTTTGGCCGTATCGACAAGACGCTGCACACGCTGAACTACATCGATGACGAAGCCAAGCGCCGGGGTACTCTGACACAGCTCAATCGTGGTGAGGGGCGACACAGCGTCGCCCGCGTAGTTTTTCATGGTAAGCGCGGCGAACTGCGGCAGCACTACAGAGAGGGCCAGGAAGACCAACTCGGCGCGCTCGGCTTGGTGCTCAACGTGATCGTGCTATGGAACACCAGTTACATGGAGGCCGCTTTGAACCAGCTACGCAGGGATGGTTTCGAGGTGAAGGACGAGGATGTGGCGCGGCTGTCGCCGCTTCTGCACGAGCATATCAACATGTTAGGGCGGTATTCTTTTTCGGTGCCGGACGCAGTGGCAAAGGGCGAACTGCGACCGTTGCGCAACCCGGCGAACGACGAGTAGGTCGGCAAGCCGGGCTTAACCCGGTTTTCCGTTCCACTGCACCTCAAACCCCTCTTAGCAAATGCAGAACGTTCCAGTCGCGTGAACTGCTAACAAAAAAAACACGTTGCCATCTCATTGTTCGATGATTACAATTTAACTGCGACTATTTTAGTCGTAGTTAAAAAATCACTCAACATTTCATTGGATAAATACTGTGACTCAAAGAATTTTGATCGTTGGATCCGGCTTTGCCGGTATGTGGAGCGCCTTGGGTGCAGCAAGATTATTAGATAAGGAAGGAAAATCAGATAGTTCTATAGAAGTAGCTCTCATTGCGCCCGAACCGGTTTTACATGTACGCCCTCGACTGCATGAGGCAGCACCGGCCAGAATGACCGCACCGTTGCTACCCGTGCTTGAGGCCGCAGGCGTTCGCTATATTCAGGGAAGTGTTAAATCCATCCTGACCGATAAATCGTGTGTAATCGCTATCGATCAAGCCGGGGAACACATCACAATCGCGTACGACAAATTGGTGCTGGCAACCGGAAGTAAGCTCTTTCGTCCCCCGCTACCCGGACTGCATGAACATACTTTCAGTATCGATCAAACCGACGAGGCATCAGTGCTTGAGACCCATCTTGCACGTTTGATCGACCTGCAGGAAACGACGAGTCGCAATACCATTGTTGTTGTAGGCGGGGGATTTACCGGCCTCGAAATCGCTACCGAATTGCCCGAGCGTCTGCGCAAGATCATGGGTGAAAAAGCATCGTTCAAGATCATCATCGTTGAACGCGCACAAGCGATTGGTCCAGATCTCGGTCCCGGCCCACGGCCCGTTATTCAAAAAGCGCTGGATGCACTGGGCATAGAATGCCGACTCGGTAGCGCGGTGATGTCCGTGGATCCAGATGGTATTGATATCGCCAATGGCGACCGCATTGATGCGAAAACTGTTATTTGGACAGGCGGGATGCGCGCCAGCTCGCTGACAGAACAAATATCGTCCAATCGCGACAATCTCGGGCGTCTGCGTGTCACCCGCGATCTGCGAGTAGGTGAAGTAGCCAACGTATTTGCTGCCGGTGACGTGGCACTTGCAGCAACCGATGATAAAGGCAACTTTGCATTGATGTCATGCCAGCACGCAATGAACATGGGGCGCTTCGCAGGCTACAACGTCGCAGCGGAACTGCTCAATCTACCTACGCTTCCCTATGAACAAGCATTCTATGTGACCTGTCTGGATCTGGGATCCTGGGGTGCCGTCTATACCGAAGGTTGGGAACGTGAAATAAAGATGGAAGGCAATGAGGCGAAAGCATTGAAGAAGAAAATTGTTACGGAATGGATTTACCCGCCTTCACCGAGTCGTAAGGCGGTATTCGCAGATGCGGATCCTTTACGTATCGTCGTCGCCTAGTTTCTCTGTGCGGTAGCGGCTGAAATGCTTGTCGATGACATTCCCGCATGATATAACTACGATAAATCTAGTCTTAGTTTAGTCTTTGGAGTTGCCGTGGCTCATATCAGTACTGGGGTTGAATACGCCTTGCATTGCCTTTTGTTCCTAGTGGACCAACCACCGGGCTCCCCTGCGACGGGAGCCCGCGATCTGGCGGAGCTACAAGGCGTTTCATCTGAATTTGTCGCCAAGCTCTTTACCAAATTGCGCAAGGCCGATCTGATTATTTCGACGGAAGGGGTGACAGGGGGCTTCCGTTTGGCGCGCCCCGCAGAAAAGATCAGTGTATTGGATGTCACGAATGCCATCGATGGCGAGAAATCGCTGTTCGATTGTAAAGAGGTTCGTTCACGGTGCGCCATCTTCAACGACAATCCTCCGATATGGGCAACGCGCGGAGTGTGTTCGATTCATGCAATCATGCTAGAAGCGGAGCAACGCGTACGCGAAACGCTAGCGGCCCACTCGCTTGCCGACTTGTCTAATCAGGTCAAGTCAAAAGCAAGCGCAGCCTATAGCAAGCAAGTCGTCAACTGGTTGGAAAATCGAACCTCAATTCGCATAAATTGAGGCGCCGCGCGCCTCTCTATCATTCCTCGAAAAGCCAAAATCGGTAGCCATGGTTCTTCACATACTTACTACCCTTTCGCCAGCTATCTCACACCTAGGCCGAAGACACCACATCGTTTAAGTAAATTCATTCGTAAGAACCGCTCTTTTCGTCAAATACAGAAAAACACGCACTAAGGGACTACACTTTTCTTCCGCGAAAAGAATAGTCGACGCCACAATGTTTACATTGCAATTGCGAATGCTCCGTGACCAGCCGAAATACACTCAACCCAGTTTAAATACGATTCACTATTTCGAGACAACAGTGTGCGGCTTAGTTGATATCAGACGGCCGGAAAGCTAATATTGACGGGGATTTTAAGAAACTCATGGGCGTCCCAACTGTATCAAGAGTCTCTTTGCTTGTTTTTAGAATGATGCTATTTGACTTTCAGTTTGCTTGCCGCTACCGCCAAAGAAAAAATGCTTAGGCCGGAAGCCGCGATCAGGTAGTAACTTGTCGCAACGGGAGTCCCTGTTATCTTGATCAGGAAAATGGAGATGGCAGGCGCAAATCCCCCAAATACGCTAACGCCGATGCTGTAACTGAGGGACATACCCGTGACACGCGTTTCAACCGGAAAGATGTCCGACATGACCGATGCTAGCGGCGCGAAATAGATAGCCTTGATCAATCCGATCATGCCTACGACAAGCAGCAAGGACGTATCGGTGGGGTTGGCGTTCAGCCAGAGAAAGAACGGGTAGGCCAACAGCATATAAACGATTGCTGCACCCAACATGATCCTGATTCGCCCGATTCTATCTGCTAGCAGGCCGACAATAGGCGTCACAAATGTCAACATGAGACCGGCGAGCAAGGTGGCTAAAAAGCCCGTGGATTGCGACAGCTTCAGATTCTCTACCGCATAGGTCGGCATGTACTTGATCAAGAACGTCGAGGCGGTCGAAATGATCAATACGCCCGTTGCGACCAGCATCAATAATTTCTGAGAACGAAAGAGATGGGATATTGGCTTGTTGACCGTATGTGCATTCTTATTTTCGGCCTTGTGGGCAAACTCAGGGCTTTCATCGACTTTGCTGCGCAGATACAAACCGACGGGCGCAATCGACAAGCCGAAGAAAAATGGAATGCGCCATCCCCAATCCTGCATCGCGGCTGCAGTCAGATTCTTAGTCAGAAAATAGCCAAACAGCGACGCAATCACGACGCCGAATCCTTGACTTGCAAATTGTAAACTAGCGACAAAAACCCGTTTTTTTTGCGGTGCGTGCTCCATCATGAAAGCGGTGGAACTGCCAAATTCGCCGCCGGCGGAGAAACCTTGCAGCAGACGCGCCAATACCATGCCGGCAGGCGCGAGTACGCCGATGGTCGCATAAGATGGCATGACTGCAATCATGAATGTACCGAGCAGCATCAGGCTTAGCGACATGCTCAAGGATTTTTTTCTACCGGCGCGGTCCGCATAGGCTCCCAGTACCATCGCGCCTACCGGTCGGATAAGAAACGAAAGGCCGAACGTGCCGAATGCCATCAGCAATGACAGGGACGAATCGTCTGACGGGAAAAATACCTTGCCGATGGTGACAGCAAAATACGCATACACAGACAAGTCGAACCATTCCAAGGTATTCCCGATCAGAGAGGCTCCAACAGCTCTCGTTAACGACGTTCCCTTTTTTTCAATGATCGCCTCAGAAAGAAATTGGCTCGCTTTTGCTGGCATGATGATGACTCCGTTTCTTTTGAATAATTATTTAGAGTGAAACCACGGGGCGTCTCTGTCCCCGCAACTGATAACAGAATGGATTAATCAGGACTACTTTTTCAGGACTTGCGCAAGCGATCTCTATCAAGTTCGCCTAGATCCCAGAACAAGCTGGTCATGATTTGCATTCCCTCCTCAGCAATCGAGCCGAGCATGTGTTCGTTTGCCGCATGCTGAGCGCAACCGGGGTAAGAGTGCGGTATCCACAAGGTAGGCAGTCCCAATACATCCGCGAAGACGTCATTAGGTAAGGTGCCGCCCAGATTGGGTAATATCGCTATCTCCTGGTTGACGGCCGATTTCATCGATTGCTCAGCCCATCTCACCCACACGTTATCTGGGTCCAGTCGCGTAGCGGCGGTGCCTCGTTGAATCCGAATGTCGACAGAAGCGAAACCGTGTTGATTCAGATGTGTTCTCAGGATCGTTTCCAGTTCTTGCCAGCGTGTGCCGACCACAAAGCGAAGCTGGCAAAAGGCTTTCGCATGTGGCGGAATCGCGTTGACGGGATTGGCGGGGTTACCAGAGGTAAACGCCAGGATTTCAAGCGTATTCCAGCCCAGCAGTTTTTCTGCCGATGACAAGGAGGGTTCTCCCCACTCGTTATCGATCGGAAGTCCCATCAATTCGTCTGTGATGGAAAGCTTGCCAAGCGCCTGCTTGACCGATGGGGACATCGGCGGAGGAAGCAAATCCGCCACTTGAATGCGTCCGTTTTTGTCGATCATGCTGACCAAAGCATTCGCCAGTATCGTTGCCGGATTGCGCATCAGGCCGCCCCAGTTTCCAGAGTGCAGGCCGCCGCTTCTGAGATTGACCGAAAGCTCGAACAAGACCGAGCCGCGCGAGCCCAAAAAGATTGTCGGTTGCCCGGCGCTCAGTCGGGGCCCATCCGACGCGATGAAGACGTCGGATTTGAGTTGATTTGCATTCAGCTCGCAGTACTTTCTCAATCCCGGCGAACCGATTTCTTCTCCCGTTTCGAACAGGCACTTGACGTTGTAACCCAAGCGTCCGTTGCGCGCGTTGATGACGGTCTCCAGTGCAGCGAGATTGATTGAGTGCTGTCCCTTGTTGTCAGCGGTACCGCGTCCATACCATTTGTCGCCTTTGACGGTGAGTTTCCACGGATCGATGTTATCGCTCCATTGATCGTCGTAACCGCGTACGACGTCGCCGTGGCCGTAGGTCAGGACGGTGAGCAGCTCGTCCCCTTCGTGGCGTTCTGCAAAGAGAAGGGGCGGCTTTCCTTGAATTGGGTTCTCGGCGATGTGACAGGTGAAGCCCAGGCGATTGAGCACCGCTTCCAGTTCATTTTCCAGATAGGCGTGTAAAACCGCTGCCTGTTCTGGAACCTGGCTTTCTGTTTTGTACGAAATCCGTTTCTCGATAGCAGCTTTTAAATGCCCTTCGGCATAGTGCATTTTGGCACTTTTCATTGCTGATGCTTTATTCACAAGCTCTCCCTGATCATCGGATATATGTTTATTGCAGCAAGTCTAGTACTGGCGGGCGTTCTTTAAAATTGCTATATTCAGAAACATCCCTTCTAAATATTAGAAGACCATCGGAGTCGTCACATGCGCAACACTGCTCTACACTATTTTCTGGAAGTCGCTCGCTCAGGCTCATTGAGCCGAGCCTCCGAGAAGTTGCACATTGCGCCGTCTGCAATCAGCAGGCAAATCGCAAAATTGGAAGAGGATGTGGGTGCGCAACTATTTGAGCGCCAGCCTACCGGAATGGTATTAAGCGCAGCAGGAGAAGTACTTGCCACCCACGCCAGACGTGCAAATCTTGAGCAGGAGCGGATTCTGGGCGAAATCCAGGAATTATCCTCCGATGGCGGGAGCTTGATTTCCGTTGCGTCAACGGAAGGAGTGGCACGGAATTTTCTGCCACATGTAATGAGCACGTTCAGAGAGGCTTATCCCAAGACACGTTTCTCATTGAATGTCGCCATCCCCAAGATTGTCATTGGCATGATCAAGGACGGAGACGTGGATCTGGGTATTACGTTTAGCACGAAACCGAGTCAGGGCGTCCATATTGAATACTCTGCCACCTCGCAAATTTACGCACTCATGCATCGCCGACACCCGCTCAGCAAGCGCAAATCTTTGATGCTGGCTGATTTGCAGCAGTATCCCATGGCGCTCAAAGAAGAAGGGAGTACGCAACGACAGTTGGTAGACCTTTGTTGCCAAATGGAGGGATTGGTGTTGAATCTTGTATTGACAAGCAACGACTCAGGATCATTGCATCAATTTGTCTTTCATTCAGACGCCATCGCACTGACAAGCAAAGTGTCGGAACAATATGCGCTACAGAAAGGAGGTTTGATCAGCATTCCTCTTTTGAATGCGGAATTACGTCAACGGAATGTGCAGGTATTGACCATGGCAGGACGTACTCTTCCAATTAACGTTCGGCGATTTGTCGACTTGGTTACAACTAAGATGGCTGCCACTTCGTTGTCTTGATATTGTGTGATGAGTCGAAGGGCTCGTTTTTGATGCATGCTGAGCCACTTGGCATGAATATGATCCTCACCTCCGCGGTTGACACCGAACTCCTTGAATTCACTCTGAATACTTGTTTGGTTTTAATTTGTGTCTTCCGAACTTACGTTACCTCAGTAAGGCCGAATCTCAGGGTAGCCTCGTTTTTTCTTGATTTCAACAGTTTTACGACAAACGCTGCGGGTAGGTATGGTTGGCGCTGCGTTAGTGCTGGCCGGTTGCGGCAAGAAAGTATTGGATTTCCGCAATGCGGAGATCGCGAATGGCAAAATCTTTTCTAGTGGTGCCAACTCCCCTTTCTCAGGACAAGTTACAAACATCGACATATTCAAAATACCGAATTTGAACAATGGCGCATCACCCATTTTGAAGACGCTCAACTCATTGATTGGAGCAAGTCTTTACTCAGATGAATACATTACCCTGGGAGACCTTTGCGACGTTAATGTAAAAGATGGCATCTTACAAGGTAAAGGCCTATGCAAAGCCGTAAAAGGCGACAACGTTATCAGCGAATTTTCGTTTGAAAATGGTGTGCTGCAAAATCATTTCAAAATGTTCAGCAAAACGTCAGAGTTTGTGATCGCCGAGGCAGATTTCGACAGTGGCCGCTTGGATGAAAAATGCTGTTATCCAATCCTGATAATGGACAGCTCATTGCCAAAACAAAATTTAAAGAAGGAAAGCTGGATGGCGACGTCATTCGTTACACTTTGGACGGTAAATACCCCCTTTACAAAGGGAGTTTCGTAGATGAAAAAAGAGATGGTGTAGAGGAAATGTACCATCCCACCACGCACAAATTAATCACGAAATTGCATTGGCAGAATGGCATAAAAAATGGTTCCGAGAAGCGATGGAGTGATGATGGGTCAACATTGTTAGCCGATCTGAATTGGCTGATCGATAGTAAGGAATCTGGGTTCGAGAAAGAGATGGATGCGACCGGTACCAAATTGTTAATTGATCTCACCTGGCAAAGTGGGAAAGCAACGGGATTCAAGACCGTCGTACACACCGCCAGTGGCACCATGGGCGACTACGATGAATACCACATCAAAGATGATCTATTTGATGGCGTTCACAAAAGATATGGACCAGGATACTTACATGACGAACACATCATGTTCCTGTCTCAGGTAGAGAATTTCAAAAAAGGGAAACTCGATGGTCATTATCAAAATCTCAATTCAAATGGAACGGTATGGGAAGAAGGGAATTACAAAGATGGCTTAAAAGACGGGCTTTATCAATGGTTCGATTCAAATGGAAAAATACAAGAGGAAAGAACCTATAAGGATGGTGTCGAAATTATGATGCCAATACCTGCAGGCCCTGACGTTAATTACGAAAATTGCATAAAAAGTTGGATAGTAGCGCGCCGCATTGAGACGCGTAGTGAGATCAGTCTCGCCAGCATTTCAGGAAGCGCGTTCATTGAATTAAAAACCATGTGTGAACAAGGAAAAACACCCGCCTCACATTAATTGATCAACGCCCTACTTTCGCCTGCACCATCAAAGAGTAACTTCAGGATAGATTAATAACAAACAGGCGGCCGATGGCCGCCTGTGCTCCTGATATGCTGGGAGCATTTTTTCCGACGCTACCGCCGCAGGAATAACACCGCTTGCAATAGCAGAGCCGCTCAGCCGCTTTGTCGCTGCAGATACAAGAGCATCGAAGACTAATGCGAGAGTTAGGGCTTGAGGCAATGCGGAAACGAATTGGCTATGTGGCACGTTATGAGAAGGAACGTGCGCAGCTTTATGTCGTTCTTTTGCAAGTTGCCGGAAGATATCATCCATATTGCCGGGGAGTACCATACCTGCTTTCTGACTCACGATTCGTGCGGCCTACCAAAAATTTTCGACACCGAAAAATTTGTTATTTTCACAACGTCGTCAGCAGAGATGTTGGACTTATCTCGAGCAAACGAGTAGTCCGTGAATTTATATAATGACCCAAGGGGCCCTGAAGCGATTGCAACTGCGGCCCGCTCGAATTCAAGAATTCTATCGTTCGTTGTCCCATCACGCGACATATTTAGAAGCCCTTCAAATGTTGCGACTATCGAGGCCGTTTTCAGTCCAATTGGTAGATGAGTATAAGTGAGGGGAGCAAAATGGCAGAAGGACATCAGAAACCACTGCAGCCTGTCTCTGACAAAATAAGGCGTTCCAAGTTGGAACGCAGAAAATAAAAAAGGCAGCCGAAGCTGCCATTGTGGGACGTTCAAAGAGGTTAGGCTTCTGCAGCCTTAACTACCGTGGCTTTGAAAACGGCAAAGTTTCACCGAGACTGGAATTAGGCAATCCTTCATTCTCCTAAAATAGTTCACTAACTTATTTTCGCGCAGGGTCTTAGCCACGAATACGGCCGAGTCCGGCGTCGCAACCGTCAATTTGCACGGGGAATGAATGCCTCGCGTCACCCGATGGCGATTTGCATTTCAATACTTAGCGTCGACCAGAACTCTATTCCGTTAGACTTCGCGCTGGCGCAGATTCGCCACACTGCGCGTCGCCCTGGCATACAGCAGGCCACCTAAGGCGAACAGTGCACCGAATACATATATTCCGATGCTCATGCTGCCCGTGTGCGTCTTCAACCATCCGATCGAGGCTGGGCTGACGACTCCACCGAGAAGGCCGATGGTCGCGATTGCCGCGATAGCGTTCGCGACGCCTGGACCGGGTAAGCAAGCCGGCACGCTGGCCCAGAATAGCGGAATGAACGTAACCAGTGCTGCCATAGTTACCGACAGTAAAACGATTGAAAGCACTAGCGAACTCGAGGCGAATGGCAGCAGGCAGAGTGCGGCGGCGCCGACCAGCGCTGACGCAATAATGCTTTCGCGCAAACGCCGCGTGCGGTCGGTATGCACGCCAATCGTGATCATCGCGACGAGTGAGACTACGCTGGGGACGGCGGAGTAGAGGCCGATCGTGGCGATGTCGGTCACGCCGAGCGAGCGAATGATGGCCGGCATCCAGAAATGGATTATCGCGATAACGGTCGCGAACGAAAAATATACGGCCATCAGCGCATAAAGGAGAGGATTACGGAGGGCCTGTGCGAACGTCTGGCCCTCGCTAGCTGGTGCACCGGCTTCGAGCGAAGCAGCGATCATGGCCTTTTCGTTGGTTGACAGCCAGTCGGCACTTTCGGGCGACTCATCGAGCAGCATCGGAACCAGCAGGCCGAGAACGATGCATGGCAGACCTTCGAGCGGGAACATCCACTGCCAACCGTCCAACCCCCCTACGTCGTGCATGTACTTGAGGATCGCTCCGGATAACGGATAAGCAAGCATTCCAGATATCACGATTCCCGACGAGAACAGCGCAAACGCCTTGGCGCGGCGCTGCAGCGGAAACCAGCGCGACAAGTAGTAGACGACGATCGGGTAGAATCCCGCCTCGAACACGCCCAGCAGAAAGCGCAGCGTATAAAACGAGATTGGGGTGCGGACAAACATCGTGAGTGACGAGACGCAACCCCAGCCAATTGTCAATAACATGATCGTCTTAAGTACGCCGAGCCGCTTCATCACGAAAATGTTAGGCAATTCGAACAGCGCATACGACAGGAAGAAGATGCCCGCGCCCATACCATAAACGGCATCGGTGAAACCGAGTGCGGATTTCATCTGGAGCTGCGCGATGCCCACGTTGACGCGGTCAATGTTAGCCATCAGGTAAATGATGAATAACAACGGGATCAGACGGCGAGTGATCTTTTTGAACGTTTTATCGGCATCGAGAAACTGCGCGGCGCTCGTGGGGCTTTCCTCGGGATATTTCGCTAGCGAATCCATAGTTGTCTCTAGCTGATTGTTTTTGATAGTCTGTCTCATAGTTGTCTCCGGCTGATTGTTTTTGATAGTCTGTATAAGTCGTCATGGGGGCCGGTCAGACCCAGCGTGTGAAACTCTCCACCGTCTCTCGCGGCGTCTTATAGGTGTTCACCGGCGCGGACTCGTCTGCATAGCCCAATGACATGCCGCAAACCAGCATTTCATCGGAACCCGCGCCGATGAACGGCATGACAATCTTCGCGTAGTTGTTCCACGCCGCCTGGGGGCATACACCTTCCACGGCTGGGTGTTCGTGCTGGACGCCGCGCAACTCGCGATCCGCAGAATCTCGTCGACTTGCTGGCGCGCGACCAGCTTGTCGTGCGAGAACGCACGACAAGAGAAGCGGCTCTCGATGGCCGACACCACGCTCGCAGAATCCCGCACGACTGATTTGCATTTCAATACTTAGCGTCGACCAGAACTTTATTCCGTTAGACTTCTCGCTGGCGCAGATTCGCCACACTGCGCGTCGCCCTGGCATACAGCAGGCCACCTAAGGCAAATAGTGCACCGAATACATATATTCCGATGCTCATGCTGCCCGTGTGCGTGTTCAACCATCCGATCGAGGCTGGGCTGACGACTGCACCGAGAAAGCCGATGGTCGCGACTGTCGCGATAGCGTTCGCGACGCCTGGACCGGGCAAGCAAGCCGGTACGCTGGCCCAGAATAGCGGAACGAACGAAATCAGTGCTGCCATAGCTACCGACAGCAACACGAGTGAAAGCACTAGCGAACTCGAGGCGAATGGCAGCAGGCAGAGTGCAGCGGCGCCGACCAACGCCGACGCAACAATGCTTTCGCGCAAACGCCGCGTGCGGTCGGTACGCGCGCCAATCGTGATCATCGCGACGAGTGAGACTACGCTGGGGACGGCGGAGTAGAGGCCGATCGTGGCGATGTCGGTCGCGCCGAGCGAGCGAATGATGGTCGGCATCCAGAATTGGATCACCGTGATAGCGGCCGTGAGCGAAAAATATACGGCCATCAGCGCATAAAGGAGAGGATTACGGAGGACCTGTGCGAACGTCTGCCCCTCGCTAGCCGGTGCCCCGGCTTCGAGCGAAGCAGCGATCATGGCCTTTTCGTTGGTTGACAGCCAGTCGGCACTTTCGGGCGACTCATCGAGCAGCATCGGAACCAGCAGGCCGAGAACGATGCATGGCAGACCTTCGAGCGGGAACATCCACTGCCAGCCGCCCAACCCCCCTACGCCGTCCATGAACTTGAGGATCGCTCCGGATAACGGATAAGCAAAAATCCCAGATATCACGAGTCCCGACGAGAACAGCGCAAACGCCTTGGCGCGGCGCTGCAGCGGAAACCAGCTCGACAAGTAGTAGACGACGATCGGATAGAATCCCGCCTCGAACACGCCCAGCAGAAAGCGCAGCGCATAAAACGAGATTGGGGTGCGGACAAACATCGTGAGTGACGAGACGCAACCCCAGCCAATTGTCAATAACATGATCGTCTTAAGTGCGCCGAGCCGCTTCATCACGAAAGTGTTAGGCAATACGAACAGCGCATACGACACGAAGAAGATGCCCACGCCCATACCATAAACGGCATCGGTGAAACCAAGTGCGGATTTCATCTGGAGCTGCGCGATGCCCACGTTGACGCGGTCAATGCTAGACATCAGGTAAATGATAAATAACAACGGGATCAGACGGCGAGTGATCTTTTTGAACGTTTTATCGGCATCGAGAAACTGCGCGGCGCTCGTGGGGCTTTCCTCGGGATATTTCGCTAGCGAATCCATAGTTGTCTCTAGCTGATTGTTTTTGATAGTCTGTCTCATAGTTGTCTCCGGCTGATTGTTTTTGATAGTCTGTATAAGTCGTCATGGGGGCCGGTCAGACCCAGCGTGTGAAACTCTCCACCGTCTCTCGCGGCGTCTTATAGGTGTTCACCGGCGCGGACTCGTCTGCATAGCCCAATGACATGCCGCAAACCAGCATTTCATCGGAACCCGCGCCGATGAACGGCATGACAATCTTCGCGTAGTTGTTCCACGCCGCCTGGGGACAGGTGTGGAGACCGAGGGTGCGCGCCGCCAGCATCACGGTCTGCAGGAACATGCCGTAATCGATCAGGGAGCCGCGGCCCATGACGCGGTCGATGGTGAACATGAGGCCCACCGGCGCGTCAAAAAAGCGGTAATTTCGCTGTGCCTGCGCGTGCATCTTGTCCTTCTCGCCTTTTCCGATTCCGAGAAGACCGTACAGGGTCCAGCCGTTGTGACGTCGCCGGTCGATGTAAGGCGAGACCCACTCCGCGGGGTAGTAGCCGTCCACCTCCCCGTATTCGGCGGCCAGTGAGGGATCCGCATGGGTCGCATCGTGCGCAGCACACACTTTCGCGACGAGTGCATCACGACGATCGCCCTGCAGCACATACACCTTCCACGGCTGGGTGTTCGTGCTGGACGCCGCGCAACTCGCGATCCGCAGAATCTCGTCGACTTGCTGGCGCGCGACCAGCTTGTCGTGCGAGAACGCACGACACGAGAAGCGGCTCTCGATGGCCGACACCACGCTCGCCGAATCCCGCACGACTGTCTTGACTTGGGACATGGTCATTGAAGTTCCTGCATTGAGTTCAGCACCTTAGACCGTGCCCGCCTTGCGCAGCTCGGCAATCTGCCCGGCCGAGAGCCCCGCAAGTTCGCGCAGGACCTCGTCGGTATGCGCGCCCAAAGCGGGCGCTGGCCTGATTTGCGGCGACGGTGTCCCGCTGAACCGGGGCTGCACAGCCGGCATCTTCAGTGCGCCGAGTAGCGGGTGCTCGACGGTGGCGATGCTGCCTCGGGCCTGGTAGTGCGGGTCTGCGACGATGTCCTGGATCGAGTAGATCAAGGAAAAGGCGAGGCCTTTTTCTTCGAGGATCCTGCAAACCTCCGGAACAGGCAGCGACTTGATCCAATCGGCGACGATCTTGTTGACCTCCTCGATGCTGGCGATGCGTTTCACGTGGCTGGAAAAGCGCTCGTCGCCCACAAGGACCGGAATGGCTTCGCACAGTCGACCGAACATGCGGTCGTTGGACACGGTCAGGACGATGTAGCGTCCATCGCACGTTTCGAAATGATCACCCGGGGCGGCCGCGAAGTGGATGTTGCCCGTCCGCTCGCGTGGCAGTCCCAGCTTTTCGTAAGCCGTGACCATCACGTCGGTGAAGCGGAACACTGTTTCGTAAAGCGAGAGATCGATTTGCTGACCAGTACCGCCGCGCGCATCACGATGGTAAAGCGCCACCATTGTTCCGAGAGCACCAAGGACCGCCGTCGAGTAGTCGGCCATTGCCGTGCCGAGCTTTACCGGAGCGCGGTCCGGATAGCCAGTGGCGTTCAGCGTGCCCCCCATCGCGAGCGCAATGCGGTCATATCCTGCACGATTTGCATACGGACCGGTCTGGCCGTAGCCGGAAACACTGAGCATCACAAGCTTTGGATTTACTTTCTTCAGGTGCTCCCACGACAGATTCCATTTATCTAGGATCCCAGGACGGAAGTTTTCCACGAGCACGTCGGCGTGTTTCACCAACTCCTTCAGTAGCCGCTGACCTTCGGGATGGTGCAGATCGAGCGTCACGGATTTCTTGTTTCGCCCTTCGACATTCCACCAAAGGCTCTCGCCTTCCAACGACGGCCCGATATGGCGCAGCGCGTCTCCGCGGCCCGGCTGCTCAATCTTGATCACGTCCGCGCCGAAGTCTGCAAGCAGCGTCGCGGCAACAGGGCCTGCGACCATCGTGCCGATATCGATCACGCGCATACCTACCAACGGTCCTTTGTCTTTCTGTTCCATGATTTTTTAATCCTTAAATTTTTAATATCAAAAGAGTGACCGGCTTGTAACTCTGACTTTGGTTTCGAGTCCTACTAACTACCGTTACTTAGGCCGGAAAACAGGACGACGATGCCGGTTCGGCATGAAAATCGGAGTCCACTAAAGCCGTCGGCAAATTTTTAGCAATAAATTGATAGCAGAAGGTTTAGCTAACCCGCCTTATTTGGTCAACCGTCCTTTTACCTTAGTCAATGCCACAATTTTCGCCCACTTTGCTTGCTCTTCTGACTGAAAGCGGAGAGTGTCACTTACCGAACCAGGTAATGGTTCAAGGCCTTTGGGACGTAGCGACTCAATATTTTTCGGATCCCGAAGAAAGACGTTGGTAGCTTCATTCAGTTGTCTCCGTTAATGATTTTTATTTTATAGAACCGATTGCTGATGGATCGGAACTATTCCCGCTTTATGTGCCAAAAACCTTCCGTAAAATCTTCCAATTACTTGCCCTGGAACTGGGGCGCACGTTTTTCCCGAAATGCGGCCAGTCCTTCGACCCGATCAGCTGAATAACTGTGCAAGTTGCTGAGTGCGCGTTCGGAGCGAAGCGCAATTGGCAAGGGCTGATCGAGCGAATCATTAAGGGCTTGCTTCATTCGGGCGAGCACGAGCGGGCTCTTGATGGCAAGCTTCTTTGCAATCCGCGATACGCCGTCGATGAATTCATTATCTGCTAGTACCTGGCTAACCAAGCCTAGCGCCATCCATTCTTGAGCCGGCAGCATTTCGCCCGTGAACATAAAATATTTTGCGTTATTTACGCCATTCTTTCTTGGCAGGCGCGCGGTCACCCCGGCGCCCGGAAACATGGCATAGTTCGAATGGGCATCTCCAATCTTGGCGGACTCGGTCGCAACAACGAAATCACATGCGAGCACTAATTCCAGACCACCAGCAACGGCAATTCCGTTCACGGCCGCAATAATAGGTTTAGTGGACGCCTCCATCAAGACCGTCAGTTCACCAATAACTTTAACGAATTCGGCGCCGCTTTCATGCGTGCGCTTTGCACTGTCTTTTAGGTCAGCACCAGCACAGAACGCTCTGCCCTCACCTGTTAATACAATTACACGTACGGCAGGATCTCGCTCAGCATCCTTTATAGCGCTTGTCAATGCGTCGACAAGCGTCGCAGTTAGCGCATTCAGCGCATTTGGCCGGTTCAATTTAAGCCATAGGACTGCATCGGCCTGATGTCGGTGAAGCTCTTCCGTGGTATCTGATGGTTTCATTTTATTAGTGCTACCTTTCTTAAATATAAGGAATCGTAACCGTTAAGCGTTCGTTGATTCTATCACTTGCTGGTCAGTTATCAAGGTTTTTTACGCCAGTTTGGTACCTTTATAGGACCGGCCTGTTGGGCCAGCATCAGGTGCTAGTTGAGTATATTTTTGAGCAGGGATCATCTAGCGGTGCCCTTCAGCAGGATTTCGGCAGGATGTGCGCCCACTTTGTAGCCAAACCTTAATTTTGAAGGCGAAGGCGAACGTGAACAGGTTAGCTTCTGGCTAGGTTAATGCAGAGGCATCGGCTTCGTGATGAGGGCATGACCAAAACCTCTAACCATCTCGAAAATTACTACCAAGACGTTCGCTCGTTCTGGTCACCCTGCATCGATTCCAGCAAGACTTTAATTGCTAAATTAACTCTAGGGCCTGCCCTTGTGTTTTGGGCGAGGCAGTGAATATACTGTTTCTATTACGAGATCGTTTAGCCGAGATCAGAACGTGTGATCGATCCCGGCATTAAACACCTTGTCTGTGCCGCCGCGGGAATCAGGGGTGGCGATACTCGCCGCGCCATCGTTTGCAATCCGAGCGAAAGAAGTATAAAGAGTTGTGCGTTTTGAAAGAGAATAAGTGTATCCAAGAGCGATTTGAGTGGTGTCTGCGTTTGTAAGCGCTTTATTTTTTTGCTTGATATAAGACGCCAATAGTTTGTGTCGACCGAATGGCACGCTCACCCCGACTAAGAAATCACGCGTCTCCAGAGCGGCGACCGGATCGTCATTCTTGTTGGACTGATAGAGACCAGACAGCCGAGCGATCCCAAAGTTATATGCCGCTCCAATTCCAACATTCTTTGTATTGACGACTGGCGCTGCCATCGCAGCTGGCGTTGTAGCCGTCGCAGGAGAATTATTAAAATTGTTGTAAAGCAAATTCGTACTGAACGGCCCATTTACGTATCCCACCTGCAGTCCGATATTGCGACCCTGTGAGATGCTACCGACAACTTCACCTAAGCTGTAAGAAATTTCGCCACTGAAACCGCCCAGATTGGCCGGCGTACCGTACAAGATTGTGTTGCTTAACCGTTTTCCTGCGCCGAGCGAGATTACGCGATTGTAGTAGCCTTCTAGCGTACCAAGGAAGGGATCGTACTGATAGCCTCCAGTGAAAAGAGGATTGTATTGACGGCCGAGTTTTAGTACACCCAGATTACCCTGGAGTCCGACGAATGCTTGGCGACCGAATCCGATACCACTTCCGTCAAATGCGCCCGTATCGGAACCAAAGCCCATTTCTGCGGTAAAAATTGCAGCTAAGCCTCCACCTAGATCTTCGCTACCTTTAAATCCAAGACGGGAACCAGCCAAGCTTGCTGCCGCGCCTTCCATCGTAGTGACTGATCCCGCAGGATTGCCACCGCGATCATGCGCAACATACGTATCAACCACACCGTAAACCGTTACCGAAGTCTGTGCATATACATTGGAATACAAAGAAGTCAGCGCAACGGCAGCCAGAGCAGCGGTAAGGAGCCTGTTCGACGAATAGCCAGATTCCTTTCGGCGCGACGTTGATCCCCTACACTGATCGCAGGCCGAAAAAAGGGACTTTGCAATAGATACCCTGTTAATTCGATTAGAAGTCACCGCGCACTTTGAAGCGTGGACACAACTACGCGGGTCATGAGGCAATTTTTTTAGTGCTGCAACAAGCGAGGATTCCATGGGTTGTCTCCGTAATGGATATTTTTGTTTTGAAAGAAAAAGTAAGGTCGAATCAATGCTCATCGACTGATGTGAAGCCACGGATCAGAGTCACGAAAAATTGCGATTGGCCCTAAACCATGCCCTTTGGCATTGAGACCCAGAAGCTATCAACATGCCGCGGCTAAGCGAAGTACGACGTCCAATATGTGGATTGTTTTTCTAGCTCGTCCGACAAAATTCTGGCTCGGATAGTGTTCTGCCGAGTCTGGTCGTCTATGAAAACCATAAACGCGATTATTCGACCAAGGCATCAAGAGAAGTGAAAAAATTTCTTCTGCTCCGTATTAGCTTAAGAAAGCCGCCTTACAAACTTGTTGGTTGACCCGCAAAAATACTTGACATCCGACCAGCAAGTGATAAGCTTACTCTCGTTAATCGGCGCTTATGCTAGTTAAGCGCCATACATAACGCGTTAATTTAACTAAAACTTGGAGAGACTATGACTATTCGCGTCGCTATCGCTGGCGTTGGAATGACCCCTTTTGGAAAATTTATCGACCGTTCGGTGAGAACATCTGCAGAAGAAGCCGTACGAAATGCGCTGGCAGATGCCGGCATCAATGCGGAGCGCGTCGACCGGGTTTATTTTGGCAATGCGGCTTCCGGCTTGATCACCGGTCAGGAGATGGTTAGGGCGCAAGCCGCGCTCAGATTCACCGGTTTGCTCGGCAAGCCAATGCTTAGCGTCGAAAACGCCTGCGCGACCGGAAGCACGGCGTTTCACTTGGCTTGGCAAGCCGTTGCCAGTGGCCAGGCAGACGTTGCCATTGCGATCGGTGCCGAAAAACTAACTCATGTCGACAAAGCGGTGTCATTTGGCGCCTACGGTGGAGCCGTGGATAAGGAAGATATATTGCCTGCGCACATCGGATCGGGCACCGGTTCCATTTTTATGGACATCTATGCAGAGCGCACACGGCGCTATATGGCCGCGACTGGAACAACGCCGGCAGACTTCGCACGTATAACCGTTAAGAGCCGGCACGCTGGATCCATGAATCCGTATGCGCAGTTCCGGAAGGAGACTACGGTAGAGGAAGTGTTGGCCAGCCGCATGATCAGTGACCCACTGACGCTTCCGATGTGTTCGTCAATCGGCGACGGCGCAGCTGCAATCGTTCTTTGCTCAAGCACCGTTGCCGCGCAACTGACTGGTTGCAGGCCTGTGTGGGTGGCAAGCTCAGTGCTTCTTTCGGGTCTGGCTGACTCGACGAAGGAAAGCGCTTCGGTTCGAGCAGCGCAAGCGGCTTATGAAGCGGCGTCGATCGGGCCAGACGAAGTTCACGTCGCAGAGGTTCATGATGCATCAGCGCCTGGAGAACTGATTAATTATGAGGTCGTGCAATTCTGTAAGCCTGGACAAGCTGTGGAACTGCTGCGTAGCGGAGCCACCGAAATTGGGGGAAGGATCTCCGTGAATCCGAGCGGCGGCCTGTTAAGCCGGGGTCACCCAATCGGCGCAACTGGTACCGCCCAACTCGTGGAGTTGGTCCAACAGCTCCGCGGCGAATCTGGCGAACGTCAGCGGCCATCAGCGAAAGTCGCTCTGGCCCAAAACTCGGGCGGACAAGTAGGCGGCGAATCGGCGGCGGCAGTTGTTTCTATTCTGGTCGTATAACACTCTTAAGCAAATAGTTCCCTTAGACCGATTGAAGTATCAGGAGGAAGAAATGACGCATTGGCTGAAAGACAAAGTAATAATTGTGACCGGCTCTGGTGCTGGCGTTGGCAAAGAAATAGCGCTTGAAGCGGCGCGCCAAGGTGCACGAGTGGTTGTGAATGACCTAGGCGTAAGTATGGATGGTGCCGGGGGTAGCGCAGGACCTGCGCAGCAGACTGTAGACCAAATTTGTGCTGCTGGTGGTGAAGCTATCGCCAATACCGATAGCGTTGCAGATTGGAGCGCAGCCCAACGCATCGTCCAGCAGGCACTTGATGTATATGGACGAGTCGACGGACTGGTCAACAACGCAGGCAACCTCCGCGATGTGATTTTCCACAAGATGCAAGAAGAGGACTTTGATGCGGTTGTAAAGGTGCATCTAAAGGGCTGCTTCAACATGGCACGTGCTGTTGCGCCACATTTCAAGGGTCAGGAGACCGGCGCCATCGTGCACATGACGTCGACATCAGGGCTAATTGGCAATGTCGGCCAAGCTAACTACGCGGCGGCGAAGATGGGTATTATTGGCCTCTCAAAGTCGATTGCGCTCGACATGGAGCGTTTTGGTGTGCGATCAAATTGCATTGCACCTTTCGCATTTACCCGCATGGTAAGCTCGATTCCGACCGACACTCCGGAAGGGCTAGCGCGCACACAGGTCAATCAAAGGATGGAAGTTGCCAAGATTGCCCCGTTCACATGCGCATTGCTAACTGATCGGGCCCGTGATGTGACAGGCCAGATATTCGGTGTTCGGAATAACGAAATCTATCTGTTCTCGCAGCCTCGTCCAATCCGCACTGCACATAGGGGAGACGGCTGGACCGTCGATACCTGCCTCGAAGTGGCGCTGCCAATGCTGAAGCCGTCCTTTTTCCCGCTCGACAAGTCGCGCGACGTCTTCACCTGGGACCCGGTCTGAGGCCGCACAGGCCCAGGCAGGTCGCTGATCGATTACGGCATGTTCCTGCAAAACCTCATGCTCGCAGCTCGGGCACTGGGCCTGCACACGTACCCGCAAGCGGCATGGAATAACTACGCCAAGATCGTCGGCCCATTCATCGGCGCGGGAGCCGACGAGATGCTGGTCTGCGGCATGTCTTGGCTACGCGGTCGAAACCGCGCTTGTGAACACCTACAGCACGCCGCGGGCAAAGCCAGAGAGTTTCACGCGCTGGGTCTGACCGAGTTGCCCGTTTTTTAGCGATCACACCGAAGCCATCCACAACACACAAAGGAACTAACATGGACTTTAAGTTTTCAGAGGACTCACTCGCCCTGCAGGCGTCCACCCGGGAAGTAGTCAACGACCTCCTCAAGCATGAGCCGCACTTTCACGAGACCAACGTGGTGCCGCAAGAGGTGGACGCGACGCTGCGGACGATGGGGTACTACGGGCTGGCGATCCCTGAAGAATTCGGTGGAACCAATGTCGACAAGGTCAGTTCGGCGCTGATCCAACTAGAACTCGCGCGCATGCCTCCCCAGTTCTGGCCCTCGATTCGTCAAGCCTTGGGGCCGATCCCCCAATTGCTCCTCCTGCACGGTACCCCGAAGCAAAAGGACAATTGGCTGCCGCGGATCGCGGCCGGCGCGACGGTCTGCTTCGCACTCACCGAGCCCGATGCCGGCTCGGACGTGGCAGCGATGAGAACCACCGCCGTAAAAATGGGCGACCGATGGGTGCTGAACGGATCCAAGACCTACATCTCGAATGCCGAGCGAGGCGATGTTTTCCTGGTGTTTGCCAAGACCGACAAGAGCAAAGGGCGAGACGGCGTGTCGGCCTTTCTCGTGGAGCCGCAAACTCCCGGATTCAGCATGAGCAAGCCCATTCGCACGATGGGCTTCATGACCAATGGCGTTTACGGGCTCACGTTCGATAACTGCGAAATCCCTGCGGAAAATCTGCTTGGCGAAGAGAACCGCGGCTTCTACTACGCGGTCTCGGGGTTGAATGAAGCTCGCATCAATGTCGGCTGCCAAGCCCTCGGAGGCAGCCAGATTGCCTTCGAGCACGCGCTCCAGTATTCCAAGGATCGCGTGACCTTTGGCCAACCGCTGTCAAGCCACCAAGTCCTGCAACACATGCTGGCGGATATGGCCATGGAGCAGCATGCTGCGCGAATGCTGTTGTTAGAAGCCGCATGGAGCCTGGAGAATGGTGCGGACGTGCGCTTGAAGTCCTCCTATGCCAAGGTGTTCTGTACGGAGGTCGCCAATCGCATTGCGGACAAGGCATTGCAAATCTTCGGAGGCGCCGGCTATATCAAGGGCATGGTGGTTGAACGCGTGTACCGCGAGTTGAGGGTCATGCGGATCTTCGAGGGTGCGAACGAAATCCAACGCAACATGATTGCGAAGCAGTTGCTGAAGGAATAGTTCTTATAACGGACGAAAGCAGCACTTCGAATCTTGCGGAGTGCTTGCCCCAGATGTTTTTACGGTTCTGTCGCGTTGATCAAAGTCATCGAGTCGCTCAGGTAGACTGCTGTCTTTGAAAAAAGGGCGAACCGACATGCTCAAAGCCAAAGGGATGCGATTTCCCATCGACGTGATTCTGGTCTGCATCCGTTAGTACGCAGCCTACCCATTGAGTTACCGTCACCTGGAAGAAGTGATGGAAGAACGCGGCGTGGTTGTCGATCACTCATCGATCAATCGCTGGGCGATCCGGTTTCTGCCGTTACTTGAAAAGGCTTTCCACAAGCACAAGCGTCCGGTTGGCGGAAGCTGGCGAATGGACGAGACCTATATAAAAGTCAAAGGCGTCTGGAAGTATCTCTATCGGGCCGTGGACAAGGAAGGCAACACGGTCGATTTTCTATTGACGGCCAAGCGGGACAAGTCGGCGGCGAAACGTTTTTTCAACAAAGCCATGCAAGCTCATGGCGTTCCTGAAAAAGTCACGATGGATAAAAGCGGCGCCAACAAGGCGGCGATTGATGAGATCAATGCCGGCATGGACATTCCGATGGTCGTTCGGCAGATCAAATACCTCACCAATGTCGTCGAACAGGACCATCGGGCCGTCAAGCGCGTGACCAAGCCGATGCTCAACTTCAAATCATTTCGGTCCGCCAAACACATCTTAGCTTGCATTGAACTCATGCACATGATCCGTAAAAGCCGGCTCATGATGGAAGGCACCGATGAGATGACTTTTGCAGACCAATTTTATGCATTAGCGGGAAAAATCCATCCAGTTTGAAGGCCGGTGCACCGGCCCAGCTAAAAATCCGACTTGTCCTTGCTAACGCAACAGAACCAGATCACGTGCCGATTGTATTAAGAATCACTATTGAATGAAAAGGGAAACAGATGAAAATATTAGTTCCAGTCAAGCGTGTAGTCGACTACAACGTGAAAGTACGCGTCAAATCCGATGGCATAGGTGTGGATATTGCCAACGTCAAAATGTCGATGAATCCGTTTGATGAAATTGCGATGGAAGAAGCCACGCGTCTAAAAGAAGGCGGCAAGGTCACCGAAGTGATCGCGATTTCCTGCGGTGTCACCCAATGCCAGGAAACGCTGCGCACCGCGATGGCGATCGGCGCCGACCGCGCCATCCTGGTCGAGTCCGATGTCGAGCTGCAACCGCTGGCGGTGGCCAAACTGTTGAAGGCGATTGCGGATAAGGAGCAACCGCAGCTGATCATCCTCGGCAAGCAGGCGATCGACGACGATTGCAACCAGACCGGCCAGATGCTGGCCGCCTTGCTGGACTGGCCGCAAGCGACCTTTGCCTCAAAGGTCATGCTGGAAGAGGGCAAAGTGCTGGTCACGCGCGAAGTCGACGGCGGCCTGGAAACCCTGGCTTTGACGCTGCCGGCCATCATCACCACCGACTTGCGCCTGAACGAGCCGCGTTACGTGACGCTGCCGAACATCATGAAAGCCAAGAAGAAACCCCTGGATGTGTGCAAGCCGGCCGATCTGGGCGTCGATGTCAGTCCCCGGCTGAAGACGCTGAAAGTGGTAGAACCTGCCAAACGAAGCGCCGGGATCAAGGTGCCGGACGTGGCTACGCTGGTAGCCAAATTGCGTAACGAAGCCAAGGTCATTTAATCCGCGACCACTTTTACCACCGAACCGATGCAGCGGGCCGCCGCCTTTGCAGGCGACCGCAACACCTCATCATCAGGAGATACCATGACCGCTCTCGTCATAGCTGAACACGATAACGCCACCTTAAAGGGCAGCACCCTCAACACCATCACCGCCGCCATCCAATGCGGCGGCGAGGTCCATGTAATGATCGCCGGCAAAGACTGTGGTGTGGCGGCCCAAGCCGCTGCGCAAGCCGCCGGCGTGACCAAAGTACTGGTCGCTGACGCGGCGTATTTTGCCGATGGCCTGGCCGAAAACGTCGCCGAACAAGTGCTGGCGCTGGCCGCCAACTACAGCCACATCCTGGCTCCGGCCACCGCCTACGGCAAGAATATCCTGCCGCGCGTCGCAGCCAAGTTGGATGTCGGCCAGATTTCCGAAATCGTCAAAGTCGACAGCCCAGATACCTTCGAGCGTCCGATCTATGCCGGCAACGCGATTGCCACCGTGCAATCGATCGATGCGATCAAAGTCATCACCGTCCGGACCACCGGTTTCGATGCGGCTGCAGGCGGTGGTTCGGCTGCGGTCGAGAACATCGGCGCGGCAGCAGATTTTGCCAAGTCGGCATTCGTCTCGCGTGCACTGGCCAAGTCGGACCGGCCAGAACTGACTGCGGCCAAAGTCATCGTCTCCGGCGGCCGCGGCCTGGGTTCGGCGGACAACTTCAAGATCCTGGAGCCATTGGCCGACAAGCTCGGCGCCGCAATGGGCGCGTCCCGTGCCGCGGTCGATGCCGGTTTCGTACCGAACGACTGGCAAATCGGCCAAACCGGCAAGATCGTCGCACCGCAGCTGTATATCGCGGTCGGCATTTCCGGCGCGATCCAGCATTTGGCCGGGATGAAGGATTCCAAGGTGATCGTCGCGATCAACAAGGATGAAGAGGCGCCGATCTTTGCGGTAGCGGACTACGGTATCGTCGGGGATTTGTTCGAAATCGTGCCGCAACTGGTGGATGAACTCGGATAAAACGTTTAGATATACAACGCCCCCCACAAGAGTTTCGTCGCATATCCATCATTACAATAGAGACCTCAGGGTTTATCGACGTTTGATACAGCAAAGACTTTAAATGACAAAAGACTTACTGGAACAACACGGCCCGCGCGAAGCGATGGAATATGACATCGTCATCGTCGGCGGCGGCCCGGCCGGCTTGTCGGCAGCCATCAAACTTAAACAGTTGGCATGGGAAAAAGGTAATGGCGTGTCCGTCTGCGTACTGGAAAAAGGCGGCGAGCTTGGCGCGCACATCCTGTCCGGCGCGGTCATGGATCCGATCGCGATCAACGAGCTATTTCCAAACTGGAAAGAACTGGGTGCGCCATTGACGACTGAGGTCAGCGAAGACCGCTTCCTATTTTTGACAGAGAGAAAAGCCGTCAAAACACCGAACTGGATGCTGCCCGCCTGCTTTCAGAACCACGGAAATTTCGTTATCTCGCTAGCCAATGTCGTGCGCTGGCTAGGCCCGCAAGCCGAGGCATTGGGCGTTGACATTTTCCCTGGTTTTGCCGCAGCTGAAGTGTTGTACAACGACGATGGTTCGGTTAAGGGCGTCGCGACCGGAAACATGGGCATCGACCGCCACGCTCAGCCGACAGCGGCGTTCCAGCTCGGCATGGAATTGCATGCCAAATACACACTTTTTGCCGAAGGCGCACGCGGCCATCTGGGCAAACAGTTGATAAGCAAGTTTGATCTCAATAAAGGCAAGGATCCGCAGACTTACGCTATCGGCATCAAGGAATTGTGGGAAATCGATCCGAAGATGCATCAACCCGGCCTAGTCGTCCACACAGCTGGCTGGCCTCTCGATACCAGCACCTATGGCGGTTCCTTTCTATATCATCTGGAGAACAATCAGGTGGCGGTCGGTTACGTGGAGGGACTCGCCTACGAAAACCCGTATCTGTCGCCGTATGAAGAATTTCAGCGCTACAAGACGCATCCTGAAATCCGACAATTCTTTGAAGGCGGCAAACGCATTTCGTACGGCGCGCGCGCGATCACCGCTGGCGGCCTGCAATCGCTGCCTAAGCTGAGCTTCCCCGGTGGCGCGCTAATTGGCTGTGATGCCGGCTTTTTGAATGCCAGCCGCATTAAGGGCAGCCATGCCGCGATTAAGAGCGGCATGCTGGCCGCCGATGCGGCATTCGATGCCTTGAACGCGAATCGCCAATACGATGAATTGACGGCGTATTCGCAAGCGTTTGAACGATCCTGGCTGCAGGATGAATTGCATCGGGCGCGCAATTTCAAACCGTGGATGAGCAAAGGGCTGGTCACCGGCACGCTAATGGTGGGCATCGATCAAGTGTTGTTCCGCGGCAAGGCTCCATGGACCCTGCATCACACGCATGCCGACCACAAGTGCCTGAAGCCAGCCGCGAACTACGCCCCGATTGTGTATCCGAAACCGGATGGCAAGCTGACCTTCGATCGTTTGTCTTCGGTATTTATCTCAAACACGAACCATGCGGAAGACCAACCGGTACATTTGACGTTGAAAGATGCGAGTGTGCCGATCAATCTCAACCTGGCGAAATATGCTGGCCCCGAGGCGAAGTACTGCCCCGCAGGCGTGTACGAGTTTGTAAAAACCGATGCCGGTGACGAGCGTTTGCAAATCAATGCGCAGAATTGCGTGCATTGCAAAACCTGTGACATCAAGGATTCGACCCAGAATATCGTGTGGATCACTCCAGAAGGTGGCGGCGGACCGAATTATTCGGCGATGTAGATCCTCAGTTCGAATCCACTATCCCTCAACGCACCCATGAATCAATAATGTAATGATCACCGCACTTCATAACCCACGTCCCATCCGTAAACTTCTGGTCGCTAACCGCTCCGAAATCTGCATCCGCGTGATGCGGGCTGCTGCCGAACTCGGTATTCGGACGGTGGCGATTTATGCTGCAGAAGATCGTTTTGCCTTGCATCGGTTTAAGGCAGACGAGAGCTATCTGGTCGGAGAAGGCAAGAAACCGATTGCGGCCTATCTGGATATTGACGACATCATTCGTATTGCTAAAGAAGCGAAAGTCGATGCGATTCATCCGGGCTATGGCTTCTTGTCCGAGAATCCTGAATTTGCCGAGGCTTGCGCTAAAAATGGCATCGCCTTTATCGGCCCGTCGCCAACCGTGATGCGCACGCTGGGTAATAAAGTTGCGGCCCGTAATGCGGCTGTGGCGGCCGGTGTGCCGGTGATGCCAGCCACGGCTGCGTTGCCGCATGATATTGACGTGGCGCACAAAATGGCGGCGGAAGTCGGCTATCCGTTGATGCTGAAAGCCAGCTGGGGTGGCGGCGGTCGCGGGATGCGCGTGATCGAAAGCGCAGAGGAATTGCCGGGGCAGCTAGAAATGGCGCGGCGCGAGGCGCTGGCTGCTTTTGGCAACGATGAAATGTATCTGGAGAAACTGGTGCGGCGTGCGCGTCACGTTGAAGTCCAGATTCTGGGCGATAAGCACGGCAATCTGGTGCATTTGTTTGAGCGCGATTGCTCGGTTCAACGGCGCAATCAAAAGGTCGTGGAACGCGCGCCCGCGCCGTATCTGGATGCGGCGACCCGCGCCGATCTCTGTGAATCTGCATTGCGTCTGGGTCGTGCGGTCAACTATACCCATGCCGGAACGGTCGAATTTTTGATGGATGCCGATACCGGCAAGTTCTATTTCATTGAAGTTAACCCACGGATTCAGGTAGAACACACCGTCACCGAACAAGTGACCGGCATCGATATCGTCAAGGCGCAAATCCGTATTACGCAAGGCGCGGTGATTGGTGATACCAGCGCCAGTGCCGAGCATTCTGCTGGCGTCCCGGCGCAAGCGGATATCCGCCTGAACGGTCATGCGCTGCAATGCCGCGTCACGACAGAAGATCCCGAAAACAATTTCACGCCCGATTATGGTCGTTTGACCGCGTATCGCAGCGCGTCCGGTTTCGGTATTCGTCTGGATGGCGGCACTGCTTATTCGGGCGCGGTGATTACGCCGTATTACGATTCGCTGCTGGTAAAAGTGACGGCGCATGCGCCTAGTTCAGAAGAAGCAATTGCGCGAATGGATCGTGCGCTGCGCGAATTCCGCATCCGTGGCGTGTCGACGAATCTGCTGTTTCTTGAGAACGTCATCAATCATCCGCAATTCAAATCCGGCGAATGTATTACGCGCTTTATCGATACGACGCCTGCGCTATTCCAGTTTGCCAAACGACGTGATCGTGCGACGCGTATCTTGCGTTTCATCGGTGAGGTAGCGGTTAACGGTAATCCGGAAATGAAGGGACGCGTGCAGCCGGTGGGCATTGTGCCGACGCCGCTGATTCCCAAGACCGACAGACTCGCGCCTATTGCGCCCGGCAGCCGTGACAAATTGATCGCCCTCGGCCCGGACAAGTTTGCCCAATGGATGAAAGAGCAGCCGCAAGTCTTGCTGACCGACACCTCCATGCGCGATGCGCATCAATCGTTGTTTGCTACTCGCATGCGGACCGCTGACATGCTAGCGATTGCGCCTGCATATGCGCGGACGTTGCCGAATTTATTTTCGATGGAATGTTGGGGCGGTGCGACATTTGACGTGGCAATGCGCTTTCTGAAAGAAGATCCGTGGGAACGTCTGACGCAATTGCGTGAGCGCGTGCCAAATATTCTGTTTCAGATGTTGTTGCGCGGCTCTAACGCGGTTGGCTATACCAACTATGCCGACAATGTGGTGAAACATTTTGTCGAACAGGCAGCAAAGGGTGGTATCGATTTGTTCCGTGTATTTGACTCGCTGAATTGGGTTGAGAACATGCGCGTGGCGATTGACGCGGTGCGCGAATCCGGCGCGTTATGTGAAGGCGCGATCTGTTACAGCGGCGATTTGCTGGATGCCAAACGGGTCAAATACGACCTGAAGTATTACGTCACGATGGCTAAGGATTTAGAGCGTGCCGGGGTCAATATTCTGGCGATCAAGGACATGGCCGGGATTTGCAAACCGCAGGCAGCACGGTTGCTAGTGAAAACGTTAAAAGAAGAAGTCGGCCTGCCGATTCATTTCCACACGCATGACACTAGCGGCATCAGCGCCGCCAGTGTGCTGGCGGCTATCGAAGCCGGTTGCGATGCGGTGGATGGCGCGATGGATGCGATGAGCGGCCTGACTTCTCAGCCGAATCTGGGCGCGATTGCAGCAGCCTTGCGCGGCACTGAACGCGATCCGCAACTCGACTCGACCGCGATGTTTGGCATTTCACAATACTGGGAAGGCGTGCGGCGTGCGTATGCGCCGTTTGAGGCGGATATTCGGTCCGGCACCTCAGATGTGTATCGTCATGAAATGCCGGGTGGTCAATACACCAACTTGCGCGAACAGGCGCGGGCGATGGGATTGGCGCACCGCTGGACCGAGGTTTCGCAAGCCTATTCGGACGTGAATCAGCTGTTCGGTGACATTGTGAAAGTGACGCCGACGTCCAAGGTAGTGGGCGATATGGCGTTGTTCATGGTCGCCAACGATCTGACCCCGGCGGATGTGAGTAATCCAGATAAAGAAGTCGCTTTTCCGGATTCTGTGATTTCCTTATTCAAGGGCGAGTTGGGCTTTCCGGCGGATGGTTTTCCGAAGCCGCTAGAGCAGAAAATACTCAAAGGCGGCCAGCCGATGGTTGGGCGTCCCGGCGCACATTTGCCGCCAGTCGATTTGGTGTTAGTTCGCGCTGAAGCTGAAAAAGCCGTTGAGCGCAGCATCACCGAGCAAGAACTGTCGTCGTATCTGATGTATCCGAAAGTCTTTAAAGAGTACGCAGAGCATCGCCGTCATTACGGCAACGTCAGCGTGCTGTCGACTCCGGTGTTTTTCTACGGGATGCAAGACGGACAAGAAACTTCGATTGATATCGATCAGGGCAAAACGCTAGTCGTACGTCTGCAAGGGCAGACCGAAGCGACCGATGATGGTCAGACCAAGCTGTTCTTTGAACTGAACGGTCAGCCGCGCCTGATCCGTATCGACCGTGCCGGTGCAGTCAAGACCGCGACCCATGTGCGTGCCGAAGAAGGCAATCCGAAGCATGTCGGTGCGCCGATGCCGGGCATGGTGGTGACGGTGGCGGTGAAGGCAGGACAAAAAGTGGAAAAAGGCGATCCGCTGGTCTCAATTGAAGCCATGAAAATGGAAACCATGATCCGCGCCGAGCGCAATGGCACGGTCGGCCATACCCATGTCAAACCGGGCAGCGTGATCAGTGCCAAGGACTTGCTGATGGAGTTTGTCGATTAATGCCGATCAGCCCGAACTAGCGATGCTCTTCAAGTAATGGGTTTAACGACCAATAGAGCCAAATAGTTAGTAATTTTGGATAAACCGCAGTGCCGTTGCAATTTAGGACGTCTTTATAAGAACTAACTAATCTATCAATATTAAGAAAATTAACATTCGACCAGCAAGTAGTAGAATAGACGTTCGTAGTGTAAGCGTGACTGTATAGGAAATGGAACCAAATTATGATTAAAGAACAAGCGGTGCAAGGTGCAACGTTGGAGCCATTGGGCGAAGCTGCAAATCATGCTCCGAGCGAAATTTTTAAAGCGCGCGGGTATCCGGCAAGGGGAAACGTGGCCAGCCAGAAATCCTCAGCACCGCTTCGCCGGTCGCAGCAGGAGCGTAGTTCAGAATCTGAGGAGCGACTTTTAGATGCAGCGCTTGCACTTCTTTCGCGTAAAGGTTGGGTAGGAATGACCTTAGCACAGGTCGGGGAGGCGGCCGGTTATAGCCGTGGACAAGCTACATACCACTTTGGCAATAAAGGTGCGCTTTTGCGCGCTTTGATTTTTCACCTTAGCAGAGCTTTTGCCCAGGAGATGCAAGCTGTTCCACCGTCGCAGCCAGGTTTGCAGTCTGTACTTGGCTATGTACGTGTATATCTCGGACGCAGTGATAAAAAGTGGACAAATGCGCGGGCGTTTTTGCTGCTGCTCGCCGAGGCTTTGCTGGAAGATTCAGACACGGCCGAAGTTATAGCAGAATACAATCGTGAAATGTTTACATGGATAGAAGATAATTTACGTATAGGGATTGCGCAGGGTGAAGTGCGTAGCGATGTCGATCCTGCGCTAGGTGCTGAATTTGTCGTCGGCTCAATGAGAGGCCTGGCCCACCAGCATCTTTCACGCGGCTCAGTGGCGAGCTTACGCGAAAACCGGGAACAGGTAGTTCGAATGCTCGAACATACGTTCGCGGTGTCCAACGGCCCAGCAGCAAGACCAAGTAGAAATAGTAAGCGGTGAGCAAGGATTTTGAATAGATTCTGGCCTGGATCAGTCCGCGCACGCTTCATTGCCTCTCTAACTGCGATCGAGGTCAGATCGGAAGCGGAAAAATCCTTCAGCGATCCACCAAAAGTTCCAATCGCCGTACGAGCCGCACCGACAATAAAAACGTCATTTACCTCTGGCATAGTCCTGCCTTTTTTAGTGGATTGCCTTGACTGCAGTTGCATGCTTCCTTGTCTACTAGACTGAGGAATCAGATACTGCACGAAGATGCCCAAACTCGAGTCAAGCACAATGCTGCTACTTCTAAAAGTGTTTGAAATAGCCAGGTGCGGTTATGAAAGCGGCTGCTAAAAGAAGCTATTCGGGTTGCGCTGAGCGAGCGGACTTCCAGTCAAAATCGACCTTAGCGCCCATTAAAGTCAGGCTCTCGCTTTTCCAAGAAAGCACCTACTCCTTCGATATAGTCCTCGCTATTTCCAAGTGTACGCATGCTCTCACGCTCCAATGCAAGCTGTTGATCCAGATCGTTACCCATACTGGCCTGCAGCGACTGCTTGATGTGCGCATGAGCTAACGAAGGACCTGATGCCAGCCTGCGCGCTAGCGCTTCCACGGCTGTTTCAAATTCCTCGTCCGGAATCGACTTCCAAATTAGCCCCCATTGCTCCGCTTGCTCTGCGCTGAGCTTGTCACCTAACAACGATAGCCCCATTGCCCTCGCACTTCCGACCAAGCGCGGCAAAAAGTACGTGCCACCAGTGTCTGGCTGTAGGCCAAGGCGAACAAAAGGCTGCAAAAAGAAAGCAGAGGATTTCGCCACGACGATATCGCAAGCCAGTGCGAAATTTGCTCCGGCTCCAGCGGCCACTCCGTTCACCGCCGCAATGACCGGAATGGGCAGGGCCCTTAAGTTTCTTACAAGTGGCTCGTAGTAACGCGCCACAGTAATACCGAGATCAACGGTACTCCCGCCGGACATTTGACCTTCCGACAAGTCTTGTCCAGCACAGAACGCCCGTCCGGCCCCAGTAATTAATAGAACGCGTGTACCATTATCAGCCTGCGTTAAATGATGCATTGCATCCGCAATCTCGCGGTGCATGGTTTCAGAAAAGCTGTTGAGCTTGCTCGGCCGATTAAGCACCAGCCGAGCAATGCCCTCCTCGATACTAAAGAGAATGGTTTCGTAATGCATGGTGTTTATGACGGCAGCCCTAGGACGTTTTTAGCGATAATATTTCGTTGAATCTCGCTGGATCCGCCGGCAATCGTCAGCAGACGGGCCTGGATGAAGTTGCCCCCCGGATTCAGACGGTCTGGCCCTGGCAGAGGAGCCAACAGGCAACCAAGCTCACCAGCCATCTCAATCGTAAATTCCGTGATGCGCTGGTTAAGTTCGCTCTGATTAAGTTTCATCATAGAAACCTCCGCTCCCAGCTGCTCACCGCGTCGAACGCGCTCGAGGTGAAACTCGTACAGGTCGGAATGATCAGCAAGATCCATGCACAACCGCACATAGCGGTCCCTTGCGCCAGACTGTTCAAATCCTCCAACTAGTTTTTCCACTTGACGCAAGCGCGACATCGCGTAAGAAGAAGGTTGGGGAGACGCCAGGTGAATTCGTTCAAAGCCCAGCAAAGCTTTGGCCATTGACCAACCTTTGTTGACCGTCCCTACCAGCATGTCGCGCGGAACCCGCACGTCATCAAAAAAGACTTCACAAAATTCGTCATGCATATCCAGATTGATAATCGGGCGCACAGTTACCCCTGGAGTGTCCAGCGGCACAAGTAGAAAACTGATGCCCTCCTGTTTCTTCGCTTGCGGATCTGTCCGCACCAGCAAAAATATCCAATTGGCATCATTTGCCAAGGTCGTCCAGATCTTCTGACCATTCACTACCCACTCATCGCCGTCCAGAACTGCTTTTGTACGTAAACTAGCCAAGTCGGAGCCGGCATTAGGTTCGCTGTAACCTTGGCACCAGATGTGTTCACCGCTCAGAATCTTTGGCAGAAAAAACTGCCGTTGCGCCTCTGCTCCAAACTGAATGAGCAGTGGTCCGATAAAGGCCATGCCGATGTCATTGAGTCGTGCGCAGCCGTGGCGCTCCTGCTGCTCATGCATGATCAACAACTTTGAAGGCGCTAGCCCCATGCCTCCATGTTCGCGGGGCCAGCTAGGTGCTAACCAGCCTCGCCGCGAAAGTGCCTGATACCAGGGCCGGCTATCACGCAAATGCAGTCGTTTGATGGGATGTCGAAGCTCCGGTGGATAATTTGCATCAATCCAGTCGCCGACGATCTTGCGAAACTCCTGGTCCGACATTGCGTTGTAATCCACGTCATCATGGCGTGGCAGGCTGCTAGTTTCTTCCATAATCTACTCCTTAATCGCTAAACCTTAGCAACACAGTTGGCCAAATCGAGCACGGTGCACAGCCGAAGAACCCGCCATTACGCTGTGGCACATCGCGCTACGCAAGAACAAACCCACGTCATATTCATCGGTATAACCAATCGCACCGTGTAGCTGCACTGCCTGGCGTGTCACTAGCAGGGCTGTGTCGGAACAGCGCGCCTTCGCCCGCGAAACTGCGGCCTGACGCACAGCAAGTGGCTCCTGCGCGTCAAATGCACGGGCGGCGTTTTCGACGCTCGCTTCAGACAGGGCCAAGAAAATTTTTAAATCGGCAGCCCGGTGTTGAAGCGCTTGGAAGCTCCCAATGGGCTTGTCAAACTGCTTGCGCGAATTCATGAATTCCAGCGTCATACTGAGCGCTGCCTGCGCGCTACCTAACAGGTAAGATGCCTCTAACAATGCTGCCTCTTCAATAGAAGACGACATATTGCCCGGCAAGGGCCGTGCCACGGCACGGTTTAACTCAATATCCGCCCAATGTCCGCCATCTTGCGTGGGAGTCGAATGGATGGAAACGCCCTCATCCTTCGCCTCTACCAACATGCAGCCTTGGGGTGTCGAAACGACAAACCCATCTACTTCAGAGCCTTGCCACACGAAACGCTTTCGACCAGTGACTGTACCCTCGCTGTACTGCGTGTCGCCTCCGACAGGATCAAGCGAATTTGTTGCTTCTTGCCATGCAGGTACAAAAATTTTCGCTCCAGATAAATATTGCTCAAGTGCTACTTCATCGAGCAATGCTGAAGTGCACATGCCGCTGATCAAGGGTTCCGGCACTAGATGGGTCCCTGCCGCCAGTGCCACTTGCACTGACTCAAGCATGCCCATACCGCTGCCACCTATCTCCTCAGGCAGACGCATTCCAAGCCAGCCCATCTCACAGATTTCACTCCAAATTGCCCTGTCAAAGCCCTGGGCCGTAAAGCGCTGCGAGCGCATACGAGAAATACCTCCGCGCCCTTTTAGCAGACCATCGGCACTATCACGGACGAGCCGCACATTCTGCTCACGTTCGGACTGGTCAGTTTGTTGTACTTCTGTATTCATTGAAGGGACCTTTCTGTTAATTCTATGATTGGTGAAGGCATTGAGTGATGCTTTCACCGTACGCTGGCCTGAACCGCCGTCAATTCGTTAACCCTATTGGGTTAAGACTGTGACGCTAGATGTGCCAGGCAAAAAAGACAGGGTCTGACTCCTGCTTTGCTCAGGTACTGGCTTTATCACTTTGGGAGCGCCGAGGACCGTCATATTCAACTTGGTCGAGTGATATCTGACGCCAGCCGGGCTCTCGGACCTTCTCTTCGACAGCATGGGCAAACAAGCCCGCAGTGCGTGGCACCACGATAAAGGCACGCGCCACCCGCCAGTCAAACCCCATGTCGGAAATGATCGCGCCGACCGCAGCGTCGATGTTGGCCAGTAATGGACGATTAGTTTTGGCAACCAGCGCCCGCTCCAAAGCACGTGTCATGCGAATGTGATCCCCTGCTAGACCGTATTCTTCTGCCAGTCCAAACAAGACTTTGGTACGAGGGTCGCCTGACGGATGGTGTGGATGCCCAAAACCATCGATACGCTTATGTTTGCGCACGAACTCATATGCTACCTCGTCATAGTCACGGCCCGACGCGTTTGTTTCGCTGACAAGTTCCTGAAGAAAGCGCGAAAACTCTTCCCCAGCGCCTCCATGAATGTCGCCGAACATCATGGCACCGGCGGCCACAGAACATTGGATCGGGACACCAGCAGCCTGAATGAAGCGCGTCACCGTAGATGATGGTGAGATGCCGTGCTCCGCCACGCAGATAAAGATCGCATTGATAATCTTGGACTCGTTACCTTTAGGCAACTCTCCGCGGTAGAGAAGGTAGACCAATGCGCCAAAATCAATCTTACCTGCGAGGTCCTTGAGTACATCGTAACCGCGGATTACCATACCCTCATCAGTTACATCCGCAATCGAGGTACGCCAGTATTTCTGTTTTGATTCAGCCATGTTGATCTCCGTAATTAATAGGCGGTCACAAGATATGCGACTCGTAACTGTGTGATTAAACACAGAACGAACCGTACCTTCTGTCGAATCTTTTTGGGAGTGCAATGTCCAACATATGGATGTTTTTAACTCTATTTTAAAAGTTGATGCTAATATCGGCTCTCAAATGACTTCCCTACCATCAACTTCACCCGATGCAGCTTCTCAAAATTTGGGAACGCAAAGCCTTGAACGCTCGATTGGCCTGTTAAAACTTGTAGCAGCCAATAGCCATAGCGGTCTGCGCCTGGTCGATTTAGTAAGGCTTAGCGGTGTGGAGCGACCTACCGCGCACCGTATGGTGCAGTCGCTCATGAAGCATGGCTTGCTGTCTCGCCCAACTGGCTCGACCCGATATGTGCTGGGCGAGTACTGCCGCGAACTTGGGGCTCAGTTTGCAGACCGACTAGATTTACGCGCCATCTGCGATCCAGTCTTGAGAGCGGTTTCAGAGGAAACGGGGAACAGTTCATTCCTGATTATTCGCATGGGGCTAGACTCTATGTGCGTTGCACGGGTCATTGGTAGCTATCCAATCCAGGTTGTGGCGGTCAGGGTCGGTAATCGTCAACCTCTGGGCGTTGGCGCTGGGGGGCTGGCACTTCTCGCTACTTTGCCGCGTGCCGAACAAGAAGAATGCTTGCACGCTAACGCCCATCGACTTACCGGCTATGGCTCGCTGAACGTTTCTACGTTGCGGGCGATTATCAGTGCTACCCAGAACCGCGGCTATGCAGTGATTGGACATTACAGCGTTCCGGGCGTGATTGGCGTAGGTGTCACATTAAGAAACAGCGCAGGGAAAGTACTCGGAGCGATCACCACTGCCTCTATAGATAGCCGGATGACGAAGGAAAAACAGGGGGAAGCAGTACAAGTAGTCGGCCGGCATGTGCTGTCTATCCAAGAACGCTTAGATTTGCTGTGAAATTTAAGTATTATTATCGCCTGAAGCCTCCATCTTTTCGCCATCTCTCATTCAGCGAATAACCAGTGTAAACGGCAGTTCCCTTAAGACAAGAATAAGAAGATTGGCCTTCCCGCAGTGATCGAAAAACCTCGAACCGCACTTGCTTGATGGAACTAAGCAGAGTCTTTCAACCCTTTTACCCCTTACCACCTTAGTGTTACTGCATGCACTTGAACATATTGAATGTCCGCATATTGAACACAGCCCTAGTCACCGGTCTTTGAAGCGATGACTATTGTAGGGCAGACTGTGCACTCCTTGCGGGGCCTAGCACAGGATTGGCCAGGCTCAGTCCTTGCTCGGAAAATTTGTTTCCAAACAGACTGCCAGAACCACGTTCTAAACGAATGGTCGGCCTGAACCAAATGTCATTGGTTTAGTCAGCGAAGGGGTATAGAGCAAAGCAATATCTCGGCGTTGGAAGTTTGAAACAAAGGACCTGATATGGATTATGTGAAGTTTGGCCGAACCGGTCTGGATGTGTCGCGAATTTGTTTAGGCTGCATGAGCTGTGGCGAGCCGCAACGTGGCAACCATTCTTGGACACTAACTGAAGAACAGAGCAGGCCATTCATAAAAAAGGCGTTAGACCTTGGCATAAATTTCTTCGACACTGCAAATGCGTATTCGGACGGTACTAGCGAAGAAATTCTTGGCCGTGCACTCAGCGATTTCATCCCGCGAGAGGAAGTAGTGATCGCTATTAAAGTTTATGGACGCGTGCGTAAAGGGCCCAATGGACCAGGATTGTCGCGGAAAGCGATTATGTCTGAAATTGATGCAAGCCTCCGGCGTCTAGGCACCGACTATGTTGACCTTTACCAAATGCACAGGTGGGACTACGGCACACCTATAGAAGAAACGCTAGAAGCTCTGCACGACGTTGTCAAAGCTGGCAAAGCACGGTATATCGGGGCGTCTTCTATGTATTCTTGGCAGTTCGCAAAAGCACTCTACCTGTCAGAAAAGCATGGATGGACGCGCTTGGTCAGCATGCAAAACCATCTGAATTTACTATACCGTGAAGAAGAACGTGAGATGCTCCCACTGTGTGTCGATGAAGGTATCGCAGTGATCCCCTGGAGCCCATTAGCCCGTGGCAGGCTTACACGCGACTGGGAAGAGAGCAGCGTACGCTGGGAAACCGACGATATCGTTCCTAAGCTTTACGAAAAGACGGCCGAGCAGGATCGAAAAGTAGTCGAGCGAGTTGCTGATGTTGCCGCAAGGCGAAACGTTCCCCGTGCACAGGTTGCCCTGGCATGGGTTCTGCAGAAATGTCCAGTTACCTCTCCAATCATCGGCGCTACGAAATTAACGCATTTGGACGACGCAGTTGCTGCGCTTTCTCTCAAACTCAATGCTGAAGAGATCCGCTTTCTCGAGGAGCCTTATGTTCCACATGCTGTTAAAGGATTCAATTGATTCCTTGAAAGCAAGTACAGGTCCGCGGCCTCTCCGCTGTTGCTGCTCTAACTTTTCCAAATAAAATTGATTCGTCTTGATGTATAGAACAATAGCGCAAAAGTTTTAACCCGAATAGCAGCGGAAACCAAGTCTGCTCCTCATAAAATCCTATGAACGACACCTTGCAAAATCTTATTCAAAACGACGTCTTGACTTTAAAACATCGAGTTCGCCTACCGGAAAACGGCTCGATGGACGAATCGCCGTGCATCATTTTGTTGCATGGGATTGGTATGAATGAGGCAGAACTTGCGAACTTAGCATCGCTTCAGGATCCGCGCTGCACAGTTATTCTTGCAAGAGGTCCAGTTACATTTGGTCCAGACCGATATGGGTGGTTTCATGTGAAATTTGATGAGACGGGTCGTGTGATTAATACCTTGCAAGCTGAGCAGTCCCGACAACTTTTATTATCTTTTATCGAAGCTTTGCCAGATGCATATGGCATTGATCGACAGAAGATTTGGATAGGCGGATTCAGCCAAGGCGGTATCATGAGCGCAAGCGTTGCGTTGACCGTGCCTGAAGCTGTTAAGGGATTTGCTATCTTGTGTGGACGCATTCTTCCTGAAATAGCGCCACTGATTGCGGTTCCGGAAAAGTTGAATAATCTCCACGCGTTTGTCGCACATGGTGTTAAAGACGGAAAACTAAGTATCGATTTTGCTCACCGCACTCGTGAATTGCTGACACAAAAGACAGTCTTGCTAACCTATCAGGAATACGATGCCCAACACGAAATTACTTCAACGATGGAGCGCGACTTCATTCAATGGGTATCTGACCAGGTTGATGCTTGACAAAAAACAGACCGGCATTTTTTTAGCCATTTTCAATAGGCGCAATCTTTGAGTACTTGCATTCAGTTAGGACCTAACTAATGATTTGAGCCATGCCGGGTGATAAGCCGATGGCCATTGCATCGGCCAGCCGTAGCGCAAGGTAAAAGTGTCAATTCGCGGCCAAGTCCGAACGCTGCGCCAATTTTTTCAATCTATTTAATGACTTGCATGTTTTGGCAGGTAAATCTGTCACTGCGCGGCTGAGGAAAGTAAATGTATCACCGCATCGCGTCGCCAATTTTCCGGGTTTCAAGCCTGGAATGGGCCGCGTACCAACGTCCATGCCACCGTTTTGGATGGTCAGCAGTTCAGCCGCGCGCGCGTCATCGCCGTGCGCACCTTCTGGTCTAATGACCGCCATAGCGACTGCGATGCCAGCAGCACCTCCTTCAGCATCAGGCGCTCCTTGCTGACTGATTGCTGATTAAGAACCACCGAAATCTCCGCTCAACGGAAGGACCGAACACATGACTGATACCGATACCGCTGCCCACTCGATCCGCACCTGGCTGGGCATCCCTTACGCCACCGCAGAACGCTTCCGCCGGTCCGCTCTGCTGCCGTTCAATCCGGACCGGTCCTACGACCAGAAGGGACCCGCACCGCTGCAAGCCGGCGACACTAGCTGGCTCGAAGCGGACAATGGACTTAGTGAGGACTGCCTGAACCTGAACGTCTGGGCACCCAAAGACGCTGGCGATGACCCGCTTCCCGTGATCGTCTATATTTTCGGCGGCGGGTTCGAAGTCGGCGCGAACACCCAGACCACCTCGAACGCCTCAGGCCTGGCTGCGACCGGCCGCGCCATTGCTGTTTCCCTGAACTACCGGCTCGGCCCGTTTGGCTGGCTCTCGCTTTCTCAATATGGGGGCGTGTTCGCGGATGCCACCAACCTCGGTCTCCAGGACATCATCACCGCGCTCAAGTGGGTGCAGGAGAACATCGCCCGCTTCGGCGGCGCCCCTCAGAACGTCACCGTCACCGGCCACAGCGCCGGGGCGTACTCCACGATCGGGCTCCTCGCCGCCCCGGCTGCCGATGGTCTCTACCGGCGCCTTGCTGCGTTCTCCGGCGGCGCATCCCGGATCGTTCCGGCGTGGTGGGCCGAAGAACTCGCGATGAAGTTCCTCACCGAACTTGGCATCGCCGACGATCCCCAACGACTGCTCAGTTTGGATGCGAAGCTCCTCGCTGAGACGCTCATCAAGGTCAGTCCACGCGACATCGGCGACCGACACGGCATCGATAACACGACTATCGGCATTGTGGACGACCACTCTCAGACCGGCGCCGTCCTCGCAGACACGCCACTGCGTGTCCTCGCATCCGGGTCTCACCGCCACGTCGATATTCTCTTCAGCACGGCGACGAACGAGGCGGACTGGTGGGTCATCAACGCGACCGAAAAGTTCGACCCGGGCAGCATCGACAACCTAGTTGATGAGCTCGTAGTGAAGTCGCGCATCCCCCGAAGCCGTGCCCGGAGCATCGTCGCCACCTACGACGTCAACGGACGCGCTCCTGTCGAGGTCCGCGGGGCGCTCTTCACCGACTACTTCTTCACCCTACCGGCCGTCCGTGCAGCACTGGCGCACTCCGCGGCGGGCGGCAATGCCCACTTGCTCACCGTTGGCCCTGTAGAGGGTGCGCCAGCCGTACACGGTTCGGAGATGTACGGCATCGTCGGCCAGCAACGCCCCGGACACAGCGACGAGCAAGCCAGCCGAGATACCTTCGTCCGCGACACCCTTCTGGACTTCGCCGCGGGCAATCACGACCGGCTCTGGAAAGCCGTGACCATGGAACCCACCTCACACGGCATCGGCAACCCACCATACGAATCCACGGCCCATGCGGCCGAAGTCCTGCGCACCTTCGCAGGCATCGAACGGACCTGAACTGCCCTAAAGGGACACGAACGGATGCGAGGCGGCTAACGGCTGAGCAGATGACGCGCCTGCAGCCGTACTTTCTCAAGAGGCACCACTTGGTGCCGGTCACGCTTGGGCAAGGCTCCCTGATGCCATCGAAGCAGTGCACCCGCAAGCCGCCGTCCAGCGGTGCATTGTGTAAATGATGCGCAGCACCTTGAACTTCGTGCCTTGGAAAATATAGAAAGAAGTAGCCGCTGATTTAAAGCTGATCTACAGCCCTGCCACCGCCGATGAAGCGGAATTGAGGCTTACGGAATTTGAGGATAAATGGGATAAACAATATAAACTAATCAGTCAATCCTAACGTCGCAACTGGGCCCGTTTCATACCGTTCTTCGACTACCCGCCGGTAATACGGAAGGTGATTTCACCACCAGCGCGATTGAATCGATTAATATGAGTCTGCGAAAAGGAACCAAGGCCCGCAGTTCGCTCCCGGCCGACGAAGCCGTCAGCGAACTGTTTTATCTTGCGCTGAACAATATCGGCAAGAAGTGGACGATGCCGATACGGAACTGGAAAGCTGCACTGAAACGATTCGCCATCCAGTTTGAAGACCCGGCGCCGCAGACTTAAGCGAAAAATCATTTACACAGAATGTATTACTCTCCCGTTTCGGCGAGCGCTATGCCAAAGAATTCGCGCCAACGTGGATCTAGTCCCTTCCAACATTAGACATGTAATCATCAGGAAATGTCCATGACTACCCGTTCAAATATTTTTCACCATGCAATGCAGAAATACGGCACCAAGCCGGACTATCCTTTTCATCACTTTCCAAACTATGCTGCCTTGAGACACGATTCTGATGGCAAATGGTATGGACTGATTATGAATGTCCCGATAGAAAGAATCGGAACTCCGGGGACGGGTAACGTCGACATTCTGGATGTCAAATGCGAGCCGGATGACGTCGAACACTTGCAAAAGCAGCAGGGCATCATTCCCGCATATCACATGAATAAGGACCATTGGATTAGCATCCTGCTCGATGGGTCCGTGTCGACCGATGCAATTTGGAAATTGCTGGATGCCAGTTTCAAACTCACAAAGTAACTTCAGTCCAGCGGTACGTCCTACATTGCCGATGGGGATTACAATCAGTGATCGCTCTTGCAACTTGATAAAGACTAGGAAATGACGCAATCGAAACGGGCAGAGGCGCTTGCCGAGCACTATGTTGATCAACTTGCTAGCTGGGCCCACATTTCAACGCGCCCCCTGTTTGGCGCCTGCGGGCTCTATCGTCAAGGCCATGTTTTCGCTATGGTTTGGCAAGGCGCGCTTTACTTTAAAGTTGATGACGATTCACGCCTAGCGTACGTTGCTGCACAGTCGCATACGCTGGGGTATGTGAGCAACGGCGAGCAGCATGCGCTCAAGTCCTACTGGGAGGTCCCGGCAGACGTGGTGGAAGACCGCGAGACATTGTGCCTCTGGGCCGAGCGTGCTTACCAGATTGCACTTCAGGGTGGGAAACATTGATCAAGCCGCGCTGGCGGCGCCCGGCGCGATCACTCGTTGACTCCTTGACGCCAATGCCGACGCGGTATCGTGTGCAGTACCAGGTGCCGTCACTCCCTGTCCCGCACCAATCGAGATCCAGTGCCCTTGTCGAGATACCGTCTGAAGGTGATGAAAGGGTAGTGCTCACGTAAGGCATGTCCCATCGTAGGACTGGCCATTCCGGCTTCCGCCTTAATCACTTCCTAACAATAGCCTTATCGCACTAGAGGCAGCTCATGGCGTGCGTTGAGTGCGGGAACCTTTGAAAACGCTTCGGCGATGAAATCCATGAATACGATGGCCCGCGTCGGAAGCAGCCTGTTTGCAACATAGATGATTTGAACCGGGACCGGAGGGGCAGTGTGTCCCGTCAGCAGCAACTGCAAATTACCGTTCTTGAGCCCTTCCTCGAAAAGCCATTCCGGCCCATGTCCGATCCCTAGTCCCGCATTGACCGATTCGCGTACGGCCTCAGGTGAGTTGACCCGGAGCCTGCCGGATACCGGAACTTCAGTATCCCGGAAGTGCCATGTGGCACCTGACGACAGCAGGGTGTAGATCACGCAATCGTGCCCGCGTAGATCATCGGGCGTGACGGGGACGCCGCGTTTAGCGAGATAGCCCTTACTGGCTACGAACACGCGTTCGAACACACCGATGCGCCGCGCGCGTAATGCGCTGTCTTCCAAATGGCCGATGCGAATTGCCAGTTCAGCTCCCTCATCGACCAGACTCACATATCGATCATTGATCTGGAGATCCAGCGCCAACCCTGGATAGCGTTCTAGGAAGGCGAGAACATGCGGCAACACGAATACATGGGCCAGTGCGGTCGGGCAGGCGACGCGCAGCAATCCGGACGGATCGACGTTCTCCCTGAAGGAAGATTCTGACTCGTCCACAGCGTCAAGGATGCGCCGGACTTCCGCATAGTAGCGTTCCCCCTCTGGCGTGAGGGCAAGCTTGCGCGTTGACCGGTGCAGCAGTCGAGTTTGTAGATGCTCTTCCAGTGCCGCCACATAACGGCTGACGTTCGGCTGCCCCAAGCCCAAGTCGCGACCGGCGGCGGAAAAGCTGCCAGTCTCCACAGCACGCGCGAAACATGTCATCACAAGAAATCGGTCCAAAGTTAAATCCTCCATTCATGCATTAAGAGCATGAAACATATACAAAGATACGATCTTATCGAATTTCAAGCATGAGCGCATAGTTCTCCCCACGGCAGGTCAGCCAACGCTGGTTGACCATGAATAATCTACAGGAGAACTTTTATGTCCCGCTTGCAAGGCAAACGTACTCTCATCACCGGCGGCACCAGTGGCATTGGCCTTGAAACAGCCAAGCAGTTCCTCGCCGAAGGCGCACGCGTCATCGTCACCGGCGTCAATCCAGATTCTATTGCGAAGGCCAAGGCGGAACTTGGCACCGAGGTTCTGGTGCTGCGCGCCGATTCAGCCAACGTGGTCGCTCAGAAGGAGTTGGCGCAAGCCGTCCAGGCTCACTATGGTCAGCTCGATATCGCCTTTCTCAACGCCGGCGTATCCGTTTGGGCGCCGATCGAAGAGTGGACGGAAGAGATGTTCGATCGCTCGTTCGACATCAACGTCAAGGGGCCCTACTTCCTGATCCAGGCGCTGTTGCCTGTCTTCGCGAACCCCGCATCGGTGGTGCTCAATACGTCGATCAACGCGCACGTCGGCGCGGCGCATTCGTCGGTATATGCCGCAACCAAGGCTGCATTTCTGAACATGTCGAAGACGCTTTCGAGCGAACTGCTCGGACGCGGCATTCGCGTCAACACCGTCAGTCCTGGCCCGGTTGAAACGCCGCTGTACGACAAGCTCGGCATCCCCGATGCCTACCGCGACCAGGTCAACAAGGACATTGCCGCAACCATTCCGTTCGGTCGCTTCGGCACGCCGGAGGAAGTGGCCAAGGCGGTGCTGTACCTCGCTTCCGACGAGTCCCGATGGACTGTCGGCTCCGAAATCATCGTTGACGGCGGCCGCACGCTCAACGGCTGATTGCAGACGACACCTGAAGGAGCGCTCTCATGACGACTCTTTCTACCAGCCTTTGAGCTATCACCCTCAGCAGGATTTCTCGAAGCCACACGAGTAAATTATCCGCGATGCGCCCGCTCCACACGCGTGGGGTGGGCTTCATTTTTACAGGGGACATTCCAATGCCACAAACGTAATTGACACTCGTCAGCCACCCTCTTTGCCCTTTCGTTCAGCGGGTCGCCATCGTGTTGCTTGAAAAAGGGATTTCTTTCGGTCATCGCTGAAATTCTGCCATAGCCCGAGTTACAATGTATATATACGGCTTGACTTAGCAAATATGAGATCAATGCAGCGTATTGGACTGATACCGCTGTGCACAAATGAGTTCATGGCGCTCCATGACATGTCTTTGATCCGTGCAAAATCTATAGTGAATTCCGCATCTTCCTTGCTAGCCTCCGACTTGTTCGGGCCGCTGAACGAAAAACCAACGCGGCATGGTCCTTTGTTTGTCGTGATCGCATACCGGGAGTTTTTTGCTTAGGATACTCTCTGGTTTTACAATTAAGGCGAAGCAAAGGGACCTGTGCGATTGAGGGGCTTAGCTTGTCCATGCGAGTCATATTTTGGAATCAAGTTGTCACTCTCACGCCAACTTAGCAATCCGTCGTGCCAATGCCAATGCCACCGCCAAAACAAACCGCACAAGTCACAGAATTGTGCGGTTTTGTTATTTTTTTGGGAGTGGAGGGATATAGTCACGACGTTCAATTATCAATAAAATCAATTACAAAGATGGGCCAAGAATAAGCACAAATCAACAATTCTTACCCAGGAATGCCTTGTCTTCACCGAGCGCGGGCTGTACTTCTTCGTTTAACAAATCAATCCAAGCCCGTGTTTTAGCTTCCATAAACCTCCAAGATGGATACAGTGCATACACACCAATCTCGGGTGACCGGAACGCTCCCAGCAGGCGCACCAGAGAACCGTCCCTAAGCCCGTCGATTGCTATATAAGCAGGGAGCGATACCAACGCCTTGCAACACGGCGTTAAGCACCACATCAGGTGTTTCTCCAATAGGGGCCCCGTTACATCGATTACGTGTCTGGTTTCACCCTCGGTCAGTTCCCATTGCCTGTTCACCGATGGGTTGAACAAGCACCATTGCCAGCAATTTAAGGCTGCACCAATACTGACGTAGGAAGCTGGCTATCGTGCTGGCCTCCTACGTACTCCATTTTAATTTGCCAGCTTGCCTGGGCGTCCTGCCTTACTACGACGCGCACCAGATATCTCACCGTGACCAAACACACGCCGACGGTTTGACACTTTCTTCTTCAGATATTGATTTTTTTTGTCAGACTTCACCACTTTTAGCAAGTTAGCACGCAGCTCGTCATCATCGCGATTGATCATGCTTTTTCAGCATCCTGTCAGGTTCTGCTAGCACCAAATCCATGGCTGCCATTCCCGAAAGACTTCGTGGCTGATTTGCAGAGGTAGCTCGTTCGAAAGAAGAAATCTGCGATGCTTTGATTATCATCGCGGTGGATGTGATAGTAAGGGTTCTTCGGTATCTCAACTAAACCTACTACGTCATCAGCTGGCAATCCTAACGCGCTGGCCCAAGCGTCATGGAGTCGGTTAAACATGTTGTCGCGTCCAGGGGAATATGTGCCCAGTGCGCAGAACGCATCATAGTTCAGAAGTATAGCCAAGTGGTAATGGGGGCGACTATGTTGGCCCACCTCTTGGCCCAAACATAGCGCACCACAGTGTCATGTGCATACTTGTTTTCTCGAAGCGCCAGTTGACGGTTGTGTCTGATCTTTGCTTTAAAGGATTCAATGAAACGCTCAATGATTTCGCTTTGATACGAGAAGTCATGCGTGTTCTGGTTAGGGGGAAAACGAAGATCAAACCGGAACGCAAATACGCGCAGATATTGGTCGAGAGCGCGCGTCATCGTTTGATGAAGTCGATGAAGGTATTCACGTATGAAAGGTCCCTTTTCGAATTGTATTGGCAAGCCTAGGTAGGTACTATCGAAATGAAGAGTGAGGTTAGAATTATCAGGATGACGGATCATTTTAATACTCCAGTGATGAGGTTCATACCATCAGGACACGGAGTATTTTCTTTCGTGAGTTCGACACGAAAAGTGCAATCACCACACCGCGTTAGTGAGCCATTGCACAGCACATTCGAATCATAGTTCGACTGGATTCGATTGTGGTATTCGTAGATCTAGATTACAGGTAAAGAGGACTGAGATACTAGGATGGACTCACGTGCGAGATGGTTCTGTACCTTGCATTCCAAGTGCAGTGCATGAATAAAACGATCAACGAATCAGCCGATGGTTTCGCTAGCAAAACTCAATGACAGTCTTATTTATTCTTCGCTTCGCAATAAGTGAAAGCCACCTCTAGGAGGTAGGCAGTTCTGCTTGTCAGGTAAGTTATGGATAAGCACGTATAGGATAGGTATCAGATAAATCAATAAAAAAGACTGCTTAAAACACATAAGAAGTGCTAGACAAATCTCATGATAGATATTACCTAAAGCATTAGATAAATCTTTAGGAAAGACTGCATAAAGGACACAACAAGTGCTATACAAATCGCATAATAGATGCCATATAAAACATAGTACCAATACCGATAATCTCAACTCCGATATCGCTGCCTATAGCATTAGAAAAGTGATCAAATCTAGTCAGGAGAGGCAAGTTGATTACTCTGGGAAATTATTGGACAAGATCGAATCACCGCAGCAACAAAGACCGCAGTATCGAGTACGCATCAGAAAAGCATCTAGGACCGGTGCGCATCAGAAAAATGTCGACGGAAGATAAAGTTCAATACAAAGATCAACGACAAAGTAGACAGCAGGTGTCGGTGTAGATGATTTTATTGGATAAATCAGTTCTTCAGATGCATGAACGCGCCGTCGAGTATCCGACTAAAGAAGGGCAATATAAGTTGGGATTTTTTATCATAGAGAGAGCGAACTGTGTACGCATCGATTTCGTCTTTCGTGCTGGGCACGACATGCGGTACGCAGACTACTGACAGCAACACCTCCCCGCGTTCCACACACTGACCGGCGATATCGGTGCTACGGTGCTACGGTGCTACATGTAGCACCGTAGCACACAATTCGAGCTGCAATTATTATTGACAGAACAAACCGACTTCATTTTTACCAACGGTGGGTGGCTAATTGATCTGGGTAAAAATATTTTGGAGATCCCGCCCGCACGCGTAAAACCCGCGAATGGCGCGCGCTTCAACGCCCTGAAATTGTAAAAAAAAATCCAGGACATTGCCTGGGCTAATCGGAATTAGAAAATGACTGCTACAGCGCTACCTATAGCAGTCATAGTGCAGCCTACATGGACGAAAATATGGCAGGTCTGTTCAAGCGACTGAAATGCTCGTGGTTCAGAAAGACGGCCGCGGTGCCGTTCATGCCGAAAATTAAACTCACGATATTCTTCTTCGCCAGAATTTCAAGTGCGTCGGTTACGTATACGCGTTTTTTTCGCATCTCCTGACTACCCACGCCTTGCTGGATCGTGCGCACTGGGATTGGCTGTTGCGTTCCTGAGTTGAAGCACCGCAAGAGAAATTGTTCAACCTTTTTGGCATAACGTTCACCGACTGGCTTTCGCAAATCCCCAAACATTGTGCGATGTTGATCTGCCAGAAAGCGCATCACCAGAACTACACTACGCATAATGTCTTCCGAAATTTCCATTCCATTGCATCCAGCTATCACATGCAGTACGCCAGCGATGCGCATTATATTCTCCGCACATCGACCACCAAACTCGGGAATATCCTTAAAATACCCACCGTTGCTGAGGTTCAAATCGATCCAACTGCGCACTTTCATAAACAGTTCATTCGCTCCACTCGATCGAGTTAACTCTGCACGGGCATCGACTTTTCCTGTCTTGAGATTTTCGTCAAACATCATGATGAGCGTCTTGATACGCGCGTTATGACGATCACGTGCATTTCTTCCAATCGAATGTCGGCGAATCTGGCCTGTCGGCTTCCTGTCCGGACAGGTCACCGCCAGCAGACGTCCACCTAATCCGCTTTCCAAAAAATCCGTGCCGTGATTGAGCAGATACTCTTTCCAGCGTTTCGGCTGGATTATCCATACCAAGCTGAATCGCGGATCAAACTGCAAAACAGGTTTCGTTGCGGGGCGATCACGCTTGATCGTTGCGCCATCCCAAAGCAAACTAAGCGTTGCCATCCAGCGCCAAAGCTGTGACAACATGTCGCGTGCCTCATGCAAGACACTTGATGTATTCGGCGATTGCATCTCGGTGCCATCCAATAATGCTGGGAGGCTTGTATCACGGTTTATCAAATTTATGCCGGACTTGCCGCGCTCTGGCTTAGTCGTTTCCAGCTCTTCCAGTTTCCCCTGAAGTTCACTGACCTTTTCCGGATCGTCAAAATTTTCTTCGATCTGTGTACAAATTTTCTCGTATTTCTTCGACCATCCCCGGTACTGCGCCTCTTGCACTTTGATCCTGATATCGCTTTTACTTTCCATTTTTTGATAAACCTCGAATTCTTCCGTCAGGCATTCGAGAACGGTAGACTTGCGCTGCGCCGACCCTGCGATGCCGAGGACAAACAATGATGCCGGAATTGGCTTCATGTCCGCATTTGGATGCTGTACGTTAAACACCCCTTGCACCGCAATTGCACTCGTGGCCAGTATCATCGAAAATACCAGTTCTTGTGTCGCATCCACATCCGCCACGATTTCGTCAAGCAACTCCGCCACATCCTTCGGCAGAATGGCGGCAAGATCGGCCTGACGATTTTGCAGAAGTTCCTGTGGCAATCCCCAGGCTTGCACTGCTGGCCCCCTATCAGCCAAATAAGATTCGTCGAAGCGCGAACCAGTGGCCGACTCCATTTCGTAGTTGTACATTGTGACCTCTAAAAATGGGGCGCCGTAGCGCCCCTGTGTTGATCGTTAGGCGCGATAACGTGCCGCACCTTTTTTGGTCGCGTCAATCTGAATGCCACGGACATCGCACTGTGCCTTCACGAGTTTGCGAAATGTCGCCGATGACATATCGAAGCCGCTCGCACTGAGGGTCTGTAAGATGTCCTTCTGCGTAACATCCTGCTGCAGCATCGACAGAATCGTGTCGAACACCTGTGCGAACTCTTCCGCATAGCGTGAAGTTTTTTTGGGCTTGAGCGATTGCAGAGCGGCGATCAAATTTTCAATCTGCTCATTCATGCCAGCCCCCTTGCTGTGGGAATGCACGAGCACGTGGGCGCGATGCCAACCAGGCTTCGACCTCGTGTTCAAACCAGCCTACGGCAGAAGCGCCGAGGCGAATTTGACAAGGAAAGGTTGGATCGTGGCTTGGCGAATTTGTGTCAAGCATCGCGTAGATCTGCGCGGACGACAGTCCGATGCGCTGGCAGAGCTGCCGTTTCCGCAAGATAGCGTAGACGGCTTGGATCAGTTCAGACATTTTTGGAACTCCTTATAAGTGATTGGACAACGGGGCCAATCTTAAGAATTCCAAACGCGACTATCCATACGTCTGCTAAAAGAAAATTTTGGACATAAAAAATCTATGGGCCCCTCCTTTTTGCAATCTGATTTTGTATGACGTGATGAGGCTGGCTTAAATCGATCCGGCGTCTGTTTGAAGGAATTCTCCGCGCCACGATGAGAGTCGCGCCTGGCGGTCCTAAAAACCACGCAGGCTTCGAAAGCCGGTTTTTTTATCAGGTTATACGCCAGGCCGGTGTGTTGTTCACGTCATCCAATGTCAGTCTTTGCAAAACCGGGTAGGGATATCTCGGTACTGCAGGCTCCAAGAGGCCGTCACGCGTGTGTGACGGCCTCTTGCTTTTCAAATTTGGTATGCTTGGCCGCGATAGCCCATGCAGTGCGTGCCAATTCGTTGGCTAACGCACAAGCCACCACATTGGCGTGGCGGCGCGTGAGCATGGTGCGTACCCATTGCGTCAGCCGGTCCGTATGCCGATCCAGCCACAGCATGTGAGAACGCGCTCCCTGCACCAAAAGACGTTGCAGCGTCTTGTCGCCGCGCTTGCTGATGCCGAGTAATCTTACTTTGTCACCCGTGCTGTACTGGCGTGGCACCAACCCGATCGATGCGGCATAATCACGCCCACAGCCATATTGCTTGCCGTCACCCATCTCATTACCCCTCATCAGAGGGGGCACGAAGGCGGATAAGATAGCCGTATCAGATCTTGGACATGATACGATGCGGGAATCGTTCTGGATCCACTCGAATCCATTCATCAATCGTTCGTGGAAGGTTGTAAGTTTTAAGGTGGCATTCTTCAACTAAGCTTAAATATTTCCGCGTCAATTCGGTCTCAACTGCCACAACGGCGGCCCAAGTGGATGCCCAGCCCTCCTCCGGCGCCAGTTCGATAAGTAATTCAGCGACCTTGTCCTTTACAGGTTCGCGACGAAAATCCTTCCCTAGCCCGCCAGCGCGAGCTCGCTCCGTGAAGCGATCGTTGGGATTGGGAATAAAAATGCCAGGATGTGACCAATAGAGCCCCCGATCCACGCAGTACGAAGCATGATTTAGATCATTTTTCGTCAATGCTTCGGTACCTTCTATGGAACACGCTATCGCCATCATTGGCGCGTAAAAATGTGCCTCGTAGCCGTAGGCAGCGATAGCATAAATAGGAAGCTTACTTCGATATTCCAAGTCCTCGACAGTGAGTCCCGATTTCAATGCTTCGTGAATTGAGGCTTCCAGTGTTTCCCAGTCTGCGTCCAGCGCATTTTCCACAATGTATTCACGCACATGCTCTTCAATGCTCACCAATTTTCCTTTCAAAGTTTCACGAGATTGAAGCGCACCTGAATTTCGATCTCTTGGAAACCATGTATTCCAACCGCCATCAGCGGATCGCTCACCTTGCATGGAAATTGATTTTGGCTCACTCAAACCATCGCGGTATAACTTCACCGACAATGCGAAACTCTTCACCTGCTTATCGCGCAGGAGATCCCATATTATTTTGAGCTGTTTCTCAGCTTCGATTAAGAATTCTGGTTTTTTAATTTTCATTTAATACGCACTATTAGCAAATTCCTATCCAATTTCGGAATCCGTGGAGGCCTCGCTTCCACCCTGGTCTATTAGATGCAATTGATAATTTTCGCTACATCCTCTACGCGAAGAAAATTGCTGTCATCACTCACGATTTATCCATTCTGTTTATCGTTCCCATTGGATAATATTACACAGTCCAAAGGGATCCAACAACATCCAGAATCCAAATAAATTCCCGCTAAAAGGTGTAAGCGAAATTTATGCGATAGCCTTTCCGCGGTCAAGGAGGCAGACAGAGAATCCATGCGGGAGGGTCAATGACCGCCTACATTTGCATGCGATGCGCTTAGAGGTAGGAGGTTGCAGGGGTTGCAGGGGTTGCAGGGGTTGCAGCAACAGTAAACTTAATTTGCATTCTTTCGGCTATCCAGACACACAAGGGCCAGCACGAAATGGACAGTCCTAAATGACGGCAAACTGCGGATGGTTATTCGACTCATGCGCGTGAAGAGTAGGAGAGAATGAGGAGCTATGAATAGGCATCCAACGGGGCTTTTGTGGATGTTGGGGCACTAACTCACTGCAATAAAAGATGGCATACCGAATGGCATACCAGTCGCCACAAAAAAACAAAAACCCCTTAAAAATCAAGTGGTTAATGAAAATACTTGGAGGAGAAGGTGGGATTCGAACCCACGTTACAGCGAAACTGTAAACCAGATTTCGAGTGCGGTGTGCAAAAAGTCACACCCTCGAGAGCCGCACGGGATATGGGCCTACGAAAAGTAGCTGTATGCGCATACAGTACATTATTGGCTCTTGAAGCAGGGTAAATGGCATGAAAATCCCCTCATCATTCTAAGGATTACGACTTCACCGCAATGAATGATTGAGGGTAATTATTGACCGGAGATGAATAGATACTTCGTGGCACGCTGGCGACTGACGCGGCCCGCATAATCAATCAATATGAATAGATGCTGAATAGATACTTGGGGTGATTAACGTTATCACGCGCCTCCGAGTGATTGCTCTGGCGGCTCAATCGGCGCTACCGGATCCCAATGTGACGCGCCGCCGATCCTCACCCCAATATACATAAGCCAGCGCCGCCATACCGGAACGCCAGTTACTGCCGATGCCTCTTTCAGGACCGCATCAGCCACACTACGTGTCACTGGGTGTGTGGAGTACAGAAAATCATGCAGCGCCGCTGCCTCATTTGAGGTCGCACCAGCTAGCAAGAATACGACTGGCAAGCGCGGCACGCTGGCCAAGTCCGTTTTGAAGCCCCTTGGAACGATGAAGGTTTGCTTCGCAACATCGGACTGATAGAACAATGGCGCAGTCAGTACCCACAGCCCATCGTCCATATCGGTCGCGTTCTCCATTTGCAACTTGGACAGAAACGCGCTCATTTTGCGACGGTTACCACAGTTGCAGTCGGCATTGCCTGTATTTGCGCAATCAAAATAGGTAGCAGTATTTGCGCAGCGGTGATCGTGGCGACGGCAGTATCTTGCTGCGGTCCCGGCACCGCTTTCACGATTTCCAAAATGACAGGCAACGCCGATGTCGCCAGCGTTTGGAGATTGGCCGGGTCGATAGTTACGCCAGCAGTGCAAACGTCAGCAATGCCTTTCTGAACAATTGGAATTTTTGCCTGAAGCGCTGGATCAATCGCCAACCCCGGAGTTTGCACGCCCACTAAGATCGCGGGAATGACTTGGCATACCTGCGTATTCACCTGGGCGACGATCTGCGCAGGCGTAAGCGGCTGAACCGGCAGCGCGCAGCCGGAAATAAGTAGAACTAAGACTGCAAGAGTGGCGATAACGAAGCGTTTCATGATTATCCCTAAATGATAGACAAAAAAATACCGCCAGATGGCGGTTTGGATTGGCGGTGCGGTGAATTACTCTTCTTTTGAAACATCCTTAACGATGGCTGCCGGCTTTAATCGCTGGCAGGTAGCAATAGCGCCGACCAGGGCCGCAAAGCCGATGGCATACTCAGGTAGGCCGAAATGTGGCACCCATGGCGCGGTGTACGCAAACTGGCTCAGTAGATACAGGGACATGCCGACGACGAACCCGACAACTGATGCAACCGAGGTCAGATCGGAATCTTTGCCGAACTCATCTGATGTAATGTCGCGGAAAAATTTAATCATGGGCGCCACGATCAAAGCTCGTTAGGTTATGTGTGCGAATTACTGAAATGATCTTGCCCGAGTATTGCGGGTCGGTTGCATACCCTGCGACAGCGATAGCCTTGGCGAATGCCTCCGGATCGCCGGTATGCGCAAATGCCGGTTGGTAGCGCTTATTCCCAGTGATAAACGCGCCATGATCATTCAGGCAGTCCAGCCAGTTGGCATACTTGCGCCACGTCGCCGGTACAATTACCCACTTACCGGACAGGAACTCTTTCGTCGGGAGATTGAGTGTCGCGCCCTTCCAGGATGAATCAGCCTTCACTCCGAACAGATTGCAGCCCAGAGTAGACAATTGCGATCCCCCCCAAGACGATTCGAGCGCGGACTGTGCGATGGTGAAGCTGGCCGGAATTTTGGTAAGACGCATTGATGCTTGTGCTGATACGCCGATAGCGGCGATAAATTCTTGCGGCGCCATCAATCCCCCCACTTCGGCCATTTGCCATGCCAGATCGCCGCAATAGTTCCACCAAGTAGCGCAAATGGGTAAATAAACGTTACGAATTTACGTAGGTTTCGGCCTGACCAAGCAAACACCGACACGCCGGTTTTTGCGGCCTTGAATATCTCGACAAGCTCGGCGGTCGAAGTAATGGTCGCCTTAGTCATTTCCGTGTTTGTAGCCAATGCATCGTGAAGTTGCGTGAATTGCTCCTTTCCAGCCATAAGTTGGTCATACATAAATTCACGAAACTGTTGCTCGCTCATACCTAGTATGGTCTCGCGTGGCGCATCCATTACGCTACCTCTGACGCAAAGACAAAATCCGCGCGCTGCTCACGCTGCATGATCCAAATTGGATACGGCATCATGTGAATACCGCGATCTTTGGCGCGATGGTGTGTTTCGCAAAGGACCATCATGTTGTATTCGGAGTCAATAAAATCGCTTGGCTCCTTGAACGTTGACCATGGGAAATTAGGGTGCAACACGCGCATCTTGTCCCAGTCGATCCCGTCGGCATCAGCCCATTCAGCATGAAAATGATGTACTTCGCGCTTATCTTTTACACCGCAGACCCAACATGGCGTATCAAGCACTTTGACTAGATGGCGCTTAGTTTGCGCGAACAACTTGGACTCTGTACGAGGAGGATGATCGGGATAGAAAATATCGATCGCAATCATTTCTTTAAATTCGTGTTCGTTCTGCGGCATAAATTCCCCGGAAATGAAAAAGCCACCCGAAGGCGGCTTGATTTTGTTTGAGGCTAAGTTCTTATTGAATAAATTGCGACCGTAGTACCGCTATCTTGGCATCCAATGCCTTGAGCCGATCCACGGCGCCAGCCGCGCCAATAGTTGCCTCTCTCACTGCGCGATTTTGCCCGCTCTCCAATTCATTGATTTGCACTTGAATTGCAGCGTTAGTCGTCGCCTTTATCTGATCAGCGGTTAGAACCGGAGTCGGAACAGGGCCGATTAGCGGACGCAGCGTGACTGGGATTTTAAGTGGCGTTCCGTCGGCTCCGAAAAATGAATAAGCATCGTCAGAAGCGTGGACGATTACATCATCGTCGAAGGCATAGATTTGTTGCGTTTTAGTATCGATGAAATTCTGCATATTTGTCCTTAACGAAGTTCGTACCAGTTGCTGAGCGTGGTGGAGATGGTTGTAACTGTGTATGTCGCGCCAGCAGGGATCACGGCCGAGATACCCACCCCAGACGACGTAAAATTCTGCTGAGACAGCACGCAGTTGATCGTGTTGATCTGGATGTTCAGGTAGCCGTTCGCCGCCGACGTGACGCCGTAGACGTAAATAACGATCGGCTTACCTGTGGCGTTCGTGTATGTTGTGCCAAGAGCGCGGGTGCCGGTAACGTTGGAAAAGGTCTGTCCGACGCCAATTACTTGGCTTTGGTTAACTGCGTGATTAGGCTGAGTCGCAGAAGCGACCTGAACAGCTGCACCGGTACACTCAATTAGCACAAAGGAGCTGATCGTTGAGTTGTACACCACCATGCATCGACCGTTTGCAATGATCTCGCCACCTTGCAGTGCGGAATGTGCGGCGCCCAAAAGTGGGACTGCTGCTATACCATTGACGGCTACCGTTGACGCGCCAGTATTCGCAATTTTCGCATTGAACCACAGCACCATGCCGTCTTTGAGAGACGCAACAGCTGGCGAGTAAGAAATGACGTAGGTATTTGCCGTACCGGTGTCGGCTGCATAATTCGCCAAATTCCCCTGCAGCGATGCTAGCAAGGAACCAGGAAGAATTGATTGATTCGCAGCAGCAGCGATATTTCCAGCCACAATCGTTGCCTGACCATTGGCGACGGTAACGACCCACAGGCCGATATAGCCAACATCAGCAGCGGGCGTTGTTTGACTGCCAGTAGTTGCTGCCGTACCAGCCTTTACCGCGACGACGCAATTACCTTGGCGAACCGTATTATTCGTAGTGCCAGAATTAGCCGGTCCACTGTAGGCCGTCGCCGGATTGCTCGCATTGTAATAAGGCAAAACAATTGGTAGTGCGTCCAAGTCTTGATACGCCGCCTGAATAAGATAATTGATGCTTTGCCCGGCCGTACCCGGCGCAGGGCAATTTAATGTCGCCGCATTCAGCAAAATCCCCTGCTTTACTATTTGATGCGCGGTGTCAGATGCCAACGATGAATAGGCCGTATTGTCAACGTTTTGTAAGCTGTATATCTCACCGGGATTAACGACGACCTGCAATGATGCAGGCCCGGTTGGGACGCATGCAAGCCCATTCGCAATCGTGTTGAGGCCCAGCATTGCGGCCGATAATTTTGCCAACGCGATCATCGTATTCTTGTTGGTATTGAGGATGTCCGTTTCGAGCGGAATTGCACCCGGGAATACTTGTACGCGATCCATTCATTACTCCAATAAAAAAAGCCACCCGAAGGTGGCTTAGTGGTGGTTTGATTTTACGAACTACTAACTACTGATTTTGGTCCATGCAATCGTGGCAATTGGCGCTACGGAGCTAATCGCCGCATAAATATCGGCATCCGTAACCGCTCCGGTGATTTGACTCATGGTCGCGTAATCTCCTTGCGACGGCGTGCTGTAACCGGCTGGCGACGATCCATAGCCCGCAACATAAGGTATGCCGGTAGATAAGGGGCGAAATGCTTGGATGAATCCTTGATACGGGATGAGGACAGACCCATAGCCCCCCGCTAATCCATAGCCGCTATTCGGAGCGCGATATGCGCCGGTATCGGCGGGTCGCTGAGGTTCGAAAATGATTGGCGCTCTGCCGGTCAAATCCGTTAGCACCTTCGTGATCGCATATCTGGTCCCGCGCTCGCGGAACATATTGATAATGATGCGTGCGCGAAAACTAGCGTCAGACTGATTTGTTGCTCGCTGAAGTGCTGCGCCGAAATAATCCGCTGCAATCATATCAAGCCAACCATCGGTCGCAGTCATGATCCGCGTTTGCAATTTTGCGTACAAATACAGAGAAAAGACAAATGCTGAAGAATTAGACAAGCCTTGAACCAATGCATCTAATAGTGGGCTAGACGGTCCGAACCAGCGCGGAATGACGCTTTTAATGCGCCCAAAAATATCACTTTGATCGCCGGTCGCCATTACGCTACGCTCACTGTTCCAGCAAGTATTGTTTGCTGCGCGGTTGCGCTCATGTCTGCGGTTGCGCCGTTTAGCGTTATCCCTGTGACATTGGTCACGCCAACCGAAGCGTCATAAGCAATTTGCGTCAAGCGCGAGAACGATAACGATTGACCGAGGGTTAGTGCGTTTATGTAGGATGCGATTGCTGTGGTTACCAATGCAGCAGACGCAGCGTGGTTATATCCGGCCGCAGTGGTAATTGTCATCGCAACGTTCGCCGTCACAACGGTAGGAGCGAACACGCCGAACGTTGATGTAAATGGACGCACCGCATCGATCGCGTTCGATGCTGAATTCAGGAGTGTGCTAGGTGGCGCTCCGGTTCCATCATTGATAACCGCGTAGAAATAGCCGGGCTGCGCTATGCTTGCGTAATTCAAATTTTCAGTCAGCGAATAGGTAATGCCTTGCTTCAGCGATGCGATGACGTAACCAATAGACGTTTTCGTTGCCTTTGACAACGATGCAATGTAGGCGATAAAACGTATTCGATAAGCTGGGTCTAACTCGGGGTCAATCCCATTGTTAAATGCCGCTGCGTTAGTAACCGTATCCACACCCGGGATCGGCTGATTGATAAGTGAAATCTGGCCTAAGATGGCATTGGCGGCTGTTCCGACGTTCACTGCTGTTACTGTAACGACAATGCTCGACACGCCAGCAGCCAATACATAACCGTTAAGTGCCGCGCTGTAGGCTGCGTTGGTTATATCCAGATTAACCGTGTAAGACTGCGTACCATCTGCCGTTAGGACTGTTGCGCCAACTGGGACTACTGCTTGCGCGGTTGGCGTGAAGCGCGCAAAAGTGGCTTGCCCCGATGCGGAAACAGCTATTAGTCGCGGAAAGTTGAAGTCCGCATAAAACGAATCAAGGTCAGGCCCGCTGCATGTTGCCGCGCGGGTGGTTGCTAACAGTTGAAGGATCAGGCCTTGTAGCCACAAAATAACGGTGGCGTTGGCTTCGATCACAGCGCGCAAAATAGAGCCAATCGTTAAATCGACTAAGCCGCGCGCAGCGCCTTGAACAGCAGTAACCGCATTGCGAACAATGGTAGGGAAATCTTGCGTACTGAGAGCCATGTTTTACCTGTTCACATCAAAAGCCAACGCGACCGGCTTGCCGGTGATTGCATCGTTGTAGTGGATATAGACCGACACACCGCCTTGAATTGCCGTAACGGTGATAATTGGCTCCGGATTTTTGGATACGCACGCCTCTAGGAAAATTTGCCCACGAATCAAGGCGCGAATTTTAGGAATATTGAGGGTATCGCCGACCATGCGCGGCAACCCGGCACCGTAAGCTGGATGGAAAATATAATCAGCAGGTACGATTACATTGCCGTTACTGTCGAGCGTAGCCGGGTTGGTAAGAAGGCGGCGCAAAACACGCTGTTGACCCTGTATCGTGCCATCAACTTTCAAAAAATCACCTGTAGCCGACAGTGATAGATCACCACCGATGTAATGGTTTAAATCGCTCATAGCGGCGTGCCAGTATTCGCGCCGCCATTGCCATTACTATGCAAGTGCGTATCATCGATTGCATGGCCGTTGGCAGTAACAGAACCGACGAAATTTGTGTTCCCGGTAATAGTCATAGATGCGCCCGCACCTCCGCTGATTGCTGCGCCGCCCTGCCCGGTGATTTGCTGCAGTACCTGCAGTGTTTGATCCATCGTGACTGGCCCGTGAAAATTATGTTGAGTGGCAGTATAGCTGGCAGTTGTATTCGCAATAACTTCAATTGAACCATCATTGTGGAATTTCAATGCAGAGCCGGTTTTGTGTACCATCCAAAACTCGCCAGACGGCACCGAAAGCGGACGGTTTTGATCGTTGTACAAGCGCATGCAACACATTGCAGCATCGTGATCCGACTCCTGAAACTGCACCTCGACCATATCGCCAATACTCGGCGGGCAGAACATTCCCCACCCATTTCCAACCCAAGGCGACAAAAGCGGGATCCACCCGGTTAAATTTCCCTCTGGCTGGATCGCAACCCGTACCGAATAATTACCTGCATCGTAACTTTGCACCGTACCAAGCCGCGTATTAGCATACTCGCCCATCACTTGTGTGGCTTGTTGCCGCATCACATTTAGCATCGCCCTCATAATGGAATTACCGATTGTGGAGAGTGATTTTTAGCCCTGATCGACATTGTGTATCCAGTTGAAATATCCATTTCGCGGGTAACGCTTTCAGGGTAATAAGTCTGGTCGAATGCGGTTCCGGTGCCGATCACTTGGATCAAATTCGTCGGCTGTAAGAGATTGTCGGCTGGCAGCGTTGCAGTCAGTTTGACTTCATGTTGCGATATTCCAGCGTGTATCTCCTGCGCTTTTTGCAGCGCCTTTTCATAGGTAAGGTGCGCTATGACGCAGCTATATTGCTGTGCTTGTGGCGTGCTTTGCCCCGGTTTGATATTTGCAGCCTTGGCCGGAAACGTTACTTTGATCGCTTTGCCAGTTTTAGGGCTAACAGACTGCACGGTAACCACAACACCGCGCGCCAATGTCAATGCCCGACTAAAACTGATCGACTTACCATTAAACCCAAAGGCACCGTTTTCACCACTTGGCGGCTCCCACGTCAGTACATAAGCATTGCTCACGCGCTGAATGGAATCCGAAGTCTCGGACAATGTTTTTAATTTGGCGAGTTCCGCATCATAGGCAGGTTTTTGGACCGCATGCGCTTGCGCCAAAATTGCATCGCCTTGAGCCTGACTCGCTAAAAGTTGTTGATCCAAATCAGGAGATGGATTGGCCTTATATTGGTTTAGAAGTGCTACCGTGCGATCATTGACTGGATAGAAGGACGCCACTTGCGCCTCCAAGGCGGCCTTTGCGGTATTCACCTTCGTCTGCTGTGCGTCTATATCTGCTTGACTCGGTTTCGGCGTTACGACAACTGACTCCGTAAGAGTCTGCGTACTTGGCTCGAAATGTAATTCCTTGCCTTTGACATAAACCGAAAACTGCTCTTCGCCAGCCAAGGCCGTCAAAATATCCCATTCGCTCCGTTGCTGATTCATTCGCACATTGTCGATCTGGTAAAACTTACCTGATAGACCAGGGGTCTTCGTTACAATGGGCGTTAAACCATGTCTTAATGCGATCAATGTCGCAATCTGGCTAGAACTTAAATTTTGGAATGTCTCGCTGGTCTTCGCATCGATCATCGTCGCCGTCAGATCGCGTCCTGACACTTCCAGAGTACGCGCCACGGGATCATACGACACATCGTCCACCCGCCCATACGTGAGACTTTGCAAATCAGAGGCGGCGTAATTTTCTGGATCTGTCGGAAAACCTGCGAATATCTCGACAAATACTTCCTGTTGATTTGCCCACCATGCGTCAGCATAAGCCGAGGGCAAAGCAGACAGCGCAAACGTCACGCGAAAAGTATCAGCCTCATAAAAGGTGTTGTTATCCACTTCCCATCGGACCCAGCCGTTAAGCCGAATCACGGACCCCGACGAGCCATCAGCGTTATGGCCCTGAACTGTCACGATGCCACGCGGCTGCCGTACTTGCGATATTACTGGCGGGTTAAGCCCCATAGACACCGCCTGAACCATCTGGATTGATCGGTATCAAAACGGTCTGAACACCAGTTAGATTTGGGTCTGACAATTTATTCGCCCGTGCAATCGTTGTCCATGCTGTGGCGTCACCATAAGCTTTCGACGCCATCGTGAACAAGTTGCCGCCAGCGGTAACGATGCTACTGCCTGATGTATTGATCGCCCCGAGATTCATTCCCATGCGGCCGGTAGCTGATTGCAAATTCAACAGTTGTGGCAGTTGGGTGTACCCAGCGACTTGCGATGATAGTCTTGCAGCTTGCAGCGCAATCGGGTTGTTTGGCAATATGCCGCCCACAGTGGCGATATTGGCGATGGTGTTGCCCGTGCTGGCAATGAGTGTCGTAACGCGTGCCTGCACCGCTGCTAATGGTCCCAGAACACTATTAATCGTGCTTTGCGCCGCATTAGCAAATGATGACACTGCACTGATTGCAGAATTCAGCGTACCCAATGCGATAGAAAGCGGACCATCTCCGATTAAGCCGCCTAACACATTTGCCGTATTCATATCATCCATGATCGCGGGATCAATAGGTGCTTGCGGTGCTTTTGTGACTGGCAAGGTCATGTCCTCCACTACCTCGCAACTGATTGAGTAAGGGATTTCATAGGCGCGCCGAAAATCCATTAGCGCCGTCTTAATCACGACTTTGTAAGCGTATTCGGCCCACGTTAAAGTCCGCTGAGTGCCGGCTATTCGCATGAAATTCAAATAGCGTGCGCGGTCACTAGCATTTTGGCCGATGAAAATACCTGACCACTCAAGCAATTTATCCTGACGCCCCATGGCATCGACAGTGCGCTTGCCGCCGACCAATTCATGCACGGCCAGCATCTGATCCCCCCCGAACTGAATATGCTCCGGAACCTCAAAGCGTGAGAAATTCAGATCGTCTAAAATTAAGTAGGTGTCTGGACTCATTAAAAATTCATTCCGGGAGAGGGGGTTGTGATGCCAAAGTCAATACGGCCAATGCCCGATTGTGGCGCTGACATTTTTCGGGCATTAATCGTATTCACAGCATTTGCAACAACTTTTCCATCAAGCACCATACTGTTTTGAATTACGATCGGGCGTGAACTCGCGGTGGCGACATGACTATCTACACCTGACTTATTCGCCATCTTTTTAGCCTCTCGGTCGTAGTAACCGCCTGGCTTGTCCATCATGCCAGTGTTAAGTGATGGGCCAAATTCGTACCATTCCTTGCCGGAATTTGCTTTGATTGCGTTTCTTGCTTCGCTGCTAAATGGAGCCATTAAATGAGCGACAAAACTACCAATCCAATCGCCAAATTTTGTGCCAGCAATCATAGTTTCGTTTAGCCATGTACCCAGTTGCCAGCCAAGGAAAAAGGTGCCGCCAATGTTTGCAGCTAGACCTAATTTACTCAGCGCCCCAGCCGCACCAAGCAATGTGGGGCCGATCTTGGCAATCCCGGCCACGCCACCTGCCGCTTGAAACATTAACGACAAGCCAAGCCCCCTAAACGCAGCCGATAACAAAAGCACAGCCCCACGCATCATTAATCCACCAGCAAGCAGAGCGAACGCATATACAAGACCCTTAACCAATACTTGATTCTTTCCAACCCACTTTCCGAGTGAATCCAGGCCACTTGCTAGCTTAAGCAATCCATTGGTAATCTGCGGCAGATAAACCGAGCCGAACACCGTAAGAAAATTCTTCCATGCGGCGCTGGCAGCTTGTTCCGCGCCCTCTGGCGACTTCATGTAGTGCTGATAGCCCGATCCTATATCCATTGTTTTATTGATGATGGCCGTATCTTTGGCAAGCTTTAATGCCATTGTTACCTGCGTACCTAAATCGTTACCAGTGCTACGGTTAAGATTTTTGGCTACCATAAGAGCTATTTGGTCATCCGTCATGTCTAGACCAAAACGCTGGCGTACTAGCGGAATCATTTTTGCGACGAACAAATCTGGGCGATGCGCAAATAACTCTGCATCAGCGTCGTTTAATCCGCCCGAAATAACAGCTTGGCCGCCCATGCTAGTTGTCGCAATTTTTCGCTCTTCAGGGGTTAGTCCTGCCATAGCTTGATGCATAATTCCAAGCCGTTTTTTGCTGAATCCCTCTTGCCAAAGACCAAGATCGGCCAAGAAACCCTTTCCTTTGGAGTCCATGTGTCCGCCGATCAACGAACTAAAAGCTGTCATTCCTTCCGTTCCAGAGCGCGCACCGCCATTAATCGCCATGCGCCCAGCGAAGTTACCGTACAGATATTCTTTATCGTACATCTGATAGGCCATTTTCCCGGTCCCGGACGCAGTCAAATAGTCTTTTGGGCTAACACGCATTTTCGTTGCTAGCATGACCTTGGTCATCAGATTCGCTTCCGCGTCAAACTCTAAGGGATTATTAATAACTTTCCCGCCGCGATGCTCTAGCGCCTTGGCTGCCGCATTCACCAAGCCATCGACATCACTACCGCCGTTAGCTACCTTGGCGACTATCGACATTTGGGCGAAAATATCCGCAGTACCAATGGCATGGTGCAGATCGCCAAAAGCAGTATGCAAATCATGAATTAACTTCACGTTATCAGTGATCGTAGTGCCGAGAATCTTATGCGACATCGATGCTGCTTTTCCAAATGCCTCCGAATTTTCCAGCGCTGACAAGTTCAGTGTTTGAAAATTAGCCTGGGCTTGTGCCAGTTTTTTAGCTTCTTCATATGGACCCTTCAAAAGTGCTAACATTCCAGCACCAAGGCCGAGGAAAAGACCGCCTTTTAAGGCATCATTCTGAATGCTTTTAATTCGCTTTTGCAATAACGACGCTTGCTCTTCGGTTTTTGCAAAATCTTTTGCCATGAGCATTAGCCCCTTGCTGACGTGGTTTGTCAGCGATAGGGTTACTCCAATTTTATAGGCATCAAACATTTGCTATCCCGGTGGAAAAATGAAACTACTACATAGACTTCAAGAAAAAATGGCGGATCGTTTTTCGTTTGTTCAGTACCCAAACATTCGACCAGCCGATAATCAGACGCGAGATGCGTCGCGAACCGGACTTCATTTCAAGCATGCAATGCCGCTTGGAAAAAGAATTGATCTACTCATCATGTCTTTGGCGTTGCTTATCATTGGGCTGATAGCGCTAATGGCGGTCTGCTTCCTTTTTTACGTGGTTTTATTCTAATTTCGTCAGCGTTGTACTCGATCCGTACAACAATCCCTCTGCGGCAGCTTGTCCAAGCGTCCTAAGAATCAACTCTTTATTTCGTATCGCTGCAGGCCCAAGAACAGCGCGCGGAGGGATTCGATCTGTGCCGAGTTCTTGATAAACCATGATGTCGCTGGTTGAGCCGATTACGGCATCAAATGCATCGAGCTTGTGACTAATGGTTTCGCCCAACTCACCTGTGCGTTTGAGTGGATCATTAGGCGTAAATCCTTTTGCAACACGATCCGCCTGAGTGCTATCAGCCAATTGATCCCAGGCCGCAAATGATCCAACCTCACCCTGATAAGTCCCAATTTCAGACTTAGCTGTTTTTTCGATAGCCACTGCGCACTTTTTTAGCCCGTGATGTAGGGCTAATGTTTCTGCTGCTGCCATGGTGGCTAAATGCGCGATCATTTCTCCGATGTGAGCAAACTCTTTCATGAGCGATCCTCGAATTGCATTGAGTCAAAATTGAATTTGTTGCCTTCCATCTCTGAAAAGATAATTGACCAACCTGCCCGCGTTACGTCATCCAGCCCAAATGCCACATCCTCAGAAACACCATTCTTTATGAGCCATAGACATTCGCGAATAGGGCTAGACCGGACTAGTTTTTTAGTTCTTCCTTATCCTTTTCAGGGTCACTATTGCCGTACTTTTCTTGCACATGATTCATGACGGCTTCGATACCTGATTCATCCAATTGTTGGATAAGCGCCTCAACCTGCAATTTCGTTTTTGGTTGATTTACCGCTAGATCATCGATCGCGGTAACGTAAATAAGCGGCAATACCATACCCATATAAGTCTGGTTTTTTGCGCTATCGCCCAGAGCCTCGATTAACCGGTATTGCGCCAGCACGCCGGGCTTTTTAATCTTAATCGTGCGACCTAGCGCGTCGATCACTGTTGATTCTTCGTTAGCCTTGGCAAGGACTTCTTGCGTTGGCGTTTCTTTAAGGGTGATTTTTGTCATGATGAGTCCAATAAAAAACCGGCTCGTGGCCGGGTTAGTTGAAATTAAGTGCTGGTTGTAATTTCTTTCCGATCTGATCAAGTCGCTCTGTCAGCGGCGGCTTGCGTGTCTTGTGTTCACTCAACCCTTTGCCGCACATACTGGCAAAACGGTCTTGACTATCTACAGCGGCCTTCGCCTCGAACCACGCGACCATCAGCGATCTATTTGGGATTGATTGGCGGTCTACTTCATCCAACCTATCAAGCACCCATTTGCGGAACTCGACGCCTTTTGTTGTCCGGGAAAACATGCCAATAAGATGCGCTCCACGCAGACTAAATAGACGAACATCTGATGGCTGCACCCCGAAACCCAAAGTGGTGTTCCGAAAAAGCATAGTCATTGACTGCGAAAACTCACGCTCATGACGAAGGAAAATACGGGATACCTGATCTGACCGACTGTATCCGAGTGCCGTTGCGATGTCCGCAGCGGTAAGCCACGTTTTCCCATTGCACTCAACAAGCTCAAAACTGTGGTCATTAAATTTAAGATCGTGCATGGCAAAGCCTTTCATGTGATACCCCATTGGGCGTTAAAAAGCCCTGCGACCTGGTGGTGGCGGGGCTTGGTTGGTGCTGTTACGAAACTTTGACGCGGCGCGCAGCAACGAAGCGAAGTTTTTGATGCACGGATGCATCGCCCTTATATGACCCGGCATCATCGATAGTCAGCAAAACCTGTAAATAGCGGTATTGCGAAACGGAGCCATTCACCTCTTGAATGGTTTCCGTAATCGTGACCGGCAATTCATTGAGTCCGGCGTAATAGTTCGCTTCCAGCTGCGACCAATAGTCGTCAAGCGTTGAGTTTTGTCGCTCAATATCGAATGACCCAGACCAGCCATCAGGAAATCGCAAGTGACGTGTGATACCGTCCAATCCTTTGATTTTTTGATCAGTAATATCTGGCTTGGACGAGAATCCAGTAATTTGGCTGAATGACAGCGGACCATTCGGGCCGGTAATGTCTAGCGACAAATCCCGCCCTACTGAATAAGAATTTAAAGGCATGTGAAACTCCAAATAAAAAAGCCACCTCTTGGGCGGCTTATCGTGCGTTCAGGGTGGGATTAGGCGAGTGCTACCGACTGGCGATTAATGACAACGGACTGTCCGCCCTCAACGTTGATGATGAATTTCTCGATTACTGACAGGTAACGCACCTTGACATCGGCCTGCAGGTAACCAAGCGCAACCCGATTTTGGGGATTGTTGGCATTGTCAATTTGCACGCTGTATGGCTGTGTGCCATCTGCACTACCGATCATATTTTGGCCACTCATGCCCTCAAGGAACGCTGAGATTGTTGACGCAGCTTGACGCCGGACCGTAGCGCTTTGCAATTGACCGACAAACAAGCCCATTCCACCATTCAGCGTATAAGCGATGTAATTCGTCATTCGCGTGTAATTGTCGCCATTGGTAACCGCGTTGCTCGAACTGTTGTGGCCGAAACGTGCGCCGAAGCTATTGCCAGCTGGAATAGGGTTGGTAATAAGGTCAATGCCAGCCTGACCAAGCAAGGACAATTCAGCCGATGAATAGGCTAAGTTTTGATATGATTTTTGCGTGCCGACGATGCCGTATAGCGGCTTATTCAGGCTTGACTGCTCTGGCGATAAATTCGCCAAGCGGCCAGCAATAAAGCCTTGTGGAGAAATCAAGCGGACTTGGTTGTTCACCGTATCGTTGAAATATATCCAATCGCCAAACAAATATTTGAAAATGTAGGCATCAATGCCGGCAGTGGATTTTACGGTTGCCGCATTGGCGATGGTATCGCCAGCCGGTGTAACACCAACCATGTAAGTGCCTTCGGAATAGCCGTATGCCACTTGCAGAGAAAATGTGGTGGAATCGTCGCAATCTGCCAGCATAGCAATCGATGTATTCGTATTACGCAACGCGTACATACCTTTGCGTGGCAGCGTGTCAACGCCAACCAACACGGCGCCAGTGATAGTGGTCGCGCCATCGGTGCCACCCGCCAGAGAATAAGTAGCAAGCAATGGCGCTGTAATGCCCGCGCCAGCCGTGGCAACGATGTACTGCGATGGGCCTCGCAGGTTATATGCCCCAGTGTTAATTGCAGAGGCCATATTTACCCATAGGGCATTTGCAGTGCCGGGGATATTGTCGAATGCCTCTGGCACAACGCCAGGCATCGTCACAGTAGCCTTAAAGGTATTTGCTTGCGATCCGGCAGAAACAATTACTTGCGCTTGATTGCCAAGCGTACCCGTATATTTGCTAGTGAATGTGATGCAGGTCACTTGGGCGATAATCGACGCCGCAACATCAGTTCCATCCGTGACGCGGATGCATCGGAAATTGTTTGCGCCCTGCAATACTGCCGCCGCAAGGGCGGTTCCCATATCATATTTCCGGGCTTGAATTTGACCGAACTGCTGAGCATAGCTCGCCATACTGCCAATGACTGTAGGCGCATTGGTGGGCCCCCAGGTTGCAGTTCCAACGACGCCAAGGATGTTGGTCGGCAGGCCGTTAAGTAGCGTCACGCTCGGCGGCACAATCTGCACATAGAGATCTGGCACGATCAATGCGGTCGTATTAATCGACCCTTGCTGGGAAACTGGCATATACGGCTCCTAAAAATGAAAAAGCCGCACATCGGCGGCCAGAATTGAAAAAGCCCGCATTTAGCGGGCTTATGTGAGCGAGTTACTTGGGAGCCGGATCTGCCGGTGGTGCTGCGGTTTTCACAAAGTGGTTCTGCCACTCCGAATCGACATATTGCTTAATCAGTTTGGCATCAGTGATGCTGTCGCCTTTGACATGATCAAGAAAGTTTTCAATTACGGTCAGTGCAAACATGATTAATCCTAAAAATAAGTAGTTCGTGGGGCGGTGTATTGCGTAGCGCCATCGTTCTGCACCGACGTATTCAATTGTGTTTGCGTGATCTGCGCATCTACTTCAGTTTGCGTAGTCGCGTACTCAACCGCATACATGAAATCTCGCCGGTAAAGTTTGGCTTTTTGCAGGCCGTCAATCACGTTGCTGCTGCGATATATGAGCCGGGCGCCGTAACCATCTGGCAGCGTCAAGAACTCGGTATTTGCTAGGCTAATGTCGAGCGCAGAACCGATCACATCGCGTTGAGATGGAGTGTTAGCCCATACCGTCAACTGGAAAACGCGTTCTTGGCGCCGTATCTCGCGTATCGATGTTCCTGTGACGCCGACGCGAACAACTGTGATGTTTGCAGCGCCCGGCATCGTGATAACAGTGCCTGCTGATGTAGTACCAGGCACGCCAGCGGCAATCAAAACCGCCAAAGCTGTGGCGATTGACGTCAATGTGTCGCTGGACTGAACTGCGTAAACATATGGCTGGTGATTTACCATAGCCATGATGTTGTGCGCGGTGAAAGGCGAAGGCATCGCGCCACCGATAACCACCGTCTGCCCCGCAATCGTTGCAGTGACAGTCGCAGTATTCACGCTCTGCTGCACCCAATCTCTGGGATACCGGGTTTTGTTGCTCTCTGTTGCAGTTGGAAAAACGGTAATGTGGGCTTTACCAGCAATCAGATCAGCATCCAACCGCGAAGCTGTAGGCCATCCTGCGTAAACAACAATCGGGTTACCAGACACTGAGGCTTGCCCCGTGCCGTTGGGATACGCCGCATTTGCGATGACACCGACCAGCGTGTTCTGAACATCGATGATGTCACTCATGTTTGCGCCTGCATTGCGGTTAATCGCCACCCTGCATCGGTCAATTCAGCCGAGCTAATAACGTAGCGGCGTGAAAGTTCGTCAGTGATGATGTCGGCAGATCGCAGTACCACGCCTGAAAAACTAGGTAGCAAGATGGCCCACCACGGCGTACGAACATCGCCGGGCAATCCAATCTCCGTTTTTTCGCCCTTCGTGCCCTGCAAGACCGATGCTGGCCAGCCTTGCATCAATATTGTTTCGTTTGCATCCGTATCGCCGCCGTAACCAACTTGGCCGATACCGGTTTGCTGTTGTGGCCGCAAAATATTGATCGTCCGATTGCATTCGACCATCAGGATCGGCAGCGTCAACTGCATGGCGGCGACGAAGAATGTTCCTTGTGGGCCGATCAAGTAATCGCCTACATCGACTAACGTGCCATCAAATAACCCGAACCACGTCGGCTTGCCATACTTGTTTGGGCGGCCGTACTTCATGTCTTCAGCGTTGAAGCTGGCATTCAGTGTGGTAACGGTATTGCCTTGAGAGGAAATTGCACTTGATGCGCGGTAGACCGTATTGATTGGCCCAATGCGTAACGCGGCTTTGCCATAGCCCTTGTAAATGCGGCTTTGTAACGTTGTGCTATCCATTAGACGATCAGGCTGATGCTGCCACCAGATGAGGCCATGCCAGGACCAGGCGGAATACCGATGAACGCGCACAACTCGCGCCTTACTTGATTGAACAACCCAGTGCGGTCTGCGACTTCGCGCTTGTTATGCGTCCACACTGCCGCTTGATCAGTATCCAGATTCGCGCCTGCGCCAAAAATAGCAGTTTCTAGCGTGTATAAATTTGTCAGATAAGTGGTGCGGATTACGGCCTCTTCTTCGGGCGCGTAGTTGTTGAGTCTGAACTCAAGGGTTCCGTAATGAGCGCTGAAACGAGCGCCGAAGGCTTGCACTGGTACAGATCCATATCCTTGAAAACCGCAAAATCTGCGGATGTCCACTTTCTCCGAATTTGTGAATGTGCCCATGCTTAATACCAGGATGCGCCGAAAGCGATTACCTCGGCGATGACAACCGGGTCAGTGATGACGTCGCCCGCGATCAAATCACGATGGACGCCAGATGTTCCGATTTCATAAAATGCGCGCTCAGCCATGGTAATGCGGACTGGTAGCGACTCTGCCTCGACGGCTTGTGGTTTCTTAGCCATTAGACCACCGGGGCGTTGTGTAGCACCAGCAGTGCCAGCAGGCCAGCATCGCAATAGCGCGGTACATTCTTGATGAAATTGATCGTTTGCCCGTTCTGGACAATCGAAAAGGACTTCGTAGCAGTCTTGACGTTACCCGCGCCAAAGGTTGCGTTCATCTGCGCTGGCGTCAACTGTTGCGTAACACCACTTGCGACATAGGGCACAGTTTCAGTGAGATATGAGGTTCCGAGAGGCATAATTTTCCTTATACGACCGGAGCGCCAGCCGCCACTAATGCCGCTTGCAACGCTGCATCGACTGATTGCGGATCGCCGAACGTAAATTCGATTACTTCGCCGTTGTAGGCAAAGCTAAATGTTGCTGTCGGCGTAACGATGATGCCGCCAGCAGCCGCAGCTACCAGTGACGGATCAAGATTGACCGTAACGCCATTGATGATGCACGGGACTAAATCATCCGGATTGCCTGAACCTGCCATATTTCCTCCGTCAAACTATCGAATCAGCGCGGAGCTTGTGGCCCCGCGCTAAGCACTACCAGTTACGCGGTTTCGAGTACGATTGCGCGCTTGTAGTAGCTGTTGTTAGCCGTAGGAATGATCGTTGTGTTCGCAGTAAGGTCGGTCGGCACGCAAAAGCCGCCGATCCAGTACCACGACTGGGCGATAATTTGCGCCAAACGATCCAGTGGTTCGCGGGTGACCATTGCGATACCGTCGACCATCTGCATCAACGCATTCTCAGTGGCCACATCCGAATAACCAGTTGCGGCGAAATCGCCCTCGATCAACGCACCCTTGCCGCAAACAATTGGGCGCTTAACGTTGACCGCGCCGAGCGTTTGTTGATATGCCTCAGTGGTCGGAATGAATCGCAGATCCAGCAATTCAACTACGCGACCAGTACGGAATGCTTCGGATGCATTCGCTCCTTGGAACAGCAGCTTGAAGTCGGGATCAGTGAACAACTGCCGCGCTGACTTGTTATCCAGATAGCAGTTGTATAGGCCGTCAATGGTTGGCACGTTGTTGTTACGCAATTGCGCAACCGCATCCAAGCACAAGCCCATGGTCAGAAGATCAGTACCAACCAAACCGGCGGTAGTGCTACGACCGCCTGCGCGCAGAATGGAAGGTGCAACAGCCGATACGACAGCGTTAAGCGCGGTTCCATCAGCCACTGTGACGTTGCCCGAGAAATTCAGAACGCCCGAAACACCGTTTGGTGCCGTTGAGACATTGCTGCCGTCTGCAACAGCGGTTTGCAGTGTGTAGGAATTCGAACCGACCGTTACGGTCATCGGCGCGCCTGCGGACACTGGAACCAACACGCCATTGACGAACACGTTTTGGAATCCGCGAATATCGTCTACGGTCAACGCAGTGCCTGGCGCGCCTAATGTTGTGCGCACACGGGTATTTCCACCCAAATGCGCATTGAACAGGGTATTGCGGGCGATACGGTCCAGCGACTGACCAGCCTGAACGCCGTTGACGTTAGCGTTTTGTAAGAACTGCGAGGCCAAACCAACCCGTGACGTCACCATATTCAGATCGATGGTGTCGGCGTACATATTGAGCGCCAGCGAATATTGTTCGACTGTCCAGCCAGCAGGGGTAAGCCCATTGTCCAGATTGGTGTTTGTCGATGGCGTAAGTGGCGTGGTGACTGGTGCCTTCAGGCCGCGACGGGTCTTGGTGATCGTTTCACCAATGCCGATACTAAATTCTTCGCGATCAGCGATAGAGCGGAAGGCTGTAACGGACTGCAAAGCATCCTGAAACTCGCGTTCCAGCATGTTGGTTTGGATGATAGGCACCAGTGATGCCGGAAATGCTTGAATACCCATGGCGGATAGACTCCTAAATTTGAAAGAAAAGGGTTCATTTCTTCCGCCTCGGAGTCAGTCCGCGATACGGGTAAAACGGTGTTGCTACTTGCCGGCAAATGATTTCTTGTGCGCGGCGTATTCTTCTTTTGTCATCTTGCGAACATCAACAGTTTCCGGATCCTTCTTGTTCGGGGCTGTTTGTGTCTGCGTCGTGGTACTAGACGACTGAAACAGGTAAGGCTTCGATTCCTTGAGTGAGGCCATTAGCGCATCAGCGCCTTCGACATCGCCCGCGTCATTTAACTTGACTAGCGATAGATCGGCCAATTTCAAACCGTCCAGATCGATCATTCCAGCCTTGAGCGCTACAGTCTTCAGTTCGGCGCGAAGGATGCGATCATTGGCTACCTGCGTGGCTGCTGCTACCTTGGCATCTGCCTCGGTTCCCGCTTTTGCCAGTGCATCTGATGCGGCCTGATTTTCTGCCTCCAGTGCCTGAGCCTTCAACCGGTAGGTCTTGTTCTCGTTTCGCAACTCGCCCACGTATTCACGGGAGAAAGTTTCAGGCGAAGCGGGGGCATTTTTTGGCGGCCCCACAACGCCACCATCAGGATCATCAACGAACATCATCAAATTGCGCACCATCAGAAGGTGGAACAACTTAGAAATCTTAAGCATTCAACACCTCGATTTCTTGCGCTAATGTCTGTGCGTCCTGCCCTGCAGCTCCGGCCAAAACTTGTTCGTCATGCTGCTTCAGATTCAAATGAATCCCAAGCGACAGCATGCTATTTGCCTGCGCGTGATTGCATCCGTCAGCCACCATGCTGATGCTGCCGTTGTGGTGCTGGATAATCACAATCGCCGCTTGCCCTTTCAAATTCTGGCGAATTTTTACTGCGAGGGTACTAATCGTTTCTGTATCAGCCATCTGGCTCTCCAAAGTAAAAACCGCCATCAGGCGGTCGTGTGCTGCGGTTTGCCGGATCGACCGGCGGGATAGTTAAACCTTATACTGGTCAGCGTAAGACTCTGAAGCGCCATCCATCACGAATTGGACATATTCTTGATCAGTGCCTAGTGGTATGAAGCCATCGACCATGGCATTTGCAGCGTTATAGGCATTTCGTGCGGCGGTGATACCAGCTAGTTTGCGGGCGTCGGTGATTGATACGGTGAAGTCCATTTTAAATACTCACTGTAATAAAGTTAATTGACGTATCGGCGGTTGCATTTGCAGCCGAATTTATTGTGAAACTACCCGCTGCCGCAACAATGCTTTTTACATTGCAGGTTACGTCATTAGTGGCAAGACTGGCTGTGATTATGGAATTTGCGGTAATCACATTACTGGTTACGGTAATTGAATTTGTGCCCGCAGCCATGACCACGCGTCCTGCTGTTTTGTTGAGTGTGGCATTGCCCGGTACAGTTATGATCGATGCATCCAGATAGAATCGCTTCCATCCTAAATTTGTAAATCCAAGGTCTAAGCCTGCATTAGAAGATGGCGCTAATGCAGTCGTTCCTAAGACAAGTTTATTGGCACCGCCGACCCCCCAGGTATAACCGGCTACAGCCGCACAAACAAAGCTAACGGAACGAGCAACACCAGTTCCCGCATTTTGCGTTCCGATTGTGTATACATTGGCGATCCAAGCATTTACGCCATATTCATTATTGCTAGCATCGGTCCATGTATTAGATACCCGCAAACCTTGTGCCGTCGCGCCATTGCGTTGGTCAACAAAATTACTCTGCGATGTGAGAACTAGCGTTCCAGCAGAATTAACTATGCCGGTGGACGGGCTATTGGAGAATGAATAGCTTGGAGCGCTGGTTGTGCCATCGGCCTGCAACAGCGGGCCAGTCATACTATCGCCTGATTTATTAAACGATGCTGCCGTTGGTGCCCTCGGATCAATCGGCAATTCTGTGACAATCACAGGGCAGTTTTGCCCTCGCCCAACAGAAATTACCGACATTGCCGCCACACCTAAAGGCACTGGCAATGTAACCGATGATGCTGGATCGATTCTATGGTCTGCATCGACCGCTAACACGCCAGCTTGACCGAACGCAACAGCAATAAAACCTGCGCCTGCGTTGCTGATATTTATCGAAGTCAGGCCCGATGCAATAGGCTGCGATACTGCTAGCGCCCCAGCGACTAAATTATATGTTGCCATGTTATTCCTGTACCTTTACTTGGCTGGTGGCTGCGGTAGTCGCGGCTAGCAATTCGAGTTCTGTGGTGCGGTCCTGCCCGATGCGCACGATCTCTGCGGCGGGATCTTCAATGTCGTATTCAGGTGCAATTGTCTTAACTGCTGTTTCCTGACTGATAACACCGGCATTCTTCAGGGTGTTCAGCGTAGTTGCTTCGCTTTGACGATCAGATGCGGTCGCTGCATACCACGCAGGCCAACGTAACGCGAGAGTCTTGTCTTTCGCTAGCTTCCCGGCTTTACTTCCGTCCTTAAACGTCAGCGAGATCTTTTCCGATGCGGTCACGACCATGGTCAGCAGCGATAACAGCGCACCTTCGCCGTAGCTAATGCGCAACTTGTCGGCCAGCCAAATAAGCGACTGATTCAACATCTCCTGCGCTCTGCCCGACTGCGCCGCACTGATCTTGTCCGCATTGGCGCGGTTGCCGTGCGCAGACTCCAGCGCAAGCTCGCGGACCATGCGCACATAGTCCATTAGCGCTTGCGTAGCAGTGCCGTTGATTTCGAGCATCTTGGCATCGCCATCTGGGCCGACGGTAATCGCATTGCCAGCACCGCGAATCATTGAGCCATCACTACCAGTAGCAGGCTCCTTGATAAGCAGCGTAGGATCAGCCGAGTACTTCAACCCGCGCCCACCCTGCGAAAGCAGGTAATCGATTTCGATATTGGCATCAATGGCCTCGGGCGGATACGTACATGCACCATCGATCTTGTCGCCGCCGGGCAGATTACGCACCCAGACCACCGGCACGAATCCGAGCGGGTGAGTAACAGTTCTGCCTGTATCGACTGACGGCGCTTTCGCTTCCGTAATTTTCTGAGGGACAAACCACGTTTCCGCGCTTGCATCCCATATGCGCTGAAACCAATAATCAGTTTGCAGGTCATCGCCATTGATTGGATAGCCAGCGGCGGCCAACGTCTTACCTTTGACCTTGTAGCGCTCCGTGACCATCAGCAGCTTGTCTGGTGCCTTCGGGTTCCATGTTGGCGTCAGGTACTCGGTTTCCATTACTTCAAAGAAAACGCGCCCCTCAATCACACGGAACATGACCGCCACGCTGCCAACACTGCCACGCGTTGCCGCATCAATCATCACTTCATTCAAAGCTGATTCTTTGATGACCTGTACCAGCGCATCCTTAGTCGCCTCATCCTCACAATCAACGCCGGGGAAATGCCCTTCCGAGAACAGCATCGATACTGAGTCATCGACTACAAGGCGGCACAACGCATACCGAACCGATGGACGGCGGTCACGCAGCGGCACGTATTCCCCGGCGTCCGACTTTTCAGTGTGGAATGGGTGCGGTAACTCGTCATACAGCGTGCCGTCAATCACGCGCCGCAATGCCGATAGACGGAATGCACGTAGCGGCAAGTCATCGTCTTTCGGGTAGGCAGATTGAAGCGTTTTAAATGGCACGTTATCGACTCATATGTGTGGTTTGCACCCGTTTTGCGGGTAAGTATGCAAATTTCGTGTAAATGTAATAGCCAGTCGCGTCAGGCAAGTGATCCATGCCCATCTCTTTATCAGGCTGATTCGTGCTTTTCTTGTTTTTGTCTTGCTTGTAGCAAAGCTGCTCGTAGCATTTGATCGACTCGGTACAGCTCGGGTCAACGAACAGCGTGCGCTTGCCGGTAGCATCTTGAATCTTTGCATTCACCAGGTTAATTCGGTCGCGCACCAGTGGGTGGGACTCCATCGCGATCACCTTGAAGCCGTGGCCGCGCAGGATGCTGATGTCGGTTTTGCCCTGAGCGCTAGTTCTGCGTTGCGCGCCAGCCGGATCCGGGTACACAGTGATGTGATCAAGATTCGGCTTGGTTGGATCAAATCCGACTTTCCCGTAGCGCAATGCGATTTCGTCCGCCATCTCATCGGTGTTGCTGGTCATGATCGTGATTTCACCGACCTGCCAGATTTCACCGTCCAGACGCTCTTGGAAGATCGTGGCGCTCATCGGATTGATGTTGAAGTCCATTCCGATGTGTATCGGGAGCTTCGCATCGTATGGGCACGCCTTGACGCTGGTGCGTCGGTCAAAGCCGTAATGCACGCGGCCTGAATAGTTCTCGAAGCTGCCTTGATACTCTTGCCGAAACGTGCGCGGATCCAGCTTACGCATCGCTGCGTCAATCTCCGTCTGCGGTACATTGCCACCATCAAGAGTCGTGTATAGCCAACTCTTGTGGTCCGGCTCACCACCTGGTTGACCATCGCAATACGTGGTGTAGCAGTGGTTAAAACCCTTTGGCGTACCAATGCGCAAGGCATGGCCGCCAACATACTGAACGCCGTCAATCGTGTATTTGCAGGTCGAGAGCATCGGGCGCAAAACTTCGTCCCATGCCTCGTATGGACAATCAGCCCATTCATCGACCAACGCAAAGAACAGCCCAGATCCGCGCAGATTGTCGTAACTGTCCAGCCCGACAATACGGATGATGTGCCCTGTTTTTAGCAGGATGTAGCATTCTGATTCGTTCGGCCTACCATCCATCCATGATCGCGGGATGGAGCGCTTTAATCTGCGCCAGAAAACGCGCTTGGCTTGTTTAAATGTGGGTGCTGCATACCAAATCTCGTCATCAGGCGAAACATTCCAGCGAGCCGCCAACTTGGCAGCCCGGCGCATTTCCTTCGCGCCTAAAAATGTCTTGCCGAACCGGCGTCCGCATACAGCATCACGAAACCGGGCTTTCGGCTGCCAGCCCCATGCGTAAATATTGGCCTGCTTCCGGGTAAGCTGGATCGCATCAGAGGATTGGTTCATCTGGGATCGGCTCGTCCGGCGAAATAAATGTGTCTTCTCTAGTTAGACTGTCGTCTTCATTGCCTTGACCTTTGGCTGCGCGAATTTGAACGCGGGCAACTTCTAGTTTCCGGATCAGATCGAGCGTGCGGATAATGAGATCGGCATAGTTCGGTGCGGCGGCTTTCAATTCGCGCTTGTCATACGGCACGCCTTGCATGTCCTCGCCCTGCTTACGGATGACTTCAAGCGCACCATCAACCATTTCCAACAAACTAACGTTGTCAGATGCCTTCACATAGCGGAATAACTTAACCTTCGCCAGCCTGATTTCGTCATCAATACTGCCAATCTCAGCGCGCGCATAAAGATCGCGCTCAGCATCGTCCAGCAAAGCATCAGAGTAAAAGCCATGTTTGATGGCGCTCTGATTGCCCTTTGCCGAAGGATTTCCGGTACTCAAACCGCCGTGCAACCTGCAGCGCGACTTTCCTTTTAACGGGGCTTTTTTACACTCCCCGCCACTGCGAGTCTTCGCCCCACATGTATCTGCCATGTGAGTCTTCCATAGGGTTCGTTTTTTAAATTTCCTTGGCCCGCGCCGATTGGAAACCGCCGAAGCGGGAAAGGATCAGCTTTTGTTCGTCCTCGGTGCGGTCGTTACACGCCACTAGGGCCGCGCTGGCGTGACGCAATTACGATTCTCGATGAGCGTTGATTCTCTTGCCATTGATCTTGGCGCGTACTGCCTTCATGCACCACGCCGTTACTTTGGCTTCATCTGGTTCGCGACCAGTAATAGCGCACATGGCGAGTACGCCGTACATGTAAGGCTTGAACCACCAAGCGATACTTACTTCAACCTTGATCTTGATCGAGACTTCCATGACTAATACGGCCAGTTGCGCGATACCTTCGGCGCTTTGGTTGGCTTACTCATGCCTCTACCGAACATAATCAACATCATGGTCATTAAGTGCATGGCAAGCCCTTAAATAAAAATGCCCTGAACTCAATCAAGAGTCAGGGCGAAGCGCGGTAGCGGCGCAGAAGATACTGTAGTTATCGATTGGATCACCTCCTTTCGACATTTAGTAATCGTTAATCAGGCGCCGCAGTGAAATCAACGTAGTATTTCTCGCCGACCTTGAACTGGCCGAACAGTGCTGGATTAGCGATGTTGATGGAAAGGTTTGCGCCTGGGGAGAACTTCGCGAACGTATTGTCCTCATCACTACCATCCTCCGGATACTTTGAAGCGGCAACAGCGTGCATAGTCAGGGTTTCTTGTGACTTGCTCTTTTCAGGACCCCAGAAGTGCTCCTGAATGAAACCTACCTGCATTTTTGCGCGCATCTTACTCATTGTATTTCTCCTTTGGGGTGTTCCGCGCAAGCAGTCGCAGCACTGTGCGCTCTTAGCCAGCCTCGCCGGCACTCTCTCGGAACAAAGCAAAAAGCCCCACCGTTGAAGGCGAGGCTTTGAATAGTTGCCGGTTACAGCGTCCGGCGACATTAAGCTTTATGTCTGTAGGTTGCTCCATGCTCGGCGTATCTTGCTGGCTTCTTCGTCGCGGCCTAGGCTATGTCCGCTCGCCAGCTGTTGGCATGTCTTGTTGCTTCCGTGGTTTATAGGCTAATTGACCCGATTAAGACCTCGCCAGTGTCAAGCTACTCGCTGCCTTATGGCCCCATCCGCGATAAGCCCGGCCTTCAGATGTAAAGATGGTTGCAAAGGCTGGATTTGAACCAACGACCTCCAGGTTATGAGCCTGGCGAGATGACCACTTCTCTACTCTGCGATTGAAACTTAAATGCAAAAAGCCTCACCGATTAAGGCAAGGCTTTGAATCACTCAGACATATCTTGTAAGTAGCAAAACGCTTCAGACAGTTATTCAGACTATCTAATAAGTGCCTATTTTAGGGCAAAGTGTCGCGGTCAAAATGAATTATTATGTCGCGTTTTTTTGCAACACTAATCTGCATCCACTAAATCGCATTCTGCCATTGCATGGTGCGCCGCCTTTAGGCTGCCACGCATTGAATACGCTTTTTTTGCAAATGCATTTGCGCGTCGATAAAAGGTTGAGCGATCAATCTCAAGATTTGCGGCAGCTCGCTTAATGCTGTCTGGCTGCTCGATGTAAGTTATTTTGAAACATGCGAACCCGTTGGCATGCTTCGGCATATCCGCCATCGCATGGATCGCCATATTAAAAAATTGCATGTCCGGATCATTGCGTGCGTTAGGCGGAGCGCCGGTTTTACTGGGCAACATGCGGGCCAGAATGTTTTGCGCGCCGGGCTGTAGATAAAATCGCCGAGTGTAGCACCAGTTTACCCATGCCTCGCAATATGCGTTCAATTCTTTATCGGTCATCGTAACTTCCCCTGTTCAACGTAATTTTTACACTTCTGCCCGTACTGCTTGCCTTTGCCGCAAAACTTTTTATCCCAGGCGACTTTGATGTGGATGCAACCCTTGCATGTGACACTCTCACGCTCAAGCAGTATCAAAAGAGGATCGCGGTAATCGCCGCGATTCGTCATTCCGGCCGCTCCATATGCAACGACTGAATAGCCCTAGAATCGGCAATGCGCGCCCTCACCGCGTCCCACGCTGCCCCGTGCTGCGCATAAACCTTTGTCGTGTACTGCGTCTGAACCATATTGCTAAGCGCCGATTTTTCGGCTGCCGTCCGGATGAAATAAACTTTGTTGCGACCTACTACTGCCATTTCAATCGCATCTGATTGTGCCAACTCCATCAGCATCATGCGCATATCTGCCGATGGAACGCGAAACGTTGCGGCAATATCGCTGCATGTGTAGCGAACTCCATTGCTCTCGCGCATATGGGCAATGACGCCTGAGGGCGAATAACTATGTTTATTTTTGATGGGCATTATTCCCCTCCTTGGTTTGGTTTCGAACTTCTACCTACCCACTTAACCCGCGCAAGAACGATCTTTTCTTCCGCTCTTTCGTATTTGCTGCAATTCCTCTCAAACATCAAACTTTCAAACACACCCGACAATTTTTGCGTCTTGCATGGCGCCATGCCGACCTTGGTGTGCTGGGCGCTGGCTTTCATGTCGATGTGAGCGCAGTGAAGGCATTTCATGTGGCCAACCCAAGCGCCTCTTTTGCTAATCGAATTTGAATCATGGATAGCGATTTATCCTTACTCTTTTCGCGCTGGGTGATGATCTTTGCCCATGCCAAATGGTCAACTCCGCTTCGTGGTGTTTTGACGACATCAGATGCCTTGTATTCCTGCATCAACTGCCCCGCCTTTTCCCTGGAAAGCATCGTCTTGCCGATGTCCGACAGTGCAAGTTTGGGTTGCGGAATGGCCTCCCACTCGCCCTTGTCCATCTGTTCGCTAAGCGCCCTCTCCCATCGCGTTTTGATCTGCGAAAATGGTAGACTTCCCAAATCGAAGGAAAGTGGCACAGAGGCCCAGTAAATGGCTGGGTGTGACCACACCCCCGGATCACCCTTTGCGCGAGCCTGTACCCCCGCTACGGCTTCGTAGTAAGCCACCATCGAATCAACCGAGGGCTTGCAAAGCTTGATGTACTGCGGAAGTGATGGCGGCCACTCTTGCGCCATCAGCGCCGAAAATCCACGCCGCAACTCATCGTTGGTCAATTTCCCCATCTCAGCAGCCCAGAGCGCCTTAACCATTGCCGGGTCAGTGTCGCGCCACATGTCCAGAAATTTATTGCCGTACATGCCCTGCATCCGAGCAAACAGGCTCTCAACCCAAGTAATCGGCGCTGCGTTAGTTGATGTCGATAATGTCGTGACGTTGCTCATTTTGTTTTCGTCCAGTCAATTGTTCGGATGCCTCACGGCGGCTGCGGTCTTTGGCTGATTCGTAGGTTTGGGGCGATCCCCGCGGCTGGTTACTCAGCTTGGCCCAGTCGTCGCTTATCGCGTTTTGTAAGGCTGCATCCCAGTTGGCATAGACGTATCCATTCGCCCTGACCTTGACGATGAACGAATCGAAATGGCGATCAAGGTTTTGAACTCCGTTTTTGTTGGCCCAAGCGATTACAGCATCGGAAACCTTGAAGTCCTCAGGCAAAGGAATTTTTGGCGACTTGCGCGATTTCTTCGGCGAAGCCGGAATAGCCGCTTGCGGCGTATTTGCTTTTATTGGTTCTTGGTTATTGGTTATTGGTTCTGGTTCTGGTTGGTTGAACGGAGTTACCAACGAATTTTCAACAGAATCCAACGGCTGTTGAACGGCTGCTGAACTGTCGTTGAGTTCTGCGATGCGTTTTAGCCTTTCTAGCTCGCGTTTTGCAGCACTTGCCTTGCCAGCAGATGATTTCGCAGTAATGTTTGCGCGGAACGCAAGAATTTCTTCTTCGCACCGATTGTGATGCCAGCCCTGTACTGTTTTCGTAAAGAACTCGTTCAACACCTGTTCAACAGCCGTTGACTCTTCGTTGGATTTAGCAAGCAGTTTTCTGCACAGCGCGTTGAAATCTATTGGCAGAGGAATCTCTGTGTCGTAATACATATCCAGCATATCGCGGTAAATGCTGCGCTCGATACGCGTTAAGTGCCGCGTAGCATTATTGAAATCGCCAATATGATGAGGATAAAAATTCATGGGACCAATTCCTTCAACTTGTTCTTGTATTTAGCCTTGATCGCAGTCAGATCATCGATAGACCATTTACGAAATGCGTTGTCGGCCTCTAACTCCTCGACTGCAGCAATACCGATTCTTGCGATTAGCCCGATACGGTAATCGACGGCATTGCCGGCTAGATAGCGGTTATCCTGTTTTGACTGGCCATGTACGTTGCGCTCATCAAATCGCAGATGTGGTGCGCTTCCAATGCTTCTGTAATGACCGGCATCAAATCCGCCACCAGCTGCTTGTGACGGCAATGGGCGACCGCTTGAAATGCACAGTTGATTAATGTCGCGCTGACGAATGAATGCATTGAAAGCGGCTTGCGCCTCTGCCATCCATTTAGCGCGCGGTTTAATCGCCAGTTTGCGTGCGGCAGTGATCTTGCGATCTGCCTTGGCGGCCTTCAATCGATTATTCGCAACTGCACATGGAGGCGAACAGACAACGTGCGCCATCGTGCGTTTAACAAATGATGTTTTGCAGATGGCACACTTACGGGTCTTTGGTTTTGCTACCAATGTCGACCCACCAGACCTGGGCTTGGCAGTGCGCAATACGCCAGATATGGCTTTTGGCTTAAATGTTGAACGAATCATGCAAGCACCGTCATGGCTGATTCAATAAAAGTTTTTGCCGCTTCAGCATTGATAGCGTTTCCGTAGGCGCGCAGTCGTCCCACTCTTGAGGCAGCCCCATGAGCCAGCGGGAATGTGCTGGGTTCAACTGGCCGCCACTTTCCATCCCGGCATCCAAGCCAGTCAACATCTCGCCAGTAACCGTTCGTCGGGCCGGGCCGCTCCATTCGGGTGATGTTGTCACTCCCGATCCCACTAAGTTCGCCCCGCAAAGCGCCGCCGTTTTCCTGCCCCCATCCGTGCTGGCTGACGCGTTGTACCCCTTCTGTGCTGGCGTTCCGGCCATTGGCGTCGGCCATCCCGCTAAGTTGACTATTCCGTTCAGTGTCACCTGTGATTTTGTTCCGTCCAATCTCCGCCCCGATGGACTGCAATGCGTCATCGTTTGGCCGCCGTCCCCGTTGGCTTTCGATGGCGTCGGCCAACCGGCTAGCGCCACGATCTGATTCAACGGCTTGCCCGTATCCCAGGGTCTCGCGTCTTTTACTCCCCTCGATGAATCGGTTACCGTGCATGTCGGCCAGCCCGCCAGATACGCTTGCCTGGGCAATTGATCGACGCGATCCCGGCCGTCTCGCTGCGCTGTCATCCCCGGCGTATCTTTCCAATCCCGTACCGTTGGAGTGATCCAGCCCGAAATACTTGCTTGCCCCGCCAACGTTTGCAGCCCTCTTTCTGTTTCTGGCTGATTGTTGACGTTGCATGTTGGCGTGGGCCACCCAATAGTTCCTGTCTCTGATGTGCGGGGCACCGATGCCCGCAGACGGAAACGGGACCGCCCCGAAGGCGTAACCCAAGGCTTCCATGTCAGTGTGTACAAGGTCGACCCAAGCGTCTGCATCTTTACTCGCAACTTGCTCTCCAAAGACGATTGGAGGATCGCACTCGCTGATGAGGTGGTTCCAAGCAGGCCAAAGGTGCCGCTCGTCAGCAAATCCAATTCCTTTACCTGCCGCGCTGAAAGGCTGGCACGGACAACTACCTGTCCAGACTGGTCGCGAATCTGCCCATCCTGCGCGACGTAAAGCATGGGACCAAACTCCAATTCCAGCGAAAAAGTGGCATTGGATGTATCCGCGTAGGTCGTCTGGTCTAACATCTTCAATACTCCGTTCATCTACGTCACCGGGCGCAATGTGACCAGCTGCAATTAGGTTGCGCAGCCATTTGGCTGCATAAGGGTCAATTTCGTTGTAGTAGGCGGTCATGCGAAACCATCCAAGATGCTTGCCATCATCCGGCCCGCTTCTTCGGCGTCCAGATGCTTCCAGAGATATGGCGCCGCATGCTGTCCGTGGAGAAATCCAAGCATGGCGGTATGGAGGTCGCGCATTTCGCCTTCTTCCAACTTTGCGTAACTGATTGATTTAGGCAGCGGAACAATGCCGCCCTTCGCGCCCGGCACCCACGTGACATGACCTGCGCCGATCTTTATCCAGTTACGGAACTGCTCGAAATCATTGAAGCGCTCTTGACCGTTGAATACGGCTTGCTCCATCGCCATGTGAAACCGGTGATACGGTCCGCTGCGCGGCATGCGCGTGCCGATCTCTGCAATTTCGCCGTCTTCCAACGAAAACAGTTCGCGCAAAAACCGGCACCAGCTTTTATGATTCTTTTCATCGATACCGCGAACACCCTTTTCCAATGCTTTGGTAGCGGCCTCGCGCTCGGCCGACGATAACTCGACACTGCGATCACGCATGATCATGGCTTGGGTCATACCAGCACCATTTGTTGCGGTAGCTTGCGATGAGCGAATACCGATACGCCAGAGTGCGGGCAAGCGCGGCGATCAGCTAAACGCTCGACTTGCATCAAGGCGCGCAATTCGAATAACCGGGCGCTGATGATGTTCGGTGTCAGGTCGGTCATGTGGCTAAGTTCTTGCCCGGTGTAGGCGCAACCAAGGCGCATCTTGGATAGAATTAAAAGGTGCTGGCGAGCCTTATCGGACTGCACGCGACCGTGGAAGCATTCGATTGCGCTGATCTGCTGATCGATTTTCATAATGTCACCCTTGAGCCTGTGCCGATGCTGATTTAATCAGAGCGAGAATTGCTGGCAATTGCTTTGCCAACTCACCCATAGCGCGACGTTGTTTAGCCTCATCATCAGAAAGATATTTCTCTACTAAGTAATAGATAGGCGTCACATCGCCCGTCGCTACCAGATACTTTTCCAGATCCTCAACTGACATACGGCGTGGATCATCAAGGCTTCCCGACAGCTTCCGCGACAAATCGGACTGACTCATATCCATGTCGGCCGCAATGGTCTTGAGCGGGTTGCGGTGGGTGTATGCGCCCTGACGGATGCAATCCAGCACACCAGTGAACCGCTCGGTTAAGCCGGGCTGAAAATCAAGGGTCATTTGGGTACTGGCGGCTATCGACATGATTGTTTCCTGTAGTTTCCGGTACAAAAACCGGCAAAATAAAACCGTCGAATCTCGACGGCGCGAATTTAATGAGCGGCTAGAACAATGCAAATAATCGATACGACCGCTGCAAAGGCTAAAGCTGTGGATTGGGGCAAATTCATGGTTTGGATTTTTTCTTGTCTTCAGCCACGAAATAAGCATGCAGCGCATCCAGGGTGCTACTACGCGGGTCCTTGGTTTCCCGATAGGCAATTTTGTAGATCGTCTTTTCAGGGACGCCTGATTTCTCTGCGATCTCCCCCCATTGTTTTGGCATGGCGGCGCGCAGGTGGCGGACTACAAAATCGAGTCTGGTTTCATGGTGTGAGGTCATGAAATGAGAATAACCCATTTATGGGATATTAACAACCCACATACGGGATTTTATTTGCGGCAAAGTAACGCTATGAAAAATAGAAAATTAATCAACGTACTTGCCACGAATTTAACGCGTCTGATGGAAGGCAGTCAGGGGCTGAGAACGATTGACCAACTATCGAAGAAATCCGGCGTTGGTCGGGGTACCGTTGACCGCGTAAAGAAGGGTGAAGTATCGACAACGCTAGATAAGGTTGAGGCGATTGCTGACGCGTTTGGGGTTAGCGCGGCCTCCCTCCTCTCTACGTATGCCGAAAATTTAGGCCAAACAGAAAAATCTAAGCTAGGCTATGTGCGGTTTCCGCTTGTCGATGCACCTCATGGAATGGGTGGAAACCTAGCTCCTGCCGACAATCCAGAAATCCTGCAATACGTAGAGGTCAACGAAGATTGGGCGCGCGGCACATTGCACGCTAATTTTTCGCAGATAAAAATTGTTCCAGGAATTGGTGATTCAATGTCTGGGACCATTGAGGATGGAAGTGTTGTTTTCGTTGACACTGGGACGCGTCATTTTGCGGGTGATGGACTCTATGCAATTGTCTGGCAAGGTAGGTTGCAAATAAAGCGGTTACAAGCCAAGCATGACGAGAAAAGACTAAAGATCATTTCCGACAACAAGCTATACGATGCCGATTGGGCTACGGATGATTTAATTATCTCTGGGCGAGTTTTGGCGGCATGGAATTTTAAGCGGTTTTAATTAAGGCGCAACGGCACGCTGATTTGTCGATAGGGAGCTAATAATAATGAAAAAAGGATTTGCAATACTGTTTTTATTGGCCGTCCTTGGTTGTTCCAAGGAAGAGTCCTCGGATAAGTTCGTACCCGAGAAAGAAATTTCATCTAAAGAACCGGAGAAGCCAGTTACGCCCACGCACTATTACTCTATCGAGGAGGATGGGGAGTATGGCTATGAGCGCGCAATAAGTGAAAACGATCAAAAAAATGGCGTTAGAACAAATGCCGTTATGATGGCAAGGTATCTCGGAGAGAAAGATGGTGTCTTTAGTGTCCAGCTCGGTGCTGGACAATCGAGAAATGTGCATTCATGCAAAACTCCATGCGACTTTGTAAAATCAAAGCAGTATTACGGAGGGCAACTCATAAATACGGAAACTTTAAGAAATGCGGAAGGGTCGGTTATTTGGGCAATCATGCAAGATGCTCAAAGAGGGCAGCTGGTTCGTTATTCTGCAAGTCGGCATAACAATCAATAAGCAACAATAGAATCATCCAAACCGCTTCGGCGGTTTTTTTTCGTCCATAGTTCGCTTATTCAAAATCAATATGACTTTTGCATTTCTATATGCAAATTGAATCTAATTAACATCAATTATAAATCCCATATTTGGGTTGTTTAAATCCCATATACGGGATATTATTACTCCATCGAACAAGCAAACACACGGAGCAGAAGATGACAACGACCACCACGCAAGCATCGGAAGAAATCAAAGGGTTCTCCATCCCTGATCTGATCGCCGCTAAACGGGCCGCTGCTGCCGAAGAGATGTTTAAGACTAACCACTTCGAGCGCCATGGCGTGGAACTGAAAATGAGCAATCCAGACATTGACAAAGCGCTGACCCATTACAGCGAACAACTGCGCCTAGTACGCAACCAAAAAGATTCAATCCGACTTGATTGGCTCGAAGCAAATTTATTGACAATCCCGCGCAAGGTTCATTTCGTCAACGTATGTGGTGACGTCCAGTTCTACTCGCTTGAAAACGTGTTGATCGGCAATGGCGCGGATCTGCGCCGGGCAGTTGACTCGTCCATAGCCAAAACAGTTTTACCAAAAACCGCAGCCACGGGTAGGCCACCTATCGGCTGAAAGGACGCGACGGTGGTTATCGGTTTTCCACCTGATTTTGTGCCAAGCCAAGGCATCTGTGTATCAAGATTTTTTGAATCGGAGCTTGTTATGAACTTGGAAGAATTGATGTTGATCGCAGAGCCAATCCCGTTTAGTGGGTGCTTTGTTTTGACGATGAAGGGCGATAAGCACGGATACGTTCGATTCAGAGAAAACAAAAAAGAGATCTACGCGCATCGACTTTCCTACAGATTGAGCAAGGGTGAAATCCCAAAGGGCTTCAGTATTTGCCATCACTGCGATACGCCTTCGTGCATAAACCCAAATCACCTTTTTGCTGGTACGCATAAGCAAAATATGCACGACATGGCGAAGAAGGGGCGCGGTGGGTATCCGCCGGGGATTGGGTCTTTGTTGATCGGCGAGCGGCATGGGATGGCGAGATTAAAAGAATCTGACATCAACCCAATTCGCAAGTCCGCATTGACTAATACAGAACTAGCAAAGGAATACAAGGTTAATAGACAAACCATCAGGGACGTTAGGCAGTTCATTACTTGGAAGCATGTCCCAATGTATTGATTTTTGAGCCTCTTTTGTATCTCTCGCAATCTGCCAAGAGTCAAAAAATGAGGTCACGCCGGGATTAGAAGACCGGCACCAATTCAACCAAGGAGTGGCGAATGAACATCGTACTAACTAAAGAGCAGACCTTCACCGTGCGTGCTGGCGTGAATGCGATCCACGGCTTGCGCGTGGTTGGCGAATGGGAGGGTCTAACCAAATTGGAAGCGCCATCAGGCGACCATTTGATTATTGTCGCTGACGGCGGGCAACTGGTCAAGGGCTCCGATGCCCTGCTTCACAATCTTCGTCATGGCCTCAGTCATGACCGCTTCATTACTGTGCCGGAAACAGAGCTTCCTAATGGCCTCGTCGTTCCATCGTTTCAAGTCGGGCAGTATGTATCGACTAAGGGTGACGACGGTAAGTTGTCCATCCTTGCCGATGCTACCCCGTGGGTTTGCATCAACTACAGCGACGCAAAGAGCGCATGTGAAACCACTGGCTACAAGCTCATCACCGAAACCCAATGGCTGGCAATTGCGTTCAATGCCTCGCAACAAGATGCGAACTGGACCGGCGGCAAAGTCGGCGAAGGAAAACTGTTTCAAGGCATCCGTAAGGGCAACGTCAACAGCGCGCAGCCCGGAAACTACACGCCGACCAATTCAGATGAACAGCGTTGGCTCACTCTTTCGAACGGCGAGCGCATCTGTGATCTTAGCGGAAATGTATGGCAGTGGGTGTTTGACGATGTGCAAGGTAACGAACAAGGGCTGATCGCAAAAGCATTTGCAAGCGACTCCCCATCGATCACTGCCGTCCCCTATCCATCGGAGAAAAAGGGCATGGGCTATCGACCTAAAGCCGATGCTGATTGGTCTGGCAATGCGCTCATCCGGGGCGGCTACTGGGGCTCGGTCGACTATGCTGGCGCGTTCGATCTCGACTGCGGCTGGCCCGGCTACGGCGGCGATTACGTCGGTTTCCGTTGCACCAAATAGCTCGGGTCTCTGATCTCTGGTTTGTGGTCACTGCGTTAGCGGTGGCCGCTTCGAATAACGCAGCCAATCTAAAAAGTCTGACATGAGCATTTTACAAAACGTCGTCGGTTCGCTGGCAGTAATCCTCGCTATCGGTGCGTTGGGAGCTATCGGGGCTAGTGCCGCTGATTTTTTAGCGCCATCGCCAGCAGAAGTCGAGTCCGATATTCAGGCGCAGCGGGCCAACATTTGTAACGCAGAGGGTTGGCCCGATGGAGCGCGAGTTGCGTATGAGAAGGCTTGCAAGATGGATTTTGACGCGAGGAAGAAATGAGCAAAATGGGAAGGCATGTTTTTGTATTGCAAGAAAATGAAGACAAAAATCAACCAGAGCTAAGAGGAAATGAAGATGAGTATTTCAACGGTGATATTGGGCGAATCGGGGTCGGGAAAGACGGCCAGCCTGCGCAATCTAAATCCAGCGGACACGCTGTTAATCCAGGTGGTGAAGAAGCCGCTGCCATTCCGGGCTAAGGGCTGGTCTTACTTCAACACCGAAAGCAACAAGACCGGCAACATATTTGTGTCTGACGACTGGATCGTAATGTCAGCGATCATGCGCAAGACCAAGCGCAAAGTAATCATCATTGACGACTTCCAATATGTTCTGGCAAATGAGTTCATGCGCCGAAGTGATGAGCGCGGCTATGACAAGTTCACTGAAATTGCAAAACATGCTTGGGAGCTATTCAACGCTGCTAACACGCTTGCAGATGACGTTCGAGTATATCTGCTGAGCCATACACAAACTAATGATCAGGGCGACATCAAGCTGAAAACAATCGGCAAGATGCTAGACGAAAAGATTACGCCAGAGGGATTATTTACTATCGTCTTGCGCACTATTGTCACTGATAAAGACTACTTTTTCAGCACCAGAAACAACGGGCACGATACGGTGAAATCACCAATCGGCCTATTCGATTCGGAGCGCGTCCCGAATGATCTTTCTGTAATCGACGCGCGAATTTCCCAATATTACGAACTTACCGGAGTAACAGAATGAGCGAATATAACCTTGACCCGAGCGCGGCAAAGCAGGCTGATACAGGCGGCGGAAGAATTACGCAAAGTGGAAAGTACATAGGCATTTTCACAAAAGCAAAAAAGGTACTTAGCCAAAAAGGAACAAAAGGGATTGAATTTACTTTTGCCTCTAATGGTGGACAAACAGCAGACTATTTAAGTGTATGGACGCTCAACAGGGACGGTGAGCAAATTTATGGATACAAGCAGTTGATGGCAATGATGACATGCCTGCGCGTCAAGGGGATTGATGCAACGCCAGCTACTATCGAGGAATACGACAGCGCAACATCCAGCATGCAATCTCACAATGTCGAGGTATTCCTTTCCTTGCAAAACAAGCCTATAGGTGTCCTTTTGCAAATGGAAGAATATGCAAAGAAGGACGGATCGGTAGCGGAAAAGGCATCGTTTGCAGGGTTCTTTGATGCAGAATCTGAGCAGGTTGCTACTGAGATACTTGAAAAAAATGATCCAACTATTCTTCAAAAATTGGTAGGCCAACTAACTACGATGCGCAAGCTGAAAACATCGGCGCGTCCGGTGCAGGGCTATCAAGGCGGTACCGGCGCGCCAGATAACTTTGATGATTCTGTCCCATTCTAATTAACACGGAGAGCGGCCTAACCAGCCGCGCATAAAAATGAACTTTGTAATCGACATCGAAACATGCCCATCGCAAGACCCATCGGTAAAGGCTGCAATAGCTGCAACTATTGCTCCTCCCGGAAATATCTCTAAGGCCGAGACTATTGACTTATGGAATAAGGAAAAGAAGCCGGGCGCAGTTGAGGACGCATGGCGTAGAACATCATTTGATGGTTCTCGCGGTCATATTTGCGTGATTGGCGTGGCAGTTGATGATGCTGACCCAGTAGCGTTGTGCGCTGGCGCTCATTGGTATGAAAATGAGGCTTATGTTTTAACGCAGCTATTTGAATTTATTGATGCTGAATGTGCAAAGCATCCGAATGTTCGCCCCACGTTTATTGGTCATAACGTTATCGACTTTGACCTACGCTTTATTTTCCAGCGGGCAGTTATCTTAGGTGTTACACCATCGCGTCATATTCCATTTGCTGCACGGCCTTGGGATGATGCAGTCTACGACACGATGACGCGATGGTCTGGCACAAAAGATCGCATCAAGCTTGACCATCTTGCGAAGGCGCTCGGGCTGTCTGGTAAAGGTGATATTGACGGATCGATGGTATGGGATTACGTCAACTCTGGACGCATTGACGAGGTTGCTCAGTATTGCTGCGATGACGTATCAATGACGCGCGATGTGCATCGACGTATGACATTTTTGCCAGCCCCTGTAATCATATTTGAATGTGATGGTTTGCCATTTTAAGGACTGACATGACAACTGAACTTATCGACGCACCAACAAAAACAGCAGTCGCAGAATATGAGCCTTTCTATTCACAACTTGCCGAGTTGGAGAAAAAGAATACAACTCTGGTTTTTAACTACGAGGACAAAAAAGGAAATAAAGAGGCGCGTAGCCATATCAACACGCTGCGCCTGACCAAGGGCGCATTGGAGCGCACCCGCAAGGAGGCAAAAAGCGAGTCGCTGCGCATTGGTCGCGCCGTTGACTCAGAGGCTGGTGAAATTGGAATCCGCATCGAAGCAATGATCGCCGTCCACCAGGTGCCGCTTGACGCAATTGAAAAGCGTGAAGAAGCCCGGATCGGTGCACTCAAAGAAAAGATTGCGCATCTTGGCATAGTCCACCACGACAAAAATTCGAGTGAATACAGGTTTCATATCGAAACATTGGAGTCTGTAGTTATTGATGATAAGTGGCAAGAGTTCATCGCAGAGGCAGCGCAAGTCAAAGATGCATCGATCGCCAAACACCGCGAGCTGTTGGCCGCCCGCATCAAGTCTGATACTGAGGCCGCTGAACTCGAAAAGCTACGCAAAGAATCAGCCGCCCGCGCCCAGAAAGACCGTGATGATGCGTTAATCAAGGCAGCAGAGGATCGCGCCAGATCAGAGGCAGAGGCATTGGCAGAAGCGCAGCAAAAGAAGGCTGCCAAAGCTATTGCTGATGCCGAGGCAAGGTCCAAGCAGGAGCGCGAAGATGGAGAGCGTCGCGAATTATCCCTAAAGCTTGAGATGGAAACTGCTAATCGTCGTCGTGTTGAGTCTGAGCAAAAGGCAGCACAGGACGCGATTGATGCCGCTGATCGAGCTGAGAAGTTACGCCTTAAGGCAGTCCAGGATGAAAAGGACCGCGCTGTAGCAGAGGTAAAAGCCGAGGCCGATGCCACCGCTAAGCGCGAGGCCAATAAAGCACACCTTCGTAAGATAAATATCGCTGCGTTTGCTGCATTTGTTGCTGGCGGCATGACGGACGAATGCGCAAAGTTAGCAGTGACATTAATCGCAAAAAATATGATTCCGGCTGTCTCAATCAGTTATTAATTTAAATCTCACAAGAAAATACTATGCTAAAAATTACCGCAACACCCGAGCAAATTCAATCGAACAACGACCTGATCGACCTCGCTATCGAACGCGCAAAAGTAAAGAACGATGCCGTATTATCTCGCTTGATGAAAGTTGCGCCACCGGTCATTAGCAAGATCCGACATGGTCGCTTGGCAGTCGGATCCACCTTGATGCTTGTTATCCACGAAGTGACCGGGATGCTGATCTCTGACATACGCCGGTTTGTGCCACGGTAAGCCGCCAGTCAATCGTTGCGCTACTCAATCAAACAAGGACCACCATGTTTTTCAAGAATCTGCAAACGTACCGTATTCCCGCCCCTTGGGCAATCAGCGCAGCAGCACTGGAAGCGTCTATCAGCAAGCAAGCATTTGCCCCATGCAGCAGCTTGGAGATGCAGAGTCAAGGCTGGATTTCGCCACGCGATAACGGTGCGCTGGTCCACGCGGTCAACGGGCAATTGCTCATAGGCCTGCGTACCGAAAAGAAGTTACTGCCGATGTCAGTCATCAATCAGGTGTCAAAAGACCGTGCTGCCGAAATTGAAGATCAGCAAGGCTTCGCGCCGGGTCGCAAGCAGATGAAAGACATTAAAGAGCAGGTTACCGACGAATTGCTGCCGCGTGCCTTTAGTCAACTCAGCACAACATGGGTATGGATCGATCCGGTGAACGGCTGGCTAGTCGTTGATGCGTCATCGCCGTCCAAGGCAGAAGAAGTCTTGAAGTTGTTGCTGGGATCGGTAGAAAAGCTGCAAGTGTCGAGCTTGCGCACCGTTCACTCGCCATTGACCTCAATGACCGACTGGTTAGTCGCAGACGAGGCACCAAGCGGCTTTACCGTCGATCAGGACACGGAATTGCGCGCCAATGGCGAAGGCAAGGCTACCGCCCGATATATTCGAATGACGCTTGAGGCTGACGACATGCGCCGACATATTGCGGGCGGCAAGCAATGCACTCGCCTGGCGATGACATGGATGGACCGGATTTCGTTTGTGCTGACAGAAAATTTGACGATCAAGCGTATTGCGCCACTCGATGTTATCCGCGAAGAAAACGATCCGACGAACCGCAATGACTCTGAGCGATTCGATGGTGAATTTTTGATGATGACTGGCGAGCTGAATAAGTTGCTTGGCGATCTGGTTGATGCGCTAGGCGGCGAGGCGGCAGCATGACCACCGAACAGAAGGACATCAAGCCGAACTCGGTAATAGGTATTGCCGGATTAAAGCGGATATGTGAAGAACGACCAGATGAGTGGCATTTGAATGTAAATGGTGTAAAAAAATTGATCGCCCGCATCGAATCACTGGAAGCGCAGATGGCATCCCTTCGCGCAAGCGGCAAAGAGGTAATTATTGCCGAAATGGCGAGAACTAAAGAATGCATCAATCTGCGCGAACAGCTGGTAGAGGCGAGGAAGCTGCCGGAGCGCCAACCAACAGATAGCCGAAATAGCGACTACCTGCGCGGCGCATCAGCGGGCTGGAACGCTTGCTTAGACAAGATTGAATCAACCAAAGGACAGTCATGACACGCGTATTCGATATTTCCGCACCACTTGAGCGCCAACGCGCAGGCGATGGAAGCGAAGTTTTGTGGATGGGCAATTGTGGACTCACACAATACCCAATTGTGGTTGTGATAAAGGGGCTTTCCCAAACCAAAACTTACCGCGTAACAAGAGAGGGGCGATGTAATGACCCCGGCGCTGTGAGCGGGTTCGACCTGCACACGCTCCCCGAGCCACTGCCGCTGATCGTGTCGTATCACAATGTTTATCTCGGGGAGAATGCTGGATTCTTTGTGTACAGCACTTATGAGAGAGCCGCAGAAGCAAAGCATGAGGACGCGATAGCTACAACTAAAAACACTTTCGATCCAAATATCAATGCTGCGACTATCGAAGTTGTTTGGCGCAAGGGGGATACAGCGTGATGAAAATTGAAGCAGCTAAAGCGCAGCATAAATATGCCCTCGAAAAATTCAGGGCATGGAAGGGTTATCCGCTGCCTGAATTGAATTCAGACATGCAATTCGATAAAGAATATTTGCACCGTAAGTGGGTGGCATTTCTTGCTGGGATGCTCCACTCGCCAATAGGAAAAGGGGAATGACATGGAATTGAATATTGATAAAGAGCTTGCGGAATTTGAGGCCGCTTACATAGCTGGTTACAAAATTGACGGAGTAATGGTTTTTATTGGCGAGATGTCGATTGCATTCAATGGCTGGATGCTGGCAAAGCATGCAGCACTCAGCCAGCCGCAAGCCGATCCAGGCAAGGAATTAGCATCAATGACCAGAATGTTTCATGCAGCTTGCGAATCGCTTGGCGTAATAAGTGATGAGTTGGGGTGCGACCCGATTGAGGGTGGTGCGGAGCCGATTCTTGATGCGATCAAGGAATTGAAGGCACTCAGCCAGCCGCAGGGTGAGCCTGTAGCGTGGCACGTCTTGTGGGCAGACATAGGCGATGGCATTGCAGAAAGCCTGTTCTACGGTCACGATGCGAAGAAGCATATGCAATCCGCTGTTGACCACGCCAAGTCGATCCCGCGATCTAATTTTGTTACGCCTTTTTTCACCACCCCACCAGCGCCAGCACAGCCATCTGTTCCAAATTTTACCAAGTGGCTATGCAAAAACGTGAATGGCGCTGGAGAATTGCCTAGATTTTCTCCTGAGGATTACTTCAAGGCTGGGCATACGGAGGCAGTCGGACCAGCGCCAGCACCATCTTCCGCACTCGAAACTGGCCTTGAAGAATTGATCCGAAATGACTGTTATATACGCGCTGTCTACAAGCATGCAATGCACGGCGGAAGGTCTCGCGATGCAATGCTGCTGGAAATGGTGCTGACGCAGACCGGGGCTAAAGATGCGCTTCAGAAGCACTGCGTAAAATTAGCCAGTATCACGCCTATGCCGCAGTATTTTCTGTTACCGACAGAGCCAGCACAGCCGGTGCTCGCCCTCGACTGGTTTCAAGTAAATTTGTCAGCACAGTCCGCAAATGCAGAATACGGGCAATGGATGCCTGAGCGATGGGTTCAACTATTCGTTACTGCTTACAACAAGGGGAAATAATGGACTTCTCACAAGCAGTGAAAATCTCCAAAGAGGTATTTGAGGCATACCGCGTGAATCATCCAAAGTGGTGGAAGCACATGGACGGTACGCCGATCCTTAACGATGTTGCTGTGCTCATGGCAGTTGCATTTATAGAGGCCCAAGCTGCGCCAGCACAGCCGGTGCCAATGCATGAACAGAGCGCGCGCTTCGCAATTGATGGTGCAATGGGCTTTGGAATGCAAAACACGAACAAGCCGCCAAGCGACGATCATTGGCTAATGGAATACTGGGCTATAGGCCGCAAGCTGATGCGGTCGGAAGAATTGACTGACAATGAAATCATAAACATTGCCAACGAAACGCATATCGCTATGCCCGCCGATTGCGATGATCAGAAAGAAATGCTTGCAATTGTTCATGCTGTACTCGCGACTCAAAGAGAGTCGCAGCCGGTGCCATTGAGTGACGAGCGGATATTGGAAGAGGCAAAAATCGGCCTTCTATGCGATTCTGACGAGCAACTGATCGGATTTGGCCGCGCAATTCTCGCTACTCAGGAGGCGAAATGAGCGACGCATTGAATGATGCCTGCCTGCGGGCAGTCAGAATATTGCCAGATGAGTATTCCATTGAAATAATGCTCGAAGGTGGATTCGGCATAGTCAAATTGCGCCTTCCTAACGGCAAGCAGATTGAGTTCCCGCCAGATGAGTCCTTGCTGACCAGTCCTGTTGAAAATGCTATTGCCCATGCCATCAAACACAATACCGAACAGGATGCGAAATGATCTCAAGTAAAGAGGAAAGTGAAGCAAGAGCAAATAAATACCACTCATGGATGGCCTGCATGAATGAGGCTAGAGCCAATATTGCCAAAGCGGTATTTAGCCCACAAGCAAATCCATTCCCGGAGCGCAATGCGCAGCAAGTATTGCGCCTGGCCGGAGAGCTTGTTGCAATTGCTGGCAAGGAGCCAAAATGAACGACCTAATCTGCCGCAAGACAATGCGGGCATGCCAGCAGCAAAGCATGTGCACGCCACACCAGGGCTGCAACGAGTCAGGGCCATCGCAGCTATATGCTCGCACTGACCCGCCCTCGGTATTGCCGATAGCAGATCATATCGGTAATACCGACGCCATGATCCGCCAGATCAGCGATTTGTCGATACTTGTCAATCGCCTGGTCAAAGCACTCGGTACCGCTGTTCCGGGGCATCCTTTGCTATCGCAATCGGTCGACTATTTGTGGCGTAAGCAGCCTCAGGATGATATGGGAAAAGTGACGTGGACTGATACGTCACCCGTTGCGGGAAATCCCATGTCGGACCATATCGGTGACAGCAACGAAATGGTCGAGTCTTTCGGTAATAGCGAACAACTGAATAGGTTGATTCCAGCGACACATCAGCCGGACGTGTCGCTGAATGCAGGGAATGGTGACATGCTGCCAATTCGGTGTAATTCCACCGGATTAGAAATACCCGAAGGCATCCCTGCACATGCTGAAATATATGTAGGGGATGGAAAATTTGCTATATGTGATTGGCAAGATTGGTCCTCTATTAAAAGTTTTAACTGGTGCCTTACCACCAGAAATCGCTGCAATAGCCTTTACGCACAGGCATGGAATGGAGCGCCTATTGATGAGCGTCGACGCGTCACAATGCATGGGCTGATCATAGGAGGTGGACTTGTTGACCATATAAATGGGGATGGCCTTGATAATAGAAGGGCCAATCTAAGAAATGCTACCCACCAACAAAACTCATTTAATCAAAGAGCAAGAAAGGGTGGCGCATCTCAATATAAGGGGGTATCCATTGATAGGGTATCACTGGCTTGGAGGGCGCATATTCGCGTTAATGGAAAGAGAATATCGCTAGGTAGGCATGGCGTAGAAATTGATGCGGCAAAGGCCTATGACATGGCTGCACGAAAGTATTATGGCGATTTTGCAAACTGCAATTTTGATTTAGCGAAGGGCGCATAGGACCGTATGAAAACAGTGACATTTAATGATGATATTTGGAGGCTTGTTCCGAAGGATCCTGCTGAAGCGCTGGCGATGGGATTTGCCTACCTTGACGCGGCGCGCCTGGATGACCCGCTCAAGTTATGGGCATTCAGCCATGCCGGATACCGTGCCATGCTTGCCGCTGCGCCATCGTCGCCCGTTACGGGGAATCCCGCTACGGGCTGGATCAGCGTTGATGAGCGGCTACCTAACAGGTATGTTGAGGTAATAGTTTGGCCGAATCCTACTGTTTATTGTATGACTGCAATATTAGGGCGGGATGGATGGGCATATGGAGAATACATCCCTCATTTTGGCTGCAAAGTAATTAACTGCGGCAATGTTACGCATTGGCAACCGCTGCCCCTACCACCATCGCCAGATGAGACTAAGTCATGACAGCGCTATATTTACCAGTCAAGCGCGTCTACTTCGACAGCATACGCATCGGCACCAAAGGCGAGGAATATCGACTAGTAACGCCCTATTGGACAAAACGCCTAATTGGTCGTGAATATCATAGCGTAGTAATCACGATGGGTTATCCCAAGGCTGGCGATATGACTCGAACCATGCTGTTCGAATGGTGCGGTTACCGAAAAACGAAACTGACTCACCCGCATTTTGGACCGGATGAAGTTGAAGTGTTCGCGATTGATTTATCAGAAAGGGTTTAGCAATGACAGATCAAATAACCGTTATAGAGGCGGCGAAAATACTAAGAATTTCGACGCGACAGGTCTACGCCATGGCCGCACCAGCTGGGCCGATTCCATGCTACCGGATCGGGAAGCGCATTATTTTTAACCATTTGGAAGTATTGGAGTATCTAAAATCATGCCGATTTACCGAGATAAAACGCGAGGTTGTTACCGCTTTGAGTTCAACCGTATCATTGAGGGTCGGCGAGTCCGCGCTAGAAAGTACCTTCCGCAAACTTGGACTCAAACCCAAGCGGACACTTTCGACCGAAAAGAATCGGCCAGACTTTACGCGATCGGAACTTCCGTCGAGCGCGTCAAATACACAATTGAAGACGCGGTTAATATCTACCTAGTAGAGCGTATCCCGAAACTTAAATCAGGGAAAAACGTTGCTAGCGAACTCTCGCAAATGCTATGGGCATACCAAGGAAAATCGATTCTTGAGCTTTCCGATGCCTGTAAATTCTACACGGCGAATGTTGGTCGCTCAAATGAATCGATTGGTACACCGCTTGCCCCGGCGACAATCCGAAACCGGATACGGCAGCTAGCATCCGCTTGCCGCTACGGGTGGAAGCACTACGGCATGTGCGAAAACGATCCAGCAGCAAATATCATCGTGCCAGAGGTCAATAATGCCAGACAGCAATATATAGATAGAGTGCAAATGCTTGAGATTGCCAAGACGTGCACGAGTCCTAACGCACGCCTAGCGGTCAGAATTGCCTTCTATTCAGGTATGCGACTTGGGGAAATCCTGCGGGCAAAAGTTCGCGGAGATACTTTTTACCTTTCTGATAGCAAAAATAGAACTCCGCGACTGATACCAATTCATCCCAAAATTTTGGTATGCGTGCGGAAATTCAACCAAGCGACGCCAAAAATTACGATTCAAAGATCATTCATGAAGGCCCGGAAAATCTGTGACTTGGACCACATTACATTTCACGACCTACGACATAGCGCCGCCAGCGCCATGATAAATGCAGGCGTCGATTTATATACGGTCGGCAGGATATTGGGTCACAAAGACTCAAGATCAACGCAGCGATACTCACACCTGGCGATTGATACGCTGGCGGCCGCAGTTGGAAAAATAGGGAAGAGAAAACCGGGGTAAATGGCAAGAAAATCCCCCCACAAACAAAAAACGCCCCGATTAAGGAGCGTTTGATATGACGTAAGTCTTTGATTCTGGAGGAGAAGGTGGGATTCGAACCCACGTTACAGCGAAACTGTAAACCAGATTTCGAGTCTGGCGCATTCGACCACTCTGCCACTTCTCCTTATTGGTCGTTTTTACTACATGCTCTGCAGCAAAGCACAAGATTATAGCAGAAGATTTTATCTCTGAAACGCCTTTTTGCGGCTATTCAAAAAATAGAACTCAGATACTTTGGCAGCATCTGCGATGCAAGTTATGCATCGCAGATTGTCGCGCTCAAACTGTCGGCGTTAAACGCGTAATACCGCCCATATATGGATGCAATACCGCAGGGATGTTGACGCTGCCATCGGCTTGTTGATAATTTTCCAGCACCGCTACCAGGGTACGTCCTACTGCCAAACCCGATCCATTCAATGTATGTAGCAGTTCCGTTTTGCCTTGCGCATTGCGGAAGCGTGCTTGCATGCGGCGGGCCTGGAAGGCTTCCATATTCGATACTGAGGAAATTTCGCGGTAAGTGTTTTGTGCTGGTAGCCAGACTTCCAAGTCATAAGTTTTGGCAGCGCCAAAACCCATGTCGCCAGTGCATAGCGAGACTACGCGGTAAGGTAGGCCAAGTTTCTTTAGAATTACCTCAGCGTGGCCGACCATTTCTTCTAGCGCTTCGTATGATTTTTCTGGATGCACGATCTGCACCATTTCAACTTTATCGAATTGATGCTGGCGAATCATGCCACGCGTGTCGCGACCGTAGCTGCCAGCTTCCGAACGGAAGCAAGGCGAATGCGCGGTCATCTTCAGCGGAAGTTTTTCACCGGCGATAATTTCATCGCGCACGAGATTGGTCAACGGGACTTCTGCTGTAGGAATAAGATATAAAGCGGCGCTGTCGGCGCCCTGCTCGCCGTCTTGTCCACCCTTTTTTACCGCAAATAAATCTTCTTCAAATTTTGGTAGCTGGCCGGTTCCCCGCAACGAATCAGCATTGACGATGTAGGGCGTATAGCATTCGGTGTAGCCGTGCTCTGCGGTATGTGTGTCTAGCATGAATTGCGCTAACGCACGGTGCAAGCGCGCAATGCCGCCCTTCATGACCGAGAAGCGCGATCCGGTTAGTTTGGCGGCGACATCAAAATCTAGACCAACGCCAGCGCCGACATCGACATGATCGCGAACTTCAAAATCGAAGGACGGCAGCGTGCCCGACTTGCGCACTTCGACGTTGCCAGCCTCGTCGATACCGACTGGCACTGATTCATGCGGCAGATTAGGGATTATTTCGAGAAACTTACTAAACTGCTCTTGCACCTGATCAAGGCGGGTGGCGGAGGCTTTTAATTCTTCGGCGATACCGTTGACTTCTGCCATCACAGCCGAGGCATCTTCGCCCTTGCCTTTCAGCATGCCGATTTGCTTAGACAACCCATTGCGCTGGCTTTGCAGCTCTTCGGTACGGGTCTGAATTTGCTTGCGTTCGGCTTCCAATGCGTTGAAGGCGTCGACGTCAAGTTGGAATTTGCGTGCAGCCAGACGGCTGGCGACGGTGGCGATGTCTTTGCGGAGAAGTTGGATGTCGATCATGGGATAGGCGGACGTAAAGTTAAGTCACTAAAAAACAATCCGCCATTGTACCAAGCTCAGCCGCTATTTCGGCAGTTGTAAAAGCAAGCTAAATGACGGGAATAGCGCTTCTGGCAGGCAAAATATCTGCGGTAGGAAGCAGCGGCGCAAAAATGCGTGACCGCCCCACAAGCATTTTCACATGAACGCCATCAACTCAATATCTAAAACATAACATTTATAATTGGCATTTAGTTAATTTCAGCAACCCGATGGCAAGCTACCAATCGCCCGTCAAATGATTCCAGTGGCGGCACTTGCTGCCGACAGATATCAATTGCGTGAGGGCAACGATTATTAAAACTACAGCCGGGCGGCGGAGCCAGTGGCGATGGCAACTCACCGGGCAACATCATTTTTTCCTGACGCTGGGCAGGATCGAGGCGTGGCGTGCTGGCCAGCAGCGCTTTTGTATATGGATGCAATGGGCGACTAAAAATATCTTTTTTCGCGCCATGTTCAACCGCTTTACCCAGATACATCACCAGCACTTCGTCGGCGATCAGCTCTACCACGGACAGATTATGTGAAATAAACAGATAGGCGACACCGCTTGCTTGCTGCAAATCCATCAATAAATTCAACACTTGTGCCTGAATCGAGACATCCAGCGCCGATACCGGTTCATCTGCCACGATAACTTTAGGGTCCAGCATCAACGCGCGGGCGATGGCAACACGCTGGCGCTGTCCGCCAGAAAACATGTGCGGAAAGCGATTGTAGTGTTCAGGCCGCAAGCCTACTTTTGCCATCATCGCTTGCGCTTTTTCGGCACGCTGTGCCTTGCTTAAACTAGTATTAATAATCAGCGGTTCTTCGAGCATGCTGCTGACTTTTTTACGTGGGTTCAAGCTGGCGTAAGGATTTTGAAACACCATTTGCACTAGCGGCCGCACCCGCTTGAGAGTGACGCGATCTGCATCGGCAACGTTGGCACCATCCATCCACAATTCACCGCCAGTAGGCGGTTCGATCATCGTGATCTGACGCGCCAGTGTCGATTTTCCACATCCGGATTCGCCTACTACAGCTAAAGTTTTGCCGGGAATAAGACTAAATGAGACACCGTCCAATGCCTTCGCGGTGGCTTTCGGCTTCAGCCAGCCTTGCGATACGTTGTAGTATTTACTGAGGTTTTTGGCTTCGAGTAAAACGTTCGGCGCGATGATTGCGCCAGTGGTGGAGGTCGTCATAGGGCTGTCCTGCTAGGCGATAACGCGGTGGACTGAGGCGGCGTCCAGCCATTGGTCGGATGACCGGCGCGATCAAGGGGGAAATGGCAACGCACTTGCGATCCGGCGGGACCGGTCAATTTCGGGCGCTCTGTGCTGCAACGACTTACCGCGTAACGACAACGCGGGCTAAGCAGGCATCCGGTTGGCCTATCGTACTGACCGGGCACGACGCCGGGGATAGTTTGCAAGCGGTCACGGCCAATATTGTGCTCTGGCAATGCGGCAAGTAGCGCCTGCGTATACGGGTGTTGCGGTGCCTGAAAAATAGTCGGAACCAGTCCGGTTTCCAGCACTTGTCCGGCGTACATTACAACTACGCGCTGGGCGGTTTGCGCAACCACACTCAGATCGTGCGTAATCAACATCAATGCCATGCCACGGTCACGCTGCAATTGCAGCAGCAACTCCAGCATTTGCGCCTGCACCGTCACGTCTAAAGCAGTCGTCGGTTCATCAGCGATCAACAGGCGTGGATTGCAAGCAATCGCAATCGCGACCATGACGCGCTGACTCATGCCACCGGAGAGTTGATGCGGGTAGGCATCAAGGCGACGTTCTGGATCGGGAATATCGACCTGTTTCAACAACGCCAGCGCTCGTTCACGCAACTCTTTATGCGAGCCGCCTTGATGCACGCGTAACGTTTCAATCAGCTGATAAGCAACCGTAAACGAGGGATTCAAACTGGTCATCGGATCTTGAAAAATCATCGCGATGTCTTTACCCAGCAATTGACGGCGCTGCTTTTCCGACATCGTCAAAAGATCACGACCGTCGAACGCCATGCGTTCAGCTTTTACCCTTCCTGGATAGTCAATCAATCCCATCAGCGCCAGCGAAGTAACGCTTTTTCCGGAGCCGGATTCGCCGACGATGCCGACGACTTCGCCCGCATCGATGGTCAGATCAAGGCCGTCGACGGCGGTAAACGAAGAGGATATTGCACCGAACTCAACCCCGAGGTTTTTAATTTCTAGCAATGCCATGGCTGTTCGCCTTATAGGGAGTTTAATTAGCGCTTCAGTTTTGGATCAAGCGCGTCGCGCAGCCCATCACCCATCAAATTGAACGCCAATACCGAGATCAAAATCGCCAGTCCGGGGAAAGTTACGACCCACCATGCGCTTTGGATAAATTCCAGCGCACTGGCAAGCATCGAACCCCATTCAGGTGTCGGCGGTTGTGCGCCCAAGCCCAGAAAACCGAGCGCGGCAGCGTCAAGAATCGCGGTAGAGAATCCCAAAGTAGCTTGCACGATAAGCGGCGCAGCACAATTCGGCAGTACGCAATTGAACATAATCCGCATCGTCCCGGCACCGGCAATACGCGATGCATTGACGTAATCTTTGGAGAGTTCGCCGATGACCGCTGCCCGCGTCTGCCGCGCATAATGCGGCAACATCACAATCGCAATCGCGTACATGGCGTTCATCAATCCGGGGCCAAGAATCGCGACGACCGCCACGGCCAGTAGCAAGCTCGGCAGCGCCAGCATGATATCCATCAAACGCATGATAGCGACTTCCACTACACCGCGGAAATAGCCTGCCAGCAAGCCAAACACAATGCCAAGCACCAATGAAAGCGAGACCGACACTAGCCCAATCACCAAAGAGAGACGGCTGCCATGAATCAGGCGCGATAACATATCGCGGCCGACCGGATCAGTCCCTAACAAAAACTTGGCAGAGCCGCCGGTTTGCCACACTGGCGGCTGCAAGGTTGCATCGCGAAATTGTTCAATCGGCGAATGCGGCGCGATGACGTTAGCGAATAGCGCGGTCAGGACTAAAATTCCGACCACAATTAAGCCGATCACGGCACCGCGATTCTGGCTGAAATATCCCCAAAATTCACGCAGCGCATGCGGTGGCGCACTGGCTATGGCGGGTTTAGAAACGCTAGTCTCGCTAGCAGTTATAGGAGTCGGATTGCTCATGTGTTGTGCCGTATGCGAGGATTAATCACGCCGTACAACAGGTCAACGACCAGATTGACGATGATAATAATGGTGGCAGAAAGCAGAATACCGCCCTGCACCACCGGATAATCACGACGCTGAATTGCGCCCACCAGCCACTTGCCGATACCGGGCCACGAGAAAATTGTTTCGGTCAGAATCGCGCCAGCCAACAACACGCCGACCTGCAAGCCAATCACCGTAACCACTGGAATCAAAGCATTACGCAGCGCATGAATACCGATCACGCGCCATGGCGACAGTCCTTTGGCGCGTGCGGTGCGGACATAATCTTCGCGCAATACTTCTAGCATCGCCGAGCGAGTCATGCGCGCGATTACGGCCAACGGAATAGTACCGAGGGCAATCGTCGGCAAGATCAAATGCGACAGTGCCGATTTAAATGCGCCTGTATCGTTTGCCAGCAAGCTATCAATCAACATGAAGCCCGTTACCGGCGGAATATCAAACATCAGATCGATGCGACCAGACACCGGGGTCCAACCCAATGTCACAGAGAACAGCAAAATGAGTAATAGAGCCCACCAGAAAACCGGCATTGAATAGCCGGTAAGTGAGGCGCCCATCACAGAATAATCGAGGACAGTATTGCGCTTGATGGCGGCGAGAATACCGGCAGGAACGCCGATGATCAAGGCTAGCAACATGGCGCAGGTCGCCAGTTCCAGCGTCGCGGGAAACAAGGTCAGGAATTCTGATAATACCGATTCATGCGTGGTGACCGACATGCCGAGATTGCCGTGGAATACTTGTCCCAAATACGTAAAATATTGCACGTACAACGGCTGATCCAGGCCAAATTCTTTCATCATTTGGGCGTAGCGTACGGGGTCCATGCCACGCTCGCCGGAGATTGCCTCAACGACATTACCGGGAATCAGATGAATCAATAAAAATACAAGGAGTGTGATGCCGAGAAAGGTCGGAATGACCAACGCTGCACGGCGCAGGAGGAATCCAAACATAGGAAATACCTGTTCAAGTAAAGATGCATGCTCGTAAAACTAAATAGCGGCTGGTGAGCCGTCCTCAGTTCAACTTGGCCTGAATGACCGTTTATGATGGTTTAGCCGATTACCTAAACAAATGTGCAATGCGTAATAATGATGAATTATGCGATAACGCAGCAATAGCAATGAAGATTATTGCCGTTTGCACGCATACTGAAATCCGAAGATATTTAGAATAAAAACAGATTTCAGTACCCGATGGCAATAACAACAACCTCCATCTCTATTACAAGTCTTACTTAGCTAAATCGACTTTGTCGAAATAGAAGCCATACGGCGTTGCGGGTATTTTGAAGCCAATCACGTTCTTGCGAACTGGCACGTAACCGACTGAGTGGGCAATGTCGATCCAAGGTGCTTCTTCATGCGCGATAACCTGTGCTTTTTCATATAACGCTGCACGGTCACTTTGCTTTGAAACCAGCTTGGCTTTTAAGATCAGCGCATCGAAATCTTTATCGCACCAGCGGGAAACGTTGCCGCCGCCCTTCACGCCTTCGCAGCTCAACAAATTACCGAAGAAGTTATCCGGATCGCCGTTATCGCCAGACCAGCCGAACATCATCGATTGTTGATCGCCCTGCTTGCTACGCTTCAGGTACTCGCCCCATTCATAGGTCGTCAGTTTGACTTTAACGCCAATTTTTGCCCAGTCAGACTGAATCAGCTCGCCAATCCGTTTTCCATCAGGGTTATAAGGACGCTGCACCGGCAGATACCACATCTCGATTTCTGCGCCGTTTGGATAGCCTGCTTTGGTCAATAACTCTTTCGCTTTCTTCAGATCAAAAGGATAGTCTTTGATCTTGTCGTTGTACGACCAGAGTGTTGGTGGAATAGGATTTTTTGCAGCCTGACCAGCGCCTTGATAGACCGTTTTGAGGATTGTTTCTTTATCGATTGCCATGCTTAATGCTTGACGCACCAGCTTGTTATCGAACGGCTTTTTATCAACGTTGAACGCGATATAGCCAATATTCATTCCGGGTTTTGAAATCAGATTAATATCTTTATCCGCTTTCATCGCGGCCAGATCAGCCGGTTTTGGATATGACATTACCTGGCATTCATTCGCTTTCAGCTTAGCAAAACGTACCGATGCATCAGGCGTAATCGCAAAAATCAAATTATCGATCTTTGGACGTCCATCCCAATAAGCATCAAAGGCCTTGTAACGGATAACGGCATCTTTTTGGTAGGATACAAATTCAAATGGCCCAGTGCCAATCGGATCACGATCAAGCAATTCCGGCGTGCCTGCTTTTTGCAATTGGCCTGCGTATTCTGCGGAATAAATCGACGCAAAATACATGACCAGATCGGCGAGGAAGGGTGATTCTGGATGTTTCAGTTTAAAGCGCACAGTGTTGTCATCGACTTTCTCTACCTTGTCGATAATCCGATCCAGCCCCATGTCGAGGTAATAGCCAAAAGTCTGGCCGCGTGCCAAGGTGTGGTAAGGATTCGCCGGGTCGCCCATGCGATCAAATGTGAAGACAACGTCATCGGCGTTAAAATCACGCGACGGCTTGAATTTTGTATTGCTATGAAACTTCACGCCCTTGCGCAGCTTGAAGGTGTACACCAGACCGTCGTCAGAGATGGTCCATGACTCTGCCAATGATGGTTTGATCGTGGTGGTGCCAAGTTCAAACGCAACCAACCGATTAAAGATCGGATTCGCGGAAGCGTCAAAAGTGGTGCCAGTGGTATATAACTGCGGGCTAAAACCTTCTGGGCTAGCCTCCGAGCAGTACACCAATGTCTTTTTCGCTTGGGCGGAAGCTAATCCGGCGCAAACGCTTAGCACGGCAACTAAACCCAATTTGGCAACAAATTTTCCATTTTTCATCATCGTTCATCTCTTTTCAGGTTGATCTTGCAATGTCGTGACCATGTTCACGGGATGCATCTCGGACAATCTACAGCTGTTGAAAACATCCTCTTACTTTTAATTACGTCGCCATCACTGCTTCTACTTCTTCACAACTTTTAGGAATTGCAGGTCCCAATACCCTTGCGCCATTTGCGGTGACCAGAACGTTATCTTCGATCCGAATCCCACCAAAGTCCATATATTCAGCAAAACGCGGATAGTTAATCAGCTCAGAATGAAGCCCCTCTGCCTGCCAGCGTTTAATCAGTTCTGGAATAAAGTAAATCCCCGGCTCGACCGTCAGAACCATGCCGGTGCGCAAGGGTTTTGCCAGACGTAAATTGCGCATGCCGAACAACGGGCTGCGGCCAACGCTGGCGTCATATCCCACTGCGGTTTCGCCGAGACCTTCCATGTCATGCACATCCAGGCCAATCTGGTGACCAAGGCCGTGCGGGAAGCAAATTGCATACGCGCCGGAATCCACCACTTGCTGCGGATCGCCTTTAAAAAAGCCAAGGGCCGATAAACCGTTGACAATGATTAGCGCTGCCAGTTTATGCAACGCAAGATACGTCACACCCGGCGCGATGGCGGCGATGGCGGTTTCTTGCGCGGCCAGAACAACTTCATAAACAGCACGCTGACGCGCACTAAATTTGCCGCCGACCGGAATCGTCCGAGTGATATCAGAGGCATAGCCTAAAGCGCTAGAAACCCCTGAATCGTTCACCACCAAATCGCCTGCGCGTAGTTGTTGCGTGTGATCGCGGCTATGCAATATCTCGCCATGTCGAGTAAAAATCACAGGATAAGCGCCTTGCAAATCATGGCTGCGCATGATGCCTTCGATAGTCCCCACCACTTCATATTCAAATTTATCGGGCTTGGTTTCTCGCATTGCCGCCACGTGCATTTCTTTGGTAATGGCTAAGGCGCTTTCCATTTCGGCGATTTCTGCCTCGGATTTTATTTCACGCAAACCGATGACCGCAGCAATCAGGCTGGACGAAACGCCCGCCTGCACCTGTTCAGGCATGCAGTCAAACAAACGTGATAACAGCAGGATGGACTCACCGCGATACGGTGGCAAATAGTGAATTTCGCGCTGCTTGCGGCGCGCATCTGCGATGACATCGTGCAGCTTAAGCATCGACCTGAGCGTGGTAACACCAACCATCGCAGCGCGTTCGCCAAACGACGATTGTTGCCCGGTCCACACAACTTCATCGATATCGGGATCATCGCCAAACAAAATATCTTCGCCACTATCGATATCAATTACCCCGGCAATATCGGCCTCGTTCAATCCAAAAAAATAGGAGAACGATGAATCCTGCCGAAACCAATAATGATTGTGCGGATAGTTGATCGAAGCGTGGCTATTCCCCGGAATCAACAGTATGCCGGACGAAAATTGCTGCCGTAACTTATGACGGCGTTCAGTGTAATGGGTACTTTCGAACATGCCGTTCCTCAATCTATGGCGTTAAATAGTGCGAACTGAATCAGGCTAACGTAAAGCAAAAGTTATACCGACGCAGTAACTTCGGTGCCGTGCATGAATCTGTCGTTGCCGCTGCTACCGATCTCTTCCTCCACATCGCGCCCGTTGAGTCCATCGAATAACTGTGCAGTGCCGACCCACAACAGTTCCGCTTGCTTACTTTTGTGCATCAGCGCCTCAACACTGTGCGCAATAGTGCCGTCGAAGTGCAGACTATCGCCAGCGCTCAGCAGGTATTGCTTCAAACCCACTGTGTATTCGACTTGACCGCTGAGTACAAAAACCATTTCATCGCCTTCATGCGACAACAGTTCTGATTTATAACCGGATGGTATGGTGAACTTCACCGAATGCACCCGGCTACCGGGAAAAACCGTGGATAAACGTTCGTATTTGACAGGGCCGCTAGCGACCGAATAGGCTTGCCGCTGATCTTGATAGGAGGCCGATAGCACTTGTTCCGGCTGTTTAATCAGGTCGCCAATCGGCACGCCCAACGCTTTTGCGATGACGACCAAAGAGCTGATCGAAGGGCTGGTCAGATTACGCTCAACCTGTGAAATAAACCCCGCTGTCAGACCAGTTTCGCTCGCAATTTGAACGAGTGTTTTTTTGACGGCATGACGCCGGGCCCGAATGATTTTTCCTAATTGTGGTAGCGCCATTACCGTCCCCGAATCTTTACCTGTCGATCATTCCTGATCATTTGTTGTTTATATTAATAACTGGGTAAAGCGAAAAAAATTATAGTCATACTACAATTCCAGTCAAGAGAAAATTGTAGTGGGGCTACAATTTTTCCGCATAAGCATGTGCAAAACGTGAATAACTTTGGAGGATGTTTCGACTATGACACGGGCTAATTAACGCGGCAAAAAATTGCATCGCCAAGCCGATCTAAAAACCACATTTTGCCCAATTTACTCCCCCCGCGCCTTCTTGTCGAGATCGCGCAACCAGGTCATCTTTTCGCCAATTTTTACTTCCATCCCTCTGGGCACTGGCGCGTACCAGCCGGGTTCAGGCATATCATCGGGCAAATAGGTTTCTCCCGCAGCATAGGCGTTAGGTTCGTCATGCGCATACCGGTAAGCATGACCATAGCCCAACTCTTTCATCAGCTTGGTGGGCGCATTGCGAAGATGCACCGGCACTTCGCGCGATTTATCATGCTTAACAAATGCCATCGCTTGATTAAACGCGTTGTAGCCAGCATTACTTTTCGCCGCAATTGCCAGATAGATGACCGCCTGCCCCAGCGCTAACTCTCCTTCTGGCGAGCCTAAACGTTCATAAGTAGTCGCGGCGTCGTTCGCAATCTGAATCGCACGGGGATCGGCCAATCCAATGTCTTCCCACGCCATACGCACAATCCGGCGCGAAAGATATTTGGCATCTGCACCGCCATCCAGCATCCGACATAGCCAATACAGCGCCGCGTCTGGATTCGAGCCACGCACCGACTTATGCAACGCAGAAATCTGGTCATAAAAATTGTCGCCGCCTTTATCAAAGCGCCGGGCGTTGAGCATCAATGCATTCTGCAAAAACGTCGACGTTACTTGCGTCGTACCGGATGCTTTGATGCCAGCGCTACACTGCTCCAGCAAGTTCAACAGTCGCCGCGCATCGCCATCGGCATAGCCAATCAGCGTATTGACCGCTGCATCGTCAAATTGCAAATGAGACAGAACACGTTCTTGCGCACGGGCGAGCAATTGTTTTAATTCGTCATCCGTCAGCGCCTGTAAGACATACACTTGCGCCCGCGACAGCAGCGCCGAATTGACTTCAAACGATGGATTTTCGGTGGTTGCGCCAATAAATGTGACCAGGCCTGATTCGGCATAGGGCAGCAACGCGTCTTGCTGAGATTTATTGAAGCGATGAATTTCATCTACAAACAGGATGGTGTGCTTACCCATCGCCAGATTCTGCTCTGCCTGTTCCATCGCGGCGCGAATATCTTTCACGCCAGAAAATACCGCTGACAGCGCAATAAATTCACACGCAAAAGCGTTTGCGGTCAGGCGCGCCAAAGTGGTTTTGCCAACGCCCGGCGGCCCCCATAAAATCATCGAATGTGGCTTGCCGGATTCAAACGCCAGACGCAGAGGCTTACCAGCCCCCAACAAATGGCTTTGACCGATGACATCATCGAGTTTGGCAGGGCGAAGAGCCTCCGCCAAAGGTGGCGTAGGCTCTACTTTAAATAGATCAGACATGGCAAAGTGCTCTGCAAAAGACAGACTAATTGAAAAAATATCCGGTAAAAATGTTGCTGCATCACTGGCTTGGTGGCTTGGTGACGGGAAGTCGCTTATGCGTTTTTGATCTACTTCAGCGTAGTTTGAATTGTCAGGCCCACAAACGCAAAACGGCTGATTATGAGAAAATCCGATGCTGTCTGCCTACCTTAACGATTCACCAAAAAACTAGCTACTTACGCCATGCCCTTTGTTGTCACCGATTCTTGCATTCTTTGTAAATACACCAGCTGCGTCGACGTCTGTCCGATGAACTGTTTCCGCGAGGGTCCGAATTTTTTAGTTATCGCGCCGGACGAATGCATCGACTGCTCATTATGTGTGTCGGAATGCCCGGTAAACGCCATTTATGGAGAAGCTGAATTGCCAGCCGAGCAGCGCCATTTCATCCAATTGAATGCTGAACTAGCCGCGCGTGCCGACTGGAAGCCAATTACGCGCTCCACAGCCCCACTACCAGAGCATGAACGATGGCGCGCAATTTCTGACAAACTCGCTTTTTTAGACGGCGTGTAACGTAAAACACCTATCTAAAATAGGCTCTGCAAACTGCGCACCGTCGAATTGAAACTTATCGCGCTGTGTTGCCGATCTTAATTATTAAAAACATCCGCCCCTTTAGGTACAACAAACTTAAAGCCGCCGCTAGGCGCAGGTGGATTTTTAACAAAATTCTTGAACGACAGCAGCGATACCTGACCGAACGAATCGCGCAATTCCATTGCCTCGGGCAAGCCATTCCGCAAACCGATGCCGATCTGATCAAACGTCGTATCTTTGGCTTTTGGCGTTACTTCCAACCATTCCAGACCATCCTTGGTCTGGCCCTCTTTCAACGTGAAATTCTTTTCCAGATCGTTGCTACCGAACAGAATCGCTGCCGGAGATGAGCCAAGCGCGTTGCCTAATTTCTTCGTCGTTACCTGATTTAAATCTTTATCGTAAATGTACAGTTTGTCGCCATCCGCCTGCAGCACTTGCTCGTACGGCTTCACATAGGTCCAGATAAATTTACCGGGCCGGGCAAAAATAAAAGTGCCGCTCGACGGCGCAGACACTTTGGCTTTATTCGCGCCGCTATCGGTTTTCACCAACTGTTGCGTGAACTCGCCTTTCGCAGACTGCGTGCTGCTGACGAAGGATTTAAATTGCTCCAGAGCGCTTGCGCTGGCAAGGCCCGGCAACAGAATCGCGCTCAGAGCCAGGGTTCCGATCAATTTACGCGCACTAAATGTGCCTTTATTCGCTTTTTGCAGTGCTTGTTTTGTTTGATTCACGCTGGCTTTCCATTCGTTATGATCACGTTAATGCACGCTAGATCTAAGTTAGAGCGATTATTCCGGTTTTCCTGCAGGTACCAAAATCTCGCGATTGCCATTGGATTGCATGGTCGATACCAACCCGCTCTGTTCCATCTGTTCCAGCAAGCGGGCGGCGCGGTTATAGCCGATACGCAAATGACGTTGTACCAACGAAATCGATGCACGGCGATTCTTCAAAACGATCGCAACCGCCTGATCGTATAGCTCGTCGCCTTCGGTTCCGCCAGCAGCAGTGCCCACAGCGCCGTCGCCGCCATCTTCCATCACGCCGCCTTCCAGAATACCTTCGACGTAATTTGGCTCGCCTTGTTCCTTCAGATAATCCACAACACGATGAACTTCCTCATCGGACACAAACGCGCCATGCACACGAATCGGTAAACCAGTCCCCGGCGGCATGTACAGCATATCTCCCATACCTAGCAAAGCTTCCGCCCCCATCTGATCCAGAATCGTGCGAGAGTCGATCTTGCTACTGACCTGAAACGCAATCCGGGTCGGGACGTTGGCCTTGATCAGGCCGGTAATGACATCTACAGATGGGCGCTGCGTAGCCAAAATCAAGTGAATCCCCGCTGCACGGGCTTTTTGCGCAATCCGGGCAATCAATTCTTCCACCTTCTTGCCCACCACCATCATCAAATCGGCTAACTCATCGATAATCACGACGATTGTTGGCAATTTTTCTAGTGGTTCCGGCGCATCTGGCGTCAGGCTAAACGGATTCGGAATTTTTTCTTCGCGCTTCTCCGCATCTGCTATTTTCTGGTTATAGCCACCGAGGTTACGCACGCCCATCTTCGACATCAATTTATAGCGCCGTTCCATTTCATTGACAGCCCAGTTCAGCGCATGACCCGCCTGCCGCATATCGGTCACTACCGGCGCCAGCAGATGCGGAATGCCTTCATAAATCGACAATTCCAACATTTTCGGATCGATCAAAATCAGGCGCACATCTTTAGGATCGGACTTATACAATAGCGATAAAATCGTGGCATTAATACCAACTGACTTGCCCGAACCGGTCGTCCCCGCCACTAGCAAATGCGGCATTTTCGCCAAGTCAGCGACGACTGGATGACCGCCAATATCCTTGCCGAGCGCAATGGTCAGACTAGAAACGCCATCGTTATACACTTTAGAGCTGAGAATTTCGGTCAGTCGCACAATCTGCCGTTTCGGATTTGGCAACTCCAGACCCATGAACATTTTGCCGGGGATGACTTCAACGACGCGTATCGATGTCAGCGACAGTGAACGTGCCAAATCCCGCGCCAGACCGACAATCTGACTACCTTTGACGCCAGTTGCCGGTTCAATTTCATAACGCGTAATGACCGGCCCCGGATAGGCCGCGACCACCCTCACCTGCACGCCGAAATCAGACAGTTTTTTCTCAATCAGACGGCTGGTATAGTCCAGCGTCTCATCGCTGACAGTGATTTGTACCGGCGGTGCCTCATCCAATAAGGATAACGGCGGCAAATTGGTATCAGGCATATCCTGAAACAGCGTGGTTTGTCTTTCCTTTTCAACGCGTTCGGATTTTTGCACGGTCACGATTTGCGGCTCGATGCGGATCGGTGGCGCTTCGACGGCTTTGGCACGCTCTTGCACCACAACTTCCTCGCGCTTGACTGCGGCAACAAACCCAGCCCTACGATCTTCTCTGGCAGCGATCAAATTTCTGACCCATTGAATTGCGCCTTCAACGCCCTGACCGATACGTTCTGCCACCGTCAACCATGAAACATGAAAGAACAAACTCACGCCGAGGGCAAACAACAGCAGCAACAACAACGTCGCGCCAGTAAATCCCAAAACGCTCTGCGCATTGCCGCCAATCACCTGGCCTAATACACCTCCCGGTGCTCGTGGCAATTGCACATGCAGCGAATACATCCGCATGTATTCAATCCCCATACTGCCGATCAGAATCAACGCAAAGCCAAGCGCGCGGATCAACATTTCGTGCGGATGCTCCTCTTCCGGCTCGCTTTCCACCACCAAACGCTGCGAAATCCGCTGATAACCGCACCACAGCGAACGTAATAGCAGCACGCACCACCACCAGGCCGATGCGCCGAACACAAATAGCATCAAATCCGCCACATACGCGCCAAACCAACCGCCCCAATTGTTCAGATGCGCCACCGCCTTTGAATGCGACCAGCCGGGATCAGTCTTGGAGTAACTTATAAAAATGATCAGTAAATAGGTAGTCAGCACCGCAAAGATGATCCAGCGTGCCTCAGATAGCAGTCGGACCAAACGATTCTGAGGCGCAGGCGCAGCTTTTGGCTTTGCGCTACGAGTATAAGCTTGGGTTGTTCTAGTCATAAATCCAATGGGTGAACCATAAAATACATAGAAGGATTTTAAATCCGTCTGCGCAAAAAGCGCCAACTATTAACGCAACGTTGTGCCATTGGCGATGCCGCGTGACTGTTATAGTTGCCGATCAGGCACAGCTGAAGCGTTTGTCGCCAAATTTCGCAAGGTGAAATTATGCACCGGAATGGCCTAAAAGAGACCGCGCATTATTGACTTTGATGCAGTACAACAAAATGGTTCTGAAGTAGCAATACATTTAGCCGCTGCGTGCGTCAAAACCGCTGCTTCGACTATAATCTTAACCAGTTTTAAGCCGCGTTCTTGATACGCCAAGACAATAGTTGTCTTTTTACATCCGGTTTGCCCTGATCTGTTTTACCAGCCCGCTTGATATCACCGCGTAAGAACGCATATAAACAGCAGGCGACTTTTGTCCGATGATTGTTTCCTTGATGCGTTTATCGGCCCAAATGTAAGTTAGCAAACAGACAGCGTTGTGCAAACGCCCCGACACTTTTTACTGAGAACCACATTTATGACTACCGAAAAGCCTATCAAACACGCCAAAGTATTAATTCTTGGCTCCGGCCCCGCAGGTTACAGCGCAGCCGTCTATGCCGCACGCGCCAATCTGAATCCGGTATTAATCACCGGGATCGAGCAAGGCGGTCAATTGATGACCACCACGGATGTCGAGAACTGGCCCGGTGATCATGGCGGCGTCCAAGGCCCGGAATTGATGCAACGCCTGTTAAAGCACGCGGAAGAATTCAATACAGAAATTATTTTCGACCATATTCACACAACTAAATTATCGGAAAAGCCATTCCGTTTGATCGGTGATTCTGGCGAATATACCTGTGACGCGTTGATTATCGCCACTGGCGCATCGGCGCAATATCTGGGTCTGCCATCGGAAGAAGCCTTTATGGGCAAAGGCGTTTCTGCCTGCGCCACCTGTGACGGTTTCTTTTACAAAGGTCAGGAAGTTGCCGTGGTCGGCGGCGGCAATACTGCGGTAGAAGAAGCGCTGTACCTGTCTAACATTGCCACTAAAGTTACTCTGGTGCATCGTCGCGAGAAATTCCGTGCCGAACCTATCCTGATAGACCGCCTGATGGCAAAAGTTGCCGAAGGCAAAATCGAGATCAAATATAACCATACGCTGGAAGAAGTCACCGGGGACACCAGCGGCGTCACCGGGATGAACATTAAATCCACAGTTGATGGCACTGTCACCCCGGTCACACTGCACGGCGTATTTATTGCCATCGGTCATAAGCCTAATACCAGCATTTTTGACGGTCAGTTGACTATGCACAACGGTTACATCAAAACCAAAACCGGCCTTGAAGGCATGGCTACCGCTACCAGCGTACCGGGTGTTTTCGCTGCTGGCGACGTGCAGGATCATATTTACCGTCAAGCCATTACCAGCGCCGGTACGGGTTGCATGGCGGCACTGGATGCACAGCGCTTTTTAGAAGAGTAAGAAATAGAACGCCGTTGCCCGCTTAGTATGGGTGACGGCGTTTTTGTAAGTTTTACGGGTGCGTTACAGCGTCGTAATAACATTCGGAACTACTTTCGCGATAACACTTCTTCCGCAGTGTCTTGCGCAAGCATCAAACATTATTTGGAGAAAGTGCCATGACTGCTCCGCTCAAAGATTTTAACGATTTGAAATCTCTGCAACAAAAGTTGAAACTGCAAGAAGAAGTTCGTCTGGCTGAGGCTGCAGAACGCCTGCGACGCGAACAACAAGCCGACCGCGATGCGGATACTTTTCGCAAAAACGTTGGTGGCAATATTCAACCGCTGACATCTAACAAGAAAAAATAAATCCTCGGCGTGAGATATCCCCTCTAAAACTTCTTTCTTTTCCTTCTCCCACATGTCCGGCCCGATAAAAGACTTCCGCGCCCTCAAGCCGCTGCGCAAAACACTCAAAGCGCAACACGAAGAGCGTCGGATTGCTGCGGCTGAACAACTACTGCAACAGCAAAAAGCACAGATCGAAAACGACCAGTTCAGTGATCGGATTGGTCCTGTATTTCCGCTTAAATCTTCTGGTGAAATCGCTGTTCATAAAGTTGTGGCGCGGCCGTTTCCGCATTTTAAAACCAGGCATCTTGATGAGAAAGCGGAAACACGCTCTGAATGCAGCGCGATTTTGCAGGCGTCTCTTTCAGATGCGTTTAGCATAGAAAATTTGCTGGATAGCGATGCGCATTTTCGCTTTGCCCGTAGTGGAGTTGGGCCGGATGTGCTGCCCAAACTATACCGTGGGCATTGGGCTACTCGGCAACATCTTGATCTGCATGGCCTGCGCAGTGATCAGGCGCGAGATACGCTGGTTGATTTTTTGCAATTTGCGCATAAGCGTCGATGGCGTTGTGTTTGCGTGATTCATGGGAAGGGGTTTGGGTCTGTTAATCAGGCACCGGTGCTGAAGGCAAAAGTTCGGGACTGGCTGGTGCAGATTGAGCAGGTTGTTGCTTTTTGTCAGGCTAATGAAGGGGATGGTGGATCAGGGGCGTTGATTGTTTTGCTGAAATCGCAGGTGCGATATTAGGGAGTAGGTTGTTTGGTAAATGAAACGGTTGGCGCTCCGTTGATGCAAGCCGGGGCGCCTAGCCGAAGCAAGAACAAAGTGACCGGCTGTCGGGCCGCCCCCGACAAGCCTCCACGGAAAAATCCGTTTCAATTACCCAATAACCGAACTCAACATCCCATCAAAAATCATACGATGCCTTAGCATAATAAAATCCTCCACTAGGCGCAAACGGCGCTGGCCCGTAAGCATAAACCGACAACCCAGTCGACGGGTCACCCGGCCCATTCTTATCCGGCCGCACATCAAACAAATTAGCCGCGCCCAACGTCAACTTAATATTCTTAGTCAACGCATAAGTCACATCCAGATCAGTAATCCACTTAGCTCCAAAGTGATAATCCTGCGCCCGATTAGCCGTCGTCTGCCAAACATAAGAAGCATACCGCGTAGTTTGCAAATTCACCTCAAACTTATCAATGAACCAGCGCCCAGACAGAATTAACTTAGTAGTCGGCTGACCAGTAATATCCCCAATCCCGCCAGTGGCAGCATACCCAAACCACGTCAACGTCCCGCCGGGATTAGGCCCCAAACCGCCAAGCTGACTAGGTGCCGCCTTAATGTTAGTGATTTCGGTTTTATTCCAGTTAAACGCAGCATTCCACCGCACCACGCCCCAACGTCCATAATCGGCCGTCGTATCCATCACCAAATCAAGCCCACGCGTGCGCGTATCCACGCCATTCGCAAAATACTGCACCCACTCAGTGCCTGTCAAACCATACGATTGCAGCAGCGGTGCCAACGCTGGCCCTAACAGATAACCCGTCCGTACAATCCGATCCTTAATCGCAATCTGATACGTATCCAGCGTGACATTAACGTTATCCGCAGGCTTCAACACAATACCCAAACCGAAATTGACCGACTTTTCCGGCTTAAGATCCTGCGACCCCAACGCATGCGCCAGCGGCGAATCATTGCGTAATAACAATGACAGACTTGGCCCAACCGCCCCGGTCACCGGATTAATATTGGTCCGATTATCAGTTTGCGAATAACCAATCTGCGTCAACGAAGGCGCACGGAAACCTGATCCAACCGTGCCGCGCACCGCGATAGCAGGCGTAAAGTCGTAGCGCGTATTCAGCTTTCCGCTAATCGTATTTCCCGCGCTATCGTCGTAATGCTCAGCCCGCACAGCCGCATCCACAAACCATTTCTCAGTCGGATAAAATCCCACATCGTTATACAACGCCAGCACGTTACGCCGCAAACTGACTGCGTCTTTCGGCGCTAAAGCAATCGCCGCCTGCGCCCCGACTGAGGCCGGTTTACCAACATTAGGATTACCATTCTGATCACCTGGCTGGAATATATAACCACCATTCAGATAACCTAGCGGATCACCTGCAAGCGTAGAAAATCGCTCAGAACGCTGCTCTACACCCCACGACCATTGCAACGGCTTTTTGAAGCCGATATCAAACGATTTAGTGAAATCCGCATTGTTAGTAATCTGCTCAAACTGAAAAGTCGCCAGATCGCTGAAGCTGGTTGGAGACGCCGGCCCCAACGATGGATTAATCGTGTTATCACTATATTGAAGTACCCGATTCTTACCGTAACTGGAACTAAAATCCCAGTTCCAGCCATCCGATTTTCCCTTCGCGCCGCCCGTAATTTGCAAATCCAGCGATTTGGCATTGTTATCGGCAAAGTAACCGTTCGGGAATAATTGGGTAATCGTCGCCAGCCCGTTAGGACGACGGAAGTTATTACCCGCCACCGTCTCGCTCGTGCCCACCGTCGCAAACGAATACAGCGTGACATTCGGACTGACCGGCAGCTCAGCGTTATAACTGAAGTTGTAAGCGTCGATACCTGGGTCGCCGTTATGCGCGCCGTCACGATTCCAAGTGGCATTCTTCGGATTACTCGCAGGCGAGTAAACAGCCGTATTCGTCGCAGGGAAATTCCACCAACTCTGTCCACGTTTACGCACATCTGCACTCAGATGCACAAAGCCATCGTTAGGCAGCGCGAAGCCGACATCGCCTTCTAATTTATTGTTATTCAGATCGCCGCTACCGCCATACAAACGTCCGCTGCTGATACCAATATGGCCGCCGTGATCAGATGATTTCAATATCACATTGACGACCCCGGCTACAGCGTCCGAGCCATACTGCGCGGCGGCGCTATCTTTCAATACTTCGATATGGTCGACCGCGCTTAACGGAATCGTATCCAGATCCACCGCGTTTACACCGGTCGTATCCCCGCCGCCGTTGGTCAGCAAGGCCGAATTATGACGACGTTTACCGTTCACCAATACCAAGGTATATGCCGGTCCCAAACCACGATTGCTGACCGGACGAATGGTCGAATTAACGCCCCCCACATTGGTCCCAAAGTTAAACGACGGCAGCAAACGCGCCAACGCTTCGCTGAGTTCAGCGCGGCCGGTATGCAGCAATTGTTCGCCACTAACAACATCAATCGGAGCCGGGCTATCGGCCACGGTACGCTGTTCGCCGCGCACGCCGGTAGTCACTACCACATCCTGCACCTGACCGATGGCGGTCGTGGCTTTATTACTCTCGCCTTTACTATCGAGCGTTTGAGCATGCGCGTGTGAACCGGCCAGACCGGCAGACAGCAGTGTGACAGCAGATAGCGTGCGCGCCCGTCGGCGATGACGCTGATGCAAAGATACAGACGGTGACTTCATTAACATTCCCTCAATGTTTAAAAAAAATTTGTAGTTACGCCAATGCCAAATGCCAGACGAGCAGAATCCTTCGGCAGTGCCTATTGCAATGGGATATCCCATCGTATTACTTAAAATTTGGACTAAAAGTAGCGAATCACGAAAGGACTCGCCAAGAAATTTGGCTCCGCGTAGCGACGTGGCAGTCAACTACGCTGAGATGCAGAAAGTGATGCCCGATGCCACACCGCACATCGATTCATGACTGCCTCACTCTGGCTGCCTAACTAATGTTGCGGAGCTTCCGACACCAGTGCAATCTTGGCGTAACCTGCATCATTGATCTCCCCCATCGTCTGAATCACTTTGCCGTACGCCAGCGTTTGATCGCCGCGCAGATGTATTCGGCGATCCTTATCGCCAGCGGACTCCTGCGCCAATACCGGCAATAAAGTATCTTTGGTCACGGCCGTTTTATCGACATAGACAGTGCCTTTGCCATCGATACTGATCACGATAGGCGGCTTCGGTTCTTCCAGCGGTTTGGCGTTAGAAGTCGGTAAATCGACCTTGACCCCTGCCGCCATCATCGGTGCAGCCACCATAAATACAATCAGCAGCACCAGCATGACGTCTACCAGCGGCGTGACGTTGATATCACTCACCGGTCCGACGCGGAAGCCATTACCGTTTTGAGACAGTTTTGCGCCCATCTTAAGCTCCTTGCGCAGCCAAATGCGGTGCTTTGTGAGCATGACGATCTAACGGAATCGTCTTGCCGAGTTTATCCTTGTCGCTGATCGCATCGCTATCGATCAACGCTTCGCCAGATTCTAGCTGACGCGACAATTGCACCTCGACCAGACCGATTAGCGTCGCCAGACGATTCGCGTAATTATTCAAATCCCCGGAAGCGCGGTTGTAGGCCACCACTGCCGGAATTGCAGCAACCAGACCCAACGCTGTCGCAAATAAGGCTTCGGCAATCCCCGGCGCGACGACTGCCAGACTGGTGTTGTTGCTGGCGGCGATACCCTGAAACGCATTCATAATCCCCCAGACCGTACCAAATAAACCGACGAAAGGTGCGACCGAACCAACCGTTGCCAATACCGACAAGCCTTTTTGCAGTTTCTCAATTTCCACACCACTGGCGATCTGACCGACGCGGTTAATCCGCTCTTTCAAACTATCGCGACCAGATGCACTGTTTTGCAAATCTTGCTTGTGAGTCTGATGCCATTCCCCTGCGATGGCGTGATAAATACGGGCAAACGGATCTTGCGGCTGTTGCTTCAACTCCGCCCCTAATCTGGTGAGCGAACGTTCCCCAGCAACCGCTTTCAGCCAGCCCCCGGCGCTATTGCGCAAGCGCCGGAAACGTACCAGCTTTTCGATGATCACACCCCAACTGGCGACCGATGCCAATGCCAGCACGATCAGGATAGATTTGACAATCACATCGGCCTGAAGAAATAGCTCCCAAGGTGATAAGTGTGCTGCGATTTGCGTAGGATTCATGACTTTCTCCAATAAAACGAATGATTAAATAATTGATTCAGCTTGATCGTTCAGGACTTACCCAACCTCACCCCAGCAAGGCATACCGACAAAGGCAGTACGCTAAGTGCGGCTAAGGGAGTTAACCCCGCCGGAACGATTTTTAGTCGATGCTTACGTAATTTTAAAAACGATTGCGCCAGATAAAAGATAGGTACTTCCGCCCAGATCAGGCAGCTTAGGAAACGGTGCAGCCGCCTTGATCGCGTCTCTGGCCGCCTCATCCAGCGCTTCACTGCCGGACGATTGAATATCAAACTTCAGCAAGGCTCCTTGCGGGCTAAGCGTCAATTTATAGCCCACTCTGCCTTCTTCGTGCCGCATCTTGGCGACACGGGGATACTCTGCCCGACGATTAATACGGGTATATATTTGGTTCACGTAATCGCTCGGAATCCCCTCCGTCGAAATAACCTTCGATGCCGGTGGCGCCGGCGGCGCTGGCGGCGTGGGGGCCGTCGGCGTTACCGGGCCAATCGGTTGCGGGGTCGGGTCCGGTGCAGGCGGCGTAAACGTCTCAGCTTTTTCGGCCGAAGTGGCGATCGTTTTAGGTGTCGGTAATGCGCGTGACACTGGTTTCGGCGGCGCCAATGCAACCGGCTTTTCCTTTACCGGTTCTGGCTTCGGTGGCGGTGGCACCAACTCTTTCGGTGCGATTTTTTCCAACACCAATTCGATTGGCCGCTGCACTTGTGGCACGTTCGCCACATGCAGCGACAAACTCCAGACAGCTATAATCGCCAACGCATGCACCGCCAGCGAAGCGAACGTTCCCTTGTTGCCAAGTTTTTTCCACCAGCTTTTTGCTGCCGTCTCCGTTTCGAGAAAAAAAGTATTCGGATGGGGTAAGGTCGTGACGGCCATGAGATTTCAACGCTCCGTTTAATCAAGAAAATTAATCAAACAAGTCTGGCTCTTCGCGCGTTACCACGTCCCACAGCGGCTGAAAACTGAACCAGCCCCCGGCATCAGAACCAATCTGCGAAGCGGTATGCCGTGCGACTTCAGGGCCAATCGGTTTAGTCGGTCCTGCAGCCTCCGACAGCAACTGTGCTTGCGCCGCGTTTTCCATCGAGATATAGCGCCATACAGCCGATTCCACAGATGCCCCAACAGTCAGAAAACCATGATTTTGCAGAATCACGGCTTTACGTTTGCCAAGTGCCTGCGCGATGCGTTCGCCTTCGCTGCTGTCAAGGACAACGCCGCTAAAGTCTTCAAAAATCGCGTGATCTTCATAGAAAGCGCAAGAGTCCTGCGTCAACGGATCCAGCAATCGCCCTTGCGCCGAGAAAGCCTTGCCGTACAACCCGTGCGAATGGGCCGCTGCAATCACGTCAGGCCGCGCTTTGTGTAGCTCTGAATGGATGGCAAAAGCGGCACGATTCAGCAAGCCATCGCCTTCAATAATTTTGCCTTCGTGACTGACTAACAGCAGATCAGAGACGCGGATATGACCGAAATACACACCAGCCGGATTCACCCAAAAGTGATCCGGATTTTCAGGATCACGCGCCGTAATATGACCTGCGCCACCCATATCAAAACCATAGCGCGCAAACAAACGGAAGGATGCAGCAAGTCGCTGCTTACGATGCAAACGCGCTAACTCCACGGTCGGTGGCGGCGGCGGTTCAGCAAAAATAATATTGCCGCTAGGATCGCGTGGCACCGAATAAATCGATGGACGCGGGGTTGGATTAGCCGCCGTACTGACCGCACGTAAATGTGGCGTAGCGAGTGCGGAACTACGAAGAGGAGAAATGCTCATGGGAAGGGTCCGATTGTTCGATTGTTCGATTGTTCGATTGTTCGATTGTTCGATTGTTCGATTGTTCGATTGTTCGATTGTTCGATTAAGCGGCCTGTGCCAGACGCACCGCGCCAGACTCAGAAGTATTTTTAGCTGCATCAGCTTCGCGTTCGGCGACAGCGCGGCGCACCAACGGGATCAACTCTTTTCCATATTGCAATGCGTCTGCAATAGGGTCAAATCCACGAATCAAGAAAGTAGTGATGCCCAGATCGTAATATTTCAGCAATGACTCCAGCACTTGCTCCGGCGTGCCGACCAACGATGTGGAATTGCCTGCCGCCTTGGTCAGCGCTGTGATGCCAGTCCATAGACGATCGTCGATAACGCTACCCTGCGCTGCGGCAGCCAACAGGCGTTGCGAACCAACATTTTTCGGCTGCGTCGGACGGCTGGTGAAAAATTGATTAGTACCGACGTTGGCAGTCGCTTTTGCCAAAATATGGTTCGCACGTTCCCACGCCAGCGCTTCGGTCTCCGCCAAAATCGGGCGTAATGACAAACTGAAACGAATCTTATCGGCGCGACCATGACGTGCGGCAGAAGCCCGGACCTTGTCCACGGTTTCCTTCACTTGCGCCAATGACTCACCCCATAGCGCGTACACGTCAGCGTGCTTACCCGCAACTTCAATCGCCGCATCAGAAGAGCCACCGAAATAGATTGGCAAATGTTGATTGCGAAATGGCCGCACTCCAGCGTTTTGGCCTTTGAAACGGTAGTGACGACCGTCATGATCGAAAGGACCGTTAGAAGTCCAGGTCTTCTTCACGACCTCCAGATATTCATCGCTGCGTTGGTAACGTTCATCATGATCAAGAAAATCACCGTCGCGTTGTTGCTCGGTATCGTCGCCGCCGCTAATGATATGCACTGCCAGACGGCCGTCGCTGAAATGGTCGAGCGTGGCGAATTGTCGCGCGGCTAATGTTGGGGAAACAAAGCCCGGGCGCTGGGCCAGCAAAATACCCAGATGTTCAGTTTGCGATGCGATGTAAGCGGCAGTTTGCAAGCCATCTGGAGAGGCGCTGCTGTGCGCGACCAATACGCGATCAAAGCCTGCATATTCATGCGCACGTGCAATCGCGCCAACGTAACGTTTATCGATGACTGGGCCGTGCGGCACATGTGTTTCGGATGATTCCTGGGTGGCTGAAATACCGATAAATTCGATGCTCATAGAAGTCCTTAATATGCGTTAAATAAAATGTGAGATACAAACGAAAGAAGCGACAGCAGCAACGACTGCGCGACTATTTTTTCTTTTACGGCGAACAAATTTGCATGGTCTAAATCGAAAAATTACTAAAGTTAAAAGGACTTGGCAGAACTTCATGCCGCCCTTCGTCCGTTGTCACCAAATGCAGCGCGCTGCCACCCGATTTAGCGTGTGCCCCAATGGTCTGAGGGGTTGTGCGTACATCGCTGTCAGCATCGGCGGGCGCATCTATTTCTACACCCAGCAATTGCAACAGTTCGGCGCGAATTTTTTGAAACGCATGGTTTTCAGCAGTACGCGGACGGGCTTGATCAATCTTAATATCAGCGGCAATACGTCCGCCCTCCAATACCAATACGCGATCAGCCAGCAACACTGCCTCGTCAACGTCGTGCGTTACCAGCAACACTGCAGGGCGATGTTTGCGCCATAACGACAAAATCAATTGATGCATACGAATACGGGTCAGCGCATCCAATGCGGCAAAAGGCTCATCCAGCAGCAGTAATTGCGGTTCACGCACCAGAGCACGGGCCAGCGCCACGCGTTGCGCTTCGCCGCCCGACAGCGTCGCAGGCCACGCATTTTCACGGTGCGCCAGCCCAACCTCAGCCAATGCTTCCCGTGCCCGCTCACGCGCTGCATCGATACGCAAGCCCATCGTGACATTGCGCCAGGCCCGTTTCCAAGGCATCAGACGTGGCTCCTGAAACACGGCGGCGTGCGCTTCAGGCACGACCAACTCGCCGGAACTGATCTTATCCAGACCTGCCAATGCACGTAGCAATGTGGTCTTGCCGGAACCGCTGCGCCCTAGTAATGCGACGAATTCGCCAGCACGAATATCCAGGTGAAGATTGTCTAGAATGGTGATATCGCCAAAGCGTTTAACCAGTTGACGGGTGCGCACCGCATCATGTCCGCCGTCTGGAAATTTTGGCGTCGGCGTCGGCGTCGGCGTCGGGACGATTGGCTGAGCGACGGTATATTCAGCATCCCGCGGCAATGCACTCGCTTGCAATAAAGATTTGACTGCTGCCATGGTTAATCCTTGATGAAAGAAGGACGCCATGCCAAAGCAAAATGCTCGACGGTACGCACCAACATATCGGTAAACAATCCCAGCAGGCTATACACAAGCAAGCAGACAACAATCACATCAGTACGCATAAAATCGCGTGCATTATTGATCAGATAGCCGAGTCCGGCAGTGGCATTGATTTGCTCGACGGCGACTAACGATAACCAGCTGATTCCTAGCGCATAACGCAGCCCTAACAGAAACGATGGCAGCGATCCCGGCAGAATGACGTGCCAGATCAAGCCAGCATTACCAAGACCAAACAAGCGCCCGGCTTCAATTAGTTTGGCGTCGATGCTGCGGATACCGCTGTATAGCGTCAGGTACATGGGGAACACTGTGGCAAAGGTAATGAGCGCAATCTTTGTGACTTCGCCGATGCCGAACCAGAGGATAAATAGTGGGACTAGCCCCAGAAATGGTAGCGTTCTCACCATTTGCATAGGCGAATCAACGATCACTTCACCACGCCGTGATAACCCGGAAATTAATGCCAGTACGGTGCCTAAAGACAAAGAAATTGATAGGCCTGTGAGAACACGGCCGAGCGATACAAGTAAATTCCCGCCCATTTCCCCGGAGGCGACCATGTCGCTAAATGTGCCGATGATTTGCGATGGCGCGGCAAGTATGCGTTCTGGGATTATCCCTACGCGGGAGGCTAGCTCCCAGAGTGATAGCAATACTAGCGGGCTGATTGCCCGGGTTATTAGTGGCGATAGGAGACGCAGAAACTGGCGGACATATAAAAGTGCCGGCAAGGGTTTCTTTTCTGAGCTCGTCCTGGGGAGAGCTGGTGGTGAAATTGATGTACTGGACGAAATCGACATATGCCTGCTTACCCGTTAAATAGTCTTTCAATCTTGAAAAATGTTCAGGGCCTTTTCTTTAGGATCGGAACGTCAGATTGTTGGATAGATATTAAGCGTCGAAATATTATGTTAAAACGAATTATTTCTCATATTCAAATATGATCTTTATGAAATATGTTGAGGCTGTTAGGGCGATGGTAGCTATGTGGAGCACGCTATACATGGATGTAAAGGATGACCAAATACAAAACCTTGGCTATTTCACTCATCTACATATCAAGCTTCTTTTGTTGTGAATTTGGATGGCTATTTGAATATTTGTGAAAATTATTATGCTCAATTTCCATATTTCAATATAAGAAATAATTCGTTTTTTAATGAAATTAGGGGGCTTAATATTTGTTTAACGGTTTTTTGTTTAGGGATTGGCTGGTTTGGTTTAGTTGTAATTGAAACGGTTTATTCTCCGTGGAGAGTTTGCCGGGTCGAAAACCAACTCGCTGCGCTCAAACATGTTTTCTGTCAAACCCCTGAAACATTTGGCAGCGCTATATGACGGGGTACGTCAACGACTACTTCAACAGCAGCTGCAACGTCAAATGCGGTTGCGGTTGTTTTTGAAGTAAAGGCGAAGCCACAGTTGACGCGTTTTTTTACATTGCAGCCGCAGCAACCTTTGACGTTGCAGTTGTTTTTGAAGTGGCAGCTGCTGTTGAAGTCGACCTACTCCGTCATGGGGTGCCGCCGAATTTTTTAGCTGTTACTCGAAAATAGGCGGGAAACATCTATTAATCACCCCACCAAACAAAACAATTTTCGGCCGAACGCTCACCCACACCGCTAGCAAAAAAAATACCTCCCGTTTTATTAAACTGCGTACCTTTACATCAAAGCCCATGTCAGCCAACAACCTCCCCTTACAAAAAAAATCCCTCTCAGAAATCGACTTAGACGCAATAGAATTCGATCAGCTACTAACAAAACTAAGCGCCGAATTCGCCGCAACTGCCGCGCACCACGACCGCGACGGCAGCTTCCCCCATCACAATTTCGAACGCCTGCACCAGCACGGCCTGCTAGCGTTAACCATTCCAAAATCCCACGGCGGCCTAGAAGCCAATCTAGCCCAAACCCGCAAAGTCATAGCAGCAGTAGCCTACGGCGACCCCTCCACCGCCCTAGTGCTAACAATGCAATACCTCCAGCACGCAGCAACCCGCCGCACAGCCCACTGGCCACAAAACCTATACACACAAGTAGCCCTGGAAGCCACCCGCGACGGCGCACTAATCAACGCATTAAGAGTAGAACCCGACCTTGGCACACCAGCCCGCGGCGGCCTCCCTGGCACAATCGCCAAACGCACCCCCGAAGGCTGGCGCATCAACGGCAGCAAAATCTACTCCACCGGCGCACCACGCCTGACCTGGCTAGCAGTCTGGGCCCGCAGCGACGACCCCGAACCATTAGTCGGCACCTGGCTAGTCCGCCACGACACCCCCGGCATAACCATCATCGAAACCTGGAACCACCTCGGCATGCGTGCCACCGGCAGCCACGAAGTCGTCTTCGACAACGTATTAGTCCCCATCACACACGCAGTCGATGTCGCCCCCGTCAGCCAAGTCCCGGAACTGGATGCAAAATTACTCCTCTGGATGTCAGTCATGCTCGGCGAAATTTACAACAGCGTGGCGCGTGCCGCCCGCGATTGGCTAGTCGAATGGCTACAAAACCGTGTCCCCGGCAATCTAGGCGCATCGTTGGCAACCCTGCCGCGCTTTCAGGAAATCGTCGGCGAAATCGATGCACTACTATTTTCAAATCGCGTACTACTCAACGCAGCAGTCACCAGCGACCTCACCGGCAATGCCAGCGGTGAAATCCGGCCCGGCGACAGCACTCGCATCAAATATCTAGTCACCACGCAAGCCATAGCGGCAGTAGAAAAAGCCATCGCCGCCAGCGGCAATCCCGGCTTATCACGAGAAAACGCACTAGAACGTCACTATCGCAATGTGCTATGCAGCCGCATCCATACACCACAAAACGACACGATTCTGGTGAGCACCGGACGGGCCGCATTGGCAAGTCCTCCGACACATGCAGCAGCACCGCAATCAACTACACCAGCAACTCCCCAACACCATCCGCAGCCGCAGCTGAAAACCGTCCATACCGCCTGATCGGAGCAATTTAATTATGAGTGACCTCGTCATCGCCAGCCAATTTGACGCCAAAATCAATGCGCAGTTAGCAGAACGCGCGCAATTGCGCGTCATTGATGTGCCGCCCGGCCCCATCACCGCACTATCAACGGACGCCAATGTCCTGTTCGCCTTACCGTTCCGTAGCGGAGCCGCCAGCACCGCCCCCGCCCTGCCCTCTGCCCCACAAGGCTGGCCGTTTAAACTCGATTGGATCCAACTGGCCTCCGTCGGCATAGATTACTATCCGGCATGGTTGTTTCAAGGTCCAGTCGTCACCTCTGCACGCGGCACCGCATCCGATGCCATCGCAGAATATGTGCTGGCCGCGATCTTTAGCGCCAGCAAACGCATCCCCGCCATCTGGCTAAATGATGTGACAGAATGGCGAAGACAATCTCTGACGTTGGTGCAAGGCAGCGTGCTGGGCTTGTATGGTTTCGGTTCAATCGGACGTGCGTTGGCACAGCGCGCACAGGCGTTAGGAATACGCGTTCTGGCTTTACGCCGCTCAGATACGCCGTTCGAGATTGCGGGTGTCGAAGGCGTTAGCAGTCTGGCGGAATTGGTCGCACTTTCCGATCATCTGGTGCTTGCCGCGCCAGCCACCACGGCCACCCGTCATGCCATCAATCGCGAAATATTAGCGCAAGCCAAACCCGGCCTGCATCTGATCAACATCGCACGCGGTAGCCTGATCGACGATGCCGCTCTGCTAGAGGCATTAGATAACGGTCAGATCGGACTGGCTACGCTGGACGTGACAGAGCCGGAACCGCTGCCGGCCGAACATCGTTTCTACAGTCATCCCCAAGTCCGATTATCGCCACATATTTCACCCAGCACCGACCATATCGTGACAGCGGTGCTGGACAAATTTCTTGGCAATCTGCAACGGTTTCGGGCTGGGCAACCCTTGCATGACGTGATTGATCTTGCACGCGGCTATTGATCTGCGCAATTCCTCTATTTTTGCATAGACAACACCTACCATTTTCGGTGGATCTGCGTGATCTACTTTTATACAAAGGATAAAGATGAGTGACTTTGGTTCGACTAACAATAGTGATGCAACGACTGGCGCGCCTTTTAGTCGGCGTCGGTTTTTACAAACGGCACTAGGGTCCAGTGCCGCCATAGGCTTGGGTCTGAGCGGTGGTGCCAGCAACGCGCTGGCCGCGCCATTAACCCGCGATACGCTGTTACGGGTCGCCACTTATAAGGGCGATGCCAGACAATTCCATAAAGTTATCGGCGTCGATAACACGCCCTATCGCGTCGAATATGCCGAATTTTCGGGTGGTAATTTAATCGTTGAAGCGATCAATGGCGGCTCTATCGATCTCGGCACGATGAGCGAAATCCCACCGATTTTTTCAGTCCAAAGCGGTGCGCCGCTGAAACTGATCGCGATATTACAAGGCGATGTCAACAATCAGACATTGTTAGTGCCAGAGAAATCGAAAATTCGCGACGTTGCCGAACTAAAAGGGCTGCGCGTCGGCTATGTGCGCTCCACCACTTCGCATTATTTATTGTTGCGATATCTACAGGAAAAAGGTCTCAGCTTTGCAGATATCAAGCCCATCAGCTTGTCCCCGCAAGATGGCCTTGCCGCATTTCAAAGCGGTCAACTGGACGCATGGGTTATTTACGGACCGATGATTCAATTAGTGCTAAAACAAGGTGCACATATCGTAAAAACCGGCCTTGGTTATCTGTCCGGCAATTACCTTTATGCGGCGCACACAAAAGCCATCGCTGATCCGGTTCGACACGCAGCCATCGCCGATTACCTGCAACGTGAACGTAAAGTATATGACTGGATTAATCGCAACCACGATGCCTATGCAGGAGGACTTGCGAAGACCACCGGCTTACCAAAATGGCTGTTTGATGCGCAACTTAAACAACAAAGCCAACCGTTCAAGTTGATCGCCATCGATGATGCCGCCGTTCGCTCACAACAAAAGATCGCCGATACCTTTACAGAGCACAAAGTGATTGACCGTCGAATTGACGTTAGCGGCTTATGGGACCGTAGTTTCAGTAGCGCGTTAGTTTAAAAATTGCATTTTTTTAACGTAAAGAAAGAGTCAGATGAAAAAAAATAAGATGTTTGGTTCAGGAAAAAATCTCGCCGTACGCCTGGCATTCGGCAGTTTATTTTTAGTCGCCAGCATGGCGCATGCACAGGAAATCAAGCGCATTCCATTGCCGAATTCAGATTTCCCAATCCTGCAAGCGGTCGTCGTTCCGCCTAACGCAAGCACCATCTATTTAAGCGGCATCTTGCCAGACGTCAGCAACCCGGCCGCACCAAAAGGATCGCTAGAAGCGTTTGGCGATACAGAAACGCAGACGATCTCGATTTTCCATAAGATCTCAGCGGCACTGGCAAGTCAGGGATTAACACTGGGCGATATCATCCAATTGAAAGTCTTTTTAGTCGGTGATCCACGTAAAGAAGGCAAGCTGGATTTTGCAGGATTTCAATCCGGCTACGTAAAATTTTTCGCAACCAAAGAACAACCAAATAAACCGGTGCGTTCTGCATTTCAAATAGCCGGTTTGGCCTTACCGGGCGCGCTAGTTGAAATCGAAGCGACAGCGGCAAAGGTACGCTGACAACGGCCAATATTGCTGACAAAAATGGATGAAGGCGGCGCATATAAAAATGCGATCCGCCTTTTTTTATGGATAGAAATATCTGTCGCGTAAACGCAACGGACTTAATAAGTCTCAACGTTTAATCATAAGAATATAAATAGTAAAACGCCCTATTTCGCATTATTCCAGGCTATTCAACGACTATTTTTAGCAAATTTCTTAATGCTCATTTTGCATATTTCGATAGAACAATAAGTACGTTTATTTATTAATATTTGCTGTGTACTATTTATTAATCGATAGCAGTTCGAGGGAAATAGAACGTGCAAAACGCGACCGGCGCTGACAACAGTGCACTGCGAAATTTGCACCTGCGTTGCGTAAAGCTCGCGATCCCGATGACATGCGTACCGGCCTCCAAATCTGATCAAAAGAAACAATGATCAGTCAGGCGGATGCATCACATTTTATGTTCACTTAAAAACGTTACTTGGGAGAGTAGTTAACATGGGCAGTAGAAAAAATACGCGCATACGTAGTCGTAGCATTCACAACAATCGCAACAGTCTTCTTAAACCACGCTTCACTAAAGGCAACGTCACTCAGCTATCGATGGCGATTGCCATCTTGTTTGCATCGTCACCAGCATTTTCACAAACGACCAATGGCGCGCCAGAGACAAAAAATCCTGCAAATATAGGAAACGTGCAAGACGTTGTCGTGACCACCGGGACCCGCGACACGCAACGATCGGCAAGCGAAAGTTTAAGTCCGATTGATGTCATCAGCGGTACTGATTTGCAGGCAACCGGACAAACAGACTTGCGCGATGCATTGGTCAAACTGGTTCCCTCCGTAGCGCGTCAGGCAATGGCTGGCGATGCTGCCAACCTTACCAGCGCACTGACATTACGCGGTCTGAGTCCGAATCATGTCTTGGTATTGGTTAATGGCAAACGTCGTCATACATCGGCGAATATTTCAGCCGATGCAGGGCCGCAGCAAGGTTCTACACCGGTCGACATCGATTTAATTCCGGTCAGTGCAATCGATCATATTGAAGTGTTGCGCGATGGCGCTGCTGCGCAATATGGCTCGGATGCGATTGCCGGGGTAATTAACATTATTCTGAAGTCTTCCAGCCGTGGCGGATCGGTGAGCACCAACGCAGGGCAATACTACAAAGGCGATGGCCAGACATTTGGCGGTGCAGCGGATATCGGAGTTGAGCTAGGTGATAAAGGCTTTGCCCATTTCAGTACAGAATTCCGCAATCATGACCATAGTATTCGCAGCGGCATCGATAATCGCACAGGCAGGCAAAGCAATCCTACGCTGGGCGATCCTGAAATCGACCGCCAATCGTTCGCATTCAATGCCGGATATGTTCTCAACAACGATGTAGAGCTTTACGGTTTTGGCACCTATGCCCATCGAACCGGCGGTAGCTATCAAAACAATCGGCTCGCCTCTACGCTTCCGCAAATTTATCCGAATGGCTTTACGCCTGTCGAGACTATTCTTGAAAATGATTATGCGTTTACGGGCGGTGCCAGAGGCGATCATTTGGGCGGCTGGCGTTGGGATATCAGTTCAACCTACGGCGGCGATGAAGTTGGCATCGGCATGACAGATTCTGCCAATACCAGTTTGTTCGCAGCGACCGGCAGCACGCCTACCAGTTTCCATTTGGCGCAGTATAGAAATTTTCAGTGGACCAACAATCTCGACGTTGGTCGCCCGTTTGAACTGGCGCTTCTACCCGCACCGCTGAACGTTTCTCTGGGTGCAGAACATCGGCAAGAAACCTATGTTGTCGGCGCGGGCGATCCGGCGTCTTCTTTTGGTAGTGGTGCGCAGGCATTGCCGGGTCTATCGGCTATCAGCGCCGGTTCACACACCCGCGATGTGCTAGCCGCTTATACCGACTTTTCAACCAAGCTGACGCCGCGCTGGGAAGTCGATCTGGCGGCACGCTTTGAGCACTATAGCGATGCAGGTAATACGACGAACGCCAAGTTCTCAACCCGCTATGAAATTGATCCAAGATTGGCTGTTCGCGCAACTGTCAGCACCGGGTTTCGCGCACCTTCGCTGGCGCAAGAGTATTACACCAGTCTGGCGGTTTCACCGTCGACTGCCACCGGGCAATTGGCTGTAAATTCGGCTGCGGCTAAAAATCTGGGGGCAACGCCACTGAAACCGGAAAAATCCACCAGTTTTAATATCGGTATCGTGGCGCAACCTTTCGACAAGCTGAATGTGACCGTGGATGCGTATCAGATTGCGATTAAGGACCGCATTGTGCAAGGCGGCACCTATACCGGTCAAACCGCCATCGACGCTCTTACTGCGGCCAGCATCAGCTTGCCGCCGGGCTTGTCGGCTGTCAGTGCGAACTATTTCACCAATGGCGCGGATACCAAAACTCAGGGTCTGGACATCGTCGCCACCTACAAAACCAATCTGAAGGAATGGGGTCGCATCGACTGGGATCTTGGTGCCAACATTAATACCAGCAAAGTCACGCACACCGGCACCGATGCGAACGGCAGGACGCTTTTAAATGCGCAACAAATCGGTTATCTGACGACATCAACGCCCAAGAACAAAATCATCGTCGGCGGCGTATGGACCAACGATAAATGGGGTGTCAGCCTGCATGAAACGCGTTACGGAAAAACTGCCGTTGAAGCGACTTATTACTCTGGCCCAAATGCGTTTTCATCGACCCAGTTCAACCATGTTGAAAACGCGCCGAAATTCATCACCGATCTGGAAGTGCGCTATGCATTTACCAAGAAGTTTCAGGTGGCAGTCGGCGCAAACAATCTGTTCAACGTTTACCCCACCAAATTGCCTGCAATTAATCAGTATCTGGGCGTCTATCAATACGACCCCAGCGCATCTCAAATCGGGATTAACGGCGGCTATTACTACCTGAGGGCCAATTACACCTTCTAAGTCAACGCTTATAGCGCTAGCAGCAGGACTGACTTCTTAGCAAGTCAGTCCTGCGTTCACGACATTATTTTGCTCCCACTGGAATATCAGAATGACTACCAGCGCAACAAAAAACAACCGAAACATCATGAGCCGTCGCCAGTTGCTGTCGCTGGTCGGCAAGGCCGCAGGCGGGGCGGCGATGTATCAGGCCATGAGTACTCTGGGCTTCGCCGCGACCTCTAATTATGCCGGTCCGCTAAAACTACAAGGCGCGCCCAAAAACACCACGATTCTGGTACTTGGCGCAGGCATTGCCGGTTTGGTGGCGGCGTACGAACTGCGCAACGCGGGCTATAAAGTCAAAGTACTGGAATATAACAAGCGCGCTGGCGGCCGCGCCTGGACCATACGCGGGGGCGACAAATACACCGAACTGGGCGGCGCAACGCAGCACTGCGAATTCGATAAGGGACTGTATATCAATCCCGGCCCATGGCGTATTCCCTACAATCATCACGGCATATTGGATTATGCCAAGCGCCTTAACGTACCGCTGGAACCGTTTATTCAGGTGAATTACAACGCCTATATTCACTCCAAAAAAGCCTATGGCGGCAAGCCACAACGCTATCGAGAAGTGCAAACCGACTATCAGGGTTACGTCGCAGAATTGCTGAGCAAATCCGTCAACAAAGGTCAATTGGATGCGCCGTTAACGCGTGAAGATCAGGAAAAATTGCTGGCCTCCCTGAAAAGCTGGGGCGCACTGGATAAAGACTATCGCTATCTGTCCAGCGATCTGACCAGCGAACGACGCGGCTATGACGTCGATCATGGCGGTGGTTTAATGCCCGAAGCCGTTCCCTCCAAACCGCTGAAATTGAATGAGCTTTTACAGTCGGATTTATGGCAAAAGTTGTCCGCAGGAAATGGCCAGGAATTTCAGAGTTCAATTTTTCAGCCAGTCGGCGGCATGGATCAGATTGCTCAGGCGCTTTACCGTCAAGTCGCCGATCTGGTGCAATTTAATGCCAAGGTCACCAAGATTGACCAGAACGAAAACGGTGTCAGCGTGACGTATGTCGATGCCTCTGGCAAAGGCACTCCGCAGCAGGTCAAAGGCGACTGGCTGCTGTGCACGATACCCCTGTCTATCTTAAGTGAAATCGATATCACCGTCGGTCCGTCGTTACAAGAAGCGATCCAAGCCGTGCCGTATGAATCGTCGGTGAAAGTTGGCCTGCAATTCAAGCGCCGCTTCTGGGAACAGGATGAGCATATCTACGGCGGCATCAGCTATACCGATCTCCCGATTTCAAATATCAGCTATCCGTCTACCGGTTACGGGCATCCCGGCAAAGGCGTCGTACTGGGCGCGTATATCTGGGGCCCGAACGCCTACGAATTCGGCGCAGTCACACCACAGCAACGGGTGCAATTAGCGCTGCAACAAGGTGCACAAATTCATCCACAGTATTTGCCGGAGTTCGATAACGGCGTTGCTGTCAGCTGGGCACGCGTACCCTACACCCAAGGCTGCTTTGGTACATGGACCGATGAATTGCGGGCCAAACACTATAAGAATTTGTGCCAGATCGACGGTCGTATCGCCCTTGCCGGAGAACATGCTTCGTACATCCCCGCATGGCAAGAAGGCGCTGTGCTGTCGGCGCACGATGCGATTACCCGCCTGCATGCACGTATTACATCAAAGGCTTGAGGTTATCAAACTATTGATAACGTCCGGAGAAAACATGAATTTATCAATGAAACCATATAAAACCGCGCTATTTCTGCGGCAAATCATCACTGTCTGCGCAATCGGAATAGCGCTAGTCCCGACCCTGACAAGGGCGGCCAGCGATGCGCCCAGCGTGACCTTATCCGAAGGCTGGCGCTTCGTTCAGCAAGACGGTGAAAGCCTGTATCGCGCCAGTTGTCAGGGCTGCCATATGGCGAAGGGAGAAGGCGCAAGCGGCGCTGGACACTTTCCGCCGCTGGCAAACAATCCGCGATTGGCAAGTCCCGTTTATCCGGCATACACCGTGCTGCATGGTCGCGATGGGATGCCCAGTTTTGGCAAATATATGAGCGATACGCAGATTGCAGAGGTGGTCAATTACACCCGCACGCATTTGGGTAATCAATACAACGATCCGATCAGCGCTGAAGAGGTAAAAAAGTTGCGCTGATAGATATATGACTACATCTTTTTACCCTATTTTTTAACAGAATATCAGGAGATTTCATGACAACACCAAAACAACTTAAACTCGGTTTCATGTTGCACGGCGTCGGCCCCGGGTGGGGCGACTGGCGGCATCCGGATGCCCATCCGGGCGCGAGTATCGATATCGATTTTTATAAGCGTCAGGCCTTGTTAGCAGAAGCTGGAAAATTCGATTTTCTATTCGTCGCCGACAGTGTCCACATTACCGAAAAATCCAGCCCGCACTATTTGAATCGTTTTGAACCGTTAACAATTCTATCGGCGCTCGCAGCGGTGACATCGCGCATTGGCTTGGTCGGCACATTGACCGTGAGCTATAGCGAACCATATACGGTGGCGCGTCAGTTCGCGTCGCTGGATCACATCAGCCGTGGTCGCGCTGGCTGGAATGTAGTGACTTCCTGGTTGTCGGGAAGCGCCGAAAACTATGGCAAACCGCAACATCCGCCGCACGAAGTACGCTATCGGATCGCGGCCGAACATTTGCAAAGTGTGCAGGGTCTGTGGGACTCGTGGGAAGACGATGCACTGACCCATGATAAGGAACAAGGACAATTCTTTAACCCTCAAAAATTGCATGCCCTGAATCATCAGGGAGAATTCTTTTCAGTGCGTGGACCGCTGAACATCAGCCGCTCGCAACAAGGCCAGCCAGTGATTTTTCAGGCTGGTGCATCGGAAGAGGGACGCAATTTCTCTGCGCGTCATGCTGATGCATTTTTTACCGCATCGGACTCGTTCGAATCAAGTCAGGAATACATCAAAGACATCAAGGCACGCGCCACTGCTTTCGGGCGCGATGCTGACCGCACCGGCGTCTTTCCCGGCCTGCGTACTATTGTCGCGGCCACTGCAGAAGAAGCAGAGGAGAAATTTGCAGAAGCGTTGGCATTGATCAGAATCGAAGATGCGCTGCCGATGTTGGGACGTGCGTTTAACGATCATGATTTTTCAGTTTATCCGTTGGATGGGCCATTTCCAGACGTGGCTGAATTCGGTCATAACAGCAATCGCAGCACCTCTGAACGTCTGACCGCTTTGGCTGCCAGCGAAAATCTCAGCGTGCGTCAAGTCGCATTACGTCTGGTTAGCCCGCGTCGTGAATTTGTCGGCACTGCCGAGCATGTTGCAACATCGATTCAACGGTGGTTTGAAAACGGTGCCGCAGATGGCTTCATCCTGGTGGAAACCTTGCCGTTTCAACTGGATGCCTTCGTTGATCTGGTCGTGCCGATTTTGCAGGAGCGAGGAATCTATCGCAAAGACTATACCCACGCGACATTGCGCGGCCATCTTGGTCTGGAAGTGCCAGAAAATCGCTATACAAAAGCCAGCCGGGTAACCGCCTAAATTTCAACATTCAACAGGATTATTTATGTCTGACACCAGCAAAGAATCTCTGCATAAACTGCTTACCGATCTGCATGCGCACCGCATTGCCACGTACGATCCAAAAGCCCTTCAAATCAACATCGATCAACGCCAACTGCTGGTGAATACCGCAGACGTTACGCGCTATCCAAAGGTAGGCGATGTACTTTCATCCTTTAGTCTGCATGAAGTTAACGACGGCGCAATCTCGCTCGATCAACTGGTCGCAGACGGTCCGGCAGTATTGATTTTTTTCCGCTTCGCCGGTTGCCCTGCCTGCAATATCGCCCTGCCCTATTACCAGCGCAACTTAGCGCCAGAATTACAAAAACTGGGCGCGACACTGATAGCGGTCAGCCCGCAAGTGTCTGACCGCTTGATCGATATCAAAGTGCGTCACAACTTTGACTTTAAGGTCGCCTCCGATATTGATAACGCACTAGCCCGCAAACTCGGTATCTTATATAGCTACAGTCAAGCCGCGCGGGATGCCAGTATCGCCAGCGGCAAAACGATCGGCGAAGTGGTCGGCACCGGAACCTGGGAGTTGCCGATGCCAACCGTGCTGGTCATTGATCAGGAGCGCGCAGTACGTTTTATAGACGTTTCTCCTGACTGGCTGGTACGTACCGAAGCGGATGTGATTTTGAACGCCGTGCGGCAGATTGGTGCGCACGAACAACCAGCGGTGGCACACTAAATGGGCGGGCCGTCTGCGCACAATCCGGTCAGCGCTGGCGGCGCTTCCCCTTTGCGATTAGATTGTGATGTGCTGATTATTGGCGGAGGCTTATCGGCGGGTTGGGCCGCAATCGGCGCGGCCCGCGCTGGTGCTTCGGTGATCTTGGTAGACAAAGGTTATTTTGGCACCAGCGGCGTCACCGCGACTGCGGGTCCCGGTCATTGGTGGGTGCCGCCAGATGGCGACTTGCGTGAGCAGGCGATTCAACGCCGCCATGCGCTCAGCGGCGGTTTGGCTGATCCGCACTGGATGGCAAGGATCATCGATCAAACCTGGCGCACCTTGCCAACGCTGGCCGCGTATTATCAATTCCCTGTGGATGACAAAGGAGTGACCCAATACCGTGCATTGCGCGGTCCCGAATACTTGCGTGCTTTACGCAATCTGGTGCAGGATTTGGGCGTGACTATTCTGGATCACAGCCCGGCATTAGAGTTGCTATTACACGACGATGGTGCGGTTGCCGGTGCTAGTGGGATACGGCGACAACTGAATCAGGCATGGACGATACGCGCCGCCGCTATCGTCATGGCAACCGGCGGTTGCGCTTTCCGCTCACACTTGTTGGGCGCGCATACCAACACCGGCGATGGCTATCTGATGGCAGCAGAAGCCGGTGCGCAATTGTCGGGCATGGAATTCTCAAATTATTACACCGTGGCACAGGCAAAGACGACGATGACGCGTTCAATGTCCTACGCATTTGCGCGCTATTTCGATAGCGATAATCGTGAATTAGCGATCGCGCCCGGACCGCAGATGAACGATGGTCTGGCACGGGCATTGCTAAAAGGAGCGGTATTTTGTACGTTGGACAAAACCCCTTTAGACATTCAGGCGCAATTACCGCAAATCAGCCCAAACGTGATGTTACCTTTTGTGCGCAGCGGCATCGATCCTTATCGTGACCGATTTGAAGTCACGCTACGCGGCGAAGGCACTGTGCGCGGCTCCGGCGGCTTGCGCGTGATTGACGAAAGTTGCCAGACTTCCGTGCGCGGCTTATTTGCTGCGGGCGATGCCGCCACGCGTGAATTGATCGCAGGCGCAACGTCTGGCGGCGGCGCACAAAATTCAGCATGGGCCCTATCTTCCGGGCTATGGGCCGGACAAGGCGCTGCGGCGCTTGCGCGCAAAAATGGTCGCAGAATCAACACGCCGGTAAAAGCCTGTGGCGAGGCTGGCTTAAGACCGCTGCGAGAAGTCGCCAGGATTGATAGCCGTGCAGTGATTGCTGCTGTCCAGCGCGAAATGTTGCCGCTTGATAAAAATCTTTTCCGCAGCGGAATTGGTCTGGAAAAATCGCTCCAGGCACTGGATAGTATCTGGATTGAAATCCGCAATCACGCACACGCGCAGCCTTCTAGCAACGCAGCGCTGGCAATCCGTGAAAGCGCGGCGCTGACCGCATCGGCACGTTGGTGTTATCGCGCAGCACAGGCACGCCGTGAAAGCCGTGGCATGCATCAACGCAGCGATACTCCGGCGCAAGATGCGCAGTACGACTATCGCTTGCTGACCGGCGGGCTGGATAAAGTGTGGACTGCTGCCGATCCTCGGACGCATGCGTCTACCCAAACCGACATGAAAGAAAGCGTCGCATGATAGAACTCGTCATCGCTGACCGCTGCACGCAATGCAATAGCTGTGTGCAAGTGTGTCCCAGTAATGTATTTGAATTGGTGCCTGGAAAACCTCCGGCTATCGCACGCCAAAGCGACTGCCAGACCTGCTTCATGTGCGAGTTGTACTGCGCCGCAGACGCGCTGTATGTAGGACCGGATTGTGAAAGCGCAGTCGCGGTCGATGAAGCGCAGATTAAGGCGTCTGGATTATTGGGCCAGTTTCGACGCGACTCAGGTTGGGATGAATGGAGTAAAGATCCACAATATCGCAACCAGCACTGGCGCATGGATCACGTTTTCATGCGCGCACGAGATATCGCCGCGAGCCCTAAACTAGATGCGCCCACCGACAAAGCTGGCGTGTCTATATAAAATTATCCCGCGATAAAAAACTACAACTCATGCAAACGACCTTCCTTGAAATAATAGATATTTTCATGCTTGAATCCGTATTTCCCCCCTTTCAGACGGATTTGCGGTTCTAGCGTAAACAACCCCGCTTCGCCCAGCGTCAGGCTTTCATCCGGCGTAATAAACGCCAGATGTTGCATATCTTTTTGCACGCCATGACCGAGATAATCCAAAGGTTCGACGCCAAGGCAATCGCATTCGTCGCGGATGATGTAATACAGATCGTTAAAGGTCATCTCTGGATGCGCAACTTGCATTAATTTTGCGTGCAAATGGATTTCAGCCTGCGCACCGGCAAGAAAATCCTTATGACTCTGTGGAAAACGTCGCGCCACACCGCCTTCAACGTAGTAGCTGCGCGCACAATCGCCACAATAGCCAGCGATGGACGGATTCAGGTCGATGGTGACCAAATCGTTTTCTTGAATCGGTGTGTCGCCGGGAACATAGGGCGTGCGAGAAATCGCCAGCGTGGTGCGATCCCCCACCAGGACCAGGGCTGGCAGAGATTTGTACCAATAACCGTCGACACCCGCATGACGCTGCAATTCGTCACACTTTTTGACCAGCTCAGCCTCGGTGCTGCCAGTTTGAATGAACGCAGTAATACTCTCCAGCGTGGTGCGGGCAGCATCCTGTACTTTTTGATAGTGCTTCAATTCCGCAAATATCATGCAAAATTCCATCTAATGTTCATCTTGCTAACTAGGACTATTCCTGAGCATTAATCAGTGCAACAACCTTTGCTCAGGAATCCCGATCCAGTATCAGCTACCGACTACGTGAATTAAGGCAACACGGCATAGCTATGCGCCACCCAGACCACAACAACTGCCAGCACCAATGCCGCATAAGGAAGCCAGCCGCCATGCGTCTTGACGTCATCGTCCAGATGCATATCCTTGGCAAAAGCCGCCGGAAATTTACCCTTGTCCTGCACAAAATGGCGATACATAAACACTGGCACAATCAGCGCAGCAAAGATCAATCCGTTGCGCAATGTGCCAGGACCCCAGATATCGGCACCCATGCCCATGAAGGCCAGATTAACAAACCCGAACACCGCACCAAGGCCGAGCAACCAGTTTTTAGCCTTGTAAGGACGGTTCCAATTGCCACGATCCAGACGATGAATCCAACCGGATTGCAAGTTCAGGAAGTTGAAAATCAGATAACCGACGTTACCGATTGCCAGCAACATGATGTTGTTGGACATCATCAGCAATACCAGATTGAAAGTCAGATCAGTCCACATCGCCGCAGTCGGTGCGCCGTGTGAATTGACGCGCGAAAGATACTTCGGCAGCCAGCCATCGACCGAACCTTGATACAAAGTCCGCGATGAGCCCATCATTGAAGTCATGACCGCCAGCATCAGCGACAGGACCAACATGGCGACGATAACATTGGTAATGACAGCGCCACCGCCGACCATTTTTGCCAATATCAGGCCAACGCTGGTGCCGTCATACAAACCGGGATCCAGCATGCCGCCATACACCGCGGGCGTGGTCACAACACCCGCCGCATCGACCACCGCTGGCGTCACAAGCTGACCAAGACCCAAGTGTCCCTGAAATGCCATAGGCAACAAACTGAAGACGCCGATACACAGCAAGCCTGAATAAAAAATCGCTTTGAAAGTATCTTTTTTAGGGTCTTTAAATTCGCTGGTGTAGCACACCGCAGTCTCAAAACCGTAGGTCGCCCAAGCGGCAATAAACATACCGCCAGCAATCAGTGTGACGCCGGGCATGTTGTAACTACCAAAAATTACTTTACCTAAAGCGTCGTGCGCCAAAGGCAACAGCGGGAAGAAATGTTGACTAGGCATATCGCCAGTGACTAACGGAACAATACCGATGAGGATCAGTGGCAACAACGACGTCACACCGAGAATCATTTGGGTTTTGGTCGCCTTGGAAATCCCATGATGCTGAATCGCGAACGCAATCAGCAATAAAAGCGTACCTAAAATAGCGACCGCGTTAATTCTTAACGACAGGCCGGGTTGGACGAAGTCCAGATGCACCAATACCAACGACCAGGTATTGATAGCAGCATCCGCCGGGAATAGCGAAGTCAGAATATAACCGCCCGCCAGAGAGGTTCCCAGCGCCAGCACCGGCGACCACGCGAACCAGTTACACCAGACCGAAATGGGCGCAATAAATTTGCTATACCGCACCCAGGCGATCGCGCCATAGACAGAAGCTCCGCCCGATTTATGCGGAAATAGCCCAGCTATTTCCGCATAGGTAAAACATTGCGCAAACCCCATCAGGATCGACAATATCCACAGTATCCAGGCTGGCTGGCCAACCGTGGAGGACAACGCGCCAATATTAAAAAGTACCAAAGCGGGAACACCACTGGCTGCCCAGAATGCCCCGGTCCAGCTAATTGTTCTATGTAATCCGCCATCCTGGACGCCACTTTCGGCCACCCCTTGCTGCAAAATACCTGCATTTGAATTAATTGTATTCACATTTTGTCTCCTAAAAAATCGTACCGGCGTAGGCGCCGAATGTATAAATATTATTTTTATCACGCATAGATTGTGCGCGGCGTCCCCTTCCCATGGGCCTGCGAGCTGCCAATGGATGTCGTCCGACGGTGGATCGGCGTGGTCGTATTTTGAGGGTATGGTGGCAAGCCACCGACAGCGTTCACTCAGCAGGGAACTGCAGATGAGCCGGGCTTTTTAGCGCCAGTGACCATGCAGTCCGGGACTTGGTAAGTGGGTTGCGGCATGTTGATGCGCAAACTGTGAAGAGTTCAAATAGGATGCCATGCTTCGGATCTGTTGCCATTGCCGTGCCCTCCGATAAGGCCGTCTCGAAAAACCTCTATTTTTAACATGGCACCCACTGCGTATAAGAGGGGCTATAAAGCAAGCATAGTCAGCAAGAGGAGATGAGTAAGGCCAAAGGTTAAGCATAACTATCTGACAAACTAAGTATATTGCTCATAATAGTTACTCCTAACTAGGTAGAGTTAATCATCTCAGCCAGGACTAGGATGTACGTCCTTCGCGACCCGGCGAGGCTGCATGATCAGGGATGCACTCACTCTCCCGCGCCTTATCTTCCGATGTGAACCCATCCCTTTGGCACCATTTTCATCGCCAAAACACGCGCATTCTCGTATTAACTCATCACACACAAACACATCGGCGTAGCCTTATTGTTGGCAATTATTGAATAGTCTAAGCAATTTTCGCTAGTTTATCCCAGATAAATACCACGGCATACTGCTCTCACTGCCTCTCACACTGCGTTAAAGGCAGTCGCCGCAAGTAGCTCTAAAACTAACTTAAAGAAAATTCATATGCCCAACATCGACAAAAAAGTAGCCATCGTCACAGGACCAACTGCTACCGATTTGTTCCTGACCGGCAAATTGCCAGAATTGATCGATCGCCTTGCCAAGCTGGCACCGCTAGAACGCCTGGGTCAGCCTGACGATATCGCCGCGACTGTCGCTTTTCTTGCAGGCCCGGATGGCAGCTGGATCAACGGACAAACCCTGCGCGCCAACGGCGGAATGATTTGATAACGACGCTACTAACCAAGTAAAGCAACAACACTATGGATAGGCTGACCCTCCCCTATCAAAGAAAAACCATGTTAACTACAATACACTTTTGATCAGGAGTCACCAATGCTAAACGTAGACACACTAATTGCCTTCGTAGCAGTCATCGACACTGGCTCATTCTCCGCAGCAGCCGAACGACTAAACCAAACCCCCTCAGGCATAAGCCGCGCCGTGTCACGGCTAGAAACCCAACTAAGCATGGCCCTAATCACCCGCACAACCCGCCGTCTCGATCTAACCGAAGAAGGCAAATGGCTACTAACCCGCGCCAGAAAAATCCTCTCCGATTTACAAGACACAGAAGAACAACTAACCGCCCGCCTATCCCAACCTTCCGGCTTAGTCCGCGTCAACGCCGCAACCCCAGTTCTCGATCACCTAGTCGCGCCACTAGCAGCCGAATTCATGGACACTTACCCATTGATAAGACTAGAACTGATTAGCGGAGAAACCGTCATTGATTTAATAGAAGAACGGATCGATCTGGCGATACGAATTGGCCCACTAGCCGACTCAACCCTAAACGCAAGACGTCTGGGCAGCAGCCAACTGCGATTATTAGCATCCCCAGCCTATCTGGCAAACCATGGAACGCCAGAAAATATAAGCCAACTAAACAACCACCGACTACTAGGTTTTACCGCACCAACATCACTAAATATCTGGCCGCTACCGCAACAAGGCGGCGCTGGCCTATTAATACAACCCGAGATCGCAGCCTCCAGCGGCGAAACGCTAAGACACCTAACATTAGCCGGCGCAGGCATCGCCTGTCTGGCCGATTTTCTAACGCACAACGATGTAGCAAGCGGCCGCCTGATCCCAATCCTCGCAGAGGAAACACTCCCCTGGAGCCAACCGGTCTGGACCGTATTCTATAAACAGGGAGCACTGGCACCACGCATTAGCGCATTGGTGAGCTTTTTGGCGCAGAAACTAACTGGCGTATTGGATACGTGACGGCAGCGACGGCTGCCATGCATGAGCACTGAAAATGCAGCAGATACACCAATCGAAAGGAAGATCCTTTCGATTAGTTTTGCATCACTTAACTACGTACTACAAAAACAAACCCATCACTCCTCCAACGGCGATTTACCTGTTTCACGCGCCGCCGGCAACGCTATACCGGTAAGCACTAACGCAACACAGACATACAAAGAAACAGCCAACGTCGAACCATAAGAACGATACAAAGTGGCGATCAGCAACGGTGCAAACGCGCCACCGGCAATCCCGCCCAATGTGTAAGCCAGCGATGAACCGGCATAACGGACTCTGGTGGGAATCTGCTCGGTCACAAACGCTGCCTGAGGACCATACATAATGGCGTGAATAATCAAACCACCAGCCACCGCCGCCACAATCAGCATCGGCTTGCTGCTATCGAGCAGAACAAAGAAGACAAACGCCCATATCAGCGCCAGTGCTACTCCCAAACCATACACAGGACGTCGTCCGATACGATCCGACAAGGCACCAAATAATGGGACTGCCAACGCGTTGCACGCTGTGCCGATCATGATCGCCGTCAGTGCCAGCGTCCGCGATAGATTCAGCGCAGTCGTCACATAAGTCAGCGTGAACACGACCACCAAAGCATAAAACACGTCAGAGCCGATCCGCGCGCCAGCGGCCAGCAGCAAACGCCGCCAGTAATGACGGAATACGTCGCTGACAGGCGCAGCAGCCTTGCTATGATTTGCTTCCATTTCTTTGAACTTCGGCGTTTCCTCAACACCGCGGCGAATCCAGAAACCGAAAGCAACCAACAATAAGCTCGCCAGAAACGGCACACGCCAGCCCCAGTCAAGAAACTGATCAGGCGTCAGCAGATAGGTAATCAACGCGACAAAACCGGTCCCCAGCAAAGTGCCGAAGGATGGCCCAACTTGTGTCCACGAAGCATTTCTGCCGCGCTTATCCTGTGCCCCATGTTCAACCGAAATCAACACCGCGCCAGCCCATTCAAATCGCGTTCTCCGACATCTTCGATACCGAGGCGCCGCGATTCGGTGATATCTCGATCAATCCTTCTGCTGCAAGCACTTTCATCGCCTCGCGTAGAGGCGTCCGAGATATTCATAACGTTTCGCATAGCTCGCGTTCGTTTAGTTTCATGCCTGGAACAAGAATCGCCTCGACGATGAGATTGCGCAGGTGCTCCACCACCGTATCGTGAAGTCTTTGACGCTCTACTCTTGGCACCAAAGGCCCAGTTGGCAATGACATTTCGGCCTAAATTGTATTTTTCATTCAAAATTCCTATTTTCTACATATTTAGCTTTACCACTTAATTGTACGCATGACAGAAAATTCCTTACTAGCAAGTAGTGTCAGAATATGGTTCTCACCTTAATACTTCCTGAGTTTTAACTTTTTAAGTCGCAATATTTAGAAATTTGATCACACTGGAAATTTACCTTTGCGATATAGATTTTTCCTGATAAAGTATTTTGCATTCAAAATCCAATAAATTTTCAGGAGAAATAAATAACAATCATGTCGGTATAAAAGGTTTCGCACAAAATTACAACATGCCATAAATAAAATTCGCGACCCGTGACAGGGCCGGAGACAACCTTAAATCGAGGAGGATGACAAACGTGAGAATTTATCAAGCGATTAATAAAGTACCTGGCGGGATGATGGTCGTGCCGCTGTTTATCGGTATGTTGATTAATACCTTCATTCCAAACGCGCTGAAGATCGGCGGCTTCACACAAGCGCTGACCAACGTGGGCTACCCAACGATTCTAGGGATGTATTTGTTCACCGTCGGCACCAAGATGACCTTGCGAGCAGCGCCGGCGATGCTAAAGCGTGGCTTTGGCATCCTCTTGGCGAAAGTTGGCATCGCGGTGATCCTTGCATTAGGGGTCTCCCATTTGTTCCATGGCAACCTGCTTGGCCTGACCACCCTAGCTGTGCTTGCCGCGATGAGTGACACCAACGGCGGCATGTTTCTGGCCTTGACTAGTACCTTCGGCAACAAGGACGACGCCGGTACCTATGTCGTGCAGAGCGTCGAAACCGGCCCATGCTTAACGATGCTGGTGCTGGTCGGCGCCGGGCTCGCGGTTATTCCGTGGTTGACCATGGTGTCGGTGATCGCCCCGATCTTCGCGGGCGCGCTCCTCGGTAACCTCGACAAGGAAACACGTGATTTTTTCGGTTCCCACGAGCCGCTGATCGTCCCGTTCATGGCATTCACACTCGGCCAGGGCATTAATTTGAAGGCGGTCACGACCGCCGGCTTGCCTGGGATACTGCTCGGCGTTGCGGTTGTCGTGATCACCGGCCTTGTGTGTATTATTGCCGACCGTCTGCTGGGCGGCTCTGGTATCGCGGGCGCGGCTGCATCGAGTACCGCTGGCAATGCTGCCGGCACACCGCAGGCGGTTGCGCTTGCCGACCCGTCCTTCGCGGCGATCGCACCTATGGCTACGATCCAGGTCGCCGCCTCGGTGATCGTGACCGCGCTTCTGACGCCGGTGCTGACTGCCTACATAGCTCGTCGCGTCAAGAAGAAGTTGCAGGGCTTCGTGCCTGTCGAGAACCCGTTGAATTATTCACCTGAAGAGCCAATCGATCGTCCGCAAGCGACCGTTAATCTTTGAAACAGGGAGTATAGATGGAAAGTTTAAAATTGGATTTGAAATTGGCGCAAGACCTACTCGCGTATGCGATCGGGCAGGCTAAACAAAAATTTGATAAACCGATTTGCGTGGCGGTGTGTGACGCTTACGGATTTCTGATCGGCTTTGGGCGCGCCGACGGCGCGCCGGTGCGCAGCATTTCACTGGCGCAGCAAAAGGCCTATACGTCGACCCGCATGGGTAGCACGACTACCGCATTTCTCGGCCGGCTGCGTAAAGAAGATATTCCGATTGGTTTCTTTTGCGATCCCTTGCTAACCGCATTGTCCGGCGGCGCGCTGCTCGCCGATCCCGCTGGTCGCGTGCTGGGCGCTATCGGCATCAGTGGACTATCACCGGTTGAAGACCAGGCGCTCGCCGATGGCAGCGCGGGCTTTATCACGCAATACCACGACCCGCACGGTACAAGCTGACGCCGTCGCACCGATCCTTCCCCGGTACCGCTTGGCCCGGGGTGTTTGCACCAGGAACTACCAGGAACTACAACATGTTGAAATCCAACGTCTACATCACCCGCATGATTCCGCAGGAAACCATTGACGCCTTGCGCCAGTTTCACGATGTCGAGGTCAACCCGTATGACCGGGCGCTGACTCGCGACGAACTTCTACAACAGGTGCGCGGCCGCGATGCGGTCATAACGCTGCTCACGGATAAGGTCGACGGCGAGGTGCTCGATGCCGCCGGACCGCAATGCAAGATCTTTGCGAACTATGCAGTCGGCTTCAATAACTTCGACCTGAAAGCTGCCACGCAGCGCGGCGTGATAATGACCAACACGCCCGGCGTGCTAGATGACGCGACCGCCACTCATGCGTGGGCGCTCCTGCTTGCCACCGCACGTCGCATCTCGGAGTCGGAGCGCTATGTGCGCGCAGGCCAGTGGCATGGCTGGGCACCGATGGCCTTCATTGGACAGGATGTAGACCACAAGACGCTTGGCATCGCGGGGCTTGGTCGGATCGGTTCAAAATTCGCGCGCAAGGCAGCGGCCTTCGACATGAAGGTGATCTACACCAATGCCGTGCGCGAACCCGAATTCGAACGCCAATACGGGGCGACCTTCGTCGACAAGGCAACGCTGCTGCGCGAGTCGGACTTCTTGTCGCTTCATCTGCCGCTACTGCCGGACACTCATCACTACATTGGCGCAAAAGAGCTGGCGTCGATGAAACCGACCGCGGTACTGATCAATGCGGCGCGTGGCCCACTAATCGACGAGCAAGCCCTTGTCGCGGCGTTACGCAACAAGGTCATCTGGGGTGCAGGGCTGGACGTGTTCGAAGAGGAGCCTAACATCGCAGCAGGCTTAGCCGAGCTCGACAACGTTGTCATCGTTCCGCACATTGCTTCGGCGACCATACAAACACGGCTGGCGATGGGTAAGATTGCGACCGACAATGTGATTAGCGTGCTCAAGGGCGAGCCGCCACACACCTGTATCAATCCGGAAGTACTCAAGTGATCCGCCTGACCTCGCTCAACTTCGAGGTTGTTATGCACTAATTTTAGTCTGCCGTATTAACTAAAAAATCAGAAATGGATACACCTTAGGTTGTGTCGATAGATGATCACTGTCCCATATATCGTAGCGCGTATGTCATAGGTCATAGGTCAAAAAAATGAATGCGACAGAAGCCATTAACGGCATATAAGAATTTATTGAAAATTGGAGAAAATAATGGCAAAAATTGGATTTATTGGGTTGGGTATCATGGGCGCGCCGATGGCAGCGAATTTGCAGGCAGGTGGACATGAGTTATATGTGTACGATATAAAAAATCCGCCTGTCAGCATAGTCGAGCGCGGCGCTACGGTCTGCACCTCCGGCGAGGAAGTCGCGAAGCGGGCCGACATTATCATCGTCATAGTGCCGGATACTCCACATGTGGAAGCGGCACTATTTAGTGAAAAAGGTATTGCTAACGGTTTGTCCGCCGGCAAAATCGTGGTCGACATGAGTTCTATTTCACCGATCGCCACCAAGGATTTTGCCAAGCGAATCAACGCACTCGGCTGCGACTATCTGGATGCGCCAGTGTCTGGCGGTGAGGTCGGGGCAAAAGCGGCTTCACTGACAATTATGGTCGGTGGCCCGGAAAGCGCGTTTAACAAGGTTAAGCCCTTGCTGGAACTGATGGGCAAGAACATCACGTTGGTCGGTGATAATGGCGATGGACAGACCACAAAAGTAGCCAATCAAATTATCGTTGCGCTGACTATTCAGGCGGTGGCCGAGGCGTTGCTGTTCGCGTCGAAAGCGGGTGCCGACCCTGCCAAGGTGCGTCAGGCGCTCATGGGCGGTTTTGCATCCTCCCGTATACTTGAAGTGCATGGGGAGCGCATGATCAAGCGCACTTTCGATCCGGGCTTCCGTATCGAACTACATCAAAAGGATCTGAACCTGGCATTGCAAGGCGCCAAAGCACTCGGCGTGTCGTTGCCCAATACCGCCAACGTTCAGGAACTGATGAACGCATGTGCTGCCAACGGCATGAGTGGCCAGGACCACTCGGCACTGTGCCGCGCGATTGAACTCATGTCGAATCACGAAATTGCCAAGACCTAAGCGTAACAGGCCGTTGAAAAATGTAGGGAGCGACCTTACCCTGGGCGCTTCAGCTTTTGGTCAAGGAGAAAAAGTGTATGTGGCCATCGCGCACCGTAGATCAAAGCCGGGTCACATAGCAGTTCTTCAATGGCCTGTTCAGTTTTGCCTTGACGTAAATGGACTAACGTTCTCTATACCGTTGCGCGCATGAAAGGAATTTCCGATATGGATTCAATTGTAAATCCGCGCCAGTTTCTACTCGATCTGTTTTCCAGCGCGGTCGCTACCGTGAGTGCGGAAAAATGTCTGCCGCCCTTTCTGCCTCAGCCTTCGCTGAATGGCCGGACCCTGGTGATCGGCGCCGGCAAAGGCGCGGCTGCGATGGCCAGAGTAGTAGAAAAAAACTGGCCAGGAGAAATTTCCGGGCTGGTCGTGACACGCTACGGGCATCGGGCCGATTGCACACGGATCGAAGTGGTGGAAGCCGCGCATCCGGTGCCGGATCAAGCTGGACGCGCTGCAGCCGAACGCATGATGCAGATGGTACGCGGCTTGACCGAAAACGACTTAGTGTTGTGTCTCATTTCGGGCGGTGGCTCGGCCTTACTGGCGCTGCCGGCGGAGGGGATCACACTTGAACAAAAACAGACGATTAACAAGGAGTTGCTGAAAAGCGGCGCGACGATTTTTGAAATGAATTGCGTGCGCAAGCACCTCTCGGCGATCAAAGGTGGCCGTCTGGCGCTGGCTTGTGCACCGGCACGCATGGTGACTCTGATGATTTCCGACATTCCCGGCGACGATGCACGCATCATTGCCAGTGGCCCGACGCTACCAGATGCAAGCACCTGCGTTGAAGCACTCGCGATCTTGCAGAAATATGGCATCGACGTGCCGGAAACTGTGTCGCAGCATCTGCAATCAGGCGCTGGCGAGACGCCCAAGCCTGGCGATATACGTTTTGCACGCAATCTCGATCATGTGATCGCCACTGCACAAGATGCACTGGAAGCAGCCGCCGAGACTGCGCGAGCGGCAGGCATTACGCCTTACATCCTGTCCGACGAGATTGAGGGCGAAGCGCGTGACGTCGCACTGGTACATGCGGCCCTTGCAAAACAAATTGCCCGGCGCGGGCAGCCATTCAGTAAACCATGCGTTTTGCTATCGGGTGGGGAAACAACAGTGACTGTACGCGGCAACGGCCGGGGCGGACGTAATGCAGAATTTTTGCTGAGCCTGGCGGTGGCGCTGGATGGCTACCCCGGTATTTATGCGATTGCATGCGATACCGACGGCATCGATGGTTCGGAAGACAATGCCGGCGCTTTATATGCGCCAGACTCGGTGTCGCGCGCAGTAAAGCAGGAATTGCGTGCAACCACATTGCTCGAAAACAATGATGGTTATGGTTTTTTCAGCGCACTCGGCGATTTGGTTGTGAGCGGCCCGACGCTCACCAACGTCAATGATTTTCGGGCTATCTTGATTCTTTAATCGACCTATCCAGGCATTCCCGCGAGCTATAGATTTTTGGAATGTTCCGAAACCCGATGCATTCCCCTCCATGGGAATCCGCGTCACCCCTTAATCGTTCGATCCATAGGAAGTTCAGCATGCGACGCCAACGTAACGCCAAAATAATCGCAACGCTCGGTCCGGCAAGTTCCGACACAAAGACAATCCAGGCACTTTTTGAAGCCGGAGCCGACGTGTTCCGTTTTAATTTCAGCCATGGCTCGCACGCGGACCATCAGGCACGCTATGAAATCGTGCGAGCAGTGGAGCGCAAACTTGGCCGCCCGATCGCGATTCTGGCGGATCTGCAGGGGCCCAAGCTGCGCATCGGTACGTTTGCCGAAGGCAGGATCACCCTGACGGCGGGGAGCGAATTCGTGCTCGACTGCGATACCTCACCTGGTACGGTACAGCGCGTGTGCCTGCCACATCCGGAGTTATTTGAAGTGATCGCGCCTGGTCAGTCGTTGTTACTGGACGATGGCAAGCTGCACTTGCAAGTGCTGGCCAGCGATGGGCAGCGGATTTGCACACGCGTGATCACCGGCGGCCCACTGTCTGATCGCAAGGGCGTCAACGTGCCCGACGCAGTGTTACCGATTCCGGTGCTGACGGAAAAGGACCGGCGCGATCTGGCGTTCGCCTTGTCATTGGGGGTCGACTGGGTAGCCTTGTCCTTCGTTCAACGTCCGGAAGATTTGCTCGAGGCGCGAGAGCTTGTCGGCGGCCGCGCCAGCCTGATGACCAAGCTGGAAAAGCCGCAAGCACTCGATCAACTGGAAGAAATTGTACGTTTGTCGGATGCGGTGATGGTGGCACGTGGGGATCTTGGCGTCGAGCTGCCGCCGGAGCGGGTGCCGGGCGCGCAAAAGCGGATCCTGCGGGCCTGCCGTCAACACGGCAAACCGAGTATCGTCGCCACACAAATGCTCGAATCGATGATTGCCGCCCCAACGCCGACAAGGGCTGAGGCATCCGACGTGGCCAGTGCGATCTACGATGGTGCCGACGCTGTCATGTTGTCGGCTGAATCCGCCAGCGGCAGCTTTCCGGTACAGGCGGTGTCGATGATGGATCGCATCATTATCGAAGTGGAACACGATCCACTGTATCGCAACCTGATCGATGCGCAGTACGAATTGCCGATGCCGACGCGCGGCGATGCGATCTGCTCGGCCTTGCGCAATGTAACAAACATCATCGGCGCAGCGGCAACCGTTACTTACACTACCTCTGGGCATACCAGCTTGCGCGCGGCCCGCGAGCGGCCTACGGCGCCTATCCTGAGCATCACGCCCAACCTGGCCATCGCACGGCGCCTGGCCTTGGTATGGGGCGTCCATTCTACGGTCAGTGCCGATGTGCACAACGTGGATGAGATGGTGGCGACCGCCGCCCGTGTGGCGCGTGAGGAGGGGTTTGCGCAAAGCGGCGACCAGATTGCTATCACCGCCGGCATGCCGTTTGGGCAGCCTGGAAGCACCAACCTGTTACGTATTGCGGAAATCGAGGCCTGAAAATTGACGCGTGACACTAGCCTTGGTGGCGCTGATGTTATTTTGACCCACGCTGCTGATTTTAACTGCCCCATATCCCACTTCTCAAATCCCGCAGTGAGCAATCGTTTGCTTAGCATGCGGGTGGGTCTAGGAATTCCGGCAGGCTGGGTCAAAATGGTGCTGTCAACTTAACGCGTATACCCAAGATTTCATAGAATAGCGGAGTGCCAAATTCCAATATTTACAGCGGGTTCCGCTATCCATCCGCGTCAACGAGAGCGTGCAAAACCTGGAGAGATGACAAGATAAAAACGCGACCGCATTCTTTTCGGCAGCGCCCAACTGCGGTAATCTTGTTGATATTTGAATAGCGGGAGACGGTCATGCGACTTTAGTAAAAGGATCGCCTCACGTATATGCCTATGTACACAAGGAAGTAACTTCGGCAGCAGCGCGGCTGGATCAGTTTCTCAGACACTGTGGGGTAGCACCGGATGAGCGGGTGACGGTGATCTGCGACGATGCGGGAGAATTCAACAAAGCCGTCGCGGGGAGCCAGGCGGTCGCGCGGATCAAGGCACTGGAGGCTCGGCTATTGTGCCGGGAAGACTACGAATTCTCAACGCTGTGGTGGAATCTGCGTAATGTTGTCGGCTATATTCGTGGCAATACGCACACCCTCGTCAACTATGGTGCCCGGTATCGAAAGGGCCTGCCCATCAGCAGCAGCATCGCCGAATCGGCAGTGAACCTCGTCATTAGCCACCGCATGGCCAAACATCGCCAGATGCGCTGGACCGACGAAGGCGCACATTACCTAGTGCAGGTCAGAGTAGCAAGCGAGTGAATCTGCGTTAGAGAATCTGAATACTGAGCGTACTGAAAATCGACTGCTGGTCAACGCCGCCGAAGAAAAAGTCAGGTTGGCCGCAGCACTGATCGCGCAAGCAAATCAGCGCACTGAGCAAGTTGAGCACGCATTTGACGTCGCCCGCGAGGCCATCCGGCGCCTGGAAGAATCGCTGACTGAGATGCGTACCACCGCGGCCGTAATCGAGCAGCGTCACGCTGGCCAGCTGCTTGCCCGCGATGAACGCATCGCTGCCCTGACGACCGATTTCGCACGCAAGGAAGCCGAATACGCGGCACGGATCACCGAGCTCGACGGGGTACGCAAGCACGCCCTGTTGCAGATCGATGAAGCACGCGTGGAATCGCGCCACTGGAAAGCGGAATTCGACCGGGTCGATGCCAAGAACAAATCCAGCGTGGTGACGTATGGTCAGCGTGCATCTGCGCTCGATGCCGAGCTCGCTGGTGTCCGGGGGCGCTTGGGCGCCGCAGAAGAAGCGCTTGCTGCGTCGCGGCAGCGCTGTACGCAACTGGAAGCCGCGGCTATGATCGTTCATCCGAAGGATGATGCCGCCCCCTCGGTATCGCGCAAAGTGCGCGCCGGGGGCTTAATCAAGCGCCGCTAGTTAGGTACGCGGCATTAAAACGATCAACGAGATCACGCAGCAGCATGGCGTTCATCCGGTGATGGTGAGCCAATGGAAGAAAGAAATCCTTGCCCGTACTTTATTTGACGACAAGCGGTGTCTGTCAAGACAGTTAGTAAAATTTGAATTAAATCGCTTCTATTTCCAGTTCGTTTTCCGGCAGTAATCGCGGTCCGGAATGAGGCTGACCTGGCGAATCCACGTCCTGTCTCGCGTAGCACCTTTCCAGCGCTCTGGACGTTTTGCTCTGGCGATTTCATATGTCGCTTTTCGTTGTCCAGGATGACCTGATCCTATCCCGGGTAGCTCCTGACCAGCGCTCCGGGTGCCGCAGTTTTGCCGCTTCATAAACTTGCTCACGGTGTTTTAGAATTGCGGCATTCCGGCCATCATGGCGCTGAGCGGGTGTCACGAATTTGGACGCACGCGCGATGGTTCTGGCGAAAATGTTACCCGCAATCACGCTGCTGGTATCAGCGTTTGCTCAGGGGTGAAACAGGCGAACGGGTACCGACGCCGTGCATCATGGCGTTTTTATATTGGCAACTGCGCATGGACTGAAGCTGCGCGTGATAGTGCTGTGCCCAGGCGAGTCGGTGCCGGAAAGGGGCACGGAGCGGCACTGATCAAACGCAGAACACGCTGGAGAATTACTTCGGGTGACGCCCGGTCTTGAAGAGGTTCATGTCGCTGCCATACCGTTACGCGGCCTGAGGTCGGCCGGAGATGCTGCTACTTGCGTACAGCGCGGTGCGGTCAGCGGGATTATCTTTGCCGGCTCGGGATTTGATCCCGGCAAGGCCGACAGCTTAGCGTCGGCTCGCATGTTTTTCGCAATCACCAATGACTCGCCGGCAGTAAAGGGCCGGAAGCACGCAACTTTACATCGCCAATGTCATCCCCCATACTATATAGATCGAGCGAATAACGTTGGAAAGACAATCATGGCGATACCTGCCGAGACGCAAAATAACCTTCGACATTGGCAAACGGCTGTTTCCAATGATCGGTTGGCACATATTGTTAAAGATACAACTAGAGCATTTGTCCGCGCCCTCCAGTCCCGTTTGACGGACCATGCCATTCCGTTTGGGCAGTGGGCGTTCCTGCGCGTCCTTTGGGAGAAAGACGGTCTGACACAGCGCCAGTTGAGTGAAGAGGCAGGGGTGATGGAGCCGACAACGTTCGCTGCAGTGAGGGCGATGGAGGCGCAAGGCTTTGTTGAGCGGCGCCGGATGCCCGGCAATAACAAGAACAATTACGTTTACCTGACCGAGCGCGGAGCCGAGCTGCGCGTTGCCCTGATTCCTCTCGCGCAAGAGGTCAATAAAATAGGCGTACGTGGCGTTTCCGCTGCAGATCTGGCGACAACCAAGCGAGTCCTGTTATGTATCATCGCCAACCTCGCCGAAGATGAAATAGCACAACAGCGATCGACCAGAAACGGCTAGCGCGGTCAGCGGATTTTCTGACAGGAACCGTACCTGAGCAATAGTGCCCCGGCTACGTGAATCACCACACATTCCCTGTACGCAAGCTCATTGACCAGGTGCGCCAGCTCCGCAGCACCGTCGCTTTCTGAAGCGTCTCTTCTTGATCCCTTTCGGCAGGTATTCCCAGCGCTGCACGGCGCTGCCGAGTGCCCACTATCTGTGCATCCCCATCATGCCCTCCTAGGCCATCCCAGTCCGACGCCGTCGCGGGATATCCCTTTTCGTACCCACTCAATAAATCTCAAAAAACGTTAGACATTCCTTGCCAAAGTCGATATTATTTACTTAGCCTACTAAGTTAATTGATGCTCTTCATCGTGAACTTTGTCAGTCGTAAGGGAATGTCCGTCATTAACAACATTCATCTGGGTTTATCGGGCTGAAAAACCTTGGGCGCCAGCGTAGCGCAAATTCGAAATATTTTCGACAAGCAACTATTTGGAGACTGTATGTTTAAACTATCACTCGGGAAACGCGTGTCCGCAGGCTCACGCCTGTTCGTCGCCCTGCTTTTTCCTCTTTATCTGGCTAATCCGGCCTTCGCCCAGACAAACATTCGCGTTGGTTCGACGGTATCCAGCGATGTGTCAGCAGCAGCGTTAAGCCTGGGAATGAAAACCGGCGCATTCAAGAAGGCCGGTCTTAACATTGAACTGACAACATTTGTCCAGTCAAGCCAAAAATACGATTCGATCAAGGGCAATGCCATCGATATCGATATCAACATGGGAGCGGTTAACGCCGCGCAGTTGTACAGTTCCGGGGTACCGATCACCGTTCTGCGTGCTGTTACTCCAGCCGATATCTGGGCGGTTGTGGCACGGCCAGATTCCAAACTCAGCAAGCCGGCCGATTTCAAGGGAAAACGTTTCGGCGTGGTATCGCTTTCGGGCGCCAACTTTGCTGTGACGTATCTCGCATTCAAGACCCAGTCCGTGGACTTCATGCGTGAAGTAAAGGTCTCCGCATTGCCTCCTTCGGCGCTGCTTACGGCACTCGACAAGGGAGACATTGAAGGCGCGACGATCTACGAACCGTATCTGACCGGCGCACTCAAGACCGGGCGCGTGAAAGTTTTGTTTCGCCCTGGCGAGTTGTATCAAAAGCGTTTCGGCGAGCCATTTATCGCGCTCGTGATTACCGGACGAAATGAATTTATTCAGAAAAATCGTGCCGCCGCTGCCAAGTTCATCGCGGTGATGGAGCAAATGCTGGCAAACTTGCCGGCCAATGTCGACCTCGCGTCGCAAGCCCTGGTTGAGAACATGCCTGACATGAAAATCACCACTGCCGAGGCGAAGGAAATGTTGATTCCCTACATGCCTAATGTGATCAAGTCCGCCAATGATCCTCAACTCATCAAGCGCGCGCAAAACATGTACGACCGTCTGCTGGAAGTGAAGCAGTTGCAGGAGCCGGTCAAAGCTTCCGCATTCTGGACGCGTTTGTAATGCTTGTGAGCGAAGGAGAATAATATGAAAAATTCGAATCAGGCGGCAGCAATGCCCGGTCAACCACGAGCCAGTCATTTCGCCGGCAGCCCCGAACTCAAAAAGCAGCCGGGACCGGGAAAATGGCGGAAACCATTCCGACGGATGCTGTTCGCGATATTGCCTTTTATAGTATTGGCGTTGTTGTGGCAAGCGCTTGCTGCCACACAGCCGGCCTATGTCTTTCCACCGTTGCGCGCGATTTTCCATACCTTGATCGGTTTCGCGAATGACGGGTCGCTCTGGACGGCATCGGTCACAACGACCAAATCAGTTGTCGTCGGTTCGGTCGTATCGATTGTGCTGGGCACCGCCATTGGGTTTGCATTGGCGCGGTTTCCGGCAATTACCAGCCCGCTGCTCAACTTTACGCAAACCGTTCCTTACGTGGTCTGGGCGCTTATGTCGTTGATTTGGTTTGGCATGTCCAGGTTTTCGGTTATTTTCACCATTGTCGTCGCCGCGTTTCCCATTGTTTCGTTCAACGTGGCCAGCGGCCTGAAGAATATCGACCCACAGTTGCTGGGCATGGCGAAGTCGGTGCGAGCCAATCGTTACATGACGCTGCGCCATATCGTTTTTCCAAGCCTGACGCCCTATCTGGTGAGTGCCAGCCGCACCATGCTTGGCATGTGCTGGAAGATCAGTGTTCTCGCAGAGCTGTTCGCTGGTGGGGCCGGAGGTGGGGGTGTCGGATACAACCTGTATGTCGGTTGGGAATTCAGCCGTCCGAATGAAGTCTTTGCCTGGACTGTCTGGCTGGTCATCCTGATGCTCATTTCCGATCGCTTGTTTATCGTGCCGCTGGAGATGTTGGCAACGCGTTGGAAGAAATCTTAAGGAGATGAGATGAGTAGCATTCAAGTATCTAATTTGACGAAGGAATTCGAGTCAGCAGGCCGCGCCCTCAAGGTGGTAGACGACGTCAGCTTCCACGTTGACGACGGCGAGTTCATCTGCTTGCTCGGCCCTTCCGGGTCCGGCAAATCGGTCACGCTGAATTGCATAGCAGGTTTGCTCGATGCTACCGCCGGTGAGATCAAGGTCGATGGCGTTTCGGTCCGGGATCGCAAACCTAACTATGGGTACGTTTTTCAGCAATCGAGAATGCTGCCCTGGCGAACAGTGCGGGAAAATCTGCTGTTCGCTTTGCGCGGTGAATCGGGGCGGCAGGTCAAAGACGAAGAGCAGCGCATCCGGGATGTCCTGGCGCTGGTCAATCTGGCGGGGTATGAAAATTTTTACATGCATCAGATCTCCGGCGGAATGCAAAACCGGGTAGGAATTGCACGCGCATACGTGCGTAATCCAGACTTACTGCTCATGGACGAACCGTTCGGCGCACTCGACGAGATGACCGCCCGTCACCTTCGCTCCGAGCTGGTGTCGACCTGGACGCGCGACCGACGAACGGTGGTATTCGTGACCCACGATATTGTCGAAGCCTGTTATCTGGCTGATCGTATCGTTATCTATACACCCAAGCCAACCCGCATTGCGTCGATTATCAAGATCGATCTCCCGCGACCGCGCATATATGGGAGCAGCGAGCTGCACGCCATCGAGTCTGAAGTGCTTGAAGTGTTCGAGCGATCACTGAGCGAGTTTGCGGCCACCAGTCTCGTCGAATGCTAGTGCGGTAGCGCCATTACTTGCACGCCTGGCGCTGGTAAGGAATCGGATTGAAATAACTGAAAAAGAAAGAATCATGTTGACCAAAGAAGAAAATAATTTGCTTTGCAGAATTGAAGGCGATGCGCCCATGGGGCAACTGATGCGGCGCCACTGGACCCCGGTCTGTCTGGTGGAGGAGGTCAGCGAACCTGACGGGGCACCGGTCAAGGCCACGCTGTTCGGTGAGGACCTGGTCGTGTTCCGCGACACCAACGGGCGCGTGGGGGTCATGGACGAATATTGTCCGCATCGGCGCGTTTCGCTGGTATTCGGCCGCAATGAAGAGTGCGGCTTGCGCTGCCTCTACCATGGTTGGAAGATGGATGTCGAGGGAACCATCATCGAGATGGTATCCGAGCCGGCCGCCAGCAACATGGCGTCGAAAATGAAACATCTTGCCTATCGCACGATTGAGTGGGCTGGTCTGGTATGGGCCTACATGGGTCCGCAGGACGACATCCCGCCATTTACCCCGCCGGCCTGGGCGCCGAAAGCGGAAGTCAAGGTGAGCATCGCCAAAGTGCTGATCCCGTGCAACTGGGCACAGATCCTCGAAGGCGCCATCGATTCCGCCCACAGCTCCAGTCTGCATTCGTCGGATTTCGTTCCGGCGCGGGTCGGCGGTGCAGAGGCGAATGAAAAGAACTGGTTGCGTCCGTCGACCGACAAAGCCCCGCGCATGCAGATCGATCGCACCAGCTACGGCTTCCGCTATGCCGCGCTGCGTCGGCCGTTGACGAATGCGGCGTCACACGACTACGTGCGCTCGACGGTGTTCGTTGCCCCTGCAACTGCGCTGATTCCCCCCAACAATCTGTACAACGTCGCCAATATCAACGTCCCCATGGATGACACGCATACCGCGTTTTATTTTATCGCGTGGGGCAATCCGGCGACCACGCCCGACACTGAGACCTGGCGTAAATTCCTTGGCGCGCGTATCGGCGTCGACCTGGACGAAAAATATGTCCCGCTGCGTAATCGGGAGAATCATTTCTGGCAAGACCGCCAGGCGATGAAAGCCGGCAATTTTACCGGCATTACCGGGTTTCCCAACCAGGATATTGCCATGTGGGTCACGATGGGGCCGATCGCTGACCGTAGTGATGATCGGCTGGGCGCCAGTGACCTGGCCATCGTCGAGTTCCGCCGCATCATGCTCGACGCAGTCCGCGCATTCCGGGAAGGCAAGCCGGCTATCGGCACCGCCGACCTTGCGATTCCATCCGGAACCTGCGCATTCCAGGCAATCGTGCCAAAGACTACCGACTGGCGCTCCTTCGGGGCCAGCTATGTCTGGTCCGCCGATGAACACGACAATCTCGAACCGAACTATAAAACTACCGCCTGAGATGGCCCGGAGAACTATATGTCCAAATTAAATTTATCCATCGCGATGGGCAATTATGACCGTACGCGTGCATTGCTGGATGGCGAAGTGCAAATCGATGGCGTCGATCCGGTGTATATGACCTTGTCACCGGAAGAGATGTTTTTTCGGGCCTTTCGCAGCGTCGATTTCGATATCAGTGAGTTGTCATTTTCCAGCTATCTGGTCAAGCATGCAAAAGATGAAAGCCCGTACATTGCGCTGCCGATTTTCCTGTCGCGGGCTTTCCGCCACACGTCGATCTATGTCCGCAAGGACAGGATCAAGCGGCCCGAAGACTTGCGGGGTTGCCGCATCGGAATTCCGGAATATCAGCTCACCGCCATCGTGTGGGCCAGGTCGATTCTGTCCGATGACTATGGAATACAACCTGAAGATGTAACGTGGGTGCGCGGCGGCATCGATGAACCCGGGCGGCCCGAGAAAATCAAGTTGCAGCTTCCGCCCGACGTCAAGATGATTGATGCGCCGGCAGATCGCACGATCTCCGACATGCTCGACCGGGGTGAAATCGACGCCTTTATCGCCCCCCGGCCGCCAAGTGGGGCAGCCGCCAGTAATCCGCAAGTCGGTTGGCTGTTTGACGATCCGACCGCGGTGGCAAAAGATTACTACAGGCGTACCGGCGTGTTCCCGATCATGCACGTGGTGGGCATCCGCAAAGCACTCGCCGAGCAGCATCCATGGTTGCCGGCAGCGGTGTTGAAAGCGTTCGAGAAGGCAAAAGCTTCTGCATTGCACAGCCTTAGCGATACCTCGGCGACCAAAGTCACCTTGCCGTTCGTGGAAGAGCAGTTGAAAGCGGCACGCGACACGATGGGATCGGACTATTGGTCGTATGGCGTCGACGCCAACCGCAAGACGCTTGAAACCTTCCTGCGTACCCATCATGCCCAGGGATTGTCGAAGCGCCTCGTGGACGTCAGTGAACTGTTCCATCCGGGAACCTACGAGTCCTTCAAAATCTGACGGCGGCGAGTTTAACCCAACCCTGGCCGTCGCGCGACGACGCACGGCCGGGTAATGTGATCGGAATCGACATGTTTGACCATAATGAAACACTGGAACAAGCGCGCGCGCGCAATGTGCGCGATGCGCTGGCAGAGGACATCGGCATCGCGGACTGGACTGCGCAACTGGTAGCGCCGGAATGTCAGGCAACTGCGACGGTGGTTGCCAGGGAGGCTACCATTCTTTGCGGCCGCGAATGGTTCGATGCTTGCGTACTGGCGCTTGATCCACAGGCGCAAATCGTCTGGCGCTACCCGGAGGGCGCTCGCGTTGAGGCGTCCTCCGAGCTGTGCAAGCTCACGGGCAATGCCCGTGCGCTGCTGAGCGCGGAGCGCCCGGCGCTGAATTTTCTGCAGTTGTTGTCCGCTGTAGCTTCTTCGGCCGGAGCATTCGCTGACGCGATCCATGGCGTGTCGCCGAATCCGACTGGCTGTATCGTGCTCGATACCCGCAAGACCATTCCCGGCCTGCGCCAGGCGCAAAAATATGCCGTGCGAACGGGTGGCGGCAGCAATCATCGCTTTGGCTTGTGGGATGGCATTTTGATCAAGGAAAATCATATTGCAGCATGCGGGGGAATGCGCCAGGCAGTCGCGCAGGCGCAGGCTCTCAACGCTGGCATCCCGATTCAGATTGAAGTTGAAAACTTGTCTGAACTTTCTGAAGCGCTGGCAGCAGGCGTTGTCAACATATTACTCGACAACTTCGAAATGCGCGATATGGTTGCAGCGGTCGCACTCAACGCGCGCCGCGCTGTCCTCGAGGTGTCAGGCGGAGTCAGTCTTGACACCATCGCACAGATTGCGGCAACCGGCGTTGACCGTATTTCGACCGGCAAGATGACGAAAGACCTTCAGGCCGTCGACCTCTCACTGCGTATTGTCTGCTGAAGCAGCTTGCGCGAACCATGACAGCGTCACCGTGCAGTACCTCTTTGATTTTGGAGCATGAAATGATTGATCAGGAATTCTTCACGCCCACGTTGGCGCTGAAGGTCGCAGGCGTCCACGACGCCGCAGTCGGAATTCGCAGCTTTACCCTCATGCACCCGCAGGGTGAAACGCTGCCGCCATTCACGCCGGGTTCCCATCTCAAGGTGCAGACTCCGTCAGGACTGATCCGGAAATATTCACTGTGTAATGACCCGCGCCACACGAGTATGTACATCATTTCGGTCAAGCGCGACGCTGCGGGAAGCGGAGGCTCCACAAGCATGTGCGACCAGCTGGTGGTCGGAGATACGCTGAAGGTGTCGTTGCCGGAAAATGCTTTTCCCATGCGGCCGGACGCGAAGCGCTATCTGTTTATTGCGGGCGGCATCGGCATCACACCCATCTTGTCGATGATACGCTCGCTGGACGAACTGGCGTCGCCATGGAAACTCTATTATTTCACCCAGTCGCCCGAAACGACCGCTTTTCTCGATGTGTTGACGACACCGGAGTTACGCGCGCAGGTCCATGTTCACCACGATTTCGGGGAGCGGAAAAATTCGTTCGATCTGTGGCCAGTGCTCGAGAAGCCGAACAGTGCGCACATCTATTGTTGCGGGCCACGAGGTCTGATGGACGCTGTGCGCGATATGACCGGGCACTGGTCTCCGTTGAATGTGCATTTCGAGAGTTTCGCAGAAGGTGGCATCCCCCTTCCCGACGACACTGCATTTTTCATCACGCTGGAGCGCTCGCAAAAACGTCTTGAGATCCCTGTCGGTAAAACCATCTTATCGGTGATGCGTGAAGCGGGTGTGAGCGTTCCTTCGTCCTGTGAAAGCGGCACCTGTGGCTCCTGCCGCACGACGTTATTGTCAGGGACGGCAGATCATAGAGACATGGTGCTTATGCCGGAGGAACACGATACACAGATCATGGTATGCGTTTCGCGCGCTTGTTCACACGAACTTGTGATCGATCGCTGATCATGGATAAGCCAATCATTCGCAGTGTAGGTTGCGGCCAATCCTGTCACGGGGAAGCGTCATGACTGCGCCTGTTCTCCGGCTTGGCGTGGTCGGGCTGGGCCGCGCATTTTCACTCATGCTTCCCACCTTCCTCGGCGATCCCCGGATCTTGCTCGCGGGCGCTTGCGACCCCCGTGCCAGCGCCCGGGAACAGTTTGCAAAGGACTTCAATGCAGTCGGCCACGCGACATTGGAAGAGTTGGTCGCAGATCCGAATATTGATGTCGTTTATATCGCCACGCCGCATCAGCTTCATGCGCAACAAACTTGCATCGCAGCCCGTGCGGGGAAGCATATTCTGGTCGAAAAGCCGATGGCGCTCAGCCTGGAAGAATGCGACCGGATGATTGCCGCCTGTGAGGAGCATGGGGTAGTCCTGATCGTCGGTCATTGCCATAGTTTCGATGCACCGTATCTGCTTGCGCGCAGCATCATCGACAGCGGCTCGGTTGGGGCGGTTCGCATGATTTCGGCTATTAATCATACCGATTTCCTGTTTCGGCCCCGGCGTGCCGAGGAACTATCGACCCGAGAAGGCGGGGGGGTCGTGTACAGCCAGGCGGCGCATCAGGTAGATGTCGTGCGCATGCTCGCGGGTAGCCGTGCAGTGCGCGTGCGCTGCGTCCTGGGCAAGTGGGATGCCACGCGTCCGACCGAAGGTGCTTATACGGCATTGCTTTGGTTTGAGGATGGAACATTCGCGTCACTGACCTACAGTGGGTATGCCCACTTCGATTCCGATGAGTGGTGCGAATGGTCAGGCGAACTTGGACTGCCAAAATCTCCTGAACAGTACGGGGGGGGGCGTCGTCGCCTGAAGGCGATCGGCTCGGCCGAAGCGGAAGCGCAAATGAAAAACGAGGCGACCTATGGCGGCCCCGCCTATTTGCCGCCGTCGGTTGCAGTGACGGAAACGGCGAAGCACCAGCACTTCGGCGCCATTATTGTATCGTGCGAACAGGCCGACTTGAGGCCCCTGCCAAGCGGTGTGACCGTCTATGGGAACGAAAAGCGCGAGCATGCGACCTTAGCGCCGCCTTCCGTTCCCCGTTCCGAAGTCATAGACGAGCTGTATGACGCGATCGCTAACGGCACGGCACCTACGCATGATGGACGATGGGCAAAGGCCACGCTTGAAATATGCATTGCAATGCTGGACTCCGGGACGAACGATTGCGAGATCGCCTTGGTGCATCAATCGGTGTCCCCGGGGCACACCCCCGCGGCTCCAAGAGCGGACGCATGAATTATGGTTCTGTCGCGTTAGCCGAGAAAAATTGGACTGCTGGCAGGTTTTTGATCCTCCTTTAAACTAAACGGATTTGTCCTGCCAAAGCATAAAACTGGTCAGCAAACGACATCGTCTTTTGTGCTATGACGACCATCTGTCCTTTACGAATCATGTGCATGAGTTCAATGCCTGTCAGTCCATTACTGGCAGACCGGAGGACTTGAAGTTAAGCATAGGCCTGGTCACGCGCTTGATCGCACGGTGGTCCTATTCGACGATGTTGTTGAGGTATTTGACCTGGCGTACGGTGATCTGGACATCCTGGTAGCGGTTGATCTCGTCGATGGCAGCTTTGTTGGCACCGCTCTTGTCCATCGTGACTTTGTCCGGCGCGCCGTTCTCACCGATAGCCTTGTTGAAGAACCGCCTAGCTGCAGCCGTCAATCGAAGTAAAACTACCAACATCCCAAAATCCATAAGTCATTGAATTTGCAGGATTAGCCCTTCTTTTGTTTGTATTTTTGCTTCGGTGATATGCAAAGTAAAGTTGATACATCCTTGAAATTCGGCCGCGCTCCTCCATCATTCCCGCGAGGTGACGGTAGCTCAACGGGTAAGCCACGTATCAGCGGATGCAGACCAGGATGACATCGATCGGAAAACGCATTCCTTTGAATCTGAGCATGACGGCTAGGCAAGTGTGCGGGCGCCAACGTCTACCTGATCCGGGCCGATGGCTCGGCTAATACGACATATATGGACGCCCTCAGTTTGCCAAGCATTAAATCGATGATGAGCATAAGGGTAAGATTGCAGCCATATATCCGGACTTTCATTGCGGTTTTCGCCTCTGTCCCTGATGGAATATGCTGGCCAAGTCCTAATCAAAACCACGCGCTTGAAGCGCATGTCGCATTACAGGTTTTCTTGACCACGGTCTAACGTAAGCGTCGTTCAAAGGCCGTATTGACAGCCCCGCATTTCAGCGGCTATTGCTTTGGCGCAGATATGATCGCCAGCCTAGATGCCAGATTCCAAGGCAGGAAGTCATCAATTTGATTGACGGGATGATCGGCAATATGCGTCAGGACGTAGCGCAACCATGCTGCCGGATCGACGCCATTGAGTTTAGCCGTCCCAATGAGCGAGTAGATAGCGGCGGCACGTTCGCCGCCATTGTCGGAGCCTGCAAACAGATAATTACGTCGTCCAATGGCGATACCGCGCAATGCGCGTTCGGCGGCCGAATTATCGATCTCGATGCTGCCATCGTCGCAATAGCGGGTTAATGCTGGCCATAAATTGAGGGCGTACAGGATCGCCGCAGTAGTATCGGATTTGCGCGACAGCGTCAACAAACTTGCCCGCAGCCAGCTTTCCAACGCATCAATGAGCGGGCGCGACTGCGCCTGGCGCACTGCCTGTCTTACCTGTGGCGGTTTGCCACGTATGCTTGCTTCGATCTCATACAATGCGCCGATGCGGCGCAAGGCTTCAGTGGTGATTGGCGAGGCCCGTGCTGCATGCAAGTCGAAGAATTTGCGTCGCGCGTGCGCCCAGCACGCAGCCTCCTGTACACGACCGGTTGCATAAATCGCGTTGAATCCGGCATACGCATCGGCCTGCAGAACGCCGGCGAATTTCGCCAGATGGGTCTGAGGATGGATACCTTTGCGGTCCGGCGTGTAAGCGAACCAGACTGCCGGGGCATCGGTTGATCCCGATGGCCGGTCGTCGCGGACATACGTCCACAGTCTGGCTGTTTTGGTCTTGCCATTGCCGGGTGCCAGTACCGGGATCGGGGTGTCGTCGGCATGTAATTTGGTCGTTGCCATCACATGACGGCGTACCGCATCGACCAGCGGTCGCAGCAGGCTGCTGGCAGCACCGACCCAGTCTGCCAATAATCCCCGATCCAGTTCCACACCTTCCCGGGCATAGATGACCGATTGCCGGTAGAGCGGAAGATGATCAGCGAACTTGCTCACCAGAATATGGGCGAGTAATCCGGGCCCCGCCAGACCGCGTGCAATCGGACGGCTGGGTGCCGGCGCCTGGACGATGCAGTCGCAGCAGGTGCAAGCGAGTTTGGGACGCACATGCCGGATGACCCGAAAGCTGGCCGGGACGAATTCAAGTTGCTCGGCAACGTCACTGCCGAGATGACGCAAATCGCCACCGCAATCGGGGCAGGCGGCATGCTCTGGCGTATAGATCTTCTCGTCCCGGGGCAAATGGGGCGGTAGCGGTTTGCGTGGTATCTTCGGACGCACTGGCTTCGTTGCCGGGGCAGCGCTGGCAACGTCACTTTCTTCTGTCTGCAAATCTTCTAACCGTAATTCGAGTTGTTCAATTTGCCGGTCCAGCTTCTCGGATTTGCGGCCGAACTGCAGCCGTTTGAGTTTGGCGATGAAGAGCTTGAGGTGTTCGATTTCGATGCGATGTGAGGACAGTGCGTCCTGTAGCTGCGCCACCGTTTCCCCGTGCAACGCAATGACCGCATCACGATCGGTAATCATCGCTTTTAAAGCGCTGATATCGTCGGGAAGGTGGGGCGGCGTTGACATGCCCGTAGTTTACCGAATGACGTCGATGTTTACAAGCCTGACAGGGGCCGTTGCGTGCGCTCGGGACGTCGCCAATCGATCCCTTCCAGCAACATTGACAGTTGCGCTTGCGACAGACAAACCGCGCCTTCGCTTGCCTGCGGCCAGATGAAGCGGCCGCGTTCCAGCCGTTTGGCCAGCAGACACAGCCCGTCGCCGGTCCACCACAAGATCTTCAAAATATCGCCACGTCGGCCACGAAACACGAAGACGTGACCGCTAAACGGGTCATCGGCCAATGCCGTTTGCACCTTGGCTGCCAACCCATTAAAACCGCAACGCATATCGGTCACGCCTGCTGCGATCCAGATCCGCGTTCCTGCTGGCAAACCGATCATGCCAGCAACCGGGCCAGCACCATGGAAAGCATAGACGGATCCACCACGCCCTCGACTCGAAGTCGCGCCTTACCTATTTCCAGGACCATCACGCCGGTCGGTGTAACGGCCGTGGTGAAGACTGGCTTGGCAGGGGATGGTTGCCGAGGGTCGCCAAGAACTACTGGCAGCAATTTGACGGACTTGCCTGAGGCAATCTCATAGGCTCCTGCACGAAACAATTTACGCCAGGTAAATACCTGGTTCGCATTCACATCGTGGGCCCGCGCCACCCGCGACACCGAGGCCCCAGCCATCAAGGATTGTTCGACCACCATGCGTTTGAAATCAATCGAATGTTGCCGATAACCACTGCGCTTAGAGGGAGTAACCGACTCAATATTTGTGTCCATAATTTGAAGTTGTGGGCACAATCGATTTGTACCCTCCAACGCAATCATGCGGACATTTGAGGATTAGGTATAGACGGTTTTGAGCGCACGCTTACGGTCTAACCTAGTTTGCCATCACTTCATCTTGCCTGCACAACCTGTGGAAGGTTTCCTCTTCTTCCTGCATAAATGGTGTTATTTATTTCAATTATTTCCTGGATTTTTCTTGCCCGATTTGATTATGCGCCAGCCAGATCTGGGCAATAATCAGATCGAAACCTTTGTTCTTCACGTGTCAATAACGCCCATACAACCCTCGCATTTTTATTTACCAGAGCGACCGCAACGACATTTTTATTTCGTCGACTGAGTAACTTATTGAGCCAGGTAGCAGATGTTTTATTGTCGGCAAATCGAATTACCGCTCGTGCTCTATGAATCAATAGCGTGCGTAAATAAGTGTCACCGCGTTTGCCGATGCCTAAAAGCACGGATTTGCCCCCACTGGAATGCTGTCGGGGAACAAGTCCTAACCACGCAGCTAGTTGGCGCCCGCTCACGAAATTCTTAGCATCTCCAATTGAAGCCACTCATGCCGTGGCAGTGATGGGAACTATTCCAGGTATTTCTGCAAGCTTTCTGCTCATTTCTGAAGAACGGTGCCATTGTTGAATTTTCTCATCCATTTCATCGACCTGTTTATCCATGTCTTTCAAGTGATCATACAAACGTTGTAGCAGATCTCCAGAGCTTGCCGGCAAATCTGATTTTTCCATGATTTCCGGGAGGCGCCGGGCGATGTTCGCAATTGCTTGCGGAATAATTAGGCCGAACTCCGACAACAATCCGCGAATTTGGTTTGCTTGAGCTGTTCTCACTTTGATAAAAGACTGACGCACTCGGTGCAATGACAGAGCAGCTTGCTGTTCGTCCGTTTTTATTGGAACGGAGCGCATATTAGGTCGAGAAACGGCCTCCCAAATTGCTTCTGCATCGGCCATATCATTTTTATTTGTCTTGACATAGGCCTTCACAAATTGAGGAGCCATCAGTTTCACAGTATGCCCTATCGCGGTCAGTTTCTTACCCCAGTAATGTGCCCTGCCACACGCTTCCATTCCAATCAAACACGGTTGCAGTTGAGCAAAGAACTCGGCCATTTTTACGCGATCTAGTCTCTTTCGAAGCACGGTATTTCCATGATCATCGACGCCATGAACTTGAAACACATTTTTTGCCAAATCGATTCCAATCGTAGTAATCTTCATTTTGGACGCTCCTTTCGTTCAGGGGGTACCACTCCCATTTTGGCACGTTGATGCCGTTTGAAAGAGGCCGTCCATTCCATTAGAACCTCAATACTGACCGGGCACCGTGGATCAGCGGTGTGCGGAGATAGGTACGGCTTTCGGCATGGTGTTCCTCGTCACGTCGAGGAAATCACCCAGCGATGAGAAGAACGCAGCTTCGTCGTCCCAAGGAATCATGTGACCTGCGGTTGGCACCCAAGTTGTGGCAAGCCCGGGCGTCAACCGTTGAATTTCGTCCAGTTCATCGGGGCGGATGACGTCGCCGCGTCCGGCTGCGATTAGCAACGTGGGTACGGAAATGAAAGGCAAATCGGCGTGCATATCGTCTTGGTGAAAATCATTGTAAGCATCTACCACAGCTCTTTCATTACAAGTGTGCAGCCACTCAGCACGAAGACGCAGGTGCGCATCAGACCAGGTCGGCATAAAGCGACGCATGGCCTCATACCCGTCCCCACGGGCCATTTGTCGAATCGCATCTAGATAAAAGTCGATCTTTGCCGGATATGGACGTCGATTGGGGCCGCTCACTGGCGGATCCACGAGCACCATTCGCTCAAGGCCGCTGGAGGGATATTTCACTGCTGTCTTGATGGCGATTCGCGCACCAAACGAATGGCCCATCAACGCGTAGTGTTGCAGCCCGATTGCTACGACAAATTCGGAAACGTCTTTTGCGCAGGCCTCAATTCGATAATCTAGCGCGTCACTTGCCTCAGAAAGGCCGCGACCACGGACATCGATGACGTAAACGTCATATTTCTCGCCAAGCCGCTCGGCAACGAATCCCCATGTTATGGCCGGACTGGTAACTCCAGGTAGCAAGACCAACGGTGTTCCGCGGCCGCCGAATCTGAGGAAGTGCTGCCGAATGCCATTGGCGTGAACGTTCTCCCCATATAAAAATGTACTTGCCATAGTTTGTAACTCCGAGTTTTTGATGAACGAAAGATTTTACTAATCAAACGCGTGTTGCAGTTTTATGACACATTGTTCGGCAGTTTCTTTCAGACGCGCAAGCCGTTGACGATATAAATTTGTTGCCGTGATAGGGACAGAGAACAAAGTCACTTCGATGCTGCGTTGTCCCGTCAACAGGACATATCTGCGTCATGTTCAACGACTTCGTCGATACCGGGGCTCTCGCAAAATATTCGCGCACTACGCCGTCAGAGCTCATGAGCATAGAAATCAACGCAGGAAGAAAAAATGCCGATATTCCTGTCACAGGTACGGCGAGGGCCGCAATCTTGGGCCCAAACGTGCCACTACCCATAATTACACCCACAATCGTCGGCACCCACATGGCAAACAAACCGATTTTGTTGTACGACGGCAGATAGCCGCGCCTGAATTCGCTCCAGCGTGGAATGCCAATACGCCGCCTGACCAGCCAGAACTCGCCCAGCATGACGTTGGCCCAATTGACTAAGAAGACACTCAGCATCGTCATGATGACGCCGAATTTTTGTAGCCACGGCGATACGATCAACAGGTAGCAGATGAGCAGGAAGGGGACAATATAAACTACACGGCTCCAACTCACTTTCAGTACCACGGAAGTGAAATTCTCGAGCGCGTTGGTCCCAAAGTAAACATTGATGACGTTAATCCGAAGCTGCGTCAGGATGATGAGGGCAAGACCCAATCCGCCAAGGAGTTTTGTGATTGATACGCCGGGATCAGGGACTTTACCGCCGGTTGCAGCGAATAAATATACACCGAGAATGGGCGTGAGAATGTTGCAGGCGGTCATTCCAATTCCGGCGAACAGAAATGCAGCTTTTTTACGTTCTACCCTGCGCGCAAAACGTGCTTGTTCGGTGCAGATGAGAATCATGATTGCGCCAAGCACGCCAGACGTAGCGCCGAACGCTCCAAGGATATTGACCCAATTCAGTGCGGCGTTGCTTGGGTTGACGAGCCACCAGGCAGGACCCGCACGTAGAGCGGAAATACTTGGGTTAGCATCCGACCAGATGTAATAAAGGACGAGACCGATACCGATCAAATACAACCAGATCGTGACACCTTGAAATAATGAAATAAACTTCATACCGAAAATCGAGAGGGGTATGAAGAGGATGCAGACGACGGCAGCACTCAGCGAAGTGGACCAACCGGTCACTTCTGTCAAACTACTCGCCATGACATGGCCTTCGAGAGCAAAGTAAAGGGCTCCGAGAAAGCCATAGGCAATAAACTGGTAAGCCGATCCGATGAATCCAAAGGTCTGCTTGCTCATTAAAACTTCGAGCGCGCCTTCGTCGGACGCTTTACGAGCGAAATAAAAGACGCCAATCCACGTGTAGACCAGTGTCATTGCAAAAGCAATCAGGGTTGCTGGCCCCCCGTAGAACATGGTCAGCAATCCGGCGGTTAGCGGGAAAGCCATTGCGGTGAGAATTCCGGAAAAACTCCACAGTGCACCCCAGGCAGACCACCGCCAAGTCGCAGGAACCCGCCGCAGCGAATAATCCTCCGTCTCCTCTTCATGACCAGCGACGCGCTCTAAGATACTGCGCGTATCCAGAACATCATCCTCGCCAAGTTTTCGAATGTCATGAATCAGATTCATCTCAGCGTCCCAAATAGTCGTGTTTGATCGTTACAGTAGGAAAAACTGCAAGCGACTGCTTATTGTTGTTTTTTTATAAAAAAAGAAACCACTGCTGCTGGGCTTGCCAATAAGCAACGCACAGAAAAAACGATTTAACATGATCGAATAGCGATGCTTCAACGCAACTACCCGTTTTTTTCCCGTTGGCGGTCGGCCGCTCGGTCCTGTTCAACGCATTCACCAACTATGCAGCTCAGACCCCGGGCACCACATCCGCTCGGATCTTACAAGTTTCTATTCGCCCCGTTTGAAAGAACCTGCTTTGCGTTCCGGGGCGAACGAACATCACATAATGTCTTCGATCTCTGCTGACATGTTAAGCGCCGGCGGATAGCCGCCTAATTGCTTAGAAAGTGTCGCCGTATCACTGTAAAACATCGTCGTCTTTATCTGTTCTCCATTCGTTTCCACGAACATTCCCTCAAAGACGTCGCAGCGCGCGCCAGTGATATCGCGGCCTGCCCAAATGCCAGTTGCGTCGCCTGTTGTGCGCAACGCAGCGAAGGCCTTGTTGCCCTCCGAAATCATCCCTGTAATCTCAAAATGAATGTCAATCGACGCAAAAATCATGTTGAACAGCTTTCGCACATCTTCTTTACTGTTCAGAGGAATGGGCGATGCGACGTCGATCATGACGCTGTCCTCGCTCAGGTAGCTCATCATTTTGTCCACGTCATGCGCGTTGTGTGCCTCAACAAAAGCGGTAACTAGTTCTTTCGGCGTCATGCTAATTCCTTTCTGATGGAAAAAAAATGGATAAAGCGGCAGTCCAGAAACTTCAGGCCACTTTATTGGGTGATTCAACGGATGAGCGTGGCATTAACCGGATTTTCGGTTTGTTCTTCCAACCGGGCGTCTCGTGTTCGGGCTTCCAAATATCTCCGTGCATGCCGTCGGGGACAATTGGACTCTTGTGCAATTCGACCGAGAGCGATGCTTCTGAAAACGCTAGCATTAGGACAAAAAGAAGTCGCGTTTCCGGACCAACTTTTTCTGCTCCCCCGCATTCGCTCTCGGTCGCACGAAAATAATCGAAAACTGCTTCTGCCTTCGGCAGAACCGCGTCATAGAACTCGCGAATCTCTTCGAGACTGAGAGACTCGCGCTTCTGACGGCGCTGAGTTTCACTCGGCAGCGCCCAATTAAGGAACTGCTCAAACTCGAGAAACTGGGTAGGTAATGTTTTTGCCGCTGTCATAGAAACTCCTTGAAATTCAATAAATCAGGAACGAACGGTCTCGTTCAAGACCCTTTCGGCATGCCGGATCAGAATCTCTTGGTCCTGCAGATACATTTTTGTGAACACACCAGAGTTTATTGAGCGTTGGGCACCGAGCGTTGTATTTCCGTCCTCGCGCCACAAATCGCGAAGACTATATTTCATATATTCCGCGCCCCATTCGTCGACAAGACCTTGCGATGGAATCGGCGGCGAGAAGAACCTTGCGTTCCAACTCGACTTGTCCACTGCCTTGCCCGGCATCATTTTGTGACCGACGTAGGCTTGATGGCCGAGGAAGATGATGTGAAAGTTGGGGAAAATGTAGAGAATATCGAAGAACCAGTCTGAAGCTCTCGTCGGGTTGACGCCCTTCGCCCACTCCGAAACATCGACAAACGCGGTGGCGTCACTTGCAAGCGTTTGGCCGACGCGGCTGGCCAGTGAGGCGACTGGAGCAGATTTGGAAAGATCTCCGCTGATCTTGGCCCGATTGCCGAAAAAGCTTCCAAAACCGTGCTTCCCCAAAAGCTTAAAATCGTATGCATGACGATTCGGGGATTCTTCCGACTCCATGAAACCGGGCGCGGAGCGTTTGTGCAAGTACTTCAGGTGATAGCCGTCGATTTGTGAATCTCGAAGAACTGGCCAACTGCAATCAAGCTCTGCTCGATAAGATACTTGCACAGTCGTTGTTTCAAACGGGTAGTCCCCAAACAAGTTATCAAGCTCGGGGCCCAAATGTTTAAGTAGCGTCTCTTTCGGATTCGGATCTAGATTCAGGAAGATGAAACCGGCCCAGGTATCGACTGAAACCGCAACAAGGTCCTTCTCCATATTCTCGATGTCAAAGAACATCTCGCGTTCAGTGATAACCACGTTCTTGCCGTTCAGCGCGTACGCCCAGCCGTGGTAAATACAGGTCAATTTGCCTTTGACAGAACCATAGCTGTCGAACAGCAGTTGCGTGCCTCGATGCAAACAGGTGTTATGAAACCCCCGGATTACACCATCGAGCCCACGGATGATGATAATAGAGGTACCGGTAATCTCCGTCTCTTCGAGGAAATAATCACCCGGATTTGGGATTTCGTCGATTCGTTTTCCGGTACAGAGCCAGGTTTTCTTGAAAACCTTTTCTTTTATCTGTTCGAAGTATTCAGGCGAACTGTAGGACTCAACCGAAACGGGTCCGGTACCAAGATCTGGGTGGTCCAAGGTCCAGCGCGTGCTCTGTAGGTCGCTGAGTTTCATAGTGCTCTCCACGTTCAAAACAAAAAACGAATTAACGAATCCGGAAGTCAGCGTAGCTCAGACATTACCTGCCAGCCTGTCTTGGAATTCTCTGAATGAAAGTACTTCTGCATATTTTTGCTGCATGTCGAATAGATTCGCCTCATGCGGTGCGGTCGCGCGATCGCCAACGCATTCCATGAGCACGTATGGCCGAAAACCGCAGCACATAGCGTCGTGAACGCTTGCCCTGACGCATCCGCTTGTCGAGCAACCCGCGATCAACAGTGAGTCGACATTATGTTGGGTCAGCCACGAGCGCAAATTAGTTTCAAAAAAAGCTGAAGGCGAGGTCTTGCGGATAACAAGTTCTCCCGGAGCAGGCTGCAACTCTGGGACGAACGCGCTTTCAACAGAATCTTCCGTCAGCTTGAGGATCGAAGTGGCTTTAATAGAAAAAATATTGGCATTTGCGCCATCATCTGCAAAGACGATTCGGGCATGAGCAATGGGCCATTTCATGGCTCGCGCCATCTCTAATACAGGCACAGTCGCGGCAATAGCTTCGTTGATATTCCCGCCACCAAAGATTGCCGGATCTGCAAATCCGTTAATAAAGTCGATAATTAAAAGGCCTGGGCGCGAGGGTTTCCCCAGCGAACAGCCGAATCCCTGACGTCTGTAAAGATCCATTGTGGAGTCGCTCATAGAGTCCTTTAACGAGGTTCAAGTTGAGTTAAGTGGGAAACGAAGTTATCCCACTCGGCCGAGCGCATATTCTGAAGAGCGATAGTGCGCCGTGCCAGCCAATCAGGCGAAGGGAAGGCAGTCGTGTGACACGTACTATCGTTACTCATATCTGATTCCTGCAATGCTGTCGCTATTTCAAGAGTACAAACCGTTCAGCCCACCGAGTTTAGCCTTTGGCCCAAAAAAACCAAGCCAATTGTTGGCGAATATTTCGTTACTAGTTCAGCGTTTTCGACGCCCCATCACCCGTCAGACAACCTTTCTGAACGACGTCAACTCCGTCCAGTGTGACAGTGCAATTTCTCATCGGAATATCGATATGGCACGCACTGTTATTGCTGCCACCAACTTCGTTGTTCGGACCAAGCGAGAACAGAAAATTGCCCGCAAACGAACGCGCGTCCATCCCTAAGGTCGATTCCCGGTTATAGAGGCCTAGCACTGACCAACGAGCGCGCTTTTGCAGACCCCATCCAACATGCGAGATGGCGTAAGCATCTGGATCGTTAAAGTACTCCATGTAGTCCTTTAGCAGGTCTGCATCGAGGCCGCCTTCGATACTGGTCACGTAACCCTCGCGCACGGTAAGCTTGATTGGCGTGTTGATATAGGTCTTGCGCGGGGTCCAGATATCACCGCTATCAAGCACAATCGTTCCTTGGGCAGTTCTATCGGTCGGCCAAGTCGCGACAAATCCGCTTGGCCAATGATCCCATCTGCCTGGTTCATCGACAAACCCGTACTCCTTCAATAGCGGATAAGAACCGAGGGGAAAAATAATGTCGGTGCCCGCGGCAGACTTCACGCGCATAGTCTTTGCGGCAGCCAGTTTGTCAGCCGCGATCAGTACAGCCTCGCGGTCTTCGAGCGTAGGAATAAGACGAACTAGGATCTCTGGAGGCTCTACCGCAAGAAGAATCTTGGTCCCGCCTCTAAGAATTTCTTCTTGTTCCGGGGAAAATAAGAGAAGCATGAGATCCAACACCAGATCACATGCCTTCAATGCTGCAAGCGCAGAATGGTTGCCGCTAAGAGAAGTAGTTCCTACATAGGAGCTACTGTCTCGGCTCAACGATTTACCGCCATTTACGGCCGGAAGATCTATACGCGTGACAATTGCGCCCAGTCCTTGGCTTGCAGATATAGCCGTTGCAAGCGTTTGAAGGTTCGTGCTGGGATCAGTTAGAATTGCAACACTTTGCCCCTCCTGTAATTTCGAAAGTTTGAGGACCTTTGTCCAAGCATTGACCATCTCAGTATCGCTAACTGCCATATTTATCAGCTCCACGTATCTGAAATGCGCTGCATTTCAGTGTTATCGAATCATCTCGTGCGCCACCGCTGAAACTTGTACACAAGCTCCGGACATGTATCAGCACGAACCGAATGTTTTTATCTCAAGTAGAAGTCAATTGAATTAATTAATTAGTCGACCAACCAATTTATACACTTGAAGGAATTGGTTGTCAAAAGTTTTTTCTACCTTTACTTGTCGACTATGACGCCCTAGCCGATATAAACTTCGTCGGGAGGCGTGACATGCGGTGCAGAACGGGTATCGCTCTACGGAGAAAAAGAGAGAACTTCTCTCGAAGAAGGGGCGCGAACATCTATTTATATTAGCAAATCGCCGGGGCGAGTCTTGACCAATTAAAGGTAGGCACCAAGTCGTAAAAAGTTGGATTGTAGTGATGACGGGCGTAAAGTTGAAGAGTGGTACGAACAAATATTTTCTTCCACCTTAACTTAAAAACTGAACGTTTCCCTCAAAAACTAATCGGACTAAAGTTGTCTGTCCAGCCCGACTGATGATCTGTCCAACAATCTTCTTATTTTGACAATCCCAAATTCCTTCCACTGCTCCAGACGCATTGATCCTGCAAGAGAATTTACTCCGAGGGTCTTCACAAAAACACAGCATTTTTCACAAGAAGTCTTACTCATGAAACCGGTTTGTGGCAAAATTCGGGAAATCCGCAATTAACGAGGCGCAAATATAGCACGCGCAAAAGCTGGCATTTCCAAGATCCGCCGACGCAGATTAAAAGCGCTACCGGTATTCCTTTCCGAAGCGTGCAGCCACAATGATCGGGTCACCATGCACTACGGCGCCCTATAAATGGCCCCTCGCCATACACCTTTTAATTTCAAATAAGATTCAAGGAATAGGAAAAAATGGAACACGACGATAACGAATTTTTGGTGCCTCCTCGTGTAACGCGGCGACCTGGGCGACCTGGAACCGAGTCTCTGGCCAAAGAAGAGACCCGCGACACAATTCTTGATTCTGCCGAACAATTGTTTTCCCAATTAGGTTACACGACAACCTCGTTCCGCGATATCGCAGTCGATGCGAACGTGAACCCTGGGCTCATTAGCTATTACTTCGGATCTAAGCGAGCTCTGTATGAGGCCGTCTACAAACGTCGTGGTAAGAACCTGACCGATCGCTGGAGTGAGATGCTCGACGCTTTGGAAGAGCGCAGCGATCAGCCGCCGACGGTTGCAGAAATCCTTCGGGTTTACTTGTCAGCGCAGTTTGAAATGAAGCAAAAGGGGCCCGGCGGCGTGGCCTTCTTTCGTCTCCAGACGCGTCTGCATAGCGAGCCGCAAAAGGAGGCATTCATGTTGCGTCGTGATGTTTACGACAGTGTGGGCCGACGGTTCGTCTCCTTACTGGAGCGGGCGCTGCCCGGCGTAGAGACGGCCGACATTAGCTGGCGGTTTATATTCATCATCGGTGTCGGCCTTTATATGACATCAGATGTAGATCGTCTAAATGATCTCTCCAGTGGACGATTTGATTCAAATCACCTTGATGAAGCGCTGGAGCGAATGATGACCTTTTGTACCGTGGGGATGATGGCACCATCAACGGAATTGAAAGTCAGAAAAGCCCCAAGGAAACAGAAGACAGCCAAGGCGGCGGCGCTGCCGAATCTCGGTTCGCGCGCGCGCGTTAAATAGTCAGCACTACTGACCGGTGGGAAGCAAGGTTGCTCAATCAGCAAATCACGTTCTAGTCCCAACGCCTACGCAAACAGCACGTTCAGCCCGACTGACCCAACTGACACCACTAACCGCTATTCGCATCAAACATCTCGGAGAGCCTGGCCTGCTTTACTGGGGCTTGGGCATGAGAAAAATTCCGATACACGCTCCGGCGGCGGGGCATAGTTGCGCACCCGCCTCTCTCATTGAACTTGGGTGAATCGATAGAGACCTAAGTGCGACGCGTGCCTCGGGCGCTATCGAGGGCGTCGGCAAAAGCAGCACCGATTGTAGGCAATGCTTCCTACGTATGGATCCATTCTTCGAAACCGACAACCGATCCGTCCGAACTTACTCAAGCCTGATCCTACTCAATCCAAATTTCAAAGAGCGTTTGAGAGTAAGCGATTCTTTGAGCACGTCTAGTAAAGACTACCCAGATTCGGGATGATGGTGTCCAACTTTTGGGGTGCAGTTCACAATAAGGGGACACCTATGGAATAGAATCACTCAGGATCGTCGTACGCTCTGATCATTAAGCGCTTGCGGGATGGTCGTTGTCAATATGATCGTTGCGCCAAACGCGAATTAGTCGAAGCTGGTTCACAGCTTAGTGTATCGGTGGCCAAACTGGCCTATCAACAGGCCCTCAATGCCAATTTGTTGCGCAAGTGGATTCGCCAGTATCAACGCGAAGGCAATGTGGCATCGGTGACGCGTTTACCGGCGCTCACTTCTGCTTTTATTCCGGTCGTGGCGGTGCAGGCTGCAGCGCCGATGACGGTTTCAATGCTGCGTGCCAGATTGCCCAATGGGATTGAGATTGATGCCCACTGTGCCACCCGCGACGACATATTGTCGCTGCTTCAGATGCTTTGCCAGTTGCCATGTTCCGCCTCGACTCGGGACTGAAGGTGTATTTGCACCGGGATGCGGTCGATGGTAGCAAGAGCATTAACGGTCTTGCCGCCATCGTCGAGCAGGCATTGAGGTTGAATCCGTTTGCACCGGCCCTGTATGTCTTCTGTAACCGACGGCGCGACCGCATCAAATTGTTACTGCGAGATCGCACCGGATTCTGGTGAATGTTCAAGCGACTTGAGGCTGACCGCTTCGCCTAGCCGCGTGAAGCGGCGGTCCTCGAACTGAGTGTCGAACCATTACACTAGCTGCTCGATGGCATTGACCTCAAAGCCCATGCACAAACATCCGCTACGTAGCTATGCGCGGGCGAGTTGAGGCAAACCGTGTACTTTTATGGCGTTGTTGTCGGTAAACCACAGGAAATGGCATGCTGTTGAAATGACGTAAACCTATCCGGTACGATATTTCGGTATGTTGTCAGTCATGGCACCTACACAGCACCCCTACTCCCTTACCGCTGATGCATTGCAGACGCTCATCGCAGAGCGCGATGCGGCGTTGACCGAACGCGATGCAGTGCGGGGCGAACGGGATGTCGTGCGGGGCGAATTGCGCGTCATGCAAGTCGAGCGCGATCTGCTCAAGGAACAACTCAAAGCCTTTCCGCGCCGATTATTCGGTACCAGGAGCGAAGCACGCAGCACTGTTCAACGCGACTTGTTTCTCAATGAGGCGGAGGCGCTGGCCGCACATGCTGCGCTGCCATCGCAACAGAGCGACGTAGACATTATCGTTCCAGGTCATCAGCGCAAGAAACCGGGCCGCAAGCCGCTGGACCCGGCGTTGCCACGCGAAGTCATCCGTACCACGCGGCCAGAATCGGTACGTATCCGTGATCGGACGCAAGAACTGGTTATTCGTTGATACCATCGGTGGCGCTAACGCTAGCGCCAATCTGTATTCGTTGATTGAAACGTGCAAGGCAGACGCTTATCAGTATCTGACCCAGCTGTTCACGGCACTGCCTTACGCCAATACTGCCGGTGACTAGGAGGCGCTACTGCCATGGAATTTACAGCCTACCGCTCAGAACCCTGCATAAATCAATTTATGCAGCAAGGGACGTGGTTGATTGATCGCTTACGTTTGAGACACCATTTTCCCGGAAAAAGATAACTTTCACTTATTGTTGACCTTAAATTAGTTATCTGTATAATTAATAAAAGAGGCCACCACGGTCTACAGTGGTAAAAGTCTCGTTTATCCCTGCGAATAATACTTTCGTCGGCACGGAAATACGGCCCGGACAAGCTGGCACGTCAGGCATTTGCTGAATTTACGCGTTTATACTGAATGGTGTTTCTCAATGAATGTAGAGCATGTTGAAGTGTATGTGTGCATGAACGTCGACTGCCGTAGTCGGGGAGCTGAAGCTATGTTAGCCGCCGTTAACGCGCAGCTTGATGAGCAGGGCATGAAGCACGTCGTGACCGAGAAAATCATGTGCTTTGCCGCATGCAATCTTGGGCCAAACATCGTCATTCCGTCGACCCGGTGCTGGCTTAGCGGAGTGACTAAAGAAGATGCTGGCGCGGTCGTGAATTATTTAAAAGGGGAGGAAGACATATCCCGCTTTCAGCAGAACAATGATCCCGAAATAGATACGATGATTTTCGAGATGATTGATGCCGGTCTGCTCGACAAAGAATGCGCAAATTGACTCCGCTGACATCCGTGCATGCGCTTTTTGATTGGAGTAAATCCCACGATCCGTCGCTTGCAGCGTATCGGCTCCTCGGCGGTTATCAAGCCTTTAACGATATTCGAAAGAAAACTTCACTAGAGCCACTTCTTGATCAGATCGAACAATCGATGTTGACCGGTAAGGGAGGCGCAAATTTTCCAACGCATCGGAAGATGCGGCTCATGTTGGCTCAAGGGGGCGATAGAAAAATTCTGGTTGTTAACGGCAGCGAACATGAGCCGGGCTCCCTGAAAGATCGCTATCTGATCGAGAACGTTCCCCACAAAGTCCTCGAGGGCGCACTTATTGCAGCGCACGCAGTTAAGGCAAATGAAATCGTGGTCGCAATCAACGAAGGATCAAGCGATGCGGTGACATCCTTTAGAAATGCGCTTCAAGAGTTGCTAAGCAACCCCGATATTGATTTTTCCGGTATATCCATAACCGTGCAAACCGTTCCCGAAATTTACATTGTGGGGGAAGAGACGGCGCTTTTGGAAACACTCGAAGGGAAGACGCCTCTGCCGCGCAGTAAGCCACCATTTCCAATTCAGGAGGGGTTGCACGGATTGCCCACCCTGGTTCAAAACGTCGAAACGGTCGCGCACCTCCCCTTTATCTTTTCAGCTGGTGCTGCGTCATATCGTGCTCTTGGCCGTAATGGTAACGGCGTAACTCTCTGCACCCTTGGGAAAGAATTTATTAATCCCGGGGTGTACGAAATCCCCCTTGGCACAAGTATTCGTGAAGTGCTTTACGAGTGGGGCCGTGGGCTACAAAACGGTACGGCGATTAAGTGCGTCCAGCCTGGCGGTCCTTCATCTGGTTTTCTTTCGTCATCGGACTTCGATGCACCCCTTGACGCGAAGGCTCTGGGCCAATATGGATCAGCTCTCGGCTGTGCCGTTATCAGAGCATATTCCGTGAATGAATGTATGGTTCAGCGCATCGGCGAAATTATGCATTTTTTCGCCGAGACATCCTGCGGGCAGTGCCCGCGCTGTCGAATGGAAACCAACATGCTCGACACCATCGTGAAGCAAGTGCTCGCTGGAAAAGGAACTCCGAAGCTTCTCGACAAAGTCGAAGACGTCATCAAGCTCGCAACGGGGCAAGGCATTTGCAGCCTGATCGGAATGCCTGTTGCCCCAATCAGGACGGGATTGTGCCTCTTTTATGACGAGTTTCTGGCACACCTGGAAAACAGATGTACCTGCTGCACCACTCGAAATGAACCTCAACGTGTTGGTCAAGGGATAGAAGGATCGCAACATGACAGACCGGCTTAGCACTTTCAATCATAGGAATGATACGGTCAAAGCTCAGACTCTCTTCGACAAGCTGTGGCAAAGGCATGTCGTTACCGAAACACCTGACGGGGATGCACTGCTATACATCGACCGGCATCTCGTGTACGAGGTCACCAGTCCACAGGCATTTTCAGGACTACGACTTTCGGGACGCAAGGTGTGGCGCGCCGAAACCGTATTGGCGACGGCAGACCACAACGTCCCAACGACCCGTAGAGACCAGACAATCGCAGATCCTCTCTCTAGGGCGCAAATCGCGCAACTGAGCCAGAACTGCTTAGATTTCGGTATAACCGAATTTGCGCTCGGCGATCCCCGTCAGGGAATCATCCATGTTATCGGTCCCGAGCAGGGCGCCACGCTGCCCGGAATGACAATTGTCGCCGGTGACTCCCATACGAGCACCCACGGGGCCTTCGCTGCCTTAGCCTTTGGTATTGGCACGTCGGAGGTTGAGCATGTCCTTGCCACGCAATGTCTGCGTACCCAAAAGGCAAAGTCCATGCTCGTCCAAATCGACAACGAATTACCGCGCGGCGTTACCGCAAAGGATCTTATCCTAAGCATAATTGGTGATATTGGTACAGCGGGCGCCACAGGGTACGCAATCGAGTTTGCTGGCACAACTATTCGCCAGCTCTCGATGGAAAGCCGAATGACGCTATGCAACATGGCGATCGAAGCCGGAGCCCGTGTCGGCCTCATTGCCGTAGATCAGTCGACCATTGACTATTTTCAGGGACGCCCATTCGTACCGCGCGGAGTCCAATGGGATCAAGCGGTTGATTACTGGCGCACGTTGACGAGCGATGAGAATGCTTCGTTTGATCGTACCGTAAAGATCGATGCAAGGACCCTACATCCTATGGTGAGTTGGGGAACCTCTCCCGAGATGGTGACCTGCGTTAACGGCGCCGTCCCCGATCCTTCGCAGGAGCCGGATCTTACCAAGCGCGCCGCGGTGGAACGTGCGCTTACTTACATGGGACTCGAACCCAACACGCCGATCGTTGACATTCGTCCGAATAAAGTTTTCATCGGTTCCTGCACCAATGGACGCATCGAGGATCTTCGTGCCGCAGCAGCAGTTGCGAAGGGCAAGCGGGTTGCTGCCTCGATCTCACAAGCGCTGATCGTTCCTGGATCAGGACTAGTCAAAGCACAAGCGGAGGCAGAAGGCATCGACAAGATTTTCATAGATGCCGGGTTCGAGTGGCGTAATCCCGGGTGCTCTATGTGCCTCGGCATGAACGCAGACCATCTTAACGTGGGAGATCGTTGCGCCTCGACCTCAAACAGAAATTTCGAGGGACGGCAAGGTGCAGGCGGTCGCACACACCTTGTCAGTCCTGCAATGGCTGCTGCGGCGGCGATAGCCGGTCATTTTGTCGATGTTTCCCAGCTTTAGCCACGTGAGATTGCGATGAAACCCTTTACTCAATTTACCGCTCTAGTTGTACCCCTTGATCGGGCGAACGTTGACACGGATGCGATACTTCCAAAGCAGTTTATGAAGTCGATTGAAAAGACTGGCTTTGGGCCGAATCTTTTCGACGAATGGCGCTATCTGGACCCGGGACAACCTGGGGACGACTGCTCCCTAAGAAGAAAAAATCCTGCGTTTTCTTTCAACGACGCACGTTATCAGGGTGCTGAAGTCCTTCTCACGCGAGAAAACTTCGGTTGCGGCTCAAGTCGCGAGCATGCGCCGTGGGCTTTACTAGACTTCGGTATCCGTGCGCTTATCGCACCGAGCTTTGCCGATATTTTTTACAACAATTGCTTTAAGAATGGCATTCTTCCGATCATCATGCCCGATTCGGTGGTGAGCGCTCTCCTTAATGCCGTTGCGGTTTCTCCGGGATACTGCATCAAAGTTGATTTGAAACAACAAACCCTGACGACCCCGGAGCGAGATGTTCTGAACTTTCAGATCAACGAGTTCCGTAAGCGCTGTTTGATAGAAGGTCTAGACGATATCGACTTGACGTTCAAAGATATCGAAAAAATTCGCGGTTATGAATCCGTGCGACGCAAGCAGGAACCTTGGCTTTTCCCGTACTGACGAAAGAAACTGGCGACATGGACAATACAGACCTGAGCGTGTTGCGAAAAATCGGCGAATGGCGCATCGCCGGCCATAGTATCGTTATGGGCACACTCATTCGAACCTGGGGTTCAGCCCCGCGACCGATCGGGTCGGTGGTCGCGATTCGAGACGACGGGCACATTTCCGGATCAGTTTCTGGTGGCTGTATAGAGGATGATCTAATCGATCGCGCGCGTCAAAGCACACTCGGCATGACAATGCCAAAACGTGTGAAGTATGGGGTTTCCGCCGAAGAAGCTCACCGTTTTGGACTACCCTGTGGCGGAACGATTGAACTGGTTCTTGAGGCCGTCTCGGATATATCACGCATTGAAGAACTTCTGATTCGTCTGGAAAAAGGTGAACGTATTTGTCGTACTCTCGAACTGTTCTCGGGACAGGTCAGCCTCGAAAATCAAGTTGGTGCGGATTTACTCTGCGTGGATGACAAGACGTTAATAACTTTTCATGGCCCGACGTGGCGTTTGCTCATCATCGGCGCGGGTCAGATGAGCGAGTATCTGGCAACCATGGCGCGCACCCTCAATTACGAAGTACTGGTTTGCGACCCGCGGGAGGAGTACGCAAATGAATGGGCGATCGTCGGGACGCAGCTCTTGCGAACAATGCCCGATGATACGGTGATCGCCATGCGCCCAGATCCCCACACCGCAATCGTCGCACTGACGCACGATCCGAAGCTCGATGACCTTGCACTCATTGAAGCTCTCAAGTCAGACGCTTTTTACGTCGGTGCCATTGGTTCTCACAAGAATCAAGAAAAGCGGCGGGACCGATTACGCGAGTTCGATGTATTGCCGCACCAAATTGATCGACTGTATGGCCCGGTAGGGCTGAAAAACGGTGCCCGTACACCTCCAGAGATCGCTGTTTCGATTTTGGCCCAGATGACTGCTGCGCGTTACGGTTATCAGATTCCAGATCCAACGCCTCGAGACATCAATCTCCGTCTCCCGCTGGGAACACCGAAATGACCGGATTACCCAAGCAAGCTTTTTCTCGTTTCCTCAACCCCAATCGAAAGAGGCCGACATGTTTTACTTGACCAAAACCTTTGCGGAGCAGATTTCCGCACAGGCTTACATCTCTGATATTTTTTACATCATCGCATGCATGGGAGCCTTTCTCGTGATTGTAGCGCTCGCCTTGATTGACGCCGGAACGGTGAATGCCAAGCATCTCGTTGATACCTTGGCGCAGAAGATAGTCAGCGCGTTTATTGGCGGTACGAGCTGCATGATTGCGGGTTATGCGATCTGGAACTGGCAATTCAACCAGGCATTCGGTATTCCAAATCCGTTACAACAGTCACTTTCAGACTGGTGGCTGTTCGGACCCAACATGAATACCTATGCTCAGAATCTCGACAACACCACCGTCCCCGGCGCAGATACCCAGCAAATCTTCGTCGTCTTCTTTTTCGCGTATGCGGCCGTTATCGGATCTTTCGTTCACAGCATGGGCCTCGGCAGGATGAAGCCAAGCGCCTGTTACATTCTTTCAGCAGTCGCTGGCGGCTTGCTAATGCCCATCATGACCTATTTGACCTGGGGGCCGGCAAGCCCTCTGTCCAACAACGGCTTACATGACTTTGTAGGCAGTTTTTCGCTCTACATGTTTGTGGGAGTTTGGTCCCTCATCCTGTCATGGCGCCTAGGTCCAAGACTCGCCTCGACCACGTCGTTCAACGGTCATATGTTTGGATCGGGCGCATTGGTACTGATGATAGCGATTCCAATGTTCGTCCTTGGTTGCGGATTCCTTGAGCCGGGGGTTGGATATTTTGGCATTACGAATACCACATCTGGCATTGGTATTGTGTTCATAAATATATTTATGGCCTTTAGCGGCGGTGCGATTTCCGGCGCGGTCATTGCTTATCGGAAGCACAAGCCGGTCTATATCTTCCTAGGCCCCATTGCTGGCTACATCACCTGCACCGCTCTATTCGATATTGCAGCACCGTGGCAATGTTTTGTCGCAGCCGCAAGTGGCCCCTGGGTGATGAGAGCTGGCGCGGCGCTCATGACGAAATACGATTTGGACGACCAGAAAATTGTTCCCGTCGCGCTTGGGCCATCGATTCTAAGCGTGCTACTCGCGGGGATTATTGGTGCCGGTGTTGCCACCGGAGGTGTGGCCGGAGCAACTGGCGACTACGCGCTGCAACATGCACATATTAGTTTTGGCATGCAATGTATCGGCATCCTGGTGACCCTTGTCATCGCAGGCGGATCCGGTCTGATCCTGGTGTTCGCCATCGAGAAAACAATCGGTCTACGCGTCGCGTCCACCATTGAACAAGACGGCATGGACGTGTGGTATTGGAACGAATGGCGGAAATCACGGAAAATGCGTGTCTCGCCTAAGGCAATGGCTGATTACTCCTAGCAGCCTCCATGTCGCAGACGACCCTGCCTTCAGGCGTCTGCGACATCTATTGTCGAGGAAAATCCGTCGGTTTTGCACCCGGATTATTGAATCGTGGGGAAGATACCGGGATGGCGCTGTCAGCGACGCTAGCTTTGGCGCACCGCCCCCCGCCGCAAGACAACAGGCTTACCCTGCAAGCGAAGTTTAAATATCCAATGTGCTAACGCAGAGTCCAGATGGGTCGAGTGCGCCGGAAACCAATCAGCCAACGCGTTCGCAAGACGCCGTCCCTCTGCCAGATCGCCCTGCACTATGCGCTCGCGCACTTGTCCAATGGATTCCATCACGGCAGCATGTTCTTTCACATGACAATCGCGAGGAGGAAATACGGTTTCATTCATCCACTTGTCTTCTTGCTCAAACTGATGTCCTGCACTCCCCGCCATTGCATCAAAGAGTTCAGCCAATGCGTCGTCAGTTGCGCGTTGCAGCGCCGCAAGCGAGTTTACAAATTCTTCATGGACACGATCAAGTGGCGGGTATCCAACAAGGAACGTGTCGTCCCAACAAATGACGTTGGACTCGTTATCTGGGCGAACTAAAGGCGTTGTCATATGTTGAAGGCATGTGAGAGTGACGGAATTATCTGTTCCGAGTATAGGCCGATTTAATTCTTAGAACCTCTTTCCACAGCAACATTGCATCTACACGTCCTACGCTAGGTGCTGTCACCGTAACGGCTGATGACCTTGTTCAGGGCGGAGAGACGCATGCGGGTGTGCTAAAGCAGTTTTGATGCAAAATCAGTTGAGCTTAAGGCGCTTGTTGGGCAACACATTGAGCCCAACGCGGGCAGAGGAATTGCATGACAAGATGCTGTGGGCTAGGGTGTCAATTTGAGTGCTGTCATTTGCAGTTAATGTGCGCCGAAATAGCCTCGAATGCACGCACGACCGGTTTAAAACACGCGCCCCTACCCTGCCTCAGATGTTAGCCTCTTCCGAAGGAAAATCCGACAGGCTGCTATTTGGCCAGCAGATTCGTCAACTTTTCCAGGCTATTAATCGAGTGACCCGTGATGAACTGGTCGCAATAGGGACGCGCAGTCGCCATGCCTAAGGCAAGCGGTTCATACAACGGCGAGGCCTTGAGCGGGTTAATCCAAATGATCGATTTGGCGCGGCTTCGCAGTGTCGACATTTCCTTATCCAGGAGATCGATATCACCGGTATCCCACCCGTCACTCATAATAATGACAGTCGTCTTCGGCGTAATCACGCCGGCGTATGTCTCATTCATCGCCTTAATTGCCGCGCCAATTTTCGTTCCGCCCGACCAGCCTGAAAAGTGTTGAGCCACGTTCTTGAGCATTTCCCGAAAATCCTTAGAACGAAAATGCTCCGTCAAGCACTCCACCCGAGTACTGAAAACGAAAGTTTCCATTTTCATGCGATGATTTTCATTAAGAAAATGCAAGAAATTTAACAAGAAAATGCTGTAGATTTCCATGGACCCGCTTACATCGGAGAGGATCACCCAGCGAGAGTGCGTGGGTACTTTCCGTTTGTAGCGCCAATTAAGGATCTCACCGTCGAACTTCACGCTATCTCGGACACTGGCGCGGAGATCGATCGCGCCATGGTGCTTTGATCGCTTTGTTTTCCTTCGCTTAATCGAAGCGAACTTTTTCGCTACCTTCTCAATTTCAGCCATTACCGATGGCATATCTTCCTTCGGAACAAATTGAAAGTCTTTGTAGTAATCGACCTCTCGAACGGAATAACCCTCGACACGGCCAAGGTCCTCGCCTACGGCCAACGATGAGTCCTCATCGGAATACTCGCGACGTCGGATAACAATTGGTTCAGGCTCTGCCTCTCTCTCTTGCAGCCCCTCGAAAGGTGTCGCCCGGGGCGAAAGATAGTCTTTCATCAGCAACTCGTAGATCTTGTGCAATTCGTACAGGTCCTGCTTACGATTGATAAGCGTTATCCGGTAGATTGCCTTTAGATCATCCTCGGATACGGTACCCAACAGCAGGAGTGCGTCCATGCAGGCAATGCTTTGTTGCGTACCAACGTCAACGCCACTTTGCCGCAGGAGCGCGCAAAGCCGCAACGTAAAATCTGTTGTTATCCGAAGATTGTCAGACGTGGTGACCATCATCAATCTTTTCCAGCAAAGGCATTACCAAATCTCGTTTGAAGGTTCTGAGATCATCATGATCCTTGAGTAAAGCGCCGATGGTATGTTCGATACTCTCCCTGTCAAGGATCTTCACCCCAGTGCCGTGTAATGCCCTGGCCCAATCAATTGCTTCAGAGAGGCCCGGTACCTTATTCAGCTTTTCATGGCGAATCGCCTGAACGAAGCTCGTGATGCGCATCGCAAGCACTTCCCCAACTTCAGGTACCTTGATTTTGATAACTTCAAACTCTTTCTGGAAACTCGGATAATTTATCCAGAGATACAAACATCGCCGGCGCAGCGCATCGGTGAGCTCGCGCGTGCGATTGGAAGTTAAGATTACATAGGGTGCGTGTTTTGCTTTGATTGTCCCGAACTCAGGGATTGTCATCTGAAATTCGGCAAGTGTTTCGAGAAGCAATGCCTCAAATTCTTCATCTGCCCGGTCAATCTCGTCGAGCAGAAGAACCACTTTTTTACCTGCAGTGAGCGCTTTCAGAATCGGTCTTGCGAGCAGGTATGGTTCACTGTAAAGGTCTTCGATTGACAGTCTGGTTTCTTTCGTTAGTTCATTTAGCCTGATGCTTATTATCTGCTTTTGGTAGTTCCACTCATACAGCGCAGCGTTCGAATCCAGTCCCTCGTAGCACTGTAGTCGAATAAGTTCGGTGTCTTTCAGCTTCGATAAAACGCGCGCGATCTCGGTTTTCCCAACCCCGGCTTCACCCTCGATCAATATGGGCTTATTAAGGTACTCAGCAAGAAAAATCGACGCCGCAATGTCTGTATCGGCAACGTAGTCATATCGGCGCAAAGCCGCGACGAGATCGTTGTATGCTGCATTCATCTATTAACCTTCCTTCGATTCGTTGTTCGCCACCCTTGGATTGGACGAATTCTGGCCGCGTCACATGCAACTTTTCACGTGACTGGCCGTACCCGATCGTTAGTTCGCCGCACTCCTAGTTCCAATCAGATCCAGAACTTGCTGGGGGCCGATTGGTATTGCCATTGGCACGAGTATCCCGTAATCCGAAAGTGCATCTGCCACGGCACTACCGAATGCACAGTGAATTGACAACATTGCTGCTTCGCCACACCCCTTGATCCCGCCCTCGGTCAACGGCGACGGAGTGCTAAAGTGCGCACACTCAATATCAGGCAACGTCAGTGCGTTAGGCACTAAAAAATCCATAAAGGATGCATTGTTCAACTGTCCAGATTTGTCATATTCCAGCGATTCTAGCAAGGCCATACCGATGCCCTGCGCTATACCACCTCGCATTTGTCCTTCGACCACTTGCGGATTAATCATCGTCCCACAATCCTCAACAGCGACGATACGTGTGATATCGATTTTTCCAGTCTGCGCATCCAGTTCGATGATGACGCAATGCGCACCGTTAGAATACGTTTCCGGCGGATCGTAGTGCCTCGTCGCGCTAAGTACGGGTTCCACGTCATCCGGATCCGGTCGACGGAACCGATCGAAATAGGTAATGTGCGCCAGCTCACGCACGGTCATGCATCGGTCTGGCGAGCCCTTTACAAACACCACGCCTTCGTCAATATTCAAGTCAGCGACATTAGCCTCCATGACATGCGCTGCGATCTTCAAAAGTCGCGTGCGTACGTCGTGAGCGGCCCGCATCACGGTGCCCCCGCCGATGACCGCACTGCGGCTTGCAAAAGTACCCATTCCATACGCTGCGCTATGCGTGTCTCCTTCCAGAACCCGGACGTCCTCGAAGCGAACACCGAGCGTTTCAGCAGCAACCTGTGCCAGCGTCGTCTTCAGTCCCTGTCCGTGGCTCATCTGTCCGCTGCGCACCGTGACGCCGCCACTCGGATCCATCTCGACCGTGGCAGAGTCATGGGTCGTCACCCCTCGAAAGCCGCATTCCTCAGCGACCTTACTACCCCACGCTGTCGGTTCGACAAAAAAGCAGATTCCCACTCCGCGCAATTTCCCGTTTTTCAAGAGCCGCGGTTGCTTTTTTAGCTTCCTGTAGTCCGCCATCTCGAGGCACTTATCCAGCACCTTGTGGTAGTCGCCACTGTCGTAGGTCTGATTCGTTGCGGTGACGAACGGAAACTGATCTTTTCGAATGAAATTTCTGTAGTAAATGTCGACGATATCAATATTGAGAAGTTTCGCCGCTTTCGTCAAAGCCATCTCGCGCGCGAAGGTGGTTCCCGACATACCGACGCCGCGGTAGGCTCCGGTCGCCATTTTGTTCGTCAGGATGGCAACGCTCTCGTAGCGTATATTTTTGAATGTAAATGCGCCGGGCAAAACAGTGTTTCCGGCTGCCGGGTCGATGATTCCGCCCCAGGGAAATTGCGAGTACGCGCCCGTATCCCCAATCGCCTTATTCTTCATTCCAAGAATAGTGCCATCCTTGTTCATCGCCACTTCGATGTACATCGTCATCTGCTTTGCCTGGGCAGCGGACAGCAAATGTTCCCGGCGGTCCTCGATCCATTTGACCGGCATCCGGATGTCCTTGGCGATCCAGGGAATAATGAACTCTTCTGAGTGAAAATGGGCCTTTTGACCAAAACCGCCACCGACATTTGGGGCAATCACGCGAATATTTTGCTCCGGCAGATGCAGCCACAGGGCAATGAATGTTTTTAGCGGAAAGGGCATCTGGGTGGAAGACCACACAATTAGCGTGTCGTCCCAGTCCCAATTCGCGATCACGCCACGCGTCTCCATCGGTGCCGCTGACGTCCGCGCTGTCGTCACCTTTTCTTTAATAATCAGGTCAGCATCGCGAAAAGCTTTATCCACATCACCTTTATGGAACTCATCGCTGAAATAACAGTTGTTAGGAATGTCTTCATGAACCCACTCGGCGCCCGGCTTCATCGCCTCTTCAACATCGAAATTGATGGGCAGGACGTCGTACTCTACCTCGATAAGGTCGACGATGTCTTCGGCAATGTACCGGCTTGGGGCCACGATTGCCGCAATGATCTCGCCTACGAAGCGTACCTTCTCCCCCGCGAAGAAGGGCGTCGAAACGGGCTTCAGGTTACCCTGATGTTGCTGAAACGTAGTGGTACCCGTTCCAAGATCCGCGCTCGTGAAAATTTTGATGCAGCCCGGATGTGCACGTGCCTTTTCGAAATCGATTCGTTTAATATCGGCGTGCGCATGCGTGCTCCGAAGAAAAGCAACCTCTACCATCCTTGGCAAGGAAATGTCATCGACGTACTTCGCCTTGCCCATCAGGATCAAAGGATCTTCACTTCGCTTTCTGCTTACCCCAATATACTTCGTCGCACCGGTCATGCGTGGCAATGGTTTCATTTCAAAAGGCTCCTAAGGGCTTAATCTATATATCAATATATGCCACGGACTTTGACTTTTCTGTCTGCGGCGTTGAGGCAAGCCTGCGCGAACTGCATTGGTCTTAACGCGCAACCCCCGCCCTGCGGAAGCCATCCTCGAGCGCCCTAACCGTCAAAACTTCTACGACGGAACGGCGGTATTCCTTTGTAACGTGCACATCGCTCTCTGGATCAACAACGTCCTGGACCCTTTGCGCAGCTGTCTTCAACAATTCTTCGGAATACTTTTCACCGATCAACATCTCTTCCGCTTCGGTAGCTCGCACCGGTGTCGCGGCAACGCCCAAGAGTGCAATCCGTGCTCGGGTGCACTTGCCATTCTCATCCAGAGTCACCACTGCGGAACTACCTGCCAGAGCGAAATCGCCCGAACGTCTCGCAACTTCGTGAAATCCCCATCCACTGTTCTTTGGTGGTTCCTTAAACAGGATCGAGGACAAAATTTCGTCCAATGCGAGTGACGTTGTCATGTAAGTGATGAAAAATTCCTCTGCGGGGATGACGCGCTCTTCGGTCTTGCTATTGATCGTGAACTCTGCATCTAAAAGCAAGGACATCGCGGGTAACTCGCTTGCAGGATCGGCATTTGAAATGCTGCCGCCGATCGTTCCCTTGTTTCTGATCTGGAAATGGGCGATATGCTGAATCGCCTTGTGTAGAACGGGAAGTCGCCTTTGAATCGCGGGACACTGCTCCACGAACCTTTGGATACTAGTCGCTCTGACGCGTATCCCGTCGCTCTCTTCCGTAACTTGGTTGCGATCAGTAATGTTGCTGATGTCGACAAGGACTTGAGGGCGCGCCAACCGAAAATTCATCATAGGAATCAGCGTTTGCCCTCCGGCCAAAATCTTTGCGTCATCGCCGAAGGCCGCGAGCAAATCGCATGCATGCGCGATGCTATCTGCTCGCTGGTAGTCGAACACAGGTGGTTTCATGGCCTTCTCTCCGTGGAATTAAGCTACCTTCGATGTCACTGTCTCTTCCATCTCGTTCTTCAAGGCCTTAAAGAACTGCTTGGCCATGAATTTCGAAATACCGGAAAGAACTCTCCCTCCAATGCTGGCAATCAAGCCGCCGACGACGGCATCGCACTTCCACTTCATCACCGTTTCTGCACCCTGCTTCTCAAGTATGCAATCCATCCGCAGCTTGACAAAGCCCGGCGCACCCGTGCCTTCGGCGTCGAGCATGTAATGCACCGGTGCTTTCACATCGGTGACTTTGACCTTGCCTTCGTAGTCACCCCTGACTGCAGCAACCCCAAGCGACAACGCGACAACGTAGGTATTGCTGCCACTCGGTTTCATCGATTTACATCCCGGGATCGCCTTGGTTAACATGTCGGTGTTGTGAAGTGCTGTCCAAACCTCGGAGATGTCCTGAGTAAAAGTTTCTTCGCCTTCTAATACCATGATATTTATTCCTGCAGAGTGAGTTATTCGGCCAAAAATGCGCGTCTGAGCAAGTCCTGGTTTGAAACGCCGGTGTTCGCAAGGGAGCGCTTAACCTTGGCAGCGGTCATCACTGAGTCGACAATGTCGTGGTACCCAGTACAACGACAAATATGACCCGACAATGCGTCTCGCACCTGCTCCCTTGTAGGGTCGCAGTTCTCCGTCAAAAGCGCCTCCATGGTCATCAGTACGCCGGGGGTGCAAAAACCACATTGCAAACCTTGATGCTCCCAAAAAGACGCTTGAAGAACGCTTAAAGTATCGGTAATCGGCCTCGCCTCCTCGACGTTTCCCATAGAATTCTTGCGCTCTTCGATCAGCTCGTTCGTCGCCAAGGACTCAACCGTACGCACTTCCTTCCCCTCAACTTGGATCGCGAAGGTTAGGCATGACCGCACTGGTGCTCCGTCTAGCAAAATGGTGCAGGCGCCACAAACGCCATGTTCACAACCGACGTGTGTACCGGTAAGCGAAAGCTCGTGACGAAGGAAATCTGAGAGCAGCATTCGAGGCTCCACATCTCTTTGATAGGAGGTCCCGTTCACTATTAGCCGGACTGTCTTTTTTAGTGTCATCTAATTCACCTTTCTGTGTGGTCTGTGGGAAAGTATTTATTGGCTAGCCGTTGGGCCGTCGACCGAAAACAGCACTGAATGACCCTTTTGTGTGTCAATTACAGCAGTTAACGTCTTTCGATCGGGCCTTTGATACCCGGTGAAACTCATCCCGTCGTCGTGACTGCTCAACGTCACACCCTCGAGACCAACCATCCGGATCGACTGGTCCGGAAGTTGCTGCATGCCGGTGATGGAGCTCGCATAAGGGGTTGGCACGGCGGCCCAGGTGTCCCCACCGTTGGCACTACGGTAAATCTTCCCACGTAGTCCGCCGACGAGGATAGTCCCGTCCCGGAGTGCGATACCGGACCAAAAAGACCCTGCGTATCCTGTTTCGACATAATTCCAGCTAACGCCACCATCGCTCGAACGCATTACCCTGCCCTGTTCACAAGCGACAAAGAGATTTCCCTTTGTGTCAGCGAACATTGCGTATAGGTTGCGGTCGGCCTTTTTTGCGCCGGCAGGTGGTAGTAATTTAACGACGGCCCAATTTGCGCCTGAGTCGGTTGTGTGAAGCATCAAGGACCATAAGCCGACTGCCCAGCCTTCCTTGCCGTTCTTAAAATAGACCGAGAAAAGAGGCTGGTCAACCTGCGTATCGCTGCGTTGCGCCACCCAGGTTTCTCCACCATCAGTTGACTTAATGATTGCGCCCCAATCCCCGACTGACCATCCCGTACTTGCATCGATAAACCAGACACTTGTCAGCGTCGAGCTAACCGGAACGGACATCGCTTGGCGATAAGTCTTGCCATCATTGTCGGAAAGAAGCACCACCCCCCGTTGACCAACCGCGACGATGCGCGCCCCTGCCCGCGCTGCTGCCAAAATCGTCGTGTTCAGCGCACCCGGCGCTCTTTCCGCTGGCTGCACATGCAGTTCTGGAATAGATTGCGCAGCGGCGGCGACATTGTCTTGAACAAGAAGAACAAAAAGACATTGCGCGGCAAATGCCGTCAGAGCGTTCAGAAATCTTTTGTAGTTCAAAATTATCTCCTCTGGTCAATGTGAGAACATACCCGGCGCTCTGATCTTTCCCCTGCGAGGAAAGATTTTTTCCAATACGACCGCCAGTGCCGGAAGCGCCGTCATGGCCATAATAAGATTAACAATAAACATGAAGGCCAGCAGTTTTCCCATATCTGCTTGAAACTTGAGGGCGGAGAAACTCCATGTCGCCACCCCGATCGCCAATGTGATGGCGGTAAAAATGGTCGCCATCCCAACCTCTAAGATGGCATTTTCAAGCGCCTCTACGATCTTCTGCCCCGCAGCCAAATTGGCCTGAAGTCGGTTGTAGATATAAAAGGCGTAGTCCACGCCGATTCCGACCGCAAGGACCATGACAGGCAATGTCGCAACCGTGAGTCCGATATCAAACGTTTTCATAAACCAGTAGCCAATTGACGTCCCAACGGTGAGCGGAAGACAGCACGCAATGACAGCACGGAAATCCCGGTAGACAACAAACACGAGAATGATGATGGCGGCGTAGACGTAAAGCATCATCGATAGCTCGCTTTTCGCAACGACATCGTCGATCGCTGCAAGAATTCCAGCATTGCCTGCTGCAAGGCGTATGGTGATTCCGGGCACTTGATGCGTGCGGCGAAATACTTTAACCGCATTGATCACTCGATTAATCGTCGTCGCTTTATGGTCAGACAGGTACAGATGCACCCCCGTCATGCTGCAGTCTTTGTTCAAATATCCGTGGGCCCGGCCGATCTCGGTACTCAGCGCCGCGTAATTGACAGGATCGATAGGAACCACATCCATTTTTGGAAAATTCTCGTTATATCCCCGGTTATAGGTCCGCATCAATTCAGAATAGGAACCGACCGACACCACACCAGGTGTAGATTTCATAGCATTAGAAAATTGATCGCCGAAGACGGCAACCGCTGGGTTCGCGCACGAGTCTATTGGTGCCTCAACGACAATCGATAGCCAGTCGAGTCCGATATCAAAATTATTGACAATCGAAACCGCATCTCGATTGAACCGCCCATCGGATCGAAGCTCTGGCGCGCCCGGCTCCAAGGTTCCAACAACCCGATCACGGCTTTCCCATACGGCCGCGGCGAAGACACCAGCAACAATGACTAAGACCACTACTGCGTTCTTGGGCTCAGCAACGCGGGAAAGTATTTTGAGCCAGCGCGCACGCTGTTCACGTTTAGTCATCGCTGTATCGGCGTAGGCCTTATCAACGCTGAGACATGACGCGGCCACGGGTAGCATCACCAGGTTGGTGAGGATCTTGTACCCGACACCGAGTGAAGCCGTAATGGCGAGTTCCCGAATCATCGGAATCGGGATGAGAATCAATGTCACGAATGACACCAACGCAGTGACAAGCGCGAGCGTTCCAGGGATCAGAAGCCCCGTAAAACTATGCCGAGCGGCGTTAAACGTCGAGTTTCCCATCGCAAGCTCGCGCGTGATGAAATTAATTTGCTGGACGCCATGAGACACGCCAATTGCGAACACAAGAAATGGGACGAGAACGCCGAGCGGATCCAATCCATAGCCCAGTAACTTAAGCGTGCCAAACTGCCAGACAAGCGACGTCAGCGAACAAATGATCGGAAGAATCGTGAATTGAATCGAATGACAGTACCAATACACAGCCAGAGCGGTAAGCAGTAAAGCGATCGCACAGAACACAAGAACCGCCCGTGCACCATCAGCGATGTCGCCAATTTGTTTCGCGAACCCGATGATTTGAATCTCGTAGTTACTGTCTTCAAAAGGCTTTCGAATTTTCTCTTCGAGTAAGTGGTTGTATTCGACGTAGTCGATCTGCTTACCATCAACGCCGACCTCTCCAATTTCCGCCGTGATCATTGCACTCGTCTCGTCTCGAGAGACAAGTGAACCGATAAATCCGCCTTCTGAGGCAGAGCGCCGGATCTCGTCGACATTTTCCGAGGTCATATGGTCCGCAGTGAGCGTACCCGGGATGATCGGCTGTGAGCGGAATCCCTCCTCCGTTATTTCGTTGACATAGCTGTTTGGCGTCCACAACGACTGCACGCCGAGCCGGTCGACATTGGGCATATAAGTGACGGCTTGCGTCACGGCATAAACGCGTCCCAAGGCCTCTTTGGTCCAGATCGTCCCGTGTTTTACCTTCACAACGACAGTCAGTCGGTTTGCCCCAAATAAATCTGCCCGATAGCGATTGAAGGTTTGAACATACTCGTGCCCAATCGGAATTTGCTTTTCGAAGCCAGCCTCCATCCGCAACTGCACAGCAAAGAACGCCATGAAGAGTGTGAGCGCAGAGAACACTCCTAACACGATCAACCGGTGAGAAAAGAGCCATTTCTCCAAGGTTTGGATGGACTTGTTTAACACAAAGATTCCTAGTTCAATCCACGGCTGTCGCTGTGGCCCACAAAAAAAACTACGAGCGGCTCGACACCGCCCGTACCGTATCTATAGTGCTAGAAGTTCCGGGTCGCAAAAAAACCAATAAAGTTTCTGTCAAAGTAAGGCTGTGATAGCTGGTTACCACCATAGTAAAGCGTCAGGTTTACCCCTGCCTGCCATACCGATGGATTCTGATTAAACAGAACGTAGAAGTTCAACGACTTGGCGCCTTGCAGATAATTTGCCGAGAATGTGGGTGTATATCCATATAGGGCATCGTAAAACGTCACGCCTGGTGTGACAGCCCATCCAGGAATCAGCGAACCATCGTAAGTCCAATTGAAGTCCAGCGTGGCTCCCACAGAATCCGACGTACCTTGACCGGTCACGACTGGATAGCCCAATGCAGCATTATTGGTAAGCCATGTCTGATAACCTGCATCTGTGAGTTGATAAACCGACTGACCATTCAGTGTGCTATTAATCGGTTTGTTGGGGTTCACGCCTGGGTACTTGATGTAGGTCAGCTCCGCCGTAAACGTGGCGGCGTCTGCACCGATCAGCTTCAGTTGCGGAAACGTACTTTTAGTGAGGATGATCTGCGCATTGATATCAAATTGATATTTCTTATTATCTTTGTAGGCTGCACACTGCCCACTCGCCAGGTTCGTGTTCGCATCGGCCGGCGCGCCTGCCAGGAAACATCCCGACAATGCAACAGCATCCCGCGGACGGTAGGACAACTCCGTTCCGATCGCCCAATCGCCGATAGGGAAGTTCGCACTTACACCAAAGAGTTGTCTCCGTTGCAAATAGTTAAATTGTCCAGACGACTCCAAGCTGGCGTAAGACAGAACGGGTGATTTATCCGTGTAGTTCTCGTAATAAAGCGCATAACTGATATTCTGTCCGGGAGGCGTATATCCCAAACGCGCACCGAACTGCGGTGTGTTGGCGGGGTTAACCGTGGTATACGGCACGCCGGCCAAATTCGGATATTTTCCGTTGAGAATGTCCTGATTGATCCCTCCGATAATCCCCTGATTACGCGAATTCAAGCCACTGCCCCGCGCAATCGAACCCGCGTCGACGCCGCTCACATTGAAATTGGTGGCGTTGAATACGCCTGGTTGCGCACCGTGCAAATACACGTCCGACACTGAAAAGTAAGTTCCCACAGGCGGGTAGCGATTCGCATTCCAGCGAAACTGCACGTAGGCTTCCGTTGAGAACCCGCCGGGCAATCCGCTAGCGAATTCAAGCATAGGCGCAGGAATGAGGGCTTGCTTGAGTTGCGTGCCCGGGACCAATAATTTTTGAATGTCGACAGAGTTTGTCGCATTAATACCGCCAGAGGCAAAATAACTCTCGCCCCAATTGATTACCTGGTTTCCAAAACGCAGATGCGAGCGCTGATTGCCAATCTCAAACTCTTTTTGAATCCAAAGATCGAGCAACTGGACGCTCGACACGACGTATCCTTCTGCAGAACTGGACAGCTCCGTGCGATTGGTATGTCCAGCCGCAAAATCGTACATCCCGGTACCACGAATAAGGAATTTCATCCCTTGTTGCGGCGCTGTAACGAAGAGTTCCGAGGTGCCACTGATGAAACCCGTAAAAAGCTGACCCCGTTTATAGTTCAGATTACCATCGTCACCATTGGCCCACTGAGCAGTGTTTGCACTCGCTCCACAGCCAAATGAATTGGGATCTCCGGTACGGGAGCAGCTCGGATTTTTCATCCGAATTCCAGCTCCAGCGGTGATATTCGACACCCATGCCGACTGAATTGGTCCAAATTCAGTATCAACAGCGTAGTTAGCCGCATAGGTCGGCATACACGCCAGCGTGCCACACAAGGCTGTAATTGCTGCCCCGATGCATTTATTTTTCATTTTCACCCCTGAAAAGGAAATCCAGTGCCATCACTCGACACAGTCATTGCTCGTAATTGCGTTTGAACGGCATGTCGGTCAAGCTAACTAGCTCATCGATCGCTGGTCGCGCCGAGACTTTCGCTTGTATAGAAATTTTCCATGAGTCGCTTATCTTGGTACTCCGGCGGATAGAAGCGCATATCTTTTCCCAAACCGACCGTACTCATATCAAATACATATCGACCGTTCTGAAGATCGGTATAGATCGAGGCAGAAGGGGCACAAGAATTAATTTCCCATTCCGGCGTGATGAAATTTTCTTTGGATTTCCAGATTTTTCCTTGAGTGTCGTAATCATCGCCAATACTGACGATCCAGCTGTCTTCATCAATGTACAAAGTCTTCTTGGGCGTGGCGTGGCGCTCGCCTTCCTTAACTGTCCCCTCGATTTCCCACATGCGGTGCAATTCGTAACGGCGCATCTTTGGATCGATAAACATCGGGCCTGTGATGGTGCTTACTTTGGTGTCAAACCGTTGCATTGCGTAGGAGTTATAAGGAACATAGACTTCCTTTTTTCCAATTAACTTCCAGGTAAAGCGGTCCGGGCTACCGGTAAATACCCACGTCGTATCTGCCGGATATTGATTCTCAAATCCGATCAGTGGTGCATCGTAAGAGTAAGCCGGTAGGCGACGGACGCGACGTTGTCCGGTGAAATAGTAAAAACTGTCTGTTTTCTTCGTGTAGTAAAAACGTTGAATGAGAGCCTGGCCTGCCAGCGATGCGGGTTTTAAGTAACCGTAGTAAAAAGCAGTCATCAAACCTTGTTCATCCTGAGGCGAGTGCCCCCCAGGCTTGGCCCACGGGTAGTACTGAATTTGATTCCATTCAGCAACAATCGGTATGTCGGATCCAGGTCTTGGACTGACGTAGGTCGTCGCACCTGGCCATTCAATTCCAACGCCCATGTAATGCACTAACCAGTTCCACATCACCTGAATGCCGTCTTTAGGAATTGGAAATGGTACGCTAGGCAAGGACGCGCTTTCGAGAGACCATTGATCCTTTCCTATCGCGGCTTTGAGCGCAGAATCTTTAGTATTTTTCTCGACGAAGTCTGGAACAGCACAGTTCCGGTGTGTCGGGTACACAGGCATCGTGTATCCCTTGATTTTCTTCAAGGTTTCAATCTGGCCCGCTGATAGCTTGTCGGCGTACTTGTCGACATTGCTGGCATCGATCACAAACAACGGCTTCTCCGCCTTGTGCGTCCAATATTCTTCACGTAGCTTCCCGTATGTCCAGCCTGCTGCTGGCTTATCGACTCCGCCAAATGCCGGAATCGACCCATCGTGGTTCGCCGCCTTTTCAGCGCCCACGGAGGTCAGATCCTGACCGAGCCTGGCAACCTCTCCCGGCGTGACCGCTCCTGCCCCTGCGGACAGAAAGCTCGAAATCGTAAGCGTGACTACTGCGCGCCGAATCTTCATATACAAGGCTCCCTCAGAACGTGCGTTATGCCAATTAAAACTACAAAAAAGTGGTCTGCGCCACAAATCCATGTATTTTTTTTACGAAGCTAGTGTTACGCGTTTCGAAGATGGACATCACGCCGCTGACGTCGTCAACGGCGCGTTTGAGCGCTCGCTCTGCACCCCGTATCTTTGGCACCAAGACTGTATTGTCGACGTCGGCGGCTGTGTAGATTCGGCCCGCGACTACGAACCGACGGATAATCTTTTGCCCCTTGGGGGTTATCAGATCAATTGCGACAAAACGCTTATTTCGGGACTTTGGCTCACACCATAATGATCTGTCGTTGCGAAGAAGATGCCGGCACCGCAGGGAATCACCATCGCGTTGGCTAGAACGTTCCGGAGGTTCCATCTTAATGACGTCTACACCAGACTCTCCTAATGTCTTCGCCGCGAAGGGGCCCACGATGAGCTGCCCTGGTTCGATTACTTTGAGGCCCACGAGCGCTATCGCGGATGGTGTTCCGGCATCTGGAAGCTCGCGGTAGGCTGTCATAGCGCCCTCAACCCTGCGATGCGTCCATCGTGCAGTTCATTCATATCCTGGTCGTTCAGCAATCGCATGCGCTAAGCCTCGAAAATGATATTTATGTGGAGCGGTTGAACAAGTTTTGATCGCCCTTTTTTTTATTAATTATACGTACAACTAATTTAGTGTCAATCGAAAATAAAAAAAATTTAGTTCTGTGGTAAGAACCGCCAAGAGGCGACTTCCTTTATGCCCACTAAGCCCTCCTTACCCAAGCCGCGCAGGTTCTGCCGCATTAGCCGAGCCATCGGCCCGGATCAGGTAGACGTTGGCGCCTGAAGCTCATCGGCATGAAATGGCGACACCTCGTTTGCGTCCGCCGGTTCCATGGTCATGTCAGTCACAGCGCCAATTCGTCTAGCGGCGCCTGCCCTGCCAGATCGGCATCCGAATGGTCTTCGAGCGCTAACGGCGAGAAAGAAATCGGCACGTGTCGCGTGCGATTGACCGTCAGGCTGAAGATGTCGAAACGGTTGTAGTAGCCAACCACGTCATGAAATTGCTTGGGCTCGACGCAATCCGCGATATCGATGTCGCCATACAGGATTCCCTCTTCGTCTTGCAGCGATTGGCCGATCTGCTTTCCGTTGGGAGCGATGAACATCGACACCGAGCGCGGCGTGTTGTCGAGGATCTCGGCCACCGTATCATCCATATCGACCAGATAATCCCGCATGGCTTGGTCCATGAACCCTGAGCTGACAATGCCGAATGCCTTGGCCTCGAACGAATGTGCGCCTGCGCGAATCCGCACCGCCGCAGCGATGTCGTAGTTTGATGCCCACGGATTGGGTTTCTCGGTGGGCCAAATCGGTGGCCAGGACGAGATATGTACTTGTTCGCCCTGCGCCATCAAGCTGTAGCGCGCCAGCGGATTGGTGTTCTCGCCGCAGATGAGCGCGCCGATCTTGCCGAGACGTGTGTCGCACACCTTCAGGCCCGCCCCATCGCCCGGTGCCCACACCAGCTTTTCAAAGTAGGTGGGCACCAGCTTGCGGTGATGATTCAGCACTTCGCCCTCGTCGGATATCAACATGTTGCTGTTCCACAGTCCGCCGACGCTCACCGGATTGATCTCGCTGATCCCGATGGAGACGAAGATCCCGTGCTTGCGTGCCTCCTGCGCGATGCGTTGCATCTGTGCGCCGTTCGCCAGAACCGAGTTGGCTGCCATCTTGCGGAACATCGCATGGTTGTAGATGGGTGCCCACACGGCGGCCCAGACCGGAAAGGCGGGAATGAACGCCTCCGGTAACACGATCAGGTCGGCGCCGTTGCGCGCTGCCTCGCCGATCAAACTACAGACCTTGTCGGTAGTGGCGTCGCGGTTGAGGAATACCGGCGCCGCGTGGACAGTTGCGGCTTTGAATTTCGGGTAGGTCAGCATCATGATCTCCATCGAGTTGTTTGATCGTGATGCACGTTAGCACCGGACGCCGCCACGCGATATTCCAAAAAATCGCAATCCACTGTGCGTATTTTCACGCTACCGAACGGTGCAAACACCCTCGGCGTGATGCTGGCATGGCGTTTGCCTGTTGCGTGGGAACAGGATAAACCCTACCATCTCGTACGGCGGTCGTCCATCGAGCGCGTCCTTACCTGAGCATCGATTATGGAGACCATATGCAGTTTCAAAATCTTAACTGGGATGACCTGAAGGTCTTTCTCGACGTCGCCCGCGCGGGCAATATTTCGAAGTCTGCCAAACGGCTGCACATCGACCACTCGACCGCCAGTCGCCGCATTTCACAGCTCGAATTGGCGCTGGGTTCGAGCCTTTTCGAGCGCAGCCGTACCGGCCTGATACTGAATGAACTCGGGGGCCGCCTGCTCAGCCATGTGGAGGCTATCGAAAGCAATATCCTGGCGATCGGGGATGCCGTCGGTGCCAAGGAACTGGCTCATTCTGGCACGGTCAGGATCGGCACGATGGAAGGGATTGCGTCGCTGTATTTCGCGGAGCGCTTCATGGCGCTCCAACAGCGCTGCAGCGCTTTGAAAATTGAATTGATCACGTCGCCCCAACTGCTGCACGTTACCCGCCGCGAGGCCGATATCTTCATCAGTTTCTTCCGGCCTGAAGGACGCGGTATGGATTCCGAGAACATCGGCAAATTCCGCCTGCACCTGTACGGTGCAAAAGACTATCTCGATCAAGTTGGCACGCCTCATTGCCGGGCCGACTTAGGGGGACATAGGTTCGTCGGCTACATTCAGGACCTGATCCAGGTCGATACCGTGCGTTGGCTAGACGAGGCAATTATCGCGCCGAACCTGGTTTTCAGGTCGAGCAGCATGATATCGCAAATGCATGCGGCAAGCAGCGGAATTGGCCTGGTCCTGCTGCCCACATTCGCCACTCCGGAAAAACTGGGGCTGATCCGGATTGAACTGTCCGACGTCCATATCGAGCGGGAGATTTGGCTTAGCGTGCATCCCGACCTACGCTATATTCCACGAGTGAAAATGGTGGTCCAATATCTCGGGGATCAGGTACAGCGCGATGCCTCTTTCCTGCTGGGCTAAGCGGCCGCAAGACGTTGGGAATCTGTCGCGTTAGCAAGGACAGAGCCCCACGCCCGGCGTAGAGCCGCAATTGCGCTCACACATGGCCGCCAGTATGCGAGTGGACCTGACGTCTTCGCAATTGCAGCTGGTGGTGCAGGCGCTGGCCGAACACGGCGACAAGGATGCAGCCAGGCGTGCGAACGAGGCCTTGGCCCAAGCTCTTGTTGTGAGGGAAAGAAAAAAATGAATCAGGTTTGAGGATGTTTTCAGAAGAAAGAAAATTCGCGCCGTTGATGATTCAAGATCAGGGCGGCTTGGCTGTCAGCGGTACGGCAGCGACTCTACACAGGCCTACATACATCTACTTCACGCCGTGTTTGTTCTGAGTGCAGGTAGCGTCTGCAAAAAATCGGCGAAATGGACTAAGTTTCAGTGGCAAGCAACAATCTCACAAAAAAGGGCAACTGCTGCTGCAGTTGCCCTTCCGTGTCAGCAAGGATGAGACCGGGTACCATCATTTGTATCTATGGCACCGATGTCCGCAGCCATTACTTATTTCACTTCATCTCGCCGCCAAACACCGTTTTCTGGATTATCGGCAGTTGCTGTTGCAAGTTGTCTTTCGAGACCACCACGATAGGCACGGTAATGGTTTTCTCAGGCGTCTTGCCAGCCAGATAGTCGATCAGGGCTTCCGCCGACTTCTCGCCCATCAAGTACGGCTGCTGCATGCCGGAGGCGACCAGCGTACCGTCCTGAATCATTTTGACGAAATCAGGGATACCGTCAAACGCTACCAATGCAACATCGTTTTGTTTGCGCGCCACGGACAGTGCGCGTGCAGCACCCAGACTTGGTACATCGGTCTGCACAAACACACCACGCAGATCAGGATGTGCCGTCACCATGTCCTGGACGAAACGGAAGGTTTCATCTGCGGTATAGCGCTGCATCTGGTTCAGGGCAACTTCTTTGATGCCGGCCTCCTTCATGGCACGACGAAAACCTTCGGTGCGCAGCTTGCCGTTTTGACGTGCCAATGAAATTGAGGAGATGCCGTAACCGCCCTTATCCCAGCCCTTTTTCTTCATCGCGTCGGCCAGCTTCTTGCCAGTTTCGTAAGCGCCCTTCTCATTGTCGGACCCGATGAAAGACACATAGTCACCGGAATTGGTGCCGATGTCGGCGATCACCACCGGAATTTTGGCGCGTGCCGCAAGCGTCAGCACACTAGGTGCGGTGGAAGAATCGGTTGGCGAGATCACAATGCCTGCCACACCTTGGGCGATGGCATCCTGTGCGTTCTTCAACTGCACCGATGCATCGTTACGCGAATCGAAGGTGGTGATCGTGCCGCCCTGCGCTTTGACGGTATCGGTGACGCCTTTGGACACCGCTCGCCAGAACGCCAGATCCATACCCGGCGTAAGGTAGGCAAAATTCTTGCCGGATAGTTGGGACTGGGCTTGGCTGGCCAGCGGCATCAGACAGCTCAGACCGAGGGCGGTGATACCTAACAGTTTCATGCTGCGGCGAATCAGTGTTTCAGTTGCTTTCATGGTCTTCTCCAGAGGGTTTGACAGGCGTAAAAGGGATCGATGTTCATCTCGATTTATTCAAACGGGTAGTTGCAATACGTTCAGCCAAAACAGCAATAATGATGATGGCGCCGATGGCACTGCCTTGCCAGTACGGGCCGACGTTAAGCAAGTTGAGGCCATTGCGGATCAGCGCCATGATGATGACGCCGAAGAAGGTGCCGATCATGGAGCCACGACCGCCGAACAGGCTGGCACCGCCAATGACGACGGCGGCGATGGCGTCCAGTTCGAGGCCGGTACCGCCAACCGGATCGATCGACATCAGGCGCGAGCTGAGCAGCACCGCAGCCACCGCCGACAAGGCGCCGGAAATTACATACGCCAGATTGGTGTACCAGCTGACGTTGAGCCCTGAGGCGCGCGCCGCATCGACGTTGGAGCCGATCGCATAAATGGTGCGCCCGCCTTTGGTGTAGTTGAGGTAGTACCAGGCTACGGCGAACAAGGCAACCAGCAGCACGAAGTTAAGCGGCACGCCAAAGATATCGGCGCTGCCGATATAGGCAAGCTCGGACGGCAGTGACGACACCGAAGTGCCATCGCTCAGCACATACGCAATCGAGCGCCCTATCGACATCATGCCCAGCGTCACGATGAACGGTGCGACGCGTCCGAAGCTGACCAGAATGCCGTTCATCAAGCCCATCAACGTCCCCACGGCAAGTGCACAGACGATGGCGACCGGCAGCGGCAGGCCGAGCGAAGTCAGCGTCAGTCCCAGCACCATACCGGCCACGCCGGTCATGGCGCCCACCGACAAATCAATGCCGGACACCAGAATGACAAATGTCTGTCCGATTGCGACGATGCCGACGACCACCGATTGATCCATCAGGTTGAATAGATTTCCCAGCGAGAAGAAATGCGAGGACAAGCTGGATAACGCAATCGAGAGCAAGGCGAGCACGGCAAACATGCGCAGTTCAAGCTGATAACGATGCACGAAGCCGTAACTACGGCGAGTAGAGGTAAGTGCGGAACTGCTCATGTGGTGACATCCTTGTTTAAAGCGGCAATGTGAAGTTGACCAATATCGTTACGGTCCATGGTGTCGATGATGATATGTCTGAGTTGCGCTGCATCCGGGGATGCCTTGGTACTTGCACTGACGACTGGCAAGGTCACCCCCAGATAGCCAAAACTATGGCCGCCTTGGTTGCTCAGGGCAAAAAACGTCGACCGCAGCGATCCATCTTGGGTGAATATGCCGGTCATGTTTTCGCTACCGGCACACGCCAATGCCGTGGGAATTGCAGTCTGTGCAATGGACGGAAAATGCTTGCTGCTGAATCCCGGATCGCCCTTGTCAGCATCAACGAGGTCGAAGCAATACACCCGCCCCTCCTCGATCTGCATCCAACAGGCACTGCCGCCGCACAAGTGTGCCATGGCCTGCAACACCTTGCGGATGCCTTGGGCGGATGAGCGCGGTGTGGAGAACATGGTCAGTACTTCGGGGTTGAGCAGGTCGGCATCGGCTTCGGCCACCGAGACACCATCGCTCAACACGACGATGCGATCGGATATGCCCAGTACTTCCTCGAAATCGGAAGACACCACCACCACCCCAATACCGCTGGCGGCGATTTTGCGGATGATCTGATACAAGGTGTTGCGCGTGCCGATATCGACGCCGCGCGTCGGTTCGTCCAACAACAGCAGGCGTGGCTCCAGCAGCAACCAGCGTGCCAGAATCACTTTCTGCTGTTGGCCGCCGCTCAAGCCGAGCATCGGTGCGATCAGGATATGCTCTGGCATATCCAGTTCGTCGAGCAGTTGCGAGATGCGCGCAGCATGCTGCCGATAACCCAGTCCCGGACTTTTATCGGCGCCGAGGTGGGCCAGCAACAAATTTTCCTGCACCGTAAAATCGGGAATGATGCCCTGGCGTCGCCGGTCTTCACCGATCATCCCGATACCCTGACGCGTGGCCTGGGCTGGCGTACGAAAGCGCACAGGCTGACCCAGATAATGAATGCTGCCGCCATCCATTGGCCTGAGTCCGAAGATGGTTTCCAAGGTTTCTGAGCGCCCGGCGCCGACCAGACCCGCCAAGCCGACGATCTCACCGGCGCGCACGCTGAACGACACATCCCGTACCGCCTTGCCGGAACGCAGATTGCGGACCTCCAGCAAGATCTTTTTCTCCGGAACGGCATGGTCCGCAGCAAAGGATAACTGCAAGGCACCCACACGCGCTTCGTTGCGGTCATACAGATTGCCGATCTCCCGCCCGACCATGCGTTGTATCAGTTCGTTGGGCGTGATTTCCGCTGTCACCAGATCGCTCGCCACAGTTCGCCCTTCGCGCATCACGGTGATGCGGTCGGTAATGTCGAAGATCTCTTCCAGTCGATGCGACACAAATACCATCGCCTTGCCGCGCTCGCGCAGCAGCCGCATGATGGCGAACAGCCGATCGACTTCCGGCGGCGAGAACGACGCGGTTGGTTCGTCAAAAATAATCAGTTCCGAATCTTGCTGCAAGGCGCGACCGATTTCGATGATCTGACGCTGCGCCATGGAGAGATCGCCGGCACGTTGTTGCAACGGCAAATGCTCGGCTTGTCCCAGATCCTCCAACACTTGAATCGCTTTGCGCTTCATTGCGCGCCAATCGAGTCGCTCGCGCTGGCCAAAATCCGGCAAGCAAAGATTTTCCATCACGTTCAGATCAGGGGCGATGCTGGTCTCTTGCATCACCAGCGAAATGCCGCCACGCATGGCTTCACGCGGACTGCCGAAATCGACTTGCGCGCCCTTGTAGGCATAGCTACCGGCGCTGCGGCGGATATGTCCGCTGATGATACGTGCCAGCGTTGACTTGCCGGCGCCGTTGACGCCGACCAGTGCATGTACCTCGCCGGTACGCAGTGTGATCGCGCCCTGCTTGAGCGCTTGCACGGTGCCAAACAATTTGGTGACGTCTTCTAGCCGGACAATTTCGATGGGAGCGTTCATTGGCCGAGACTCTTTCTGATCAACGTGAGGGCAACCTGTACCGTTTCATAGGGGCCGAGCTGCAACGATGACGAAGCGTCAGCCTGCCAAGCTGGAGCGCTGCTGTCACTGTTGTTGCCGACTTGCCATTGACGCCGCCGCACGTCCTTGCTGCCAAGGGGCAGCGACAGGCTGAACTCCAGCACCTCTGCCGACGTGTTGGCAAACCACAGTAACAATGTGTCCCCTGAACGTACCGCATGGGCGTAAGGACGCCGCCCATCGCGACCTGATGTCACGGTCAGCGGCTGCAATGTCGCTGGCTGCGGCTGCGGCTGCGCCAACGATTGCAGTAAATAAAACAACGGTGTCGGTTTGCCGTCGATCAGCACGCCGCGCGGACCAACCAGCTCCGACAGCGCAATATGCGTAGCGCCGTTAAGTGCGAACTGCGAGAAATATGCCAAATTCCACGCCGCCGCAAACAATCCACGCTGGCGTGGGTCGTTATCGGTGAGACAAATACGGTCCGCTTGATCGTCATTGCGACTGGATGACGCGGCGCTGCCGTAGGGATTGTCGCGCACAGCAATGCTGCTGGGACCGACGCGAAAGCGCAACGTCGGATAAAGTGCTTGCCCACTGCGAGCGATGTACGGCAAGGTCGACAGCGTTTCCATCACGGAGCGGTCATCCGCCGCATGGACAATCGGGCAAGTGGTGAAACTCACGTAATCCAGCAATTCCGCGGCGGGACGCTTGCGATTGAATTCGGTGAAAAAGGCAAAGCTGCCTGCGCCCACTGCCACGCCGGGAAACAAAACCCGCGCTGTCGAGAGCATAGTCTCGAACGAAGGGCTCGACGGCCATGGGCTGCCCGGCAAGACCGCTTTGAGGTCGGCGGCACTGCTCAGTTGCAGTGACTGCGGCGCCGATTTCAGATGCTTTGCCACAGCAGATAATTGGTCTTTCACCGCCTGCGGTGAAGGATCGTTGGACAGCACGATTTCCAGTACATGAGGTACGCCGGAATCACGGCTTAAGTCGGCAAAACCTTGCAAGGCAACGGCGATGTCATCGCTGCGCAGATCCAGGCAAGCAATGAAATACGAGACGCCCAATGCTGCCAGTCGATTTGCCTGCGGCAAGCTCTCTGGCAAATCCGTGGCGCGTACTGAAATACCCAAATGCGGCAGAGCGACATCGTCTGCTGCGTCCACATCGACGCGTATCATTGCCGTTTGTTCAAGCACGTCACTGGCGGCATTCGTCGCGCTTGCCGCCGATACCTTCACGCGGACCGCTTGCGACAATACAATACCTTTTTCCAACGGATAAGGCCAAGGCAACGCCAGCGGTCGGACATACGTTTTGAAAGACGCATCCGTCCAATTGCGCTGGTCTTCCATCTCGAAGATATCGCCTTCCATGCGCACCTGCGCCGATAGCTCGGCAGTATGACGCGTGGTCAAGGCGCGAATTTCCATGAAGGGTTGCAGCGGGTTGATCTGCTCTGGAAACTTCGCATCCAAGCGACGGCCATCGACCTGCTCCACCATCACCGGCAAGCCGGAAACCTCCAGCGGATGCAACACCACAAAGCCGGTACGGTTGGTAGAAAAACTGCGCTGCACTTCTGCCCTGACCTCGAAGTCAAGGCGTCCGTCCGCATAGCCCGCAATCGTCGTTTGCATACGCAAATCGTCGCCGTGTTCACCGCACTGCGACTGAAACGTCAATCTGAAACCATCGCTGCGCTCTTCGCTATGGAGATCGGAAATGGACGCACCAAAGGTACCCCAGTTTTCATCACGCACCAAAAACGAAATCGCGCGTACCAGCTCCTGGCCGCGATAACGCAAATAGCGCAAAGCGCCACCTTGAAACTCCACCGACAAGTCGCCGGCGCGAAAGATGCGCGGCGTATCGTCTTCACGCGTTGTGCCAACTCGGGCAATCAGGTCGTTACGCGCTGCTTCACTTGTTCCCATGCTTTTACGTCCTTGTGATCAAGTATGTATTCACTGCGAACAGGCACTCGCCCGTCGCCAACAATAGAAAATCAGCAGAAAAATGAATAGATGGCGCGGCCGTCGCGGCCCGCAAAGTCGCAAACATCCGGGCCCTTCACCGAGCCTTGGAAAGTGCTTATCGACGCTTGATGAAAATCAACTTGGGACAACCTCAGCCCGGCGTGAAAATCGCGTCCAAAACCGCCTACGCTGGCAGCGACTGCCTGTGCATCAGATATGACTGTTGCTTGCATTTGTCTCGTCTCCTTATGGGACTGTACAATTTCTTTACTGGCACATTGTTGTATTTTTTGACCTTAGCCAGGACAGTTCTGGGCGAGTATAACCACTTAAAAGTTGTATGACAATATGAATACCATATGATTTTAGTATATATTCATAAATTGATAAATTCGCTGTTGACACTGCACAGGTACGTATGCGACAAGGTTTCAGACCAATGATTTTGCTAAAGGAAACACCGATATGCGCGAACGACCAGACCGGATGGTGAGCGATGAATCCCCCCCCAAAAAAGCTAGCCCGTCTGTCAGTGACACGGCCAATATCCTCGCCGGCGACGCCATGCCAAGTTATCGCAGCCGCTCTGAAATGCTGGCAGACACGCTCATTTCAAAAATAAAAAAGGGAGAGTTGCAAGTTGGCGACAAGCTGCCGTCCGAACAGGAAATCGCACGTTACTACGGCGTCAGCCGCACCGTCGTCAGAGAGGCGGTAGCGCGTCTCAAGTCAAGCGGCATGGTCGAATCGACGCAGGGACGCGGTGCCTTCGTGATACAAAGCCGCCCATTGCAACGCTCCGATACCGCGTTGCTGATGCCACGTTCCGCGCGTGGTCTGGTCGACTTCCTCGAAGTGCGGCGCGGCATCGAAAGCGAAATGGCCGCACTGGCTGCGGCCCGCCGCACCGACGCACAATGCGCACAGATTGAAAGCGCGCTGGCTGCAATTGACCAGGCCAATCTGGCTGGTAGAAACGGCGTGGAAGAAGACATGGCGTTCCATCTCGCCATCGGCGCAGCGACCGGCAATCTTTATTGGAGCAGTTTTGTCAGTTTTTTTTCGGAAGCGATGCAATCCGGCATTCGTGTCACACGCGCCAACGAGGCGCGCAGAAAACATTTCGCCGAAGCAGTCGCCTGTGAACATCGCCAAATATTTGCTGCAATTCAGGCCGGCGATCCCGCATCGGCACGCGCTGCGGCCGACATGCATCTGGTCAACGCCGCCGCACGCATTTACGGCGCCGACGAAGCCTTCTGGCAGCAAGAAGGACAGATATTGACTGACAATTGGGAGAAGACGGCAGCGAGTGCTCGCTCTCCTAAGAACGAATCTTGTTGAGGTGTATTTGACTGCGTTTCGCATACATTCCGGCAACGATTAAATCCTGCCAGTTACGTATTTTTCAATCATTGCCGAACCATCGCGATGCGGCCAGAGTCACTTCCTGCTGACGAGGGTCAGACTCGCAGACCCAGCGATCACGCCAGCGGCTTGCCAGCGCTTCCAACAGGGTCGCAGCGTCAAAGTCAAATCAACTACGGGACTGTTAAAAAGGCTAGGGTTCTTGCTCCGCCCCGCGCCGTAAAAGTTCAAGGAGTCGGCTTATGTGCTCCGGCAATTCACTCATTTTTTTGTAATAAGCTGCAAGCTTAGCCGGAAGATCGTCATTGATCACGGCACATCGTACTTGTGCAAGTAAATGTGCCCCGCTGCTTGTCCACCTCATCTGTTGGCGTTTGCACATTCTGGCATTGATGATTTGGTTGACCGCAGATTCTGCCATCGCTGTTGAAATCGGCTTGTTTGCTTTCTGTCGCTTTGCATAGCCGACAAGTGAAGTCTTGCTGCCTTCGATGTATCCCCAAAGATCTCGCAATCGATAATCCAGATGGCGCATGCTGTCTTCAAAGGCAGGCGTTTATGCGACGATGATTCGACACAGCACAAGCGCCTGTCAGATTTTATCCTCAGCTTTCTCGAAGCTGGCATGCCAAAAACACCATCGCAGCTTTGTTATCCGTCGATCCAGGAGATTCTTTGCATGCGTTTCTGCCTCGGTCCGTGCCTGCATGCCTTGCGAGATTTGTTCCAGATATCGGATACGCATAGAGATGGAATCAGTCCAGGATGGGCGTTGCAGGGAACGCCCGCTTTCCAGACCGTGTCCAGAGCAGAGAGTGCCGCGTTTACTGCAAGGGAGATCAACAACCTCAGTATCCTCACTAATTAGACTTCATTTTCCTAGGGTTATTCTCAATAATATTTACGGCTTGCTCGACCAACCCTATTTCTGCCAAAAATTTATTGTCGGTACAAAAATCTATGATCCAACCGCCTTTCGTCTTGAGCGCTTGACTCTGGTTTTTTTTTAGCCCGTCGGCATAGTGCGTCAAAAAATTTAGGCAGCTTCGGCCGCCGCCGGCGATATGCGCTCGGCACATATCCATACAGTCGTTTTTGAACGTCGATTGCACAGGATCGAGCTGGAGGGGATGCGGTAATACAAAATGCATCGCCAGACTGCCATGCAAATCGACGCGCACCTTGCCTTTTGGCATTGACGCGCTAGCGCCAAAAGCGCTCTCGGTCTCTTCCATATCGGCGATCAATTGAATGCAACGGGCGTAATAAGCCGTACCGTCAAGGGTAGCGCTGACATGGCGGGTAGTACGCTGCAACAGGCGCACGCCCAACCGTGCCTCCATCTGTTTGATGACGTGTGTCACGGTTGCCCGTGGCAACTGCAAATCACTGGCCGCTTTGGTAAAACTGCCTAAATCCACAATTCGGGTAAAGAGTCACATTGCATCAAAACGGTCCATGTAGCGGCGGTCCTTTGATTGTTGATGGTGATTGAACAGCAATCATAATTTAAGCATATTTATCCAGTGCAATCCTGCGCCCAAATGTGCTCATGTGCATCTATGGAGCGTGTTTAGCCCTGTAAGCCAGCCACCATATGGCCGCAGTATTGCGCCAGATCGTCCGGTAAGTCGCAAGGACAGACGCCGCACTGTTTGTTACCGAGGACGGCGAAATCAATCAGCTTTGGATAGGGTAAGTGGAGATTGTCCATTATCTGTTTGAACTGCTCTGGTGTGCGCTCCTGACCCAATCGCGGGTTACATTTCTTTTCCTGCAAAATCGAAGAAACGCGCCGATCATGATAATCATGCGCCGGGTATACAAGGCATTCGTCAGGCAATCGGAACAACTTTTCCCATACGCTTTTATACAAGGTATCTGCATCACCATTTTGAAAATCGGTTCGGCCGCAACCATCGATCAGCAACGCATCTCCGGTAAAAACGCGATCATCAAATACATAAGAAAAATGTCCATCGGTGTGGCCCGGAGTATGCAAAGGTTGAAGCGTAAGGCTGCCGACATGGAAGGGCGTACCTTCTTCAATCCCAAGGTCCGCGCACGGCAAGCGATCGTATGCGGCTACAGCAATTTTACTTCCCACCTTCTTTTTGAGCGCCAGCGCTGCGGTGATGTGATCGGCATGGATATGCGTGTCGATGCTATAGGCCAACTTCAGCCCAAGCCGCTGGATTTCAGCCAAATCACGCTCAACCTCTACGATAACGGGATCAATAAGGATAGCCTGCCCCGTTTCTTCACAGCCGATCAGGTAGGTATAGGTGCTGGATAATGGTTCAAATAATTGTCGAAAAATCATAAGAAGTCCTTCGATTTTACCGTCGCGATGTACGCGGTGTATTTACATACTTCCAGACGGCCGTCTTCGCGCGTACTATTCAGATCATGGATTTATTGGCAAATATCCGGATTTTTCTAAATCGACCAGTGCACCTATCCCGGAAACAACCACCCGACTAAATGGCAGTAGATCTTCATTGTCATATCCTCTAGCCTTCATCGTCACCTGGCATTCAAATATTTTTACACCCAATTGGTGGAGCGCCTCGATCATCTGCCGACTAGTATTACCGTTGGAATGTGCGTCTTTTACTTTCGCGTCGTAAGCCTGATCATTGAGCAGGAATTGGGCGCCATCACCGCGAAATACCACGGCAACATCAAAATCTCTTCCAGCGATCATCCCAAGTCCGGTGTATTGATCCAATAAATTCTTTACGCCAAGCAATTGCTTGCTGATGCCCTTCGGAGTGGTGTCAGCACTGTTAATTTGTGCGACTACCTTAATGCCAGTCCGAGCTTCAATTTGAAGAGGTGCTTTTTTACTTTCAACGGTAGAAGGACTGCTGTCTGCATACACAGGCAACGGTATACCCTGAGTGGCCATACTCGCGACAATAAGCATGCCACGCACCAGATTTTTTTGAGATTTCATGGATGTCGGGCTTTCGCAATGTAGTTAGTTGAAGTGACGGAGAACAACAAAAACCGAGTAGCAACTCGCCTTAAACAAAGTCTAGAACAAAACACGTCAACATAAAACATTATATTGAAAAATATAATAATTATATATATTATGTAAAAAAGTATTTAATGTAAAAGGACTGCTGACAATATGACGACTGATAGCGAAAAAATCGACCTAGATGTCATGCGAACGGCGGCTTTACAGGCATCCGGCTTATTAAAGATATTGGGGAATCCGGACCGCTTGCTGTTGCTTTGCCAGCTGGCACAGGGCGAGCATTGCGTCAGCGAATTGCTAAACCTGCTCGACATCCAGCAACCTACTCTCTCACAGCAATTGACCGTGTTACGCAACGAAAATCTGGTAAGTACCCGACGAGAAGGAAAGCAAATTTTTTACAGTATTTCCAGCGAAGAAGCGATGGCCGTCATACAGATGCTGTATGGATTGTTTTGCAAAAAAGTAAAGACAAAGAAACGATGACGCTGGATATAATTTATGCCCGCGGCGTCACTAGCTAGCAGCCTGTTGATCGGATTGGCATCCGCGTTGTTTGTTTTGTTCAATGGCAAGATTGCGGGCATCAGCGGCATCGTTAATACAACCGTTACTAACAATCAATGGAGTTGATTTGACCAACAGCGAAAAACCTAATGGGCATGATTAATTTCGCAGGTCTGGCGCTGCCAGTAACGCCGCTGCTTCTGGCAGCCGCTTTCATCGTTAGTCTGTTCGTTGGCAAGCGCCTTGCGACTACGCAACATAAAGAAATAGATTCTGCCCTTTTCACTACTTTAATAACCGGTGTCCTGGCCGCGCGGCTTGCTTTCGTCATCAGGTTTTGGGCCACCTATAAACTCACCCCTTTGAGCATCATCGACATTCGCGATGGCGGATTTTATCCATGGATTGGCGTGGTAGCCGGATGCTGCGTCGCTGTCTGGTATGTGTGGCGGAATAGCAGCTTACGGCGCGCATTATTAATCGCCCTGCTTACGGGTGCGTGTACCGCAGGCTTGAGCGGCGCAGCAGTATGGGCATTGCGCCCCACGCCATCCGACATCAGGCTTCCGGCCGGAATATTTACGGCGTTAAATGGCAATACAATGCGCATCGATGCGTTTCTCGGCAAGCCGGTTGTGATCAATTTATGGGCTAGTTGGTGCCCGCCATGTCGGCGTGAAATGCCGATGCTGCAACAAGCGCAAGCAGACAACGGCGATGTCGTTTTTATTTTTGCGAATCAGGGTGAGGCGGCCGATACCGTTCACCAATATCTATCTGCTGAGCGTGTCAACATTCACAATGTCATCCTCGATGCGGACATGAAGGTGGCGAAACATGCAGGCTCGATGGCTTTCCCTACGACGTTATTTTTCGATAGCAGGGGTCGTCTGCAGAATATTCGGATGGGTGAACTATCCGCCGCATCATTGGCGCAGCGGCTGGAAACTTTACATCTTGATCACAAGGACTAGAACTTCGTCTAATTGATGCGCTATTTTGAAACGTATTCGAACGCGTCGAAAATGGCCCTATGCTTCTCCTAAGTTTCATCGGCCATAGTGTGCTCTGCAAAATCCGACTACTAAAAGTAAGGCAATTATGGCTTATAACGAAATCCAAACTGCACCGTCATACGACGGCATTGCCCGCGCATTACACTGGCTGACGGCAATATTGATCGTGGCACAATTTATCATCGGATGGGTCATGCCGGATATCAATCACGACACCAAGGTCGATGGCGCAGTCTGGTGGCATATGCTGGTTGGTGGCACTTTGCTGCTGACTATTTTTATCCGCGTCGTATGGCGTTTAAGTCATACGCCGCCGCCTGATAATTTGACGCCTTGGCTGCGCCTGACTTCTCGTTCCACGCATTTTCTTTTGTATGCAGCTTTGATCGCCACCCCACTTCTCGGATGGGCCAATGCATCGTCGCGTGGATGGGTGGTGCGGATTGCAAACTTAATTCCATTACCGGCTCTGACAGCTACGGGGTCTCCTCTCGGGCATGCAATGGGGGATATGCACGGCATCATGGCATGGGTCCTTTTGGGACTGATTATTCTCCATATTTGCGCAGCCTTATTTCACCACTTCGTTCTGAAGGATAACGTCATGAAAAGAATGATGTGATAAAAGTTTGATTCGGCTCGATTCAGCACGGCTATGCCTGTTTGCGATAGTGTGGGCATTAGTTGAAGCAGGCTGACAATTTATGATTTGAAAATACTTCAGCCGGATAAACGCCACAAAATGGCATTTATCCGGCTGAAAGTCTATCTTGATGCATCGCTTAAATTGCCCAGCCCCCGCCATAAAAGATGGCCAGCGCAATCGCAATCGCTACTGTTCCTAATGTCAATTTTCGATACTCGCCAGCAACGATGCGACCGACGACCAGCGTGCAAAATCCGAGCATAATTCCCGTCACAATATTGCATGTCAACACGATGAATACAGCGCACACCAATCCTGACATAGCATCGATTGTATCTTCCATATGCATCTTGCTGACACTACCCAGCATCAGTAAGCCGACATACATTAATGCAGGGGCGGTTGCATAAGACGGCACCAAACCGGCTAAAGGCGAGAAGAATATGACGGCAAGAAAAAGTAGGCCGACCACGACGGCAGTGAGGCCGGTTCTGGCACCGGCTGCTGTGCCGACTGTCGATTCAATGTAGGCTGCAGCAGGCGCACCACCGACAATACCCGCAAAAATCGAGCTGAGCGAGTCGGCTGTCAAGGCCCTGCCACCATTCAAAATGTAGCCTTTTTCATTGACTTGTCCGGCTTGTCCGGCGACCGCACGAATCGTCCCTGTGGCATCGAAGACCGCCGTCATGACCAACGCTAGCACGCTCGGCAATACCGCCATGCTCAATGCGCCTTTGATATCCATCGCACCGATCAACGAAGGGTGCCCTGCGGAGCTTAGCGCTGGCCATGCGAATACGCCGGTAAATTTAACCGCAGGATCGAAGATCAAACCGATAATTGATATCGCGATGACTACGATCAGAATGCCGCCCGGCACACGCCGACGCTCCAGACCAAAGATCGCAGCCAGACCAAGTATGCTCATCACAACCGGAAACGCGGTGATATGACCAAGCGCCACTGGCAAGCCGGGACCGGCATTTTTGACCACCATACCAACATCATTTGACGCGATCAATAATAAGAATAAGCCAATCCCAACACCGGTTCCGTGTGCGACACCAGCGGGCAAGTTTTGCAATATCCACGAGCGGACGCCAGTGACGGAAATAGCCGTAAAAACAAGACCGGTAAGGAATACTGCGCCAAGCGCTACCGCTGGAGAGATCCCTTTGCCGAGCACCAATCCGAAGGCAGTAAAAGCGGTTAATGAAATGGCGCAACCGACTGCGATTGGCAGGCGCGCCCAAAAACCCATTATCAGCGAACCGAAGGCAGTGGTCAGGCACACGGCGACAAACACTGCGCTGACGTCAAATCCAGCCTTGCCTAACATATCTGGCACAACGAATACGGAATAGACCATCGCCAGAAAAGTGGTGATGCCTGCAATAACCTCACGTCGTGGCGTGCTGCCGCGGGCGGTTATCTGAAAATATTGATCTAACTTTCCTGTGCCACTGCCGATTGCCGACTCCGCGCCAACCTTTGGCAACGGTAATGGCATCGGCGGGGATTGAAGTTGTGATTCGATCATGATTGCGCTGCTCCTTATTTGTCCTCTGACGCGGCGTTTATGCAACCGTCGTCAGGGTGTCTCGTGTTAATTTTTTGAACGGTCACTCATCAACATGTTGTCCGTTGACAATTGAACTGCTCGTTAGTGGAAAGTGCGTCAGCCAACACAGCTTAGGGTATGGAAACTAGCGGATCCATCATGGTGCGTAAATAGCCGCCATTTGTATTTGCATATGCCTACGATGCTTGAGGTTGAACATTCGCCCGGATAATGACCGAAAAAATTGCCCCAAAACTACTGAAAAAATTACTGTAGCGGGGCGAGTAAAAATTGCAGATCTTCCGTGTTGAACTTAGGTGTGACCGCGCCGTCGCTTCCCAAGACACCCTCGACCAAAGCAGCTTTACGCGCCTGAAGTTCCAATATGCGTTCTTCGATACTCCCCTCAATGACCAGTTTGTAGACGAATACAACCTTGTCTTGCCCGATCCGATGCGCTCTGGCTGTAGCTTGCTCTTCGACCGCCGGGTTCCACCACGGATCCATATGGATGACCGTATCGGCTGCAGTCAGGTTGAGTCCTACCCCGCCAGCTTTCAGACTAATTAGCAAAATCGGGACCGCTTTACTTTGAAATTGCGCCACCAATGCGCCGCGCTTTGCCGGTGGTGTTTTTCCGGTCAGAGCCAGCCAAGGAAGTTGCAAAGCATCGAGTTCAGTTTCGATCATTGTCAATAATTCTGTAAACTGTGAGAACACTAAAATCCGGCGTCCTTCAGCAACCAACGCAGGCAACATATCTCGCAACATTTCCAGCTTCGCCCGCTCCATCGTATGCGAGGGAACTACCCCTTTCAGCAAAAATGGATCGCAGCATACCTGCCGTAGTTTTAATAGCGCATCAAGGATGGTGATTTGTCCACCCGAGAATCCCTTGCGTTGCAAGACACGTCGCACATGTTCGTCAGCGGCTACGCGCACACTTTCATACAAATCACGTTGATGTCCCTGCAATTGCGAACGCTTAATCACTTCGGTCTTTGGCGGCAATTCAGTAGCGACCTCTTCCTTGCGGCGACGCAGGATAAAGGGTCGGACGCGCTGCGCCAACAATTGTGCGCGCAGGGTTTCGCCATTTACCTCAATCGGCTTGCGCCATAAACGCATGAAACTACGTGCATCACCTAAAAAACCCGGCATCAGAAAATCAAACTGGGTCCATAGCTCACCGAGATGATTTTCTAACGGCGTACCGGTAATACATAAACGATGCCGTGCCCGAATTTTTCGTACTGCATTAGCGCCGCGGGCCATCGGGTTCTTCACAGTTTGGGCTTCGTCGAGGATGAGAAGATGAAAAATTTGCGATTGCAGCGCTGCCCGATCGCGCCATAGTAACGGATAAGTCGTCAGCACGACATCATGCTCGGCCATGCGACTAAAATCCTGTTGCCTGTTCGGGCCTTGCAAAGTGAGTACACGCAGGCTTGGTGCCATGCGCTTAACTTCGGCCTGCCAATTAAAGATTAGCGAGGTGGGTAACACCACTAATGCGGGACAATCTAGTCGCCCCGATTGTTGTTCTATCAAAAGATGCGCAAGCGCCTGTGCCGTTTTGCCTAAGCCCATATCGTCGGCCAGAATACCGGCGAGATGCTGTTCTCGCAGGTATTGCAACCATGCCACACCATATAATTGATACGGGCGCAATGTGACCCCTAAACCAGCAGGCGCATTAATCGATTGCGGGCCATTTGTCGGCTGTAATCTTTTCGCTAAATCGCGTAATCCGGCATCTCCTCGCAGTTGCCACGATCCGTGCACGCCAGCGCGTTGATGCTGCGTATCCAGCAAACTTAGCCGCATAGCATCGAGGCGATAAGCATCCCACGATGACAGTTTCAGAGGACCATCTTTGCGATTCTGATCGGTTAGCAATTCCAACATACTACCGATAATTGCTTTGAGCGGTGCCGCTTGTGCCTCTATGCGCTTGCCACCCGGCGCACGCAGCATCACTATCGAATGATCGTCAATCAACGCCAGTTGCTGCGCATCTAGCCAGCGCGCATCGCGTTGCAATAACGTTGCCAACATTGGCGTCAAATCCAGCATTTCTCCATCAATCTCAATGCCTAGCGTTAATAGCCAGGATTCGCCCGACGGTTGAGACAATGCGGTCGTAACTGGCGCTCGACCGCGCATACGTGCCGCGACTTCCTTGCCTAGTATTTCACCGGTTTCGGTATTGATAATTAAGTGCCAGGCTTCTACCCGCACACTCTCATGCGCAAAGCCGGGGTACACGACAATAGCCCAACCTTCAGCCTGCAAAAGGGGGAGTTGATCAGCCCAAAAATCAGCAAAAAAATCTTCCTGGATCAGTGTCCAGACCGACGCATAATCAGTCGCGCTTTGCTCTGTGCGCCACTGTAAATTTTCAACAGGTATTGGATGGAGACCCAGATCCCAGACGCGATCTAACGCATCGGCTTCGGCACCAAGATCGCGCAGAAGGATTTGTTGTCCGTGCTGATTTTCAACACGCTGCGCAGATGGCGGGCGGCGATTTAATAGTGTAGTCGGTGCAGGCGTTTCCCAGTGCAAGCCATCGGCAGTGGTATAAGTCCAGGTAATGCGAACCACCGTCACACGTCCGCCTCGCGGCCCAAACGGACCGGACGGCCTCATCCCAAGCAGGCCGTCGCCACGTGTCAGTGTTTGTAATGTAAGACGAGGACGAAAGCGTCCCAAGGAGGAAGTAGCGGGAACCATTTACCTCTGTAAAACTAAGCTTTGAGCTTACCGAGTTTGCTGATTTTAGTTGTATAAATTTTTATTGGAGGGGATTAAATTTTGGTTGCCGATTTAATCTCCTCCAAATATTCAAATGCATTTTTAACTGTCGTCGCCCGCTATGAAGATCGCCATATAAAAGCATACGACTGCCTCTTTTATAGCGCAATCACCACGATGAACCTTAGTCGTTCTCTATGCAGGTTTAGGGCCTTTGCGATGAGGCTTTGGTTTCGGCTTACCAGCGTCGCTGCGATTATTAAAATCGTTTTTGTTCTTAAAAGGCTTATCACCAGACTTCTCACCTACGCGTCTGTCGCCGCCTGTTTTTTTGGCTGCAAACGATTTGCTATTTCCAGCAAATTTTTCTGCTGCGGGTACACGTTCGCCGGAAGAGCTGATGCGAAGTTGCTGCCCTGCGACCCACACAGTTTTTAGATGTTCAAGAAGTTCTTTTGGCATCCCTTCTGGTAAATCCAAGGTGCTGTGATCATCGAATATTTCAATGCGGCCAATATATTTGGCATCAAGGCTAGCCTCGTTGGCGATCGCGCCGACAATATTGCCAGCCTTCACGCCGTGTTCGCTACCAACTTCGATACGAAAACGTTCCATGCCGACGTCGCCTTTGCGCTCTCTCTTTGGTGCATCAGCGCGAGCAACATGGTCCTTCGGCTCGGCATGATCGGTGCGCTCTGGACGTGGCGCACGGTCATCACGCTCTTTGCGGTCAAACTTCTCTGAAGAGGGGGCGATATTCTCACGCGGCTTGCTTGCCGAAAAAGGCGCCCTTGCCACTGGCGATGGTTGTGCAACATCCGATGGCATACCATCACGACTGATACGTAGTTGCTGACCCGCGACCCATACGGTCTTAAGATGTTCAAGAAGCTCAACAGGCATGCTATCCGGCAAATCCAGCACGCTATAGTTATCAAATATTTCGATGCGGCCGATATTTTTGGAATCCAGCCCCGCCTCGTTCGCAATCGCACCCACAATATTGCCGGGCTTCACGCCATGGGTATGGCCGACTTCTATGCGGAAAGTCTGCATGCCGACATCGGGAGCCCGATCAATCCGCTCCTTCCTCGGGAAAGCTGGACGCTCAGCGCGGTCATTGCGCTCGTTGCGCTCAAATCTCTCTGGACGCTCTCCTCTTTCACTCCGTTCTGGACGATCAAACTTGCCCGCATGCGACGATCTTTCATCCGACCAGGAAGAACTTTGCGGCTCGCGCTGATTTTTGTCTAACAATAGCGGTACATCACCGCGCGCAAGTTTGGCAAGTGCTGCGGCGATTTCAATTACCGGTACATTTTTCTCGCTTTCGTACTCCTCAATAATCGAACGGAATTGCTCTAGTCCACCAAGCGCTAAAATCTCATCTATTTGCGTTTTGAACTTGGCAATACGAACGTCATTAACGGCCTGAATACTTGGCAATATCAACGGTTCGATCGGCTGACGTGTAGCGCGCTCGATAGCCTTCAATAAACTTTTTTCCCGTGGCGTGATGAATAAAATTGCTTCACCACTACGGCCTGCGCGCCCGGTTCGGCCAACGCGATGTGTGTAGCTTTCCGGATCGTGAGGAACATCGTAGTTAATGACATGGCTGATCCGCTCTACATCAAGTCCACGCGCTGCCACATCAGTAGCGACCAGAATATCTATCCGACCATCTTTTAGCTGCTGAATCGTGCGTTCGCGTTGCTGTTGCTGGATATCGCCGTTAATGGCGGCGGCAGAGAAACCACGCGCCTGTAACTTACTTGCCAACTCTTCCGTACCTAACTTTGTACGGGAAAAAATGATCATGCCATCGAACGCTTCGGCTTCAAGAATACGTGTCAGCGCCTCAAGTTTTTGCATGCCACTGACCAGCCAATAACGTTGGCGAATATTGTCGGCAGTACCGGTTTTAGCAGCGATCGCAATCTCGGCTGGATCGCGCAAGTATGTTTTGGCGATGCGTTTGATCACCGATGGCATCGTCGCGGAGAATAATGCTGTCTGACGTGTCGCGGGTGTTTTTTGTAGAATATTTTCTACATCATCGATAAATCCCATGCGCAACATTTCATCGGCTTCATCCAACACCAATGTTTTAAGCTGCGACAGATCGAGTGTATTTTTATCCAGATGATCAATGACGCGACCTGGAGTACCGACAACTACATGGACGCCACGACGCAACGCTCTTAGTTGCGGCTCATAACTTTGCCCACCGTAAATTGGCAACACGTGAAAGCCAGGAATATGCGCTGCATAACGCTGAAAAGCTTCCGCCACTTGTATCGCAAGTTCACGTGTAGGTGCCAATACCAAGGCTTGTGGCGTAGTCTGTTTAATATCGATACGGGAAAGAATCGGGAGCGCAAAAGCAGCCGTTTTACCGGTTCCGGTTTGCGCTTGACCCAGTACATCGCGATTAGCTAATAAAATGGGAATCGTGGCCGCCTGAATCGGCGAAGGAGACTCATAGCCGACTTCCTTCAGAACCCGTAGCAACGGTTCGCTAAGATCTAAATCGGAGAATAAGGGAATAGGTGTTTCTGACATGACGTAACTCGCAAGTTTGTTCGAATCGCACTATGCGAAACAATGTGGGGCGTAGTTTACTCTGTTGTTGCCTGGGTGGGGCTTGCGTCGTCAATGAGATTGCGAAGATGTTATCCGAACAAGTCGTAAATTAAAGGACCATAGGCGGTCTTTTTTATCCTTCACAGGTTTAATTATGCAATATACGGCAAAAAGTATGTCCAACAAGGTCAATGAAATATTCTGCTACTCTCACGACAAATCTCTCAAAAATTTTATAACACGTTCACTGGACATCTTAAAGCTGCTGTCGAGCAATTTTTCTGCATCTTCAATCTTTCCTGCTTGGGTCAGGCTAACAACATTGGATGCGTGATAATGAAAACTTTTATGCTCGGCAACAAGCTGCTGAAACGACGTGTATTTACCTAATTGTTCTTTTGCCGAGCCATGTAACCATTTGCCCAGATCACAGCGATTATCAAAACAGATAATTTCAGGGCGTAAATCTTCAGTGGATTTTCCAGCTAAAAAGGTCCCCAATCTGACCTTCCAATTTTCATGCGCAGATATCGCAGCATCGACATTTAGTTCGCGGATGGTTTTAAGTTCAATTTCGGAAATCGTAGGTGGCGCGACATGCTTTGAATTGGCGTCAGAGCCAAAGATATTTCTGAAAAATTTAAGCATTAATTCGACACTCCTTATGTTTCTGATTAATTGATCTTTGACTTCGACCACAACGCCTTACTTTAAATCGAATTATCGTAATTACCGCAAATATTGCCATTTTTAGCGCATCATTTAAGTAAAATCCTATATCTCCTCTTAATCTCAATTAGCATAAGGGCATTTAAAGTTACCTGTTAGCTTGATCTTTAAACAATATGCAAACAAGTCTAGGGAATATATAGTGAGCTAAACTACGATCTAATCTTGGGTAAGTTAGAGATATGAATTCATATGGATGGATCAATTTCCACCAGTTTTATTGCTAAAAAAATAATATTTATGCCTCTAAATTTCAAAAAATAACAAAAATCAGTACGATTGTCCTTATTTTTTGTTCTCATTAAATTATATTTTTACAATATTGCATAAAACATTTATTGTACTCATCCTACGCAATACGTAGTTTTGTAACGAAATTGCGTCTCGACATAACGATACCAAAAGAAATGTAACCAAACATACGAGACACATTCCTCGCATTTTGACTTCGTATAATCCAATGACTCAAACCAGTCTTGGAGTCCATCGTGAAGCTTCCCATCAGCATAGCTGCGATCATTGCGCAAAAATTTACCGCGATTAAATCTTCCCCCAAAACACCGCCTGTCAGCATCGACATTGTTCTTAAAAATGCCCCGCCGCCGCCCAAAGTCGAATCCATACCAAGTCCGCGTACCGGGTTAATATGGATTCCGGGCATCTGGAACTATGTGGGTGGATGGTATGTTTGGCAAGCCGGTGGGTGGGAACTTGATCGAGAAGGCCAACAATATGTCAGCGCCCGATGGATACAGCACGCCCACGGCTGGCAGTTGCATCCAGGCCGCTGGCAAAATTTATCGACGAAGAGTACCTTTGCTAATACAGATACTGAAACCGATGTGAAGATTATTTATGATCCGCTTGCGGCGTATCGATAGAATGAATTGACCCAACGGGTTATACGAAGAGCTGAGATAAAACGTCATTGCGAGGCATTCTGGCAAATTGCCCTAGATTCGTAAAGCCACATTGGACTTAGGATTGAAGCACAAGGAGCGATGGAGCGATCACTTATTGATCAGCGGAGCGGTTAAGAGCTATTTAATTGGCATAAATATCGTAACCAAGGGATAAATCCTTTATTGCGCTACTGCATTGGACGTTCTGAGCGAGTGTCATCGGCCTAGCAGACCACCGGCAGGCTTCGTCACTAGCGTTATAGGGGAAATTAAAGCAGGCTTGGTTGTACCGGAACATAGGTAACACTGTGGCAGATGCAAATAAAGCGCCGAAATGCTGAGATCAACCGCGTACTTGTCTGGGCTCAGTGTAAGCGTCCAGCGAAGTCATCTTGAGGAGGTAGTGGTTTCTAAGCGACGATCGTGTCCACTACTATTTTAGATGGACACGTGCACACTATGGAAGCGATCGAAGTATTTTCTGAGGTAGTCTCACCCACTGGGCGGCGTCGGCATAGCAAAGAATTTAAAGCGCAGGCGATACGATCTGCGATGCAGCCGAACGTTTCCATCGCAGCGGTGGCATTGCATTACCGTCTGAATGCCAACATGCTCCGGAGGTGGGTCGCTGATAAGGAGGAGCTCGATGAATCTGCGGAGATGCGCAAATCCATGAGCATCCCGACAGCGGAATTTGTGCCGCTACAATTGGGAGCTTTGGGTAGTCCAGCAGGTGGGCAAGATATTCATATTGAAGTACGTCGTGGTGCGGCGACCATTACGATTCGCTGGCCTTTGTGCACCGCGGGCGACTGCGCTACCTGGCTGCAAGGTTGGTTGCGTTGATCCGGGTCGATGCCATCTGGTTGGCCACGGAAGCACTGGATATGCGCGCTGGTACCGACACCATCCTGGCACGTGTGGTCAACGTGTTTGGCTCTGCCAAACCGCATCACGCCTATCTGTTTGCGAATAAAAATTCAACCCGCATGAAGGTCCTGGTCTATGACGGATTCGGTATCTGGCTGGCAGCACGCCGATTAAACAAGGGACGGTTTGTCTGGACAAATGGCGTTACTGCGGTCGCCACTCCTATGAATCCCGAGCAATTGCGCGCACTGGTGATTGGTCTGCCATGGGGATCGCTGGCAGAGGGGCACGCCATTTCAGTGTTGTAATACAGCACATTAAAATGCCAGTGACGTAAACGGTTGTCGTTCCTTGTCAGGGACAGGTATGGCACACTCAATCCCATGACATCGCCCACCCTCCTTGACGACTTGAGCCGAGATCAGCTTCGTACGCTAGTGGCGACGTTGACGGCGACCCTCAGCGACAAGGAGCGCGAATTACATTATCGCCAGACGCGCATCGATCAACTCACGCATGAGATTTCGGTCCTGCGGCGCTATCAGTTCGGTAAAAGTAGCGAACAACGCGATACCACGCAGGCCAGCCTACTCGATGAAACCATCGACGCTGATATTGCCGCCATTGAAGAAGAGCTGGAAGAGCTGAGTGCGAACGGGCCCTCCGGCAGGGAGCGCAAACAGCCCAAACGTGCATCGCTTCCACCGCAATTGCCGCGCATTGACATTTGCCATGAGCCAGATAATTTGACCTGTCGCTGTGGCTGCCAGCTGCAACGCATTGGCGAAGACATCAGTGAGAAACTCGACTCTACGCCAGGCGTGTTCAGCGTCGAACGCCATGTTCGCGGCAAATGGGCTTGCGCGATCTGTGAAACATTGATTCAGGCACCAGTCCCGGCGCAAGTGATTGACAAGGGTATTCCCACTGCAGCGCTGCTGGCTCAGGTGCTGGTGGCCAAGTATGCCGACCACACCCCTTTATACCGTCAAGTCAGTATCTTCGGACGCACCGGTTTATCGTTGCCACGTTCGACGCTGGGTGCCTGGGTAGGTATTTGCGGATTGCGCTTGCAGCCACTGGTGGATGCGCTGCGCGCTGAAATGCTGCGCGAGGAAGTTCTTCATGCCGATGAAACACCGCTGCCCATGTTAAGTCCGGGAAATAAGAAGACCCACCGTGGCTATCTGTGGGCATATGCAAGCACACGTTTCTCTTCCCTGCGGGTCGTCGTTTATGACTTTGCCGAGAGTCGGGCAGGAGAACACGCCAGAAATTTCCTCGGGGACTGGAATGGCAGTCTGATTTGCGACGATTATGGTGGTTACAAAAAAGGGTTCCAGCAAGGCATTCTGGAAATTGGCTGCATGGCACACGCACGCCGAAAATTCTTTGATCTGCATATTGCCAATAAAAGCCAGATTGCCGAGCAAGCCTTGAAATTCTTTACGGCCCTCTACGATATTGAGCGGGAGGCTCTCACGTTCACGCCCGAAGAACGGCGGCAAATTCGTATGACGCGCGCAAAACCGATTGCCGACATGTTGCACGCGTGGATGCAGAATCAACGCCACCTGGTACTGGAGGGTTCCGCGATTGCCAAGGCACTGGACTACAATCTCAAACGCTGGAATGCGCTCGTTCGCTTCTTGGACAATGGCCACCTTCCCATCGATAACAATTGGATCGAGAACCAAATAAGACCGGTGGCAATTGGGAGAGGAAACTGGTTATTTGTTGGCTCCCTGCGTGCCGGGAAACGCGCCGCAGCGATCATGAGTTTGATTCAATCCGCCAAGCTCAATGGTCACGATCCGTATCTTTATCTTAAAGACGTGCTCACGCGTTTGCCTACCCAAAAAGCCAGCGACATATCCTCCCTTTTGCCGCACCGCTGGAACCCTGATCGGCCAGCCATCTCATAGCTGACATGATTAAACGTCGTGGCTGTCAAGGTGACTGTAAGCGTCGTTCAAAGGCCGTATTGACAGCCCCGCATTTCAGCGGCTATTGCTTTGGCGCAGATATGATCGCCAGCCTAGATGCCAGATTCCAAGGCAGGAAGTCATCAATTTGATTGACGGGATGATCGGCAATATGCGTCAGGACGTAGCGCAACCATGCTGCCGGATCGACGCCATTGAGTTTAGCCGTCCCAATGAGCGAGTAGATAGCGGCGGCACGTTCGCCGCCATTGTCGGAGCCTGCAAACAGATAATTACGTCGTCCAATGGCGATACCGCGCAATGCGCGTTCGGCGGCCGAATTATCGATCTCGATGCTGCCATCGTCGCAATAGCGGGTTAATGCTGGCCATAAATTGAGGGCGTACAGGATCGCCGCAGTAGTATCGGATTTGCGCGACAGCGTCAACAAACTTGCCCGCAGCCAGCTTTCCAACGCATCAATGAGCGGGCGCGACTGCGCCTGGCGCACTGCCTGTCTTACCTGTGGCGGTTTGCCACGTATGCTTGCTTCGATCTCATACAATGCGCCGATGCGGCGCAAGGCTTCAGTGGTGATTGGCGAGGCCCGTGCTGCATGCAAGTCGAAGAATTTGCGTCGCGCGTGCGCCCAGCACGCAGCCTCCTGTACACGACCGGTTGCATAAATCGCGTTGAATCCGGCATACGCATCGGCCTGCAGAACGCCGGCGAATTTCGCCAGATGGGTCTGAGGATGGATACCTTTGCGGTCCGGCGTGTAAGCGAACCAGACTGCCGGGGCATCGGTTGATCCCGATGGCCGGTCGTCGCGGACATACGTCCACAGTCTGGCTGTTTTGGTCTTGCCATTGCCGGGTGCCAGTACCGGGATCGGGGTGTCGTCGGCATGTAATTTGGTCGTTGCCATCACATGACGGCGTACCGCATCGACCAGCGGTCGCAGCAGGCTGCTGGCAGCACCGACCCAGTCTGCCAATAATCCCCGATCCAGTTCCACACCTTCCCGGGCATAGATGACCGATTGCCGGTAGAGCGGAAGATGATCAGCGAACTTGCTCACCAGAATATGGGCGAGTAATCCGGGCCCCGCCAGACCGCGTGCAATCGGACGGCTGGGTGCCGGCGCCTGGACGATGCAGTCGCAGCAGGTGCAAGCGAGTTTGGGACGCACATGCCGGATGACCCGAAAGCTGGCCGGGACGAATTCAAGTTGCTCGGCAACGTCACTGCCGAGATGACGCAAATCGCCACCGCAATCGGGGCAGGCGGCATGCTCTGGCGTATAGATCTTCTCGTCCCGGGGCAAATGGGGCGGTAGCGGTTTGCGTGGTATCTTCGGACGCACTGGCTTCGTTGCCGGGGCAGCGCTGGCAACGTCACTTTCTTCTGTCTGCAAATCTTCTAACCGTAATTCGAGTTGTTCAATTTGCCGGTCCAGCTTCTCGGATTTGCGGCCGAACTGCAGCCGTTTGAGTTTGGCGATGAAGAGCTTGAGGTGTTCGATTTCGATGCGATGTGAGGACAGTGCGTCCTGTAGCTGCGCCACCGTTTCCCCGTGCAACGCAATGACCGCATCACGATCGGTAATCATCGCTTTTAAAGCGCTGATATCGTCGGGAAGGTGGGGCGGCGTTGACATGCCCGTAGTTTACCGAATGACGTCGATGTTTACAAGCCTGACAGGGGCCGTTGCGTGCGCTCGGGACGTCGCCAATCGATCCCTTCCAGCAACATTGACAGTTGCGCTTGCGACAGACAAACCGCGCCTTCGCTTGCCTGCGGCCAGATGAAGCGGCCGCGTTCCAGCCGTTTGGCCAGCAGACACAGCCCGTCGCCGGTCCACCACAAGATCTTCAAAATATCGCCACGTCGGCCACGAAACACGAAGACGTGACCGCTAAACGGGTCATCGGCCAATGCCGTTTGCACCTTGGCTGCCAACCCATTAAAACCGCAACGCATATCGGTCACGCCTGCTGCGATCCAGATCCGCGTTCCTGCTGGCAAACCGATCATGCCAGCAACCGGGCCAGCACCATGGAAAGCATAGACGGATCCACCACGCCCTCGACTCGAAGTCGCGCCTTACCTATTTCCAGGACCATCACGCCGGTCGGTGTAACGGCCGTGGTGAAGACTGGCTTGGCAGGGGATGGTTGCCGAGGGTCGCCAAGAACTACTGGCAGCAATTTGACGGACTTGCCTGAGGCAATCTCATAGGCTCCTGCACGAAACAATTTACGCCAGGTAAATACCTGGTTCGCATTCACATCGTGGGCCCGCGCCACCCGCGACACCGAGGCCCCAGCCATCAAGGATTGTTCGACCACCATGCGTTTGAAATCAATCGAATGTTGCCGATAACCACTGCGCTTAGAGGGAGTAACCGACTCAATATTTGTGTCCATAATTTGAAGTTGTGGGCACAATCGATTTGTACCCTCCAACGCAATCATGCGGACATTTGAGGATTAGGTATAGACGGTTTTGAGCGCACGCTTACACTTTTCCATATCGGCACTAGCTAACTGGGTACGAGACGGTTGCTCACATTTCGGCGCAAAACAACATATGGACGAAGTGATGACCTTCACACTGTCAATCTATAGTCGCTTAGCTTCGACAACTAATTTGTCGCGTCGAATAGAGCGGAATATGTGGAAAATCGTGTTCTTAAAGGCGTACAAATACATTGGCTCTTCTGACTATCAATGAATTTGAGCACCGAGTGTAATAAGAAATTTTGGAAGGTTACTTGCCGCCAAAAGACCCTTAAGTTGTGCCGTATGAGCGAGAATTAAGGTTAGGCGATTAGTTGCGAGCGAAAGCAGAAATTCCGGCAAACAGTTCCCCCGCCCTTGTAGCCATCCATGAATTAGTGCCTGAATAATCGAGAAAATTTTGGCACTAGAATCTTCGTCCGAGGAGTATTGAAGCTCAGCAGTCGATGCAGCGCGCAGGAACGCCGCGCGAAGGACATCATCATTGTAGTCTTCGAAGTTTGCTGGCGATAATTGCGTATGTCCATAAACAGATTGATTCCATCGAATTGGCTCCTTGCCGATGGTGACCTGCGCGCTGAGTCCACGGTTGTCGACCCGCGCACACGCAAGGAGGTTGGCTATGGTTGCAAAAATATCCGCCTGTGAGATTGCTTCTCGATTAAGGTCCGAGGACAGATACACGAAATCGCTTTGAATTTGTAGTTCACCCTGTAGGCCCGGCCAAAACAGGCCCGCATTCTGTTGTCCATGCGCAGAGAGTGAGTTTAATCTGGCTTCGAATTCAGGCGCGCTATCTCTCTCTTGCCGCAGCCGTTGTAAGAGCTGTTGTTCCAGTTCCCATGGTGATATCTCGTGACCTCGCAGCGGTAGCATTAAGCTGCGCGCAGCAGCGTATGTGAACGTGTCCCTACCTAATTCTCCATAGGTTAGGAACATTTTCAGGTCCGATAGGTACTCTGCCGAATTCGCAATGGTTAGGGCAGATATGTACGCCACACATCCCTTCGAGACCACTGTGCGCAATTGAGCATTTATATCGCGGGCTTTCGAAAAATCGTCCAGGATTCCAAAAACAACTAACGCGCCGCCGCCGACAACCGATGGAGCGGAACCCAGAACATCGGATGTCAGCACCTGCGCGCAGGCTGCAAGCGGTCCAATCTCTGCTTCCTTCAACATGGCATTGAAAGTATCGAGACTGATATCAACGAGGACAACGTAGCTCAGTGGACTGGGGATGTATCGTCTTAAATCGCGAATAACTTGCGCGCGTATTTTTGGCACCTTGGTAAGCATTTCGTTCGCGTCCAAAGTAAAGGCGCTGCTTCGGGGCTCATTGCCGAAAAGCTTTACACGCAATAGGCCGGTTCGCGCCAGCAACTCAATCGTCTGGCGCGCGTCGCCGTCCTGCGTCTTCGTTTTGACTTCCAGCCTCTTGACTGCACGCTTCTCCAACAAAAACTGGTCGCCTTCCAGTTCGGCTAAGAACAATCCCCTTCTGCAAAGCTCACAATCACCGGCGGTGAAACTCTCAATCGGCGGGTAACCGAATGGCTTTCCGACTCCAAATGTTAGGTCGCACACAACCGCTCCAGAGGTTTTCGACGTTGGGGAAGTCTCTAAGAAAAACAAAGTAGCAATACGGCTTTCGTTGAAGCCCAGTTCTCCCAGCTTTGCCACGAGACCACCCGAGGTTGAAGCCGATACGAAAAGAATATCCTTCCCGGAAGCCTCCGGAAGACGACTTATGCCGCCATAGGAACTAAAAGAATGGATGGGCGCTGCAAGCTCCCAAATTCCTTGACTGCATGCAATTTTCTCTATTGCAAACGCGATTGCTATTAGCGGAGCTGTATCCACAAAAACTCGACGCGGCTGCAGATTATTTATGCTTCCTAATGCAAAATAGCCAATCACAGCGCATGCCGTCGATGACAACGTTACTCCGCTAACCCGTAAAAATTTATCAGAATGCTTGCCCGATGATTTTCCAAAATGCACACCACTTGGAGCATCGACTCGCCCAGCATGCCTATCAAAAAGGTCGAACAGCCACCCGGACCTTAGCTGGGGCTCAACATCAATTGCGGGTTCTTCTATCGGAGCACCGTTTTCGTCAATCGTGAAGGGGATAGCACGGCACACATATCGGTGAGAGATTTTTTGGAACGTTAAGAGGTACAGCCTACCGCCCAAGACGTGGAAGTAATTTCGAATTCTCCCGAACAAGGAGCCGGCAAAAAAACATGCTCGTATGTCCTCTTCCGTCATAAACGGCGCCAATATAAATATTTTCGATGTGCCTGGACGCGATTCAAATTGGTTTCGAACGTCTTCGCTTAACATCGTTCCACTCAGCAGTTGCTGGTCATATACGAACAAACATGCTTCACCTTGATAGGCGTCTTCCTTGAATCGTGTGGTTAGTCGAAGAGCGTGCATAATTCAATTCAAAGGGATGACTACACGAACAGATGCACCGACAAGGAGCTCATGGGGGGACGGAACTGTCACGAACCGCCGAGTAACGTCAAGAAGTACCGGTTTTGGCATACCAGGTCGCAATGCTGAGCCGGCCGGCTCTAGTTGAAATTTAAATTCGCCTTTAACAAAAGTTCGAAAGCCGTACGCACGTCCAGAACGAACCTCTAATACTCCATGAACAGACTGGAGAGCTCTTAAAACTTCATAAAGCCCCATGCCGCGATGTGAGGCCTGCGTGGCGCTATCAGTTCCGTCGTAATGCCGCTCCAAACATTTATGGAGGACATCCCACTCATCATCCAAGGTTGTCTCGGGTGAGAATGCTCTTCTGGTATAAGCGGAAAAGAACCCCACCCCCGAGTCAAAAACAGAAATTTCCAGTGCTTGTACTTCGCTTTTGAGTCGTTTTTTAACTTGAGCTTGCCCTATGGTGGGGTCTCCGTTAGCCGTTGTCAAAGACTCAACTTGTTCAATTTTTACGCGCCTGAAAATTAGACCTCTGATGCCATTGGTTTCAAATGGCACTTGGTTTAACCCGAGTCTTCCGTGGTTGTCGGTATTCTCGAACAATTCGGCCACAATGGTTGCTATTGCTTGGCTAAAAAATAATGCCTGTGACGCAGACACATTTGGAGCAGTCTGACTTGCCAGAAGCCGGTCGACCAACGATTCAAAATCATCACGTGCAATGAGACCACTGGCTTTTTTGGAATAAAGCGATTTTGGCCGTCCATGTCCGCGACTATCAGCGCATATCAAAATTTGGATGTCAGAGAAAAGGTCGGCGGTTAAGCGATATTTGTAAAGGGTCTGCCTGCTTGGCTCTACGTCGATTTCTAAAGCCGTTCCGGTATCCCCAAGAATTTTATGACTAGCGTTATCTAAACAAAGCAAAACGGCTAAGAGAGGGAACAAACTAGGGGACTCGAATACTCGCTCAGTAACTTTTTTATGCCACAAAACAATTATGGGAACAGCTCTGCGTGCCAGAGATATAAGTCTTTGAATAGCGACCACTTCTGGGAATGTTTGTTCTTCAGAGTTTAGTTCAAGGTAATTTGGTGAAACCTCGAACTGATAAGCCGTAGCGTCGCTAAAGCGATTAAAACCATCAGCATCCCCCTGTAAACCGCTAGGTAAAGTTATATGAGTTTGCATATTTATCGCAGAGTGGCTACGCTAACTTTCGTGTGACAAGTGTGAGAATTGGCAAAGTTTGCAAGATGCTAACACGCGCATTACCAATTCGTACAATTTAAAATTGGCTGCCTTATTTGTCTCGACCGGTTCTTTGCACGCAAGCCAATCATCATACTCACTGTAGGACACATCCCAAGAGAGCGCTTTCGTCGCCTCGTCGATGGAAGCGTCGAGTAACCTGATGGTCGTCCGAGTTGATGGTTCGCTGCGTGGCCGAAAATTACGGGTCGCTTTTCTTACGGCCCAATCAACAATCGACTTGGATTATGAGAACGTGGTCGCTCTCCAACCTCTTCGCTTTGTGCACCGTGCTAATTACCATTGGCGGCATGGACAGTCGTGTAATACTGCGGCGGCAAGTGGTTTTCGCCAATCCTTGGGCCACATCATCAAACGTACCCAAACGAATTGCTTCACGGTACTCGCGTATTAAATCAATCTTAATATCCGCAAAGCTCTGGTCGCTGCCGCGCAACGTGTCGAGCATGGTCAATGCGCGCGCTACACCGACATGGTTGAGGGCTTCGAGAATGCATCGCGCCAAGGCTTGAAGTTGCACCGGCTTTCCAGTACAGAGTTTTGTACAATCCGACGTAACCTCATGCACGAATCGCCTGGCAAACTCCGAGTCGCTAAATCCTTTCGCAACCGACTGGAAAAACGTTTTCACGCTTCGGCAATAGCAACAGGTTTTCCAATGCCAACGAGACATGCAGCAGCCAATTCGGACAAAGCTTCTCGCGTATGGCCCTCCCGAATAGGCACACTTCTTCCGAGGTAGGCGTTCACGCCGCGAACGGTGGCATTTTGACCCGAAAGTATCATCATCGTGGTCACCGACTTGATGGTGTTGCGCACTTGGCGCCCATTTCCCTTTTCCAGCATGAATCTGCCAAGCATGAGTGAGGTATTATCCGCGACGAGTACAGTAAGGCCAGCAGGCGTCTTGCTCCTTACGTCGACAGGTTGCCACCTTATCAATGCGTCCCTGGCTCCCAAAACCCACTGCCCCAGTTCTGGCGAACCCTTGTCCCATCGGTGCGGATAGTCAAGTTCATCGAACTTATCCACGCGTTGGCGGAGTTCCAGCCAGCGGTTGCTGTGGTCTTTTCATGCTTTTTCCCTTTACATAAATCGCTTGCATCGGGTGACCAAATAGCCTTTCTTGAGCGTCTTTGGACAACGCATCGTCAACTACATCCTGCGTGACTTTGTGTCCAAGTTGCGCCCGCAAGCACTTATCCGCTAGAAATCGGTCCAGACCACCACCGTGAATTAGACGTATGTCACGGTCGTTTCGGTCATCTCTGGCCAAGCGAGCTATGCCAATGCTTCGGCGTAGCGCCGTCGAGAAGCTAATGGTAGTGCTATCCGGCTGCACGAACTCGTACAAGATTTCAAGGTCCGCAGTTCCACGAACACGCACCTTGTATACAAATTGGAGCGGTTCGCCATCGCCATCGGATTTGGGCAACACCACATCCGAGCCATTCCACTCCCATGGCCACGCAGTGGCATTCTGTCGATGGATACCTGTGGTTTCGGGCAGATACATTACGGCGTCGATTCAAAATTCATCCTTTACGCAACGTTGCCAATAGTCGGAGTCAGACAGCGTGTAACCATTGGTGGGGTGCAGCAACAGCGCGATAGCTTCCAGGATGGTGCTCTTACCAACGTCGTCGCCGCCAAGGATAAGATTTATACCTTGGGCAGGAAGCCATGTCAGGTTTTCAAAGCCTCGAAAATCTGTTAGAGAGAAACGCCGAATCGTCGGTGAACCCATATGTGCCTCTCCCTATAAAACGTAGCCAACGTGCCCGTAAGAATAAGACCCTAGGCCTTCATCAGTTGGGCATTCTGCTGTACGGTCTTCAATTGCCGTTTTGTATCCAAATAATCCTGTCTACGGTCATCTTTTAGCTTATCCTGACCGACATTTTCTTCTTGAACTCGTCGAAATTACCGCTCGAACAAAGGCATTTCGTTCGTGACGACTTGGTCCTGCAAATAGCGAATATATCCTGATGCTTCAGCAACATAACTGCGAAAGCCCATAAACGTAATGGAAATCATTTTCTTACCGTGCCAAGAAGAACGGAAGTTGAAGAGCTACTATCAGCGAGCACTCGACAACGCTACAGAACTTTATATCGTTAGTGCATATTTAACCCATTGGGAAAACGACTACCCTCTGAGCAAACACTGCAAAACATTCCGGCTAATTGTAGGTAAAGATTTCGGCATCACCCGTAAGCAGGCATGTCGGGATGTAATGAAGTGGCTCCCCAATCATCGCCGGGCACAGTTCTTAGTTGCGGAATACATTGATGGCTTTCATCCGAAAGCTAATTACCTTGTCCATCAAGGGGCAATCGAAGGTGAAGTCGCGGAGCTACCGCAGCTTAAATATCCTGCGACTCCTTTAGCTGGCAGCGAACAATTTTTAGCGCCGATCAGCGGGATTTTGGTACACAGGGCGAATATTGGCGACCTCATTCAGATTGGACAACCCTTGTTTGACATTATCGATCCGGTGACAGATGAGCACATCACAGTGCACAGCAACACTGAAGGAATTTTTTACATGCGACGTGATGTTCGCTTTGCCCGATTGGGCGATCCACTAGGCAGAGTGACAGGAAAAACCGCACAACGCAGCGGGAAACTACTTAGTGCTTAAGTAAAATCTCAATGTCAGCCCCGTGTGGATATCGTTTAGGGGTATTGCTAGTTTCGGTATTTTGTATCGATGCAGTTTTGAGATGTGTATCCATGGATGAAAATACGGATACAAAATCGTTAGATTGCAATGCATTCGAAAAGCATTCTTTAAACAAAAAACCCGCCTCAGCACGAGGCATGAGACGGGTTTCTGGACTTCTTTAGACTTCTTAAATCATGTTCTTGGTGCCCGAGACCGGAATTGAACCGGTACGACGATTAAGTCGAGGGATTTTAAGTCCCTTGTGTCTACCAATTTCACCACTCGGGCTTTATAGACCCCACATTCTGGATGTCTTGTGTGCTGCTTTACTTATAGGCTTGATTCAAGCTTTCCTACCGATACTTCCGACCAACAATACCGCGGTCAGAAGTCGCCACTGAAACAAGTTCAAGTAAATTGCGAAGTCCGCATTCTACCTAACCTTACGGCGAAGCGCAAATGTCAGCAGCAATTCACTACCATTTTTACGCAGCGCGCCGATGATGTCGGCGACTCGCGTAGATTTACCACTTAAAAAGTGCAAAAATCTAGCAGAGACGTTTTTCCAACTTCTCGACAGGCCGAAATTCTAGCAGGTTCTGACAACGAGAACTTCTAAACATCCAATTATCACAAAATTAATCGTTTTCAATTATCGGCACTTCTCTGATCCCGAATGCGGGAAACCAGTCGGAAGATTTTATGAATGCATCAGTGCGATCATTTAGCCCGCAATTACGCCGTTAACGTCGGCAATGGTTTTGTTTAGGCAAAAAAAAAACCCGCGAACATGCGTTAGCGGGTTAAATCCAAACCTATGAGGTGTTGGAGGAGACAGGTGTAACTATATCGCAGTGCAGCAAAACAGGTCTGCTTTATTGTTGTGATATCTGTCATTCATAACCAATATATCAAACACTCTAAAGTCACTTTATTATCTGGCAATAGATTCAATTATTATCGATCGCTTCAATTGGTCGGGTATAAAAGTTATCAACAGAATCTGTGAATAACTCTGTTAGCAACTAGCCTCGCAACCGCCTAACCAATTGATTTATATCGGTTTATTGATAAAGCATTAAATAAGTCAAAAAAAAAGCCCGCATTAGCGGTGCTAAGCGGACTAAATCCAAACCTTAGGAGAGTTGGAGGAGACATAAGAATAATATCGATTCCATATGACCAGATTATGACGAAATCGACGCGTTCTTATGCTGCATGCCATACCAGACGGCCACTAACTCCCTATATCTCAATCCCGGTCGAGCGCATGTAAGTGATGTCCCACTCGCCTTGCGCGACTTTAACAAACCCGTGATACTGATAAAAGCCATTTGATCGGCTTTCCTTTAGCGCACTTACTTTGATCGGCAAACCCATCGCATCGGCTTGCGCAATAATCTCTTTCATCACAATTGCACCTATTCCGCGACCCTGATAATCGGGATGGATATATAGATGTTCAAGCACCAGCACCTGATCGGCCGGCTTGACGACAAAGAATCCGGCATGCACGCCATCAGCCAAGATATGACGCGCATATTCGGCCTTAAAACCACTGCTCAGTCGCTCGCGTGCACGCACCGGATCAAATCGGCCTGCACGCTCCAGACTCTCCCGCATCGCAGCAATACGCAAGGCCACTAAACTCTCAAAATCCTGCTTGGTGACTATGGCGAAAACGATATGCATCTCTTCGGTAGCATTTTTATTGATGGTATTCATACGCTGAACTGGAAACCCCTACACGGGAGAATTATTGATATAAACCAAACGTCGAAAATGGCGCGGTGAAAGCGCTGCAACTTGATTCCTTGAGGACAGAAAAAAACCAACGATCACTCGTTGGTTTTGAGGGAATTTCTGGAAAGCGGGTTTTTCTCCGACATATCCTGGAAATCATGCACCCCCCACGATTCAGGACGCAAGAATAGCACAAACGATGGTGCTTGCCCACTTTAGAACATTAATGCGGATGGATGGCATCGGCGGGCTGACGTGATTGAAAAGATAAGTTTTAGCAAGTCAACGGGCCGCCTTGCGTACATCCCGAGCCGAAAATAAGCACTGCGCCAATCAATCTCAGAAATGACAAAGCCCCTAAACAATCAAAGGCTTATTTTTTAGAAAACGGTGTTCGCGGAAGCACTCTCCGATAAAGACGATTTCATCCATTTCAGTACTTCATGCATGAGCAATGCAGAAGACGAACTTTATATATTCATCTAACTGGATCGATGCTTCATGAGGACGAGAAAAATTATTATTCCCGCAACAAATACCAGTGCATCGCTGAAAACGATCAAGAGAAAAACTAACGTAACCGATGTCGCCAAAGCTGCTGGAGTATCTGTCGCGACTGTCTCAAGAGCATTCAATATTCCAGGTGCCGTCAAAGATGATCTACGCAGTCATGTTCTAACAATTGCAAATAGCTTGGGTTACACGCCAAATCCTGCGGCGAAGGCGCTGAGATTACAGAAATCGCACATGGTCGGGGTTGTGATACCAACGATCAATCACGCATTCTTCGCAGCCATGCTGGACAGCTTCCAGGAAGTTATGTCCGCAGCAGGATACTTGGTGATCGTCGTGACCTGCGGCTTCGATAATAATAAAGTATTCGACCAGGTGAGACGTCTCATCGACCGAGGCGCGGATGCGCTTTTGTTAGTCGGACGCGTAGAAGATTCTAGAGTACGCGACCTGATCACCGAAAAAAAAATTCCCGTCATTACAACCTATTCCTACCAAAACGACGACAGCATCCCATCTATCGGCTTTGATAACTATGCCGCGATGCGACTGATGGTATCGTATCTTGTCAGATTAGGGCATAAGCGTCTGGTAATGATAGCTGGCCCGACGCAAGGGAATGATCGCCAGCAGGCGCGTATTCGTGCATTTTACGATACCCGCGAAGCCAATAATATTGTCGAACCCTGGCATGTGATCGAACTCAGCTACAACGGCGCATTTGCGGAAGGCGCAGAAGCCATGCGAAAAATCCATGCAGAATTTCCCGATACAACTGCCGTAGTCTGCAATAGTGATTCGTTCGCATTCGGCGTATTGGCCGAATGCCGCAAACTGGCGTTAAGGGTGCCAGAGGACATTTCTGTCACTGGGCACGATGATCAAGACTTCGCCTGTATGCTAGCCCCCCCCTCACCACAATCTCTGTACCGGCAAAAGACATGGGTCGACACGCCGCCAATGCATTCTTACATGCACTTTCCAACGGCAACGAGATCACTTCAATCCACCTTGATGCGGACCTTCTGATCAGATCTTCAAGCATGGAACCTAAAGCCACTTGAGGTTAATCTTGATGTTCCGCTTTGCCAAGGCCGATTCCCATACATGCGAACAAAGACTTGGTTTGGTGTTCAACTCACAGCGTCTATGCCGACGTCACACGCATAAATCAGGCAATTTCAATTTGATGTTGTTTTGATAGTTGGACGTAAAAAAACCCCTGATTTCTTAATGAAATCAGGGGTTTAGTGTTCTTGGAGGAGGCGGTGGGAGTCGAACCCACGATACAGGTTTAAGCCCATATGCTTCCTTAGCAGGGAAGTGCCTTCGACCACTCGGCCACGCCTCCAAACTTGCTGCCTCATTATAATATCGCTGCAGCAAGGCTACGCATAATAGCTTTTCAGATGAAATTGGTCAATAAAAAATCTGTCTTTTTAGCTATAAATTATAAATTTATTGCGATCTCAGGCTTTTTCCAACTCAAACGCTTTATGCAACGCACGTACTGCCAGTTCCATGTACTTTTCATCGATCAAAACGGAGATCTTGATTTCGGAGGTTGAGATCATTTGGATATTGATGCTCTCCTCCGATAAGGTACGGAACATTTGCGAGGCAATGCCGACGTGGCTGCGCATGCCTACGCCGACTACGGATACTTTGGATACTTTGTTGTCGCCAATGATGCTAACGGCGCTGACGTGGGCTTTGACCTTGCTGTCTAGCACAGCCATGGTCTTATCGTATTCACCGCGTGGCACGGTAAAGGTGAAGTCGGTTTTGCCGTCCATCGACTGATTCTGGATGATCATGTCGACTTCGATATTGGCTTCGGCAACTGCGCCGAGAATTTGATATGCGATGCCCGGACGATCAGGTACGCCGATGACGGTAATTTTTGCTTCATCGCGACTAAAGGCGATGCCGGTAATGGTGGCTTGTTCCATTTTGGTGTCTTCCTCAAACGAAATCAGTGTGCCGGAAATCATTTCTTGTTCCAGCGGCATTAAGGGGTCAGTCAACGAGGACAGAACGCGGGTTGGCATCTTGTAATTGCCAGCAAATTCGACTGAGCGAATTTGTAGAATTTTAGAGCCGAGCGATGCCATCTCAAGCATTTCTTCGAAGGTCACAGTGTTCAGGCGACGTGCATCCGAAACTACGCGCGGATCGGTGGTATATACGCCATCCACGTCAGTGTAAATCAGGCATTCGGCGGCGCCCAGAGCTGCCGCTACGGCGACTGCTGAGGTATCAGAACCGCCACGACCGAGCGTAGTGATATTGCCCTCGTCATCCACGCCCTGAAAGCCGGTAATGATGACTACTTTACCGTCGTTCAGATCGCGCCGGACCTTGGCGTCATCGATTGAGCGTATGCGTGCTTTGGTGTGGGCAGAGTCGGTTTTAATCGCGACTTGCCAACCGGCGTAAGACACCGCAGGCTGACCGATTGCTTGCAGCGCCATCGCTAGCAGCGCAACCGAGGTTTGCTCGCCCGTAGAGGCTAGCATGTCAAGCTCACGCGGATCGGGGTTGGCATTAATTTCCTTAGCCAAACCCAGCAGACGATTGGTTTCACCAGACATTGCCGAAGGAACGACAACGACCTGATGGCCCGCGTTATGCCATTTGGCAACGCGCTTGGCGACATTCTTGATACGCTCTGGTGAGCCCATCGAAGTGCCGCCGTATTTGTGGACGATTAAAGCCATAAGAGAAGGAAAATACGCTTGGAGAGTGTGGCGGGATGGTAAAAAATAACCGCTAACTTTACATCCTAAGGGGTTGCGTGACAAGAGCCATGGCTGGAATTACCCCAATTAGGCTGGAAAATAAGCCCTAAATAGGCGGCTAAATGATATATTTTCTACAAAACTGCCTATCATCAGACCATTCCGAGGAATCAGGGAACTTGCTCAAAATGTATTTAATTACCAGACTCTAAAAATTTTCCATCTGAATTCGCTGACATGAGGAAAAATACTTCAAACCGCATTCAAGATACGCAATGCGCATTACGTCTATGAATGCTTACCTAATGCCAGCTCTGGAAATATCTTGCGTAAAGCAAGATTGTCCGGTTTCCAGCGCAAGCTGATGTTCCCACTGCCTTCCGGAGCCAATTGATGGCAATCAAAACCAATCCCGGCGGCGAATAACAACTTCCCACCAGCCAGCACTGTTGGCAAACAGGTGCGTTCCCAGGCAGGAATATCAGCGGCCTGATAAAGATACTTCAACGCTTTTGTCGGCCGATTGTGCGCTAATTTGAGGCGCTCTCCGCCGCTACGATATTGCAACTGCAGCGACTGCTGACGCAACCAATCGGAAGCAACGCCCTGCTCCGCCGCATCAAAATGCAAAACACCGCCGTAGATAGGAAAAGCAATCTCTGTTTCGCCATTCCAACGAAAAGGATGCGGATCAATTTCCTCGCGATCCAGATCATCCCGCGGCGTCAAGAAGACGCGATTGCGATGCCGCCGAATATGACATTCCGGGTGCGTGACGCAGAGTTGGGCATCGGCTTTTGCCGACAGCAACTGATCCCGCATTTCACTCAACCATGCGCTAGACGGCATGCGCAGATCGTGCAAGCCAAACCAGTAACGCAGCAAATTGTCGATACGCGCTGCGCTGAGTTGTCGGACTTTTTCCAACTCAAGACAATTATCACCGGCACAGGCCGCCATATCTTGCGCAGCCAGTTCAACCAGCAGTTTTTGGCTAGACTGCATGTGCCCTGCGGTGCGCGTCAAACGCTCTTGAAAACCGACAAAATATTGGCTTAATACCGGCATCAATTGATGACGCAACGCATTTCTGGCATAGCGCGAATCCTGATTCGACTCGTCTTCGACGTATGTAATGCTGTGATCGGCAGCATAGGCTTCAAGCTGCGCGCGCGAAACGGCTAGCAATGGCCGCGCCATGAGCAGCGTAGGATCGCCTAGCAGTGTTGGTGCCGTATTCAATGTATCCATGCCGGATAACCCAGCTACGCCCGAACCGCGCAGCAATTGCAGCAACACGGTTTCGGCCTGATCATCAACATGATGCGCGGCCAGCAATAACGGTACTTGATGCTGACGACACATCTCGCCCAATGCGGCGTAGCGGCGGTTACGCGCGGCTTCTTCTACCCCGGTTTTATCGGTGTTGCCCAAGGCAATATGGCGCGCATCAAAACTGACATTCAAGCGCGTGCATTCAGCGGCACAATGCGCTAACCATTCGTCTGCGTTAGGACTAATCCCGTGATGCACATGAAAAGCGTAAAGCTTGATCTGGCGTGCCGCAGCATACGCCGCGGTCAATGCTAGCAATACGGACGAATCCAGTCCGCCGCTATACGCGATTGCCAGCGCAGAAGGCGCGGAGCCGATCTGCGCGGTGCTTGGGTCAAGGCCCTCATTGTTACCGTCGGAGGAAATAGAAAAAGCGCGCTGAATAATATTGCTCAGCGCGCTTTCAAACTGTTCGGTCGTGCTGACCGTTTGCGGATTTGCCACCTAATTTATCACCTAATATGTCGCCAAACTTAACATTACTCTGTCGCGGAAATTTCCTTGAATTTACCGTAGCTCATCAACTTCTCGTGGCGCGCTTCTAACAAATCCTTGGTTTTAACGCCCTGGAATTGACGTAAGGTATCCGACAACGCGCGTTTCAATAAACTCGCCATTTGCTTCGGATCCCGATGCGCTCCGCCGAGTGGTTCGTTGACGATCTTATCGATCAAACCCATCGCTTTCAAACGATGCGCAGTTAATCCTAAGGCATCAGCAGCGTCGGCTGCACGTTCAGCGCTTTTCCATAAAATAGAGGCGCAACCTTCTGGTGAAATCACCGCGTAAGTCGAGTATTGCAACATCAGCACCGCGTCGCCCACCGCAATCGCCAGCGCACCGCCAGAGCCACCTTCACCGATGATGGTGGCGATCAATGGCACTTTTAGCTCGGCCATCGCGTAAAGATTGTGTCCAATCGCTTCGGATTGACCACGTTCTTCAGCGTCAATACCGGGAAACGCGCCGGGCGTATCGACAAAGGTAAAAATCGGCAAACCGAATTTTTCCGCTACTTTCATCAGGCGCAATGCTTTGCGATAACCTTCCGGTTTCGGCATCCCAAAATTACGCAATGCGCGTTCTTTGGTATCACGCCCTTTTTGATGGCCGATGACCATGCAGGCCTGACCATTAAAACGGGCCAGTCCACCGACAATCGAAAGGTCATCGGCGTAAGTACGGTCGCCATGCAACTCATGAAAATCGGTGAACATTTGATTCACGTAATCCATCGTGTAAGGACGTTGCGGATGACGTGCAATCTGCGAAACTTGCCAAGGCGTCAGTTTCGCGTAGATATCTTTGGTCAGCTGCTGACTTTTTTTCGATAAACGGTCGATTTCTTCCGAAATATCCACCGCCGAATCGTCCTGCACAAAGCGCAGCTCTTCTATCTTGGCATCCAGTTCAGCAATCGACTGTTCAAAGCCAAGAAATGTAGTTTTACTCATGGTGTTCCTCTGTTTTTTGCGCCGCCGTAGAGGCAAAAAGCTGCGCCAAATCTATACTTGCGAATGTCACTTTAGGTAACTGCAACACTATTCAGCCAATTATGCCAACGCGATTGATGCAGTTGGCGTAGTTAGCTTAGCTAATCCACTCAATATTCTACCGGTATCGGCTCCAGGCTACGCCATAGATACCATGTCGCGACCGTGCGCCAAGGCTCCCAATTCGCGGATACTTCCCGTGCATCGCTGCGCGAAACTGGCTCTCCGGAGAAGTAATTAACACTGATCCCCTTCAGCAAGCCGACATCGTCCAAAGGCAAAATATTCGGCCGAAGCAGATTAAATATCAAAAACATCTCCGCTGTCCAGCGGCCAATGCCACGAATCTGCGTCAACTCGGCAATGACGTCCTCATCTTCCATCTCGGCCCACTTGTCAGCGTGCACACGTTTGGCCTTGAAATGGTCGGCCAGATCAAGGATATATTCGGCCTTGCGCTTAGACAAACCGCAGGCTGCCAACTGTTCGTTGCCGGCTTTCAATACCTGTGAAGGAGAACATTTTGGGCAGATTAACAGAAATTTCTGCCAGACGGCTTCTGCCGACTTAATCGAGATTTGTTGACCGATCACAGAGCGCGCCAAAGTTGTGAATGCTTCGCCGCGACCTGTCAGATGTAAATCGCCAAATTGCGGGATTAATTTACGCATAATACGATCGCGTTTCATCAACTCTACCTTGGCATCTTCCCAATAGGAGGCCACAAAGAGTTTGGTATCGGCAGTAATTAATTTTTGCATGCGACCTAGGTCCTCCGCCATTCAGTTTGACCACCAGGCTTGTCTTCAAGCAGAATGCCATCCGCCAGCAAAGCGGCACGAATACCGTCAGCAGCGGCAAAATTCTTGGCCATCTTTGCTGCCAGGCGGGCTTCAATTTTCAGTTGAATGTCCGCTTCCGATAAACCGGCTGGACTATCAATATTATGCGTGCCGACGCTGCGACCTTTCAAAAAATCGTCGGGGACGCGTCCTAAAAATCCCAAATGACCGCCGAGTATTTTCAATTGCCGCGCCAATATCGGCGATTTTGTTTTGTTCACTTCATTTGCAAGATCAAACAGAATTGCGATGGCCGATGGCGTATTGAAGTCATCATCCATGGCTTCAGCGGTGCGCAGCGCATGCGCTTCGTTTGCATCGAACGGCGCATCGTCTGGCGGGACTTCTTTTAAGGCCGTGTACAGACGCGTCAAGGCGTGCTTTGCATCATCCAAATGACTATCGGCATAGTTTAACTGGCTGCGATAATGCGCGCGCAAGATAAAGAAGCGCACCACTTCGGCTTCATATTTTTTCAGCACATCCCGGATGGTGAAAAAATTGCCCAGCGACTTGGACATTTTTTCGTTGTCTACGCGGATGAAGCCGTTGTGCATCCAGTAATTAACGAATTGATGACCGGATGCGCCTTCAGATTGGGCGATTTCGTTTTCATGATGCGGAAACTGCAAATCCTGACCGCCGCCGTGAATATCAAATTGTTCGCCCAACAAATGTTCTGCCATCGCCGAGCATTCAATATGCCAACCCGGTCTGCCTTGGCCCCATGGCGAGGTCCATTTAACTTCTTCCGGCTCTGTTTCTTTGGAGGCTTTCCACAATACAAAATCCAATGGATCACGCTTCCCCGTATTGACGTCTACCCGTTCACCGGCGCGCAGATCGTCCAGCGACTTGCCGGATAATTTGCCGTAACCGGCAAAATCGCGCACCGAATAATTGACATCGCCATCGGTGGCTTTATACGCCAGCCCATTACTTTCCAGCTTACCGATCAGCGCTAACATTTGCGGTACGTAGTCGGTAGCGCGCGGCTCATGATCCGGTTTCTGCACACCAAGTGCGGCGGCATCCTGATCCATCGCCTGAATAAAGCGCGCCGTCAATTGCGAGATAGTCTCGCCATTTTCGACTGCACGGCGAATGATTTTGTCGTCGATATCGGTAATATTGCGTACGTAAGTCACATCCAGACCGGACTGCCGCAACCAGCGCTGCACCATGTCAAATACCACCATCACCCGTGCGTGACCGAGATGGCAATAATCGTAGACGGTCATACCGCACACGTACATGCGCACCTTGCCGGGCACAATAGGGGAAAAAGGCTGCTTCTCGCGCGCCAGCGTGTTATATATTTTCAGGTTGCTCATTGGATCTACTGGTTCAGGCACAGGCGGTTCGGGCACAGAATATTGCACGTGGACTCTAGAGTCTGTCGCACTTAAGGAGGTAAAGCTAAAAATGCACGGGACAAGGACCGATTTTGCCAATTCGCAGCATCAATAGCGCACTATTGGCCGAAAAGCGGGTGAAATATAGTCCATCCAAGTCATTTTGCAGCTGATTCCCCAAGTCCGAACGCCCCGAGCTTTGGCACATTACCTCCCGGTTAATGCGTCACCTCAGTGCAACTAGACCGCCAAAACTCTTTTGCAATGCTTAGTTTGATAAAATGCTTCTTTTCGCCGAAGTATATCAAACAACCAGACAACCAAGCAGTGCGGAAAAGTAAAATCGCATTACTTAGCATTACTCACCAAAAGGGATTCTTCATGCAACGCACCAAGCGCAACACCGTAACGCCTTCGCGCCGCACCTTTTTCAGTGTCCTGGCATCTTCAGTTGCCGTTCTATCGTTATCGTGCGCCTTTTCTAGCGCACAAGCGGCCGACACGCCACATGTGCTGCTAAAAACCAACATGGGCGATATCGTGCTTGAATTGAATGCGGAAAAAGCCCCAAAGACCGTCAAGAATTTTCTGAGTTATGTCAATGCAGGTCAATACAACGGCACCATTTTCCATCGCGTGATTGATGGTTTCATGATTCAGGGTGGTGGCTTTGACAAAAACATGAGAGAAAAATCTGCTCCAAATAAAGTTGAAAACGAAGGCAAAAACGGTTTAAAAAATACAGAATATAGCGTTGCCATGGCGCGTACTTCGGATCCGCAGTCTGCCGCAGCGCAATTCTTTATCAATGTCAAAGACAATCAATTTCTAAACTACCCTGGCCAGGATGGTTACGGCTATGCGGTATTTGGTAAGGTCATTAAGGGAATGGATGTCGTCGACAAGATTAAAAAAGTAAGAATCGGCGGCCAGGATGTACCTGCGCAACCGGTCGTCATCGAATCGGCAACGATTACGAAATAAATAGGTAAGTTGACTATAATTGTTCTGTTTTTTCGTATTATTCAGTGCTGAAAAGCGCTGAGTAATAATGAATTAGAACGAATTAGTTCTAACTTTAAGTATTTGTTATTGTGTGTCGTCAAGCGTTGCCGACATGACGTTATGCTCTGCTATCGACCTCACCAATTACCTAAGCAATATCCCAACATATCACCCTATTTTTTCTCACTAACTCACAAGGAATATCATGACTGTCATTTTAAAGACGAACCACGGCGACATTACTATCGAACTAGATGCAGAAAAAGCGCCCAAGACAGTTGAAAACTTTCTTGCATATGTCAATTCCGGCCATTACAACGGCACCATTTTTCACCGCGTGATTGATGGTTTCATGGTTCAAGGCGGTGGTTTTGAGCCTGGCATGAAACAGAAGCCAACTAACGCAAATGTTGAAAACGAAGCTAAAAACGGCCTCAAAAATCTGCCTTACACATTGGCAATGGCACGTACTTCAGATCCACATTCAGCATCCGCACAGTTCTTCATCAACATCAAAAACAACAGCTTCCTGGACTATCCAGGCCAAGACGGTTGGGGCTACTGTGTATTCGGCACAGTCACTGCAGGCATGGATGTCGTAGACAAAATCAAGGCTGTTAAAACTACCCGCACAGGTATGTTTGCCGACGTACCAGTCGATGACGTCATCATCGAAAAAGCTGAAGTCATTTAATCGTCCGAATCTCACCAACCAACTATGTCCGACACCATTTCATCCACGCTGGTACAGCAACCCGCGATAGCACTGTTCATCTCGGACCTGCATCTGCAAGAAGCGCATCCGTGCACCACGCAAGCGTTTTACGATTTTTTGCAGACGCATGCACGCAACGCGCGACAACTGTATCTGCTGGGTGATTTGTTCGAGTATTGGGCTGGTGACGACGATTTGGAAACACCTTACAACCATCACATCGCCGAGGCTATTCGTCAGGTGAGCGCGGCGGGTGTGGAGGTGTTTTGGATCGCTGGCAATCGGGATTTTTTAGTAGCAGATGCTTTTGCACAGGCTGCCGGGCTGGCGCTACTACCAGATCCATTCGTCGCCACGATTGGTGGCCGGCGCGTAACCTTGGCGCATGGGGATGCGCAATGTACCGACGATGTCGACTACATGACATTTCGTGCGCAGGTACGGCAACCACAGTGGCAACAACAATTTCTCGCCCTGCCGCTGGCGCAACGCAAGACCATCATCGCCGGTGCACGGGATCAAAGCCGCAAAGAACAACAGCACAAATCGATGGAAATCATGGATGTGAATCAACAAGCAATTACAACATTGTTTGCTGAAACAGAAACCGACACGCTGATTCACGGACATACGCATCGACCGGCGCTGCATACCTATGCCGTCGCAGATAAAACCTTGAAACGGTATGTTTTACCGGATTGGGATTACGATGTCGTCAGACAACGCGGTGGCTGGATAGCGATGGACGCGGATGGTGTTATCCGAAGCTTTGGCCACGATGGTAACGAGCTGGTCTGATGTGCTAAACAACTGTCGACTGATATTTAACCAGCACATTACTATTACCGCCGCCGTATAGATTTCTCGCCACATCCCTGCCTGACATTCATCAACTTAGTTTGATCATAAGGTCGCTTCGTCAGTAACGATAGCGTGCCCCTTACACCCAGAATTCCTCCGGAAGAAACGCTTCCCACAAAAATCTGACGCACCTCTGCATTCATAATAGGCAACAAACACGCAACGCCAGCTTTGTCTTCGTTGTTGAAAGCCTTGCAAATCAATTTATATCACCTAAAATTATCAAAACGGTATGACATTTTGACTACAAAATTATTCTTGCCTGAGTTTATTCAAACCCAAGCCGTTAACAGCCGTTCGCCGAAACGGTACAGATGCAAAAAAACCACTAGATTCAACCATGACTGAATCCGAGTTTTTCTAACTCTACATAACTTGATGGAGAGCATCATGTATAGACGGGATTTTGTACTGAAAACCGCCGGTGTGCTTGCTGCGGCAGGCTTAACGGTTACTGGCTGCACCACCACCCGCCCATCCACCAATGCAGACCCTGACAAACGTCGCCATGAAATAGATAACAACATTGATTCCGCTTTAACGCGTTTATATACGGCTGCACCCGGTTCACGTGATCTGGTTAAAAAAGCGCAAGGCGTACTAGTATTTCCATCAGTGATCGCCGCTGGCTTATGGTTAGGCGGACAGTATGGCGAAGGTGCGCTACGCATGGGAGGCGCCTCAAACGGCTATTACAGCACGGCCTCTGCATCCATCGGTTTCCAGATTGGCGCGCAATCCAAAGCAATCTTCTTCTTGTTCATGACGCCAGAAGCCCTGAATAAATTCCGCGATAGTAAAGGATGGGCCGTCGGCGCAGATGCTTCGGTTGCGATGCTTAAAATTGGTGCAAACGGCAACATTGATACTAGCTCGATCACCGCTTCGGTTCTCGGCTTTGTACTTACCAATAGTGGCTTGATGGCAAATCTGACGCTGGAAGGAACCAAGGTCACGCGTCTCGATATCTGATACGGGTGGCCGCTGCAACCTTACTGACTGAATTAGCGCTGAAAAGCGCTAATTTTATTTTTGATAGCGAAAATGTAGCAATGAGCAAAGGGGACTAAAAGGGGATTGCCAACACCGCGTTGAAAAATACTAAATATTGCTTTATACAATGCCATTCGCTATATCCCATAGTAAAAAGGCCCACAAACCCTGCCGAGTTGTGAACCTGAACGCATAGATATAAACCTAGGCTTTATACGGGGATGCTATTAAGGATTTTGGATGTTCGACGCCTGCTTGCCTTTTGGCCCTTGCATGATATCGAACTGTACTTTTTGACCTTCTTTAAGCGTCTTAAAGCCACCCATCTGAATTGCGGAGAAGTGTGCGAACAAATCTTCGCCGCCGTCGTCCGGGGTGATGAAACCGAAACCTTTGGAATCATTAAACCATTTAACTGTGCCTGTTGTCATGATGCATTCTTTCAATAATTACACGCTACACGAGTCGAAAAGGAAGAGCGGCGGATGACTTATAAGTATTGCGACTCTAACTAAACTACCCACTCTGTATTAACAAATATCAACCTAGATATCAACTTCATGATCTCGATTATAGGAAGTGAATACAATCGGGGATTAGAGATTTCTTTATAAGGGAATACCTGATCTACTGCGTAGGCGATTACCGCATAACGATGTAATTAGTGATGGTCTCGTTCTGATCCAGACACTACTAATGGCGTCCGTTATTCAAATTGACGTTTAAATTCAGCAAATTGCTCCGCTAAGTCTACGATTTGTTGACGTAACTGAACGACTTCTTCCTCAAGATTAGCAACGCGATCCTGACGATCTCCCCGATGGGCAATGGCATTATTCGAGAATGCTTCAGCGGCCAGTTGTTGCTCCAGCACTTCTTCACCGGCCAACAATTGCGCATAGCGTGGCTCTTTCGTTCCCGGTCCTTTAGCGAGACGGGCGACCAGCGGCGGATATTTATCGATGAGAAATTGCAATGCTGTCTCGACGTCGGGCAAAGATGCAAATTCATATTGGCGACTGCAACGTGTGCGCAATTCGCCAGCCGTCTGCACCCCGCGCAACATCAAGGTCGTCAAGACGGCCAATTTATCCGGCTCAAGCGTCCATTTCACCCGCATGCGATGCTCGTATTTGACAACCCGTGCACCGGCCTGATTCACGCCTACAACCAATTTACGCTGCATTAGTCGCTGCAAGACTTCCATCACTGTCGACTCAGAAATCGACATTACCGGATCGCGACTGGATAACTGATTACAACCGTTGACGAGGGTATTGAGTGAGAGTGGATAATTGTCTGGCGTTAATGCTTCTTTTTCTGCAAGCACCGCCAGCACGCGAATTTCAAACACATCGAGAATAGCGTCGCTTCCAACTGAGGGAGAGCTAGTTTCCGGTTCTATCATCTAATCTCCTGTAAGTACATTTACCCTGATCTGCGCATACACCCCGTGCCAGATTCAAGCGCCAGCCTGATATATTACTTTAGCAGTCAAAGACGTGCTGTTTTGCGTGCAAATACGTAATTACTCAACCAGTTTATTGAGCTGCTCGGGATCGAACTTATCCAACGGCGGCAAACTATCGCAAGCAATACCGGAAGCTTTCAACAATGCCACAATACGGGAAATTTGATGTTCTTGCGAAGCGGCATTATCAATCAAACCGTGCAGCGCCTTCGATAAGGGATCATCGCCATTTGGTGTAACGCCATAGGCGGCAAACATCCTTGCAGCGGCTTCTTCTTGCGCATTATGCGTTTCTTTTTGGATGATACGGGCAGGATTACCAACCGCAGTTGCGCCAGCAGGAACCTCTTTTACCACTACCGCGTTAGAACCAACTTTAGCACCCTCGCCTACTGTAAAACTTCCAAGTATTTTTGCACCGGCACCGACAATCACGCCGCGCCCCAAAGTTGGATGGCGTTTAATCCCTTTGCCCAACGATGTCCCGCCCAGCGTTACCCCTTGATAAATAGTGCAATCGTCACCCACATCAGCGGTCTCACCAATGACGACGCCAAAACCATGATCAATAAATACCCGATGGCCTATTGTCGCGCCGGGATGAATTTCAATACCGGTAAGAATCCGTCCTATGTAGGAAATAAAACGTCCCAACAGCTTCAGATCATGCTGCCAGCAACTCTTAGCCCAGCGGTGCATGACGATCGCATGAAACCCCGGGTAACAGCACACAACCTCCACAACGGTGCGGGCGGCGGGATCTCGGGCCATGATATTGGCAATGTCTTCACGAATGCGACTGAACATAGGGACTAAAGTAATTGGCTAAGTTGGCTAAAAATATGGCGGCAATACCGAATAACAAATATCGAATATCACACAACGCATAACGAGGCGTCATATTAAGCCAAAACCGGGTAGCCGTCTTTTGATGACAAGTAATGATGCGTCTTGGTACATCTGACGGTGCCGCTTTATGTGCGGGACGTGGCGATGTATCCGTTAGATCGTAGTGAAAAATTGTAGGGAAATACATTTGTCAGGCAGGACGCTTGACGAAGTTTGACGAAGAGAGAAAAAATCTGAATCGATAATACGACAGCTTTAGCGCAATGTGACTGCTATCGGCATTTGCTATGACGATCAGGATAGTCGGCTATAAAATGCATATTGCCGGGCTAAGCGCGAAGAATCACGCCTTGCCCGGCAATCGATACAATCTATACGCCTTTAGCCATCCGTTGGCGACGTGCTTCATACAAACAAACCCCGGATGCAACCGACACGTTCAGACTTTCAACCGAACCGAACATGGGAACGTGGACCAAAACATCGCAGGTCTCACGCGTTAAACGACGCATGCCTTCGCCTTCTGAACCCATGATCAGGGCTGCAGGGCCAGAGAAATCGGCTTCGTATAAGCTTTTTTCGCCGTCTTCGGTCGTACCGATCAGCAAAATATTGCGCTCTTTTAATTCACGCAATGTCCGCGCAAGATTGGTGACAGTGATGTATGGGATCGTTTCCGCAGCACCGCTGGCAACTTTGGCCGCCGTCGCGTTCAAGCCAACTGCACGGTCTTTAGGAGCGATGACAGCATGCGCACCGACGCCATCGGCAACCCGCAAACAGGCTCCCAGATTATGCGGATCGGTGATGCCATCCAATACTAGCAATAATGGTGGTCCTTCAATCGCATCCAGCAATTCGTCCAGATTGCGTGCCAGCGATAACTCACCGGCTTTGGCAACGACGCCTTGATGGCGACGCGTGCCAACGATGTTGGACAGACGCTGGTCATCTACTGGAATAACGCGCACGTTAAGCGCTTTAGCGTTGCTCAGTAATTCTTTCATGCGGCCATCGATGCGGCTGGCGTCCACATAAATTTCTTCAACCGAAGAAGCTTCGTGACGCAGGCGCGAGGTGACGGCGTGAAAGCCGAATATCATTTTACTTTTCATGTTCTATCTTTTTTTCTTGCTTGATTTAACGAAAGCCTTTGGTTCACGCGTTTTTTCTACGCTCATGGTAACTTTGGCTTTTTTGCCCTTAGTTACCTTAGGCTTGACGCTTGTACCGGCCTTGCTTGTTTTGTTTACTGGTGTGGCGGGTATCCGATTTGCAGGGGTCGTATCGACTTTCGACTTGGCCTTTCTGCTACGCGATTTTTCATGCTCGCTATCGGCACGCCGCGCCTCATTTTTTAAGACCGTCTTGATACCCGGCTCTGTGACCAGACGCAGATCGATTTTGCGTGCATCCAGATCAACCCGGCTGACTTGCACCGTCACGCGGTCAGTCAACTGGTACCGAATTCCGGTCCGTTCGCCACGCAACTCATGGCGCGCTTCATCGTACTGGAAGTAATCCGCCCCCAATTCGGTGACGTGAACCAAGCCTTCGATATACAACGCATCGAGTTGCACGAAAATACCAAAAGTCGCCACGCCGGAAATAGTACCGGTGAATTCTTCGCCGAGTTTATCGCGAATGAAATAGCATTTAAGCCAGGCTTCTACATCACGTGAAGCCTCGTCCGCGCGTCGCTCGTTGGCCGAACAATGCACGCCAAGGGCTTCCCAAATTGCCAGACTGCCTTCGTTTTTCTTTTTGCCAGCAGCTTTATCTTCCGCTTGCTTGCGCCGACCGGCAGGCGACAACATCGTATTCAGACCACTGGTATCGAGGCCTTTTGGATCATAACGCTTGCCTAACAATATTGCTTTGATCGCACGATGCGTCAACAAATCCGGGTAACGTCGGATCGGGCTGGTGAAATGCGCGTAATGCTCGTAAGACAAACCAAAGTGACCGATGTTTTCCGGGCTATAAACCGCTTGCTGCATTGAGCGTAGCAGCATGGTTTGTAACAACAGCGCGTCAGGCCGTGCCTTGATCTTCGGCATCAAAGCAGCATAGTCCGAAGCCGATGGCGTATCGCCACCAGCCAGCGTCAGGCCGGTTTGCTTCAAGAACGTGCGTAACACTGCCAGCTTTTCTTTAGTCGGGCTAGCATGAATCCGGTATAGACCAGGATGCTTGTGACGCTCTAGCAAATCGGCCGCGCAGACATTGGCGGCCAGCATGCATTCTTCAATCAAACGATGCGCATCATTGCGAGTCCGTGGCAGGATTTTTTCAATTTTCCCGGCAGCGTTGCAAACGATGTACGTTTCAGTGGTTTCAAAATCAATTGCGCCACGTGTTTGACGCGCTTGCAGCAATGCATGAAACACTTCATACAGATGCAGCAGATGCGGGACTAATTCAGGGCGCTTAGCGGCTTCAGGGCCTTTAGTATTACCGAGGACCGCAGCGACTTCGGTATAAGTCAGGCGTGCCGCAGAATGAATTACCGCAGGATAAAACTGATAAGCCTTAATTTCGCCTTTGGCGGTAATCACGGCATCACATACCAGCGTCAGACGATCAACATCCGGATTGAGCGAACACAAACCGTTTGAGAGTTTTTCCGGCAACATCGGGATAACCCGGCGCGGGAAATACACGGAAGTACTACGCTCAAGCGCATCCACATCTAGCGCATCGTTTGGTTTGACGTAATGACTGACATCGGCAATCGCGACGATCAGACGATATCCTGTAGTACGACCGATTTTAACCGGCTCGCAATACACCGCATCGTCAAAATCCCGTGCATCTTCGCCATCAATCGTGACCAGCGGCACGTCGCGCAAATCGACGCGTTCGGCTAAATCGGCGTCAACAACGATATTTGGTAGTTTAGACGCAGCTTTTTGTGCCGCAGCAGAAAATTCATGGGGAACGCCATACTTACGCACAGCAATTTCGATCTCCATTCCGGGATCGTCAATGTCACCCAAAATTTCAGAAATCTTGCCTACCGGCTGCGTAAACCGCGATGGCTGCTCGGTCAATTCGACGCTGACCACCTGCCCGGCTTTAGCCTTACCCGGCGATCCCGACAAAATAATGTCCTGACTGATGCGCTTGTCTTCCGGCGCAATCACCCAAACCCCGTTTTCATTGAGCAAACGACCGATGACGTGGGTATTGGCCCGCGTAACAACCTCTACGATAGTGCCCTCTGGACGGCCACGGCGGTCAGTGCCAGTAACACGCGCCTGAACACGGTCGCCGTTAAGCACTTTCTGCATTTCTTTTTCAGGCAGGAAAACATCGCCACCGCCATCGTCCGGAATCAAAAAGCCATAGCCATCCCGGTGGCTGCTAACGCGGCCTTCGATAAAATCCGGGGAATTGGTGAGCTTATAAATGCCAGCACGATCCGGCTTGATTTGCCCGTCTCGGTCCATGGCATTTAGGCGGCGCGTCAACCCTTCCATTTCGTCGGGCTTAACGCCAAGCGCAGCAGCAAGGGCGGCGATATTTTGCGGTTCTGAGGAGGTCCGCAGAAGGCCGAGAATTTCCTCCCGGCTAGGGATGGTGTAGGAATATTGGCTCAAGAGGCGTGTTGGCGGTAGTTGTTATTGATAAAAATCGGGTAAATACGTCAGATCTCAGCACGGTAAGACTGGAAATTAGCGCTTAGTGTAACGGAGGATAGCCGCATTCTCCTAGTTAGCCACTGTAATATAGCGATAAATACCCCCTCGCGATTCGCTGAGTTGACTTATTTTAGCGTTCAATTATAATCTTGGTCTTCTCAGGAATTAGGCCTAGCCTTAATTTTTTGAAAAAGCCCACGTGGCGGAATTGGTAGACGCGCATGGTTCAGGTCCATGTGCCTTCGGGTGTGGGGGTTCGAGTCCCTCCGTGGGCACCAAGTAATTGGTGCAAAAAATAGAGAAACCGCATAAACATCAATGTTTATGCGGTTTTTTTTATGTTTTTTTCTTTGTGCGCACCAATATAGCTCTCGATACGGCTAACTTCGCCAATAAATGCAATCTGATCATCTCAGATAAGCGCTTTCTTTATGGTTGAATGCCCAAGCCTGTGAAGCGCAAAATTTAGCCAACTCTCTATTCAATCGCGGCCCAATCGGCCTATTTCGACAAGCGATGCGCTAATTTCTTCTGATGTCATTCAGGAAATAGACAAACCTTTAAATTTAGCCACTCTTTCATTGACCGAGAACACTAAATGCACGTATTATTCGTCCTTCGCAATTGTTGAGAGTCTTAATGACTAGCAACAAAAAGCCCACGTGGCGGAATTGGTAGACGCGCATGGTTCAGGTCCATGTGCCTTCGGGTGTGGGGGTTCGAGTCCCTCCGTGGGCACCAAGTAATTGGTGCAAAAAATAGAGAAACCGCATAAACATCAATGTTTATGCGGTTTTTTTGTATCTGGAATTTGTGTTTGAGATTTGTGCCTGCAATAGGACGGAGAAATTATTGCTGATGACCAGCGCCAAATCCAGCAACATGCAAGTCGGGAACCTCTCGTTTCAAAGAGATTCCCGCCTTCCGTTGCCGTCACAGCCTAACGATCACAAACCTCTGCAAACTTACTTCATAGTAGGCATGGCAAATTCGGCTCCGGCCGAAATCGTCGCAGGCCAGCGCTGAGTTACTGCCTTTTGCTTAGTATAAAAGCGCACCGACTCTGGGCCGTGGGCGTGATGATCTCCAAACAGACTCCGTTTCCAACCGCCAAAACTATGAAAAGCCATCGGCACAGGAATAGGCACATTAACGCCGACCATCCCGACCTGGACTCTTGACGTGTATTCACGCGCCGTATTGCCATCGCGGGTGAAGATCGCCGTGCCGTTGCCGAATTCATGCGCATTCACCAGATCCAGCGCCGCCGCAAAGTCTGGCACGCGGACGATGCATAAGACCGGCCCGAAAATTTCTTCTTGATAAATTTTCATGTCAGCGGTGACATGGTCAAATAATGTGCCTCCCAGAAAGAAGCCGTTTTCATGTCCGGGAACCGTAAAACTGCGTCCATCGACTGCCAGCGTCGCGCCAGCATCGATGCCGTCATTGATGTAACCCAGGATTTTATCTTTGTGAATCTGGGTGACGACCGGCCCCATTTCTGCTTCCAGATCCATGCCCTGATTGATCCGAAGTTCGCGCACGCGCGGTGCCAGCGCAGCCACCAATTTATCTGCAACATCTCCAACTGCAACCGCAACTGAAATCGCCATGCAGCGCTCGCCTGCAGAACCGTAACCGGCACCGATCAAGGCATCGACAGTCTGATGCAAGTCCGCGTCCGGCATCACAACCATATGGTTTTTAGCGCCGCCCAGCGCCTGAACTCGCTTACCCTTGGCACAGCCCGTCGCGTAAATATATTCTGCAATTGGGGTCGAGCCGACAAAACTGACAGCCTTGACATCGGGGTGATCAAGGATGGCATCAACCGCCACTTTATCGCCCTGCACTACATTAAAGACGCCATCCGGCAAACCGGCTTCCTTTAACAGTTCAGCCAATAACAAACTGGCCGAGGGATCGCGCTCGGACGGCTTCAAGACAAACGTATTGCCGCAAGCAATCGCCATCGGAAACATCCACATCGGCACCATGACCGGAAAATTAAATGGTGTAATGCCTGCGCAAACGCCCAGCGGCTGACGCATGGTCCAGGCGTCAATCCCATTGCTGATCTGCTCGGTATATTCGCCTTTTAGCAATTGCGGGATGCCGGTGGAAAATTCGGCGACTTCTATGCCCCGCGTAACTTCGCCCTTCGCATCGGTAAATACTTTGCCGTGCTCGCTGGTGATCAGGGCCGCCAGACGGTCATGATTCTGATCCAGCAATTCTTTGAATTTAAACATGATGCGGGCGCGGCGCAATGGCGGCAATGCCGACCATGCGGGGAAAGCAGCCTTCGCAGCGGCAACTGCGGCATCAACTTCAGCATGCGATGCAAGCCCTACTTTGGCGCTGACGGCACCTGTGGCGGGATTAAACACATCGCTGGTGCGTTCGCTTAGGGAGGCTACCTGCTGACCGTTGATGAAATGACCCAATACCGCAGGAGCGGCACTATTCTGGAGTGACATAATAATTAACCTCGAAAGTAAATAACGATAGATTCAGAGAGACTTTCGGCAAAAGGGCCGATGGCGTGGACGTGTAATTTGTAAATAAGCGCTACATATGACCGCCACGCACAAATCGCTAACGCGGTATGAGCCAATCATGGGCCGGGTCGTTTTTGAAATGCCAGGACCGTTTTGGACCGGCCATCACATTGAGGTAATAACAATCGTAACCATGCGGCGCAACCACTGGATGATAGCCCTTTGGGACCATCACAACATCATGATTTTCGACCGCCATTGCCACGTCCAGCGAACGGTCATCGGTATACACGCGCTGGAAGGCAAAACCTTGCGAAGGGTTGATCCGATGGTAATAAGTTTCTTCCAGCGAACTTTCATCCGGAATATTGTCGGTATCGTGTTTATGCGGCGGATAACTTGAAGAATGGCCGCCCGGTGTAATCACCTCAACTACCAGCAAATGGTCGGCTGGCGCGGTTTGCGGCAAAATATCGCACACATAGCGGGTATTGCTGCCCTGCCCGCGCACCGAGCGTTTGGCGCTGGCTGGCTCGATCAATCTGGCTGCCAGATCGCCATGACCGGGCGCGCTACACACCGCAATTTCCGCATCGCCATGCGCGACGATACTGACAGCGTGACTATGCGGCACGTAAACAGAATATGGCGAGGCATCATCAAAGACGCTATAGCGTTCGCCGATCTCGGCCCACAAAGTATCCTCGGCCCGCACGCTGACCACGCCACGCAAAACTACGATGCAACATTCCCGCGCGCCGGTATCGAAATCGACATGCTCGTTATGTCCTAGCCGATAAGCCGCAAAGCCCACATAATTCCAGCCAGCGGATTGCGGCGTGACGGTGACAATCTCGCGCCCTTCTTGCCGACCTTTGACTAATAAGTTCATGCGGCCTCCGCCATGCCGGTCAAATCGCCATTCTCAATCCTCTGCACCAACGCGGCCAGGTACTGGTAGCCCATTTCGGCATATTGATAACTTGGTGCCACCGCTGGATCTTGCTCAGCCTCCACCACCAGCCAGCCTTGATAATCATGTTGATGCAGCACCTGCAACAACGCCGCAAAATCAATCCCGCCATCGCCCGGTACGGTGAACGCACCATTAATGACCGATTGCAGAAAACTCCAATTCCGATTGCGCGCCATTTTCATCACTGCCGGACGCACGTCCTTACAATGTACGTGAGATACCCGCGCTATATGTTTTGAGAGCACCGCGACCGGATCGCCGCCTGCAAACGTAATATGGCCGCTATCAAACAACAGCCCGACCGCCTCGCCCGTCAGCGCCATCAGCCGATCAACATCCGCTGGCGTCTCGACATAGGCCCCCATATGATGGTGATACGACAGCCGCACGCCGTGCGATAACGTGTAAGTTGCAAACGCAGTCAACTTGTCCGCATATTCCTGCCATTGCCCGGCGCTGTTAAATTGCGGTCGTTTATAAAGCGGATCGGGCCGTCCCTGAATCGCATTCGCGACCTCACCATAGACCATTACCGTTGCGCCGTTTTCGGCCAGCAACCGCAGATGCGGTCCGACAGACGCGATTTCATCCTCTACCGAGCCAGTCGCTAGGCGACCGGAATACCAGCCGGACACGCACTCCAACGCATATTTACCCAAAACCGCCCGTAATGCCGTAGGCTCCTTCGGAAACTTATTGCCCAACTCAAACCCGCGATAGCCGATCTGTGCGCCTTCTGCCAAGGCGACTTCCAACGGCGTCTCGCCACCCAAGGAAGGCAAATCATCGTTCATCCACGAGATCGGGTTAATCCCAATTTTTACGTTAAATTGTTTAGCCACGCTATTGCCTCTTTAGATTTTTTGGTTCAGTTGCGCTTGCTCGTATTGCTCACGCGCCAGTTGTACCGACGCCCGCGCTGAGACTTCCGGCACCGCGACTTCCCACCAGCAGCCACCATCCTCGGTAGTCCGTTTAGGGTCGGTATCGATGCAGACCAGATAGGTCCGATCCGCAGCACGGGCGCGCTGCATTGCGGCTTCCAATTCAGGGATCGATTTAACATTCTCAGCGATTGCACCCAACGATCTGGCATGCGCGGCAAAGTCAATCTGCGGCGCACCAAGAGCACCCTGCAAGCAGTCTTCCAGCATATTGTTGAACGGTGCACCGCCACAAGCTTGTTGCAGACGATTGATGCAGCCATAACCACGATTGTCCAGCACCACGATAATCAGTTTTTTATCCAGCATGACTGAAGTCGCGATTTCAGAGTTCATCATCAAATAGCTGCCATCGCCCACCATCACGATCACTTCTCGTTCCGGCTTAGCCAGCTTGACGCCAAGTGCACCGGCAATTTCATAGCCCATACAAGAATAGCCGTACTCGACGTGATAGCCGCCCGGCGTTGCTGTGCGCCACAGTTTGTGAAGTTCCGCTGGCAAGGTCCCGGCCGCGCAGACCACGATATCGCTCACCGGCGAAGCGCTGCTTGAACGCTGCACTGCGCCGATGACTTCGCCATCGTAAGGTAACTCAGGCGCGGCGATTTCGCACCGATGGGTGATGCCGTTGACGGTAGCGCGCCATGCTGCCGCTTGCTCATTTGCCTCAACAGTCCAGGTTTCACTGGCGCGCCAATCTTTAAGCTCGCGTGACAAAGCAGTCAAACCCAAAGCGGCATCCGACAACATGCTGGCACCTTGCCACTTCATAGCATCGCAAGAATTGACATTGATATTGATCAATTGCGCCTGTGCAAACAACGAATGCGATCCGGTGGTGAAATCCTGCAAGCGACTACCGACAGCAATCACCACATCGGCGTGATCGGCCATTGTATTTGCCGCAGGCGAGCCGGTGACGCCAAGTGCGCCCAGTTGCAACGGATGATCCCACGGCAACGCGCCTTTGCCAGCCTGCGTTTCTGCAACCGGCACGCCGTGCTCTTCGGCGAATTTGCGCAAAGTCTCAGTGGCATTGCCATATAAGACTCCGCCACCGGCAACGATCAACGGTTGCCGGGCATTTTTTAACAAGCCCAAGACTTGCTGCAATTCATCGGCGGCAGGCGGCTGTGCCCGAAACGTCACCAGTTTCGGTTTGAAAAATGCCAACGGAAAATCGTAGGCCATCGTCTGCACATCCTGCGGCAACGCCAATGTCACAGGCCCGCATTGCGCCGGATCGGTTAATACCTGAATCGCCCGTGGCAGCGCGGTCAGCAACTGCTCAGGATAAATAATCCGATCAAAATAACGCGACAACGGCTTAAATGCATCATTCACCGAAACACTGCCGTCCTGAAAATTTTCCAGTTGTTGCAGCACCGGATCGGGTCGCCGTGAGACGAAAATATCCCCCGGCAGCAACAGCACCGGCAAGCGATTCACATGCGCCAGCGCTGCCGCCGTCAATAGATTAGTCGCGCCCGGTCCTATCGAACTGGTGACCGCCATCATGCGCCGCCGCATATGTGCTTTGGCATAGCCAATTGCTGCATGTGCCATGGCCTGCTCGTTGTGCGCCCGATAGGTCGGCAATTCTTCGCGGTGCTGATACAGCGCCTCTCCCAACCCGGCGACATTGCCGTGGCCGAAAATCGCAAAGACGCCACCGAATAATGGCGCTTCACCATTCCCGTCTGCGGTCATAACTCGCAGCGCCGCCAGATAGCGCACCAGCGCCTGCGCCATCGTTAGTCGAATTGTCCCGCTATCGTTGCTCATGCTGCGCGCTCCACATTTTTTGTTTCTGCCGATGCTGTCTGCGGAATTGCTGCGGTACGTCCGTGGCTGGACTGCCAGACGCCAATCAGTTGTTCAAAGGTCGCGCGTACCTCTGCGATCAATGCTGCATCATCAATTTCACCTTGCAGCCAACGGCGTGCAGGCGCATGAAAAATTGTCCGCCCCACCATAAAGCCACGGCAAGTCTTACTATCTTTTGAGGCCAGAAATCCTGCTGCCAATTGCTCTACCGATGCGTTCAATCCCAGCAACACCACACCGCGGCAATAAGGGTCGCGTTCTGCGATCAGACTATCAATCGCCGTCCATTGCGCTGGGGCCATTGATTCCAGCTTCCACCATTCTGGGTAGATACCCAAGTTATACAAACGCTTAAGCGCTCGCAACACGGTGGTGTCGGTGATTTCCAAGTTTTTTGAGGGAATAATTTCCAGCAACAATTCATGCCCGCTGACCTGCACTGCGTCATATAACGCACGGATTTGTGCTTCTTGTTCCAGACGATTTTCAACGGCGTCGTCAGGATGCAATTGCACTAAACATTTCACGACTTGTTCACGCGGCCAGCTAATCAGATGTGAGCCTATCGAACGGCCATAATCAAACTCAAGCGGATTCGACAACGGCAGTTCCACAGTACGTCCAAGCCACCAACCACGGCCGGTGGCGGCATTCAAGGCATCCTGACCATAACGATCGTCGATCAACACACCGATCTTGCCTTGCAGATTGAGCGCCTTTTCGGTCTGCGCAACGGCTTCCACTAACAGGCATTTCAATGCAGGCAGACGCGTTTCGGCAACGCCGCTTTCACGCGCCAATTCAAAAAATTGATTACGATGATCAAAGGCGAAGACATTCAATTCATCCCATGCCGGACGCGGTGCGGTAACCCGATGCAAACGGGTTAAATGTGCATCCTGATCCGGACGCTGCAGACGCGTACTATTGGCTAGAAAATATTCCAACTCAACCGGCGTCGGCATCGCCGGCGCACAAGCATGGCGTGATACGACTAAGGCACCGCAGGCATTGGCGTAACGGCAGCAGGTTTCATCATCCGCACCAGTCAGCCAGCCCTTCAGAAAACCGGACAAAAATGCATCACCCGCGCCAAGTACATTTAATACCTCAACTTGCACGCCCTGATAATTGAAACCCTCGTCCAGACTTGCCGGGATGTCGCCGTGGATGACCGCGCACCCAAGCGGGCCGCGCTTGACCACCAATGTCGCCGCGCTGACCGCACGTACGGCGAGCAACGAAGCGATGATATTGGCACCGCCGCCAGCAATCATAAATTCTTCTTCAGTACCGACGACCAGATCAAATTTCGGTAAAATTCCCTGCAAATGCGCGGTCACATTATGGTCAGCGATGAAACGCGTTTCACCATCACCCTTTGCGGCCAAGCCCCACAGCACCGGACGGTAATCGATATCCAACACCGTGCGGACGTTATTCCGCCGCGCATAGTCCAATGCCAGATTGCTGGTGCGATGCACTTTTTGGGTCGAAAAATGCGTGCCGGTAATGAGCAGCGCTTTGCTAGACGCGATGAAAGCCTCATCGATATCTTCTTCCGAAATCGCCATGTCCGCGCAATTATCGCGATAGAAAATTAACGGAAATGTATCCCTGTCCTTCAGGCCCAGCATAACTAATGCTGTCAGCCGCTCGGGATCGATTTTGATCTGGCTGACATCGCAGCCCTCGGCAGCAAGCGCCTTGGTCAGAAACTGGCCATTGTGTTCGTTACCGACCCGCGCCAGCATTGCCGATTTCAGGCCTAGTCGTGCGCAGCCAAACGCAATATTCGCGGAAGAACCGCCAAGATATTTAGCAAAGCTGGTTACGTCCTCCAGCCGTGCGCCAATTTGTTGCGCATATAAATCCACTGCCAGACGGCCCAGACAAATAATATCGCGCTGACGATCCGGTGCAAATCTCGTGCTCACGGTGGTCGCTGCATGTAATGGTGTTGTCATGAATATTCCCTTTAAATCCTGATGCCTTCGAGTTGATTCATCAGCGTCTGCATCTCCGCACCGCCCGCCATCATGTCCAGCACCTCATCTTTAGAGACATTTTCTTTAGTAAATGTCCCCATCGATTTGCCGCGATTAAGCAACGTGAACGAGTCACCAATCGGGTATGCATGATGAACGTTATGCGTGATAAAAATCACGGAAATACCGCGCTCACGCGCTTTATGAATGAGCTTGAGAACATTGAACGATTGCTTGACGCCGAGCGCCGCTGTCGGCTCATCCAAAATCAATACTCGCGCACCGAAATGAATCGCGCGGGCAATCGCCAGACATTGCTTTTCACCGCCCGACATCGTCCCGATTGCATGATGCGGATCACGCACCATGATGCCCATTTCAGCCAGTTTCTCGCTAGCCGTTTGCGCAGCGTATTTCATATCCATCACGGTGATACCGAATATCTTTTTTGTCGGTTCACGGCCCATGAAAAAATTCCGCGCCACCGATAACAAAGGGACCAATGCAAGATCCTGATATACCGTCGCCACGCCGACATCCAGCGCCTCTTTCGGTGAATTAAAAGAAACCGGTTTGTCATCGACAAGATATTGCCCTTCAGAGGGCTTATGCACCCCTGCCAGGGTTTTAATTAACGTCGATTTTCCTGCGCCGTTGTCGCCCAGCAAACAATGTACTTCGCCCTTTTTAAGACGAAGAGTGACGCCCTGCAACGCGATCACGGAGCCAAAAAATTTACTGACGTTTTCTAAAGCCAGAATAGTGTCGCTCATGATTACCTCGCCTCCGTCACGCGCCGGCGGACATAGTTATTGAACAGAACCGCGACCAGCAACATCACGCCGAGAAATACCCTGAACCAGTCAGAGTTAAGGTTCGTGTAAGAGATCCCAATCTGCACCACACCAAATATTAATGCGCCAAAACAAGCACCGATGACTGAGCCGTAACCGCCGGTCAACAATGCACCGCCGATAACGGCAGCGATGATTGCTTCAAACTCTTTCTGCAAGCCACGGTCGGCTGCAGCCGAGCCAACATCGGCGACTTGCAGGACTGCGAACAAGCAGGCGCAAAATGCGGTGAATACGAATAAAGTAATTTTTACGCGTCGCACCGGTACACCGACATTTTTAGCAGCATTGGCGTCGCCGCCCACAGCAAAAATCCAGTTACCAAAACGAGTACGTGCCAAAATAAAGCTGGCAACGATCGCTAACGCAATCCACCAGACAATCACCTTTGGAACGCCTGCAACCAATGGCGCACCGCCATCAGTGGTCGCAATCCAACCTTGTCCTGCCATCCAGCGAAAGAAACCGTTCCCTACCGTGCCGATAAATAACCAGCCTCCCAGCCAGTCTTTGGACGCATATTCGCCCACGCCACTAACGATGGTGCGGTTGGCAAACATGATCGATAGCGCCAGCGTCAAGCCACGCAAAATAAAGAGAAAAGCCAGCGTGACGATGAAGGACGGCAGACGGGTTTTGATGACCAGATAACCATTCAGCCAACCCAGCGCCATCGATCCGGCAAATGCAAAAATCACAGCTAACCAAAACGGCCAGTGAAAATACACCGTGGGAATCGCCACCATCATTCCGGCAAAGCCGATCATCGAGCCTATCGACAAATCGAACTCCCCAGCGATCATCAACATACAGGCACCGATAGCGATCAGGCCAAGATAGGCTGCGACTTGCATCCAGTTGACGATACCGTCCAGATTGAACATGCCGGAGTCGCCAGCGGTCAGTGCAAAGATAATAAAAACCAGAATCACGCCAGCCAGCGAAGCGAACTCCGGGCGACCCAGAAAGCGCTTCAAACCGCCCTCTGAACGGACGCGTTCATCCTGCTGAATGTTTGGGCTATTCGGGGAATTAATGTTATTTTTTTGGGCTGAGTCGTCGCCTACAGGCGTGACTTTTTCAGCACGGATGCTATGTGAACTCATGAAATATCTCCTGCTTATAGTGGCCGGCCCCGAACTTCGGACCGGCACTTTTTTTGATACAACATCAAACGGACTACGCAACACCCGCTTACATGCACACACTTGATACGCAGTGCATGAAGGTTACGGGTGGCCGTAAAACATCAAATAGATGCAGTAAAAGAGGGAAAATTAACGATACTGACCTGCGTATTTGAGGACTTTATCAATATTATCTTTGGTGATGTAACCCGGACCTGAGCTGATGTGGCGTGGTCCGTAAATCGGTGCCAATCCATACTCGGCAAGACGTGCCTGAAACTTCGGATTAGCCTTCAGCTTTGCCTGAATCGTTGCCACGTCGGTGGTATGCGTTTGCGTCATGATCGCCAGGACTGCAACCGGAATGTAACCCTGCAAGTAGGGTTGCTGATCAATCGCAAACTGGACCGAACCATCCTGAATACCCTTGGCAATCTCATCTGACAAATCGAATGTAGCGAACCACATTTTGCCTTTCAGACCCATTTTTTGCAATGCGCGCAGACTCGGCCCAGCTGAATCCGGCCCCAATGCCAACACGCCTTGCGTACCTGGATTATTCCGTAAATAAGCGCTCAGTTTGCTTTCTATTCCGGTTGGATCCTGACCTGCATCAAGCGTCGCTTTTTTATAATCGACGCCAATCGCATCGGCAAAACCGCGGCAACGCTCGAATGAGGATGGATTAGTAGCGTAATGGTTGACGCATACGAAAGACTTGATGCCCGCGGCTTTCGCCTTTTCGCCAGCGCCCTTGCCTGCATCATATTCAGGCTGACCGACGTGCATGATCGCGCCTAATTCTTCGCTTTGTTTCTGTGTGCCGGAATTGATTGTGACCAAAGGAATTTTCTTGGCAGTCACGTTTTCCATCGCTTTTTTCAGTACGCTATAGTCCGCGATACTGACGATCACACCGTCGTAATGACGGGCTGCTGCTTGTTCGATCAAACGCGACATATCGGCCAAATCACCGTTAGGTGGATTACGATAGTCAACGGTCACGTTGAAATCTTCACCTGCTTGCTTGATCGCATTTTTGATCGTATTCCACCAGGAATCAGAGTCCGGTGCATGACTAATCAGGACAAATTTTTCTGCTGCTGCATACGCCACATTTACTGATACCGCTGACATCGCCAAGGTTGCTACCATCAAGGCTTTGACAAGCCGTTTGCATCTATATCGTTGCATGTTATTAATCTCCGATGTTATTTTGTCCGAACTTTAGGGGATATCCGGTGTGTGTGCCACGCAATCGGTATGCTGCCATGCGCTTCGATGTACTGAAGCCTGGCCTTTCCCGATCGGCACTTAACAATAGAACATGCAGAACAACAATGCAACTTTTTTTTCAAACTATTTTTAATTTAGAATAAAATTTTCAATTACATTTATAAACATCTTTATAATTACGTTAATCAGCGCATCAGTACAAAGATAACAACGCAAGAACATATAAGGAAATACCATGGCGGAAACTGCTACAGTCGACCAACTAATGCTACACATTGCTGACAAATACGCCACGCTTTCCAAGCAACTAAAGATCATTGCAAAGTACGTCGAACAACATCGGACTAGTTTGATGCTGGAACGCATTAGCGATATCGCCGAACATTGCGATGTGCAACCGTCAGCGATCGTACGCTTCGCCAAACAATTTGGCTTTAGCGGCTTCAGCGAAATGCAGGCGGTATTCCGCGACGCTTACACCGCCCAAACCGGGCCGTCGCCTAACTATCAGCAACGCATCCGCAAACTGATAGAAACCAAAGCGTCACCGCTCAGCAGCGGGGCGATGGCACGCGAATTTATCGACGCCAGTCGCAGCGGTTTGGATGAACTGTTAAGCGGTCTGGATGAAGCGCGATTTGAAGAGGCGGTCAAACTTCTGGTCAAAGCCGATAATATTTACGTCATCGGCGTGCGCCGTTCTTTCCCTATCGCCTCCTACATTGTGTATGCGCTGCAACACACCAATAAACGCGTGCATCTTTTATCGGGACAAGGCGGCATGTTCCGCGAACAATGCCGCAGTATCGGCAAAAATGACGTGATGATCGCCATCAGTTTTACGCCTTACGGCAAAGAAACGCAGGCCTGCGTGCGTCTGGCGCATCATCGTCAGGCCAAGACGTTGGTCATCACCGATAGCCAGCTCAGCCCATTGGCAAAGCACGCTACGGTTTCCTTAACTGTTAAGGAAGGTAGCGCCTTTGCCTTCCGGTCGCTGACGAATGCGATGTGCTTATGCCAGGCATTATTCATTGCGCTGGCATATCGACTGGAGCTGGACGTAGAAGAGACCAGCGCTATTGATGGCTACGACGATTAATCGAGATCAGTTACAGCATCACAGGTAATTTCGATAACAGCGACTCGCGCATGGCGATGCCAATCCGAGTCGCTTCCGTCGCATCATCAAGTGTCAGACTCAACGGTGTATTGTTGCGAATGGCGTCGACAAAATAGGCAGCCTCGGTCAGAAAAGCATCTTCAAAGCGCTCGAAAAACGTTGGCGTGCATTCGTTGCGAATACCCCTTGCATCGGCAATCTCCAACCGATTCTGGCGAGCATTGCGCCCTACCGTCAAACGCCCTGCCGTACCCGTAACTTCCGTCACCGTTTCATGCCCGTGTGGCATGGTGCGCGATGCGTAAAAGGTGGCGATACGACCATTTTCAAATTCACAAATCGCCACGCCGTTATCCACATCAGCACATGATTGCAAATCCTGATGTACCGCAATCGTACCGCTGGCGAACACTCGCACCGGCTTGGGATTTCCCAGCAGCCAGCGCGCCAAATCGATATCGTGAACACTGCAGTCGAGAAAAATACCGCCACTAGTCGGGGCGAATTTGACGAAGAATCCATCGGGATCAAGCTGATCACAAGTTTGCGAATACACCATGAACGGCTGGCCAATGCTGCCGGACTGGATTTTTTGGTACGCCGCTTGATAGCTGGCGTCAAAACGTCGCACAAAGCCGATCATCACTTTCAGCTGCGGATGCAGTGCTGCCTCGGCACTCACGCGACGACAATCGTTCAAATCCAGCGACAACGGCTTCTCACAAAATACATGCTTGCCGGCCTTTAACGCCTGAATGATCTGGTGCGGATGCAACGAAGTCGGCGTCACCAAAAACACCGCATCAAGCCCCTCATGCGCCAGTAGCGCTTCATAATCTTCGTAGAGATCGTTAATTCCTAACGTTTCTTTAGCCCACGTCAGTTCAGCCTCAACAGGGCTACAGGCCGCCACCAGCACCGCACCGGAAACACGCCGTAGCAAGTTCTCAGCATGCCGACGTCCCAATCGCCCTAGCCCGACGATGCCCACTTTTAATGTCGATTGCGCGCTCATTTGGATAGGTCGATCGTGCGGTTTTCACGCCATGATAAGGTCGCTGCCTCGGCCAATGCCAATGCCTTAACCCCGTCATCGATGGTCGTGCGCGCAGTCCCACCGTTAACTAAAACATCAAAAAAATGCGCGATTTCGCGGGCGTAAGCGGCGCGATAACGCTCTAGGAAGAAATGTTCAGGCAAGTCCTGGCTGACGTTATGCGCGGTAGACGAGACGACTTCAGTCGGTTTGTGATTGCCCGCCTGTAACATCCCTTGGCTGCCCAGCACTTCAAAACGCTGATCGTATCCATAGGCAGCGCGACGGCTAGTATTTATCTGACACAGACGCCCACGGCGGGTACGTATCGTAACGACTGCGGAATCAATATCGCCTGCTTCTGCAATCGCCGGATCGCTTAAGCAACTGCCGGTTGCTGAAATGCTGACGGCTTCGTCATCCAAAATCCAACGAAATATATCGAAATCATGAATCAACATGTCTTTGAAAATACCGCCTGAACTTTTCAAATAAGACACTGGCGGCGCGCCGGGATCTCTGCTGGTAACGATCAGCATTTCAGGATCGCCAATTTCGCCCGCTGCCAGACGCGTCTTCAGCGCTTCAAAAGTGGGATCAAAGCGGCGCTGGAAACCAATCATGCAAGTTACTTTGGCATCGGCGACTGCTTGCGCGCAGGCTTTGGCGCGTTCCAGCGTAAGGTCAACCGGCTTCTCGCAAAATATCGCTTTACCGGCAGCCACGGCGCGCAAGATCAAATCGGCATGGGTGTCTGTGCTCGATGCAATTAATACTGCGCCTACGCTAGAGTCCTCAAGTGCCGCATCGATGGAGACCACTTGCGCGCCATGCTTACTTGCCAATTCCTGCGCTGCCTGCACATTCACATCGCTCACATATTTGAGGCGCACGCCGGGTTGCATAACCAGATTACCAGCGTGTATTTTGCCAATGCGGCCCGCGCCAAAGACTGCAACATCTATCATCTTAATTCTCCGTGGATTTTTTATAGTGATAGCTATTGTAAGCAAGAATTCGACTTGGTAGAACTATTTTTCTATTTTTTATATTAATCGAATTAATATTTCGTATGCGATTGCGAAAGCCTCGTTTTAAACCTGATACGCACCACCTTATTCATCGTAATGTGAGCGAAAATTGTAGCGCAAGGCGGCAAAATTCGGCTAGAAAGCACATCCCACATGTATCTTTCCGAAAAAAAACACTTAATTGCAAATAATGCAATTAAGTGTTGTACCATCAAATCATTACAAATCGTTTTATGCGCGATTGTAAGTGTGGAATGACTGGGAAGTAATGGTAGACCGCTGTTGATACGACAACCTCGATTAGTAGCAAAACTGATTGATTGCAACCCAACCAGCAGCACTAGAGAAGACCAAACGACAATGCGGACAACAGGATTTTTCTTGGGTGTCATCATCCTCATCACCGGGTGCGCAACGCGCTTAGCACCGGTAGAACCGCCGCCGTCACCTGTCACGTTGCTGACACTGGCAAATAAACCTCAGATCAAAATATTAGCGCGGCGTGTCACGATCACGCTAGCCGGAGGGTATTCGATCATGTTAATGGATGGCAGCCATTGGGTTTATCTCGGCAATGTGCCTGATGGAAAAGTCTACAAACCAAAAACGGGTATGCTGATGAACAACGATAAGTTGCCGCATGAGTTTTATATCGTGGCAGCAGGAAAGCAATTAATTGGCTTTTACATGCCAGAGCAACGTCTGTTCACGCCGTTAGAGCAACCACTTTATTTGACGTTTGATAATTAAGTAATGAGGCATAGACCATGAAAAATGTCAGCGCTCCTTAGAGGAGTCACTGACATATTCAGTACTACATTTTCTTTAAACCACGTGAAGCTGGCGCTCTCGAGGGCAATACGTCAAATTTATAATTAACGTACCATCCCTTTTTTAGTCCAAGCCTCAAGCTGATGCGGACGCAAGCTGTCGTAATCTTCAAAAGGCTGATGTATCCATGGATTGGTAGGCAGATGTTCGACATAGAAGTCCGGCTTGATCGTCGAGCACTCTTTCCACCAAATTACCGCTGATTTCACTTCCGTGACGGGTGAGTAATTTTCCCGTAAATGACGCAAAACCTTATCCAACGTCACGCCCGAATCAACCAGATCATCAACCAGCAAAATTCTGCCGGCCAGCGAACCACGACTCATAGTGATGTGTTTTCCGATATCAAGGTCGCTTTGCACCTTGCCAGCATCCTCACGATAAGAACTGGTCGAAAGAATCGCTAACGGCACGTCAAAAATACGAGAACAAACATCCCCGGGACGCAAACCGCCACGTGCCAGACATAAAATCTGATCAAATTTCCAACCAGACGCATGCACATTTAACGCTAGCTTTTCGATCGCGAGATTATACGCATCCCATGAAACCCACAGGTGCTGATCATTGGAGACATTCATGGCGCTTATCTTCTTTTTTAATTATTGAATGGGTGGCGCAAAACAATGGTTTCTTCACGATCAGGACCTGTCGAGACCATATCAATCGGCACGCCGACCAGCTCTTCAATCCGCTTAACATAAGCTTGTGCATTCGCTGGCAACGCATCCATCGATTTCGCACCGACAGTAACCTCACTCCAGCCCGGCATTTCTTCGTAGATCGGTACGCAACGCGCTGCGTCTTCAGCACCCACCGGGAAAATATCAACAACTTTGCCATCGATCGTATAGCCAGTACACAACTTGAGTGAATCCAAGCCATCAAGTACATCCAACTTGGTTAAACACATTCCCGAAACACCGTTAATCTGCACGGAGCGCTTCAGCAGAGCTGCATCAAACCAACCACAACGACGGGCGCGGCCGGTTACTGTTCCGAACTCGTGACCAATGCTGGCCAGATGATGACCAATACCTTGGTCGGTAGGCAATTCGGACGGGAATGGGCCTGAACCGACACGCGTGGTGTAGGCCTTGGTAATACCGAGAATGTAGTGCAGCATGTTTGGCCCAACACCTGAACCTGCTGCAGCATTACCGGCAACACAATTACTCGACGTAACAAAAGGATAAGTACCGTGATCGACGTCCAGCAAACTACCTTGCGCGCCTTCGAATAATAATTTGGCGCCATTGTTATACGCTGCGTACAACTCGCTGGACACATCCGCCACCATTGGTGCCAGACGCGGCACGTTGGCTAGTGCATCGTCATAGGTTTTTTGAAAATCGACTGCCTCTGCCTTCAGATAGTTCGTCAGCACGAAATTGTGATAATCGAGGTTTTCTCTGAGTTTCTCGGCGAAGCGTGCTTCATTTAGCAAATCGGCAACGCGGATCGCACGACGCGCCACTTTATCTTCGTATGCTGGGCCAATGCCTTTGCCGGTAGTGCCAATCTTCGCCGCACCGCGGGCTGCTTCACGCGCTGCATCAAGTGCAGTGTGGTAAGGCAAAATAACAGGACAAGCTTCTGATACTCGCAGGCGGGATGCCACTTCAACCCCGGCAGCTTGCAGTTTATCGATTTCACGCAACAAATCCGGAACCGACAAGACAACGCCATTACCGATATAGCATGCAACGCCTGGACGCATGATTCCTGATGGGATCAATTGCAAAGCTGTTTTGTGACCGCCAATGACCAAGGTATGGCCGGCATTGTGACCGCCCTGAAAGCGAACGACACCTTGTGCGTGATCGGTAAGCCAGTCGACAATTTTGCCCTTGCCCTCATCGCCCCACTGGGTTCCGATAACAACGACGTTTTTTTGAGTACGTTTCTGTAACATCACTTAGTCCAAATTTTTGATAATCCAATTGCCATTTTCGAGCACGACCGCACGGTCGCAATCGAACTCGTCTTGATCGTTTTCGTGCCCGGGCAAGCTTTGAATCACTACTTCACCCGCATTGCGCAACGCTACGATCTTTTCCTTTAAACCCGTTTCGGTACTCCACGGAGCACGAATTGCTGCTTTACGCTCTGCGGTCGGCATCAGACGCGCTAATTCCCGTAAATCCATCGAAAAACCGGTCGCTGGACGCGAACGTCCAAATGTTTCACCCACATGATCATAACGACCGCCACGTACTAGCGCGTTCGGCAGACCGGAAACATACGCGCCAAAAATCGCGCCACTTTCGTAATGATAACCACGTAAGTCGGCTAAATCGACCGTCACGCATTCTTCGCCTGCAGCCTGTGCCAATGCCTGCAATTCTTCCAGCGCTTTGGTGATTGCCGGTAACTTTGGCAACGTCTGGCGTGCTCGCGCAATTACAGTCACATCGCCATATAAATGCGGTAAAGCCAATAGAGCGGCCCGTGTTTCGGGCGCATATCCAACGCTCAGTTCCTGCAAGCCGGGAACATCCTTCCCTTCCAGCAATTTGACCAACGCACTTTCATCTTTTAATGCAATCGCATCATCGGCAATAATCGCACGAAATATACCAACGTGACACAAGTCCAGGCGAACCTTCTTGATACCGGCGAGGGCAAGCGAAGCCAGTGCCAAATGCTGGATTTCTGTATCGGCCTCCAGACCGGCATGGCCATATATCTCCGCACCAATCTGGAACGGCTCACGCGTCGCATGCAAACCGGATGGTTTGGTGCGCAACACGCTTCCCGCATAACAAAGCCGTGTCAGAGACGGACGATTCAGTAAATGCGCATCAATTCGTGCAACCTGCGTCGTCATGTCGGCGCGGATACCCAGCGTGCGGCCTGACAATTGATCGACCAATTTAAACGTCATCGCCTCAGTATCCTGACCGGCTCCGGCCAATAAGGACTCGATGTACTCCAACATTGGCGGCATGACAAGCTCATAACCATACACACGAAAATTGTCGAGAATCAAACGCCGCAGATCTTCTATCTTGCGTGCTTCTGATGGCAACACATCGGCAATGTTTTCGGGAAGAAGCCAATTAGGCATAGAAAAATAAACCAAAAGAAATTTCTGTATCAGCGTTCGCTGATACGAGGAACAACATCATTATTAAACGCTGCAGCCAAGAAAAATGCGCGTAATGCAGATGACACGAATACGGATAATGCGGAATGTATCAGAGATTAGCGTCGCCGCAAAAAAAAAGAAATGGCGTCGGGATAAATGACGCCATTTAATTACTACTCTGAACCCCTGATTTTGGGGTCGAGTGATTGTCGCAATGAACGACCAACCACTCCTTATCAATATTTCAACAACCACCTAAAATGTGTGGCTTACTCTTTATTTGGCAGATCCAGTTCCCGGGTTCTTGAAATACTTAAAGAACTCCGAGTTAGGATCAACCACCATCAAATCGTGACGACTCTTAAAGCTGGCCCGATAAGCCTCTAGGCTACGATAAAACTTGTAGAATTCCGGGCTCTTGCCAAATGCCTGTGCGTAAATTTGCGAAGCCTTGGCATCACCCTCACCGCGCATATTTTCTGCATCACGATAAGCTTCGGCCAAAATCACCGTCCGTTGTTTATCTGCATCAGCACGAATTTTTTCCGATTCAGCAAAACCAGTCGAGCGCAATTCATTTGCAACCCGCGCACGCTCAGATTTCATTCTGTCGTACACAGAAGCATTGATTTGATCGACATAATCAACACGCTTCAGACGCACATCAACTATATCGACACCGATTTGCTTGGCTTCCTCTTCGACTTTTTTACGCAGCGCATCCATCACTTTGCCACGCTCGCCAGAAATAACTTCACGCACTGTGCGCTTGGTAATCTCTTCGTTCAACGCCGCTTTGACAATCTGAGACATACGATCTTGGGCACGTTTCTCATCAACGCCAAAACTAACAAAATAAAGTTTAGGATCGACAATGCGCCATTTCACGTATACATCGATCAGAATATTCTTCTTTTCGGCAGTGATAAAGCGGTCTGTTTCAGGAGGATCGATAGTCAAAATCCGTTTGTCCAAAAACACAACATTTTGGAACGGTGGCGGTAATTTGAAATGCAACCCGGGTTCACTAATGACCTGCTTGACTTCACCAAAGGCAAACAAAATGCCATATTGACGCTGATCAACCACGAATACGGTTGAAAGCAGCAACGCTATAACAATAAATATACCAATTGCGAGGGATATTAAGCGATTCATTATCGTCCCTCCCGATCACGGCTCTCGCGAGACCGCGAATCATTCACCGCCTGAGCGTCGTTATCTTTCGCTGGCACTACCGGAACCGTCGCAGGACTAACTGCAGCTGTACCTGTAGACGATCCAGCACTGCCAATCGCACCGGATGCAGCAGATTGCGCAATAAGCTTGTCTAGTGGTAAATACAGCAAATTATTCCCGCTCTTAGCATCAATCATAACTTTGGTGGTATTTGCAAAAATCTGTTGCATGGTATCCAAATACATCCGGTCGCGAGTCACAGCTGGCGCTTTCTGATATTCGGTCAATACTTGCTTGAACCGCGATGCATCACCCTCAGCATTCGCAGTAACCCGGGCGCTATAAGCCTCTGCCTCTTGAAGCAAGCGAGAAGCCGCACCACGTGCCTTAGGAATCACATCATTAGCGTAAGCCTGTCCTTCATTCTTTTGACGTTCACGATCTTGCCCGGCTTTTACTGCATCGTCAAAAGCTGCCTGAACTTGCTCCGGCGGTTGCACGCCTTGCATTGTCACATTAGTGATTTGCACACCGCTCTGATAATGATCCAGAATTTGTTGCATTAATTGACTTACATCTAAAGCAACTTTTTCCCGTCCTTCATACAGGACAAAATCCATTTGGCTTTTACCAACAATTTCCCGAATGGAAGTTTCGGCGACCTGACGGACGGTTTCTTCCTGATCGCGATTTTTGAAAATCCAGTCAGCAGCACTCTTAAGTTTGTATTGCACAGCGAATTGAATATCGATGATGTTTTCATCTTCAGTCAACATCAGAGCTTCTTTTGGCTGTTTGTTTTTAGCGTTCGAGCGATAACCGACTTCGATTGTGCGAACACCGGAAACATTGACAATTTCGTGGCTTTGAATTGGATACGGCCACCGCCAGTTAAAACCGGCCATCGTCGAATGGCTGTACTTACCGAAGGTCATTACAACCCCGGTTTGACCTTCCTGAACAGTGAAAAAACCGCTCGCCAACCAGAGGAAAGCGACGATCACAGCGATCACACCAGCTCCTACGCCAGCGCTTTTTCCTGTAGGGAAACCCTTTCCTCCATCATTCGCATCACCACCACCGCCACCGCTATTTTTGTTGCCAAAAAAGCGGTTAATGCGTTGATTGAAGTCGCGCCATAACTGGTCGAGATCGGGGGGGGAATTATTCGGCTTTTTGCCGTCGTTTTGTTTGTTGTCATTTTGTGAATTACGGCCCCACTGGGGGTCATTCAACGAAAATTTGACACCAAATTTTTTTAATATAGAACCAAGCATTCGATCGTGATCCGGTATAAATAGGTTGGAATGCTCGTTAGAGGCGTTTAATAGGCGAATCTTGGGTGTTTTCAATGCCGTGCTGATCGACCCTCGCCGCGTTACTTTCCATCACAAACTCCGCAATAGCCTGACGGATTAAACCAAGCCCAGCGCCACTTTGTGCGCTAATAAAAACACGCTGGATTTTATCATACTCATTACGCTCTATTCCCGGCTCCAGCCCAGCGGCGTCAATCTTGTTCCAGACTAGAATCTGAGGAATATGATCTGCACCGATCTCTTTCAACACCAAATTAACTTGCTCAATTTGCTCTAACCGAGCCGGGCTTGCAGCGTCCACCACATGCAATAACAAGTCTGCGTGGATTGTTTCTTCCAGCGTTGCCCTAAACGCGGCGACTAGCTGATGCGGCAACTCACGAATAAAACCAACAGTATCAGAAATGACTACATTCCCAACTTCTTGGAGGTAAATTTTCCGTGAAGTAGTATCAAGGGTTGCAAACAATTGATCTGCCGCGTACACCCCAGCTTTAGATAGAGCATTGAATAACGTCGATTTTCCAGCGTTGGTGTATCCAACCAAAGAAATCGACGGTATGTTGTTGCGGCCACGCGCGCGTCGCTGCGTTGCATGCTGGCGGTGCAGTTTTTCCAACCGCCCGCGCAAAGCTTTGACGCGATCGCCCAACAAACGCCTATCAGTTTCAAGCTGCGTTTCACCAGGTCCACGCAGTCCAATACCACCTTTTTGGCGCTCCAAATGGGTCCAGCCACGTATCAACCGCGTCGCCAAATGCTGAAGTTGCGCTAACTCAACCTGAACTTTCCCCTCGTGACTTTTAGCACGTTGGGCAAAAATATCCAAAATCAAACTAGTACGATCGAGCACGCGTACTTTTAAGACACGTTCAAGATTACGTTGCTGCGCTGGAGACAGAGCATGGTTAAAGATGACGATCTCCAGCTCTTCGTCCAGCACTGCATCCGCAATTTCCTGCGCCTTGCCTGAGCCGACAAATAATGCAGCATCCGGTGCGCCACGCCTTCCCGTCAATGTGACGAGCGGAATCGCACCTGCTGACTTAGCCAGCAAGGAGAGCTCTTCCAGACCTGCGGCAAAGTCGCCTTTGCCGAAGTCCACGCCGACTAATGCGGCTCGCATCGGGGAAGTAGTGTTGCTATCCAATTAGACAGCGGTCGATTACTCTGCGTCTGCTTCAAGATTCAGCGTAACAGCGCGCGCAGGAACGACAGTTGAAATGGCATGTTTATAAACCATTTGGGTCACTGTATTACGCAGCAAAACCACATATTGATCAAAAGATTCAATATGGCCTTGAAGCTTAATACCATTTACCAGATAAATTGATACTGGAACGTGTTCTTTGCGTAAGGCGTTCAGGAACGGGTCTTGTAACAATTGCCCTTTATTACTCATGGCTACTCCACTGTGTTGTTGTGATTAGAAGTCAAGCACGCCCCGCCATATTTGACGGGACTTCGATGAATGACTCGGTGGTGTATAACGAATGTAAACGATTTCTGACAATACTGCCAACGGAAATCTATTTTAACGGACGTGCAAACGGGTTCTTACCTGACTTGAACTCGATACGTAATGGAGTCCCAATCAGTGAAAAAGTTTCACGAAAGTATTTTTCAAGATAACGTCTGTAGTTAGCATCGATTGCTTCCAGCGCGTTACCGTGAATGACAACGATAGGAGGATTCATGCCACCTTGATGCGCATAACGCAGTTTCGGACGAATCGAACCTTTGCGACGAGGCTGCTGATGCTCTACCGCTTCGAGCAATGCTCTAGTCAGTTTTGGTGTAGTCAGATTCGACATCGCAGCACCATACGCGGCGTCAACGGATTTCATCAAAGGCGCAATGCCGGTGGACTTCAATGCAGATATATAGTGAAATTTCGCGAACGAAAGAAAATTAAGCTTACGATCAAGGTCAATTTTAATTTCTTCACGTCGTTCACTGGTCAGGCCATCCCATTTATTGATACCAACCACTAACGCGCGGCCGGTTTCAAGAATAAACCCTGCAATATGGGCATCCTGCTCTGAAATATCCTGTTGCGCATCTAACAACAATAAAACGACATTTGCTTCGGAAATTGACTGTAGAGTTTTCACTACAGAAAATTTCTCAATCGCCTCAAATACTTTACCTCGCCTACGAATACCAGCGGTGTCGATCAAGGTGTAATGCGTACCATCTCGCTCAAATGGAATTTCGATAGAATCGCGTGTTGTTCCCGGCATGTCAAACGCGATTACGCGCTCTTCTCCCAGCAAGGTATTCACCAACGTCGACTTACCGACATTAGGACGACCAACAATCGCAATTTTGATACTTCTCTGATTAGTGACAAGTTCTTCGATCTCGGGCGGACGCTGAGCAAAGGCTAAATCCAGCGATTCTTCGACCAAATCAGCCACGCCATCGCCATGTGCAGCGGAGATAACGTATGGGTCACCAAGGCCTAATTCATAAAACTCTGCAGTAACGGAGGTGTACTTCATTCCCTCTGATTTATTCACAACTAACATTACCGAACGGCCTGACTTGCGCAAAAAATCGGTAATTGTTTTATCGTGTGGCGTCAAACCCTGGCGACCATCGACGATAAAAATCACGACATCGGCTTCCGCCACTGCCTGCTTGGTCTGTTTCGCCATTTCATGCATTATGCCGTCTTTGGCAACAGGCTCAAAACCACCTGTATCGATTACCAAAAATGGTCGCTCACCCATGCGACCCTCACCGTAGTGGCGGTCACGGGTCAAACCTGGCAGATCGGCAACCAACGCATCACGCGAGCGCGTCATGCGGTTGAATAAAGTCGATTTACCGACGTTCGGGCGTCCTACAAGTGCAATGACTGGCTTCATTAAGTTGTTACTCTGTCGCAAATGCGATCAATGTCCCTGATTTGGTTTGAAAAATTACATTCGGGCCCACTACAATTGCATTGGGTAGAACCGCGCTTTTATCTATACGAATACGTCCGACCAATGCGCCGTCTTGACGTGATAAGAAATGAATATACCCTTCGAAATCGCCTACGGCTACAGTTGCACCTAAGGTTACCGGGCTCGACAAACTACGATTGGCTAATTGCGCATTGCGCCATACGACCGTTCCGTTATCAAGCGTAAATGCGCTTACCGCGCCGCGCTCATCGGCAGCGTACAGATTGTGATTATCTGCACCCACACCGACATCACTAGAGAAGTTTTTTACCCAGTGCGCAGTACCTGTCCCGGCATCAAAACAACCTACACGACCTTGATAAGCCACTGCGCAAACATCACGTCCGACCAGAACTGGCATTCCTGAAGCATCTGCTACGCGCTCCAACTCTGTCGTTCCGCGAGGATCGCCAATTGCCATTTCCCACCAAGGGCCACCGTTTGCAAGATTCAACGCCGATAAACGACCACCCGGCAATGCGACAAAAGCAGCTTGAGGAACGATGAGTATTCCAGGTGCCGAACGTAAAGTAAGGGATGGCACACTACGTTGTGCAGTCCAGCGACGTTCACCCGTCTCGGCATCAAAAGCAGTGATCCGATTATCCAGACTACGTACTATTACCAGCCCTTGCCCAACCGCTGGCGAGGATAATATTTCACTTGAGGCCTGCGCCTTCCAGCGTAATTTGCCTTCAGCATCATAAGCCAGTACCGCGCCTTTTTCGCCAGCTACTGCGACAATAAAGCCATCAGTACCAACTCCTGCCGTCAATTTCATCCCGGCGTTAATCCGCCAGACCGATACACCAGTTGTGCCTTCGATGCGATTTACCGTACCGTCCGCCGAAGCGGCATAAATACTTGTGCCAGACACTGCAGGAGCAAAAGCGTAGGTATCGGCCTTGCCCACTGATGCAGTCCAGACAGTGCGCACTGTCACACTTGGCTTGAATTCAACTAATGCGGCCGGTGGATTGCTAGGCGCCTTACGGGAAAATAAAGAGCAACCTGACAACATTAGCGCAGCACCAATACATGCGAATTTTACAGCTGTACGGACTTTTTGCATTTTCTGCATTTGCTTCCCTTTTTTGCAAAATTTTCTGAGCAAATCTTCTGAGCGATTAGCTAACTTATTTAGCGCTATTACTATTTCAAGCAGCGGCTTTGGCTGGCACGCCACCAATCGCATCTAGTTTTATTTGAATCAATTGACGGCCAGGATTATCTGGTCCGGCCTTCTCTAGCGCCAATTGATAAGAGGTACGCGCCTCATCGAGCTTATTTTGAGCAACCAGAATATCGCCTTTACGATCGGCGATTGCACTCGCAAACTCTGATGGAACGTCCCCGCTTAACGCTTTCAGACCCTCGTCATACGCATTTTGATCCAGCAGGATGCCTGCTAGACGAATTTTTGCGATGGCCTTATATTCTTCCTGCCGACCATGATCGATAACCCATTGCAATTGCGTTTTTGCACCATTCAAATCGTTAGCATCAAATGCAGCTTTGGCAGCAGTTAATCCCGCCATTTGCGCATAAGCCGTGCCGCTAAATTTTTGCTGCATATCAGCGGTAGCGCGCTGTACTTTAGCATTATCTTTGTTGCCAACCGCTTTTTGCAATTCTTCATACAATTGCGACGCTTGCGACGCCTGACTATTTTTATAGTATTTCCAACCGCCCCAACCGGCATAACCGGCGAGCACAATGATCAACACCCAAGTGACGAGGTTTCCGTATTTCTTCCACCAGTCATTAATGGTTGCTAGCTGCTCTTGCTCTTCGAGATTGTATGCCATGGTAATTTATTTTAATGGTGATAATGAACGTTTTGGTGATCATGATCGTGCCCATGATCATCGTTACCGACAATCTGATCTACCAAATAATCAGTGACGTCATCAAAAGGCACTAGAGCCTGATTAATGCCATCTTCTTTAGTGCCGGCTTCAGCACGAAGTACTTTGACTGCGGCGGTATTATTCGCAACTTCATCTTCGCCAATAATGACTGCGTATGCTGCACCACTTGCATCGGCCCGTTTCATCTGAGACTTAAAGCTGCCACCAGAGTTTGCCGATGCGCAATGTAGCACAACATCAAGTCCCGCACTACGCAAACGCTCAGCCAGTACAAAGGATTGGAGTTGTGCAGCTTCCCCTTGATGGACCAGATAAACGTCGCATTCATTACGCGTAACCGGCTCGCCGCTAGCGCGCATTAATTCAAGCAAACGCTCCACGCCCATGGCAAAACCACATGCGGGGGTTGGCTTACCGCCAAACATTTCGACCAGTGGGTCGTAGCGTCCGCCGCCACAAACCGTACCTTGGGAACCCAACTGATCGGTAACCCATTCGAATACGGTCCGATTGTAATAGTCCATACCGCGCACCAAACGCGGATTAATGGTGAACGGAATATTGTTGTAGTTAAGGATTTTTTGCACGCCATCAAAGTGGGCGCGGGACTCTTCACCAAGATAGTCTAGTAATTGTGGTGCCCCATTGACCATTTCTTGCATAGCTGGATTTTTAGTATCCAGGATACGCAACGGATTGGAATGCAAACGACGTTGCGCATCAGCATCCAACAATTCTTTATGCTGCTCAAAATAAGTGATCAAATCAGCACGATGACGATTGCGTTCTGCAGCATCACCGATCGAGTTTAATTCCAGTTTGATATTTTCCAGGCCTAGGTCATCCCACAACCGCTGGCAAAGCATAATCAACTCAGCGTCAATATCTGGGCCGGTGAAACCAATTGCCTCGGCACCGACTTGATGAAACTGACGATAACGTCCGCGCTGTGGGCGCTCATGACGAAACATTGGGCCGCTATACCACAACCGCTTAGGACCGTCGTAAGTCAAATTATGTTCAATCGTGGCACGCACTACGCTGGCGGTACTTTCGGGACGCAAAGTCAGATTGTCGCCGTTCATTGAATCGGTGAACGAATACATTTCTTTTTCAACTATATCGGTCACCGCACCGAGGCCGCGCGAAAACAATGCCGTCGGTTCGACAATAGGCGTACGAATCTGCTGAAAACCGTAGCTCTTCAGTACTGATTCGACGGTATTTTCGAATAATTCCCACAGTGCTGCGTCAGCTGGCAGGATGTCGTTCATCCCTTTGACGCCTACAATTTTTTCGACTTTTTTATTTTCAGACATGCTTCTTGATGCTCACTTGAATATTCATTATTTGGAGGTGGGCTATCGCTATATAGTTCAGCGCATCACCTTAACCACCCGATTCCTTATACTCAAACAGTTTGTTTGGTATAACGTTTTTTTACGTAATCCAGCACAATACCCTGAAACTCTTCAGCAATACGCTCACCGCGCAAGGTCATCTTTTTCTCACCATCGATAAACACTGGCGCAGCAGGCGATTCACCGGTCCCCGGCAAACTGATGCCTATATTCGCATGCTTTGACTCACCGGGACCATTTACGATACATCCCATAACAGCCACATTCATACCTTCGACGCCCGGATAATCTTTCTTCCACACTGGCATCTGGTCACGCAGATAGGTCTGGATTTTATCCGCCAAATCCTGAAACACTGTTGAAGTGGTTCTGCCACAGCCAGGGCAGGCAATCACCATCGGTGCGAATTTACGCAAACCCATCGTTTGCAATATCTCTTGCGCTACTACGACTTCTTTACAGCGATCGCCCCCCGGCTCCGGTGTCAACGAAATCCGAATGGTATCGCCGATGCCTTCTTGCAGCAGCACTGATAATGCAGCGGTCGAAGCAACAATTCCTTTGCTCCCCATACCTGCTTCAGTCAATCCCAGGTGCAATGGATAGTCGCAGCGTCGCGCTAACTCGCGATACACCGCGATCAAATCCTGCACACCGGAGACCTTGCAAGACAAAATGATGTTGTTAGGGGCAAGACCTAACTCTTCGGCACGCACAGCGTTTTCGATCGCCGATGTCACCAAAGCTTCGTACATAACAGCCTGCGCCACCCAAGGATCACTGCGCTGCGCATTCTCGTCCATAATGCGCGCCAATAGCGCCTGATCGAGACTACCCCAATTGACGCCAATACGGACTGGCTTATTGTACTTGCATGCGATCTCGATCATTTGCGCAAACTGCGTGTCGCGCTTGGCACCCTTGCCGACATTACCCGGATTAATCCGATATTTAGACAACGCTTGCGCACATTCTGGATAGTCGGTCAGCAACGTGTGGCCGTTGTAATGAAAATCGCCGACTAAAGGCACGTCGATTCCCATCTTATCAAGCTGCTCGCGAATCGCAGGAACAGCGGCCGCTGCTTCCGGCCTATCTACTGTGATTCGCACAAGTTCGGAACCGGCACGCGCCAAATCTTTGATTTGAATTGCAGTCCCAATCGCATCCGCAGTGTCAGTATTGGTCATCGACTGCACCACGACAGGCGCACCTCCACCGACCAATATTTGACGCGAGCCATAACTGATCATGGCAGCGCGACTAGTACGGCGCATACTTGGACCTGAAGCTATCGGGGAGTTCTGGTGCGACATGGCGTCTTGGCTTTCTAACTTATTTCAGATTCAGTCGGGCGATATTGTTTTTGGTACCAGCCTTCAGATCAAGTGGAGCACCTCGCAAGGTTGCTTCAACACCGGACAGATTACCAATGACAACAGAAACCGGCTGATCAATATCAAATGTTTCCGTACTACCTGCTTTACCCACGCGTGAAAAAAGCGTGCTTTTATCTGCACGCTTTATCTCCACCCACGAATCTTGCTTAAAAGTCAAACTTAGTTTATTTGCACCAGCAGCCGGAACTACCGCGTCAACAACGGCCGGTTGAGGCTTGGCATTGACGGTTTCCGCGGCATGAGCGGCAAAGGCGGTACTACTAGCATCACTATTTGCAGCACTGACGGCGGGTACAGAGGAAGCACTCAGGGTTTCACCTTCAGCTACTGATGCTGCATGCGGAGAACCTATTTCTGCCGAGGGCTGACGTAGCGCAGAAAATCCACCCAATTGCGCCACAATGACGACCACCACAACGAACAAAATGCCGCCGAATATCCATTTATAGGGTACCCGATTGCGCCCTGACAGCAACAATCTGGACTCGGCAAAGATAGTTGCTCGGGACTGCGCCTCAGACGCATGTATCCGGGCGGCAGAAACCGGTACTGCGCTTGGCAAAATCGTAGCTGGATCAAGCCCCAACATCTTGGCATACGACCGAATATAACCTCGCGTCATGACAATTGTCGGAAGCGCAGCATAATTATCAGTTTCAATTGCATGAATCTGACGTGGAGCAAGCTTTAACTGATTGGCAACATCATCTATCGACCAACCATGCTGCTGACGCCTGTGCGCCAATTGCTCACCAACAGAATGGACATGCTCAGCCGCGTGCTCGCTATGACTAAGCGCTTCTTCAGCAAGGGGTTTAGCAATAAATTCTTGCGGCTCACTCATTAAAGACTCCGCGCTGATAGGAGGCATATTCTGCTGATCCCGGATAACGTCGACGCAACTGCGTCACTAAATTTATTTCTGCCACGCGATCACCCAACTTGCGCTCCACCTTAATTGCACTCCATAAAACATCGGCATTCAGCACGTCTACTTTGGTCACCAGACCCATATAAAACCGAGCACGCTCAACATCCTGGCGATCAGCGGATAACAACGCCAGATTCACGTTAGTTAGCGGATTGCCCGACTCAAACTGGAATGCCTGTAAAAAATACCGCTCAGCGCCGGGGCTATCTTTCATTTTCAGACTACAGACTCCAGCATTCGTAAGTGCCTTGGCCGGAGATAAGTAGGAGCGACTTTTCAATGCACTCTGAAAATAGGCAATGGACTCTTTTTCACGCCCGTTTTGACATAGAAACCAACCATAGTTATTGGCGATATCAGGATTATTAGGTGCTAATTTAAGGGCTCGTTGCAAATTATCATCGGCCAATCTGGATTCACCCATATCCATATAAATCAGTCCACGCATGCTGTAAGCATCGGCAAACCCGGCATCCGAAGCTAGCGCCTGCTTTACTTCATCTAACGCAACTTCTAATTGCCCCTGCCCGTAATAGCCGACAGCTAATTGCAGGCGAATACGCGCACGGCGTTGGGCATCCGTAAGGTCAGAATCGGTAGGAAGTTCACGGCGGGCTTCTGATTCGCTGCCACTAGCAAGATTTCCACCGGACTGGTTTGCGCACCCTGCTAACAAAGTTAGCGACGCTAGAACCATCAGTAAAATACTCACGTACCCTCGGGTCACTCTGATACCTCGACCAGACGACCAAAATTTTTGCCAAATTTTTGCTGATACTCTGCCATTTTTTGCATGCGCTCCTGGACCTTTGTACGATCCTGCACTTCGCCAGCTAGCTGTCCGCAAGCGGCATCGATATCATCGCCGCGAGTCTTGCGTATCGTCGTAACGATATTAGCGTCCATCAGAATTTGCGCAAATGCTTTGATTCGCGGATTATTGGAGCGCTTAAGACCAGACTCAGGGAAGGGATTGAAGGGAATCAAGTTGAATTTGCAAGAGACCGCTTCGCTGCCACTGCGGCCCTGGACTAAAGCAATCAATTCGCGCGCGTTGGCATCGCTATCATTGACGCCATCAAGCATACAATATTCGAATGTTACAAAATCGCGTGGCGCGAACTCCAGATAGCGGCGGCAAGATGCCATCAGTTCGCTAAGTGGATATTTCTTATTTAATGGCACCAGGCCATCACGCAAGGCATCATTGGAGGCGTGCAAAGACACTGCCAGCGCGACGGCGCAATCTTGCGAAAGTTTATCTATCATTGGCACCACACCGCTGGTCGACAACGTCACGCGACGCCGGGACAGACCATAAGCATTATCGTCCAACATCAATTTCAGAGCGGTTACAGTAGGTTCGTAATTCAACAGCGGTTCACCCATACCCATCATTACCACGTTGGTAATTTGGCGCTCACCCTTTGGACCCGGCTCAATATTTTTTGATTTCCGTAATTCAAATTCAGCCATCCACAATTGGCCGATGATTTCACCTACCGTCAGATTGCGACTAAAACCTTGCTTACCCGTCGAACAGAAGCGGCAATTTACCGCACAGCCGGCCTGTGTCGAGATGCACAGCGTGCCACGATTTTCCTCGGGAATAAATACGGCCTCTACGGCGTTACCCTGACCTACATCAAGTAACCATTTGCGGGTGCCATCAGTGGAAGTGTGATCACTAATGACAGCTGGAGCGGCGATCATCGCACGCGTAGCCAGTTTGTCTCGCAACGACTTGGCCAGATCAGTCATGCTGTCAAAATCGCTTGCGCCGAATTGGTGTATCCAGCGAAGTAATTGCTTAGCGCGAAACGGCTTCTCACCCAACGCATCGCAATAAGCGACAAGTTGCGCGGGGTCCAGGTCCAGCAGGTTGGTGAGAGCTGTCATGACAGATTCCATCTAATAGTTGGCAGATCGGAACAAACAAAGAGATTGTGAAACGCCGATCACACCAACAGACTACTACTTACAGATTTATTGATACTTCTAATTTGATACTTTACTACTTCCTGGCTTGCGAATTAACGTGAATAGACGTTTAGTGCAGGGAAGAAATAAGCGATTTCAACGGCTGCGGTTTCTGCAGCATCGGAACCGTGTACTGCATTAGCGTCGATTGAATCTGCGAAATCAGCACGGATTGTGCCTTTGTCGGCTTTCTTTGGATCAGTAGCGCCCATCAAATCACGATGAGTCAGAATGGCGTTTTCGCCTTCCAATGCTTGTACGACAACTGGACCAGAGATCATGAAATCAACCAGATCCTTGAAGAAAGGACGGGCTGCATGAACAGCGTAAAAACCTTCTGCTTCAGCACGGGACAAATGCAACATGCGCGACGCGATAATCTTCAGGCCTGCATTTTCAAAACGGCTGTAAATTTGGCCGATAACGTTTTTAGCGACTGCGTCTGGTTTGATAATCGACAGGGTGCGTTCAATTGCCATCAAAAAAACTCCAATAAAATAAGGGTTAACTAGTACAAAACTACTAAATTCAGGATGAATGCTCGGCTAAGACTGATTTATTTATAATTCAATCAACCTTAGATTTTATCACGAAACACCCGAAGAATGACCATATCGCACCTCGCCCATGATGGCGCAGAACCTAAGGCGCCGAATGTGGTCAGAATCACCGTAGCACCTGCTAATCGAACCTGCGATAGCTCTATCACAACGTGCTATGCTTCATCTGAGCTTACGTTTGTGCAATTACATGGGGGAAATAATGAATTCAAATTTTCAAAATCGCTACGCATCAACGGGAACCACAGCAAGTCTCAGCGGCGTCCGTAATCGCGTGCTTCGCAATACATACTGGCTGCTAGCGCTGTCGATGATTCCGACAATTGGCGGTGCTTGGCTAGGCGTGCAGCTAAATTTCAATATCTTTAGCGGCAGCCCGATGATCGGGTTCATTGCGTTTATGGCAATCGCTTTTGGCTTCTTCTATGCTATTGAAAAGACAAAAGAAACCGGCTGGGGTGTTGTTGTATTGTTAGGATTTACCTTCTTTATGGGGCTAATGCTCACCAGACTTATTGAACATACGCTCAAATTTTCAAACGGCGGAACCCTGATTATGACGGCGTTCGGTGGTACGGGGATTGTATTCGGCGTCATGGCTACGATTGCAACCGTCTCCAAGCGTGATTTTTCTGGAATGGGCAAATGGCTTTTCGCTGGTCTGCTCGTAATTATAGTCGCCAGCGTTGCAAATATTTTCTTACAGTTGCCTGCGCTATATCTGGCCGTATCCGTGATCGCTATCGGTATTTTCTCTGCCTATATTTTGTATGATGTACAACAAATCATCAACGGCGGCGAAACAAATTACATTCGGGCAACATTAAATATTTACTTAGATGTCTATAATATTTTTGTTAATTTACTGTCATTGCTAGGCATTTTTGGCGGCAATCGCAATTAATTAAAGATATCGTCACCAGATCTTCGCAGCACTGATAAAAAAGCCGACCTACATGGTCGGCTTTTTATTGACTAAAACACAAAGCGCATTCGGATAGTCGCACTAGGCTGCTGCTTCAATCAGATCAAACACCGCAATTGATTCTACATGCGCCGTATGCGGGAACATATTTACCACCCCAGCTTGCGACAACCGATAGCCACCCTGAATAAGTAGTCCAGCATCCCGCGCTAATGTCGACGGACTGCACGACACATACACAATCCGCTTAGGCATCAGGCTACGATTAAACTCTGCCAACCCCACCAATGCACTGCACACTGCGGCCGCCCCGTCACGCGGAGGATCAATGAGTATCCGATCAAATTGTCCTAGCGCAATAAAATCTTCGGTAGTGGCATCAAATAAATTCCGGCAGTAAAAAGTCGTTTTATTTGCAAGATGATTAACCGATGCATTTTCCCGCGAACGTGCGATCAAGGCTTCGCTGCCATCGATACCCACCACCTCCCGCACCTGCGTCGCGAGTGGCAACGTAAAATTACCCAAGCCGCAAAACAAATCAGCAATACGCTCATCCGGCAACGCACCCAACAAACGCAAGGCTTTAGCGACTAATACGCGGTTGATCTGATGATTCACTTGCGTGAAATCAGTTGGCTTAAATGGCATGCGGACATTAAATTCGGGCAGGCTGTAATACAACTCACTTTGCGCTGGATAAAACGGTTTAGCGGTTTCTGGCGCGCCGGTTTGCAACCACCACTGGATCTCGTACTCGTCTGCAAAGGCCTTCAATTTAGCCTCATCCTCGCGGCTTAGCGGTGCCATGATGCGCAGTACCATCACAGTGACATTACCTTGCGCATTTTCGCCAACAGCCAATTCAATCTGCGGTACATGCTCGATGACCGTGAGCGAACTGATTAATCCACGCAACGGCAAGAGCATAGCGGACACGTTCGCTGGCAATATATCGCAGCTCGTCATATCCGTAACGTAGGGGGACTTTCGCTCATGAAAACCCACCAGAACGCCACCCTTTTTTGGCACATTGCGTACCGAAATCCTGGCGCGATAACGATATCCCCACGTCGGGCCAAAAATTGGCCGCAACATCAGGTCCGGCTTGATCTTACTGATATGCCATAGGTTATCTTCTAAAACGCGTTGCTTTACTGCAACCTGGGCATTCGGCTCCAAATGCTGCATAGCGCAGCCGCCACAAACACCATAGAACTGGCAACGCGGTTTAATGCGCGATACAGATTCCCGGTGCAAGGCTGTCATAGTCGCGAATTCCCATTTCTTTTTCTTTCGAAATGAATGGAAACTGACATTTTCACCAGGCAACGCTCCCTCTACAAAGATAACTTTACCTTGGCTGCCATCGTCATTTTGTAAATGGCCTATGCCACGCGCATCCATGTCGAGCGATTTAATATCAATAGTGATGTCTTCAGGCATAGAGATAACAATACATTGCTAAAGTCGCCCTACTTATTTCGACGCAGCCTTTTCGACTGCGTAAACGCCATTACGCTAAGTATCAATGACCGAGTCTGGCGAAATACACAACCGGAACGGAACTGACATCAGCAGGCTATGGCATGGAAATAGTAAGTGAAGACGACAGTTAATGAGAGGTGGGAAAGGACGCGATTATAACGACAATCTAACGATTATCGTCAGCCAAGAAGACTATTGAGAAAGCCGACGGTTACAAAAAGGCATCTTTACCAACGCCTTTTGCACCTAAAAGGCGTTTTAACTTAACCAATGCTTCTTGCTGAATTTGCCGTACACGCTCGCGGGTGACGCCGATTTCAACTGCCAACTCCTCTAAGGTAGAAGGATCATCATTGTCGAGGCCGAAACGACGCATAATCACATTGCGCTGCTTATCTGTCAGTCGTTCTAGCCAAACCCTCACCAAAAGCGACATTTCTTTCTGCTCTGCGCAAGCGTCAGGGTTTTCTTCCGTGGCGCTTGGCAACAAATCCATCAAACTAGCCAATGGATCTTGATCAAGCGGCGCATCCAGCGATGTAGCATGTTCAGAAAGAGCTAATACCGCTTGTACCTCATCGACTGGCCGACCTACTAAATGGGCAATATCTTCAGCGTTGGCATCTTTGCCATCATGATGCTGTGCTTCAAGATGATATTTTGCGCGCAAAATTTGGTTTAACTCGCGCACCATATGTACTGGCAGGCGCACGGTCCGGGCCTGATTCATGATCGCCCGTTCGATACTTTGTCGTATCCACCAAGTGGCATAGGTGGAAAAACGAAATCCTCGCTCCGGCTCAAACTTATCGATGGCCCGCATCAGGCCTAGATTACCCTCCTCGATCAGGTCGAGTAAGGTAACGCCGCGGTTAATATAGTGTTTGGCGATTGAGACGACCAAGCGCAAATTGTGCTCGATCATTTTTTGGCGAGCCGGAAAATCGCCCTGCTTTGCCAATGTCGCAAAATGGACTTCTTCGGGGATAGTCAGAAGTGGGCGGGTGCCAATCTGATTCAAATAATGCTGCGTAGTATCAGTTGATAACTCTGCCGCCAGCACCTTTTTCAGCTCATCAACACCGTCGACCACCACTACAACGCCATCAACGCTGACTTCGACATCCGCCATTTCAATGTCATCGACCTCATCGATATCGTCTTTTTCTGCGGCGAGATCACGATCATGCTCGCCGAGAATGTCTTCCGGCAACTCGTCGGATGAGGTCTTATCTTGATCGCTCTGTTGAGCTGGAAGCCGCTTGTTCATTTAGTCATTCACTTGGTTAATGACGCAGTTGACAACCTCATTGAACACGTTACAAACACGCTCCTTGCAAACAACTATTTTGATCTATTCTAACGCGCCACAAAAAGTTTAGCGACCTGGCAAAAATTTAGATGGATCTACAGGCTTACCTTGTTGACGGATTTCAAAATGCAGCTTAATCGCATCACTATCAGAGTTTCCCATTTCAGCGATCTTCTGACCTTTGCTAACAACCTGTCCCTCTTTCACAAGAATAACCTTGTTATGCGCATATGCGGACAATAAATTATTAGTGTGCTTAACGATAACTAAATTACCGTACCCCCGGATGCCACTGCCAGCGTACATTACCTTGCCCGATGCTGCGGCAACTACGGGCTGGCCGGATTTTCCGATAATATCAATCCCTTTTTTACCCTGATCGAAACTACCCAGCAACTTGCCTTCAGCAGGCCACATCCAGTCTACGCGATCATCATCTCCACTGATAGCAACTGACGGAGGAACTGCCTTTTCGCCACTCTTTGGCGCATCCGGTTTTATTTCAGTGCGTGCCTCGGGTCTTGCTTCTACTCGTGTTTCTGCGCCAGATGGCGCATCTGGTCTTTGCAATTCAGCCAATGCGCTATCGGAGTAAGGCCGCTTATCGCCACGCGGGCTAGTCTTATTGCCGCCGCTTACTGTGCTGGATGATGTATTGGCAGAAGTCGATGCAGAAGGCGCAGAACCTAATTGCCGTACTTCTACGCCAGAACCCATCGAAACACTGCCGACCTGTGGGCCACCTGCAAGGCTATTGCCGCCTTCAGGAGGTTGTACCCGCAAGACCTGATCCACCTTAATATCGTTGGCGTTATTCAGATTATTCCAGCTAACAATATCGCGATAGCTTTGTCCGAATTCCAGGGCGATCCGATACAACGTATCGCCCTTCTTTACAGTGTAATAGCCAGGCCCACTTGGCCGGACGGCCTGTGATGCGCTAGCTGTAGCGGGAGTTGCACTAGCACCACCGATCCTGCGTTCAACCACTGGAGCAGGTGTTCTAGTGGTACTGCATGCGGCAATCGAGGCGACAATTATTCCTAACAATATCAGGCGTGTTTTCTTCATTCTCATTACATTATTATTTGCGACGTATCGCGGTTAAGGCCGAATTGAATACCGCATTGAACGCGATAGCATTTTATGGATTAGCACCTACCAATTTCATATAAAGCGTTGATGCCGGTAGTGCACATCCTGACCCAATGTATATCGCTTTTGAGACATTCCTGCCGTATTTTGACGCCCTATGCAATCCCTGCACGCAACGGCACAAAATGACAATCTTCCAGCGTCGTACTGGTCCAGTCGAACTTGCTGATGCGCTGAATCAACTGGAGTACCTGATGACGCGATCCCACCGGTGCCACCAGCCGACCGCCTATCGCCATCTGATCCAGCAATGCCTGCGGCACTTCAAGACCCGCTGCGGCTAGGATGATGCCATCAAAAGGCGCCACTTGCGGCAGGCCAAGCATACCATCTCCGTAATGCAGACGGATATTCGCAACACGCAGCGGCCGCAAGTTGCTCCGAGCCAGCTCATGCAACGGCTTGATACGCTCAATCGAATACACTTCTTTCGCAACCAGCGACAATACTGCCGCCTGATAACCGCAACCAGTCCCAATTTCCAACACGCGATTCAAGACACCGCCGTGCTGATTATCGCGCATGACTTCAATCATGCGGGCAACGATATAAGGCTGTGAAATAGTTTGATGGTGACCAATCGGCAGCGAAGCGTCAATGTAAGCCTGACTGGCCAAGCCCGGCTCCATAAACATATGGCGCGGCACCGCAGCCATCGCGGCCAGCACACTAACATCACTCACGCCCTGCTTAGCAATTCTTGCCACCATCGCTTTACGCACGCCTTCAGACACCAGCGATGCGGAGCGCTCTCCGGTTTGCTGCTGATTACTCAAATTAGTCGTCGGCACCGCATTACTCTGCCGCACAGGCGTCCCCGGCGGACTGAAAACAGGCGGTTTGACGGACGACAGACCAAAAGACGGCTTGGGCGACAAAGAGGATTTAGCACTATCGTAAGCCGCATTTCTAGTCGCTGTCTGCGGCGTCGCGACAACACGATTAGCGCGTTGACCGGATGACTTCGACTTGGAATCGACTACCGACGATAGTGTCAATGGAAAGCGCTTAGGCGCTTCCGTCATGATAAATCCTTCGCTAACGCCGCCAGTTGCGTGGTGTGGGTCACATCAATCTGCAATGGCGTGATAGAAACATGGCCTTGACTGATTGCATGAAAATCAGTTCCTTCACTCGCATCTTTAGCTGCGCCAGCTGGGCCAATCCAATAAATTTCTCGCCCGTGCGGATCTTGGGTTTTAATCACGGATTCGGACACGTGACGTTTACCTAGTCGGGTCGCCAATGCCGGTTTTAACTGATGATAAGGAAGATTGGGAATATTGACATTCAGCAAATAGGGCTGCGGCAAATGATCGAAGCGCCGCTCCACCAGCTCTTGCGCCACCTTAGCGGCAGCATCCAGCTCATCCCAGCCTTTGTGCACTTGCGAAAATGCAATCGCAGGAATACCGAACAAGAACCCTTCGGTTGCGGCCGCAACCGTGCCCGAATACAACGTGTCGTCGCCCATATTCTGGCCCTGATTAATCCCTGAAACGATCAAATCTGGCCGAAAATTTAGCAGACCTGTGAGCGCTATATGGACGCAATCAGAAGGCGTGCCATTCACGAAATAAAAGCCGTTTTCCGCCCGGTGCACAGATAACGGCCGATCCAATGTCAATGAATTGGACGAACCCGATCGATTGCTATCGGGCGCAACAACCACAATCTCGGCAATTGAGGTAAGCGCATTCGCCAGCGCAATAAGGCCGGGTGCCAGATAACCATCGTCGTTACTGATGAGAATTTTCATAGCAGAATTTTACCTGAAGCCATCATAGGGTTAGGCGGAGATTTACGGTTTTTTACGGTCTGTCGCCAAGACAGGGATAAAACTTAATTTTAGGCGGTATTTGCTATTTTTTCACTAAAGCGCTTGATTATGGTGCGATGCAACAAATAATTCTGAACTTTCTTAAGAAAAGAGGTATCGTAATCATTAACACGATGTGTTTTTGCTGTTCCTTAAGCACATAAAGTCGTTACATACGCGCACAGCATTTCATGCGTTCTTAACGTATTTACCGATCCAACTTAGGAACTATTATGACGACTATGACAACGCCAGAAGCTGCGGCCTCTGCAACAGAAAATCCCTACACAGCCTGGAACGAACTCGCGGCAAAAACCGCAGAAATGATGACAGCATCGGCCCATGTCATCAGCCATAGAAGTATGCGCATGGCAATGGCAGGACCAATACCAAATCAGATCGACCAAGCGGAATTCAGCCTGATGGGAAAAGAAAAAATAGATGCGCTATCCGAGTCGGCAAATGCAATGACGCTACGCATGATGGGCCTGCATCAACAGATCGCCAAATTAACGCTGCAGCAATTGCTGCTCGGTACAAAAGAATTGATTGCAGTTGCCCTCAGCGCATTCGTCAAACCTGCCACGCTTGGCCGAGGCAAATTGGTCTATCACCAGATGACCAATTCTACCGAAGCAATATCTCAATTAAACGCCTCATTGGCAGATGTGGCCCAGATAGGTTTGGAACCCCTGCACGCAAGAGCAACCGCCAATGCGATACGATTGGCAAAACTTTAACGGATACCATTTTTCTCCACCAGCGCGGTGGGGCCCATCTCTCTGCATGCCTGCTGCGTCCAATCAAACGGTGAATCGCGCGTCAACTCCACAAAGATGACTGCATTCAACGGTTGTGCGGCGCACAATATAACGGATAGTAGTGGGTGCGCCAATTCTTTTAAATACCAGCCATGACCCGACGATAACTTTCCGCCATCGCCGATCATTTCCGGTTGAATAGCCTCGTTATTCGTCAAAATATCAGCGTTTGACATAAACTTGTACAAAGCTTCCTTAGCGCTCCACAACGCATAAAATGCCGAAACTCTCGCAGCTCCCGAGTGCACGGATAACCAGTTGTTTTCGCTAGCAGAAAATACAGACTGACTTAGGGCAATCAAATCGCGGCTGCCATCGCGCATCTCAATATCCAGCCCAAGCGACATATCAGCACTGGCAGCACAAGCAACCCAACCCTGACTATGCGACAAACTGATGTTCGGCACCGCATGTAACTCACCTCGCATCATCGGTAACGGACTATTATTTTTCCGCTCAATCACGCTGACATCATCAAATGCAAGATCGGTTAATCTGGCAACGGCAAACCTTAAAAGAATGCGACCAATCAGAAATTCGCGTTGCCGCAGCGGCCGTATAAAACGGTGATAGCGATGCTGCTCTGCATGGCTTAAGCAAGCCAGCCAAGGTTCTAGTTCACGGTCCGACCAACGATTGCCATCGATCATCCATACCACAGCAGGCCGCATCGTCAAATCCTACAATCGTTTAAAAATCAGCGATGTATTGATACCCCCGAATGCAAAATTATTCGACATAAAATAATCGCACTGTAGTTCCCGTCCCTGATCAACGATGTAATCCAGATCAGCACAAAGTGGGTCTATCTGGGTCAAATTGATCGTTGGCGCGAACCAGCCGTCATGCATCATTTCGATGCCGACTAACGCTTCTAAAGCACCACAAGCGCCTAATGTGTGACCGGTATAACTTTTTAGAGAGCTAATCGGTGCCATATTGCCAAATACCTGCGCTGTGGCGTGCGACTCAGCGATATCGCCCTGCTCCGTACCCGTGCCATGCGCGCTGATATAGCCAATAGCAGAAGGTGGCAAACCCGCATCCGTCAGTGCCAGTTCCATCGCAATGCGCATCGTATCGGTGTTCGGATGGGTAACATGGCAGCCATCGCTATTCGTGCCAAAACCCACAATTTCGGCATAAATTTTTGCGCCCCGTGCCCGCGCATGATCAAACTCTTCCAAAATTAGCGTACCGGCACCCTCACCGATGACCAATCCATCGCGCTTACCATCAAAAGGTCGGGGTGTTAATTGCGGCGTATCGTTGCGGACGCTGGTGGCGAACAGCGTATCGAAAACTGCTGCTTCGGTTGCGCATAATTCTTCCGCACCGCCAGCCACCATCACCGTCTGACGGCCGCTAGCGATGGCCTCATAGGCATAACCGATGCCCTGGCTGCCCGAAGTACATGCGCTGGAGGTCGTGATAACGCGCCCGGTAATTCCAAAAAATACGCCAATATTCACCGGTGCCGTGTGCGACATCATTTTGATATACGTCGTCGCATTGATCCCTCTGGTAGATCGCTCTTCCATCATCTTGCCAAAATCGCCAATCGCCTTCGGTGTTCCCGCCGATGAGCCATAGGCAATCCCGCAACGTCCGTTTTTCAAGATAGGATCGTCGAGTAAACCGGCGTCGATCAAGGCCAGCTCAGTCGTCCGGGTTGCCATTAACGCCACGCGCCCCATGCTGCGCGTGCTACGGCGCGTGTAGCGATCAGACAAACTGAATTCGACCGCAGGTGCACCTAGCTGCGTATTCAGACCATCATAATCAGCCCATTCATTCATCCGCACCACGGCGTTGCGATAACTGCCAAGGTGCGCCCGCATGCTCGCCCAATCATTCCCTATCGGACTAATCCCCGCCATCCCGGTGACGACTACACGATACTGGGTCATGCCATGCCTCCATTGACCGAAATCACCTGACGCGTGATATAGGCCGCATCTGCGCTCATCAGAAAGCCAACCGCCGCAGCAACCTCTTCCGGTTTTCCCACACGGCGCGCGGGAATCATCTTCAATGCTTCTTCCAGCGGAACATCCGCGATCATGTCGGTCTCGATCAAACCTGGCGCAACGCAATTCACCGTGATATTGCGTTTTGCCAGTTCAATTGCCAACGCCTTAGTCGCGCCAATAATACCGGCCTTAGCCGCGCTGTAATTGACTTGCCCACGATTCCCGATCAATCCTGATACCGACGCCAACGTCACAATCCGGCCCGGTGCACGACGATGTACCAACGGCATGATCAACGGATTAAGCACGTTATAAAAGCCATCCAGATTCGTCTTCAGCACCACATCCCAATCTTCCCCCGACATCGCCGGAAATGCGTTATCGCGCGCCACCCCGGCATTACAGACCACGCCGTAGTAGCAACCAAACTGCGCAATATCGGCCAACAATATGTCTGCGGTGGCTTGACGGTCACCGATATCACATTGCAGCACTCTTACCTGCCGTCCCATGTCGACTATCGTTTGCGCCACCGCATCCGCAGCATCTCGCTGGCGATGGCAATGCAAGACAATGTCATACCCGTCACGCGCCAATCGCAAAGCAATCGCCTTGCCGATACCACGACTTGAGCCAGTGACCAGCACCGATTGATTCAAACTAGTCATTTTTGCTTCTTCTGTATTCTGCAATCCCACCGTCATCCCAACTTTCCTTCAAGAAAAACATGCACATCTGGCGGTTGAAACACTGTGATAGTGGCAAGCGCAAGCGGTTGCGCCTTAGTCGATGCGCCATCAATACTCTCAATCCAACACTCAAACGATCCGATACCGTTGTCCGCCTGTAAAACCCGCTGCACTTTTACCATTAGTACCGATCCAGACACAAACCGGTCACAATGCGCTTCATAGCGCCGGGTGCCCAGTAAAAACCCCATCTTTACAGCTTCGTCCTGCAACCGAGCGTTATAACCGGCAAAGGCCGCAATCGCCTGCGCCATGTATTCCACACCCACCCAACTCCCCACACCGTCGCTGCCCATAAACAAGCTGTCCGGTCGAATGGTCACTTCGGCGCATAAGCTTTCCTGATCCACGGCGATCACGCGATCCAACAGCACCATCACACCCGAATGCGGTAATAAGCTGCGTATATCAGGCAGTATCCCGGCAACCGGCGGAATGCGCGAATTCGTCATCATTCGCGCCCCAATACCAACGTGGCATTCGCCCCGCCAAACGCAAATGAATTACTCAAAGCCCAACGCAAAGGCCGACCCAATTGATAACCGGATGGCAACAAATGTAACGCCGATAAATTCGAATCAATGGCACCGTCCCACAGATGCGGCGGCAGGCAACCAACCGGATTATCATCTTGCATCGATAACCAGCATAATCCGGCTTCGATAGCGCCCGCCGCGCCTAAAGTGTGGCCAGTAGTTGCTTTTGTAGAGCTTGCTGCAACGCGCTCACCAAAAAGAGCATTCACGACATGGCTCTCCATCGCGTCATTCTGCTGCGTAGCGGTGCCGTGTAAATTGACATAGTCGATCTCAGATGGCCCGATCCCGGCGCGTCCCAATGCTTGCGTAATAGCAATATGCGCGCCGCTGCCTGTGGGATCGGGCGCAGAAATATGATAGCCATCAGACGACTCGCCCCAACCGCGCAACGCCACCGTCGCTGGCTGCGCACTCATCAAAAACAACGCCGCGCCTTCGCCAATATTAATGCCATTACGATTGACGCTAAAGGGATTGCATCGCGCATCACTGACCGACGCCAACGCCCCGAAACCCGACACAGTAAACGCGCACAAAGAATCGACCCCGCCGGTCAATACTGCATCACACAAGCCCATCCGAATCAATCTGCCCGCGCTCACCATCGCCTTGGCGCTAGAGGCGCAAGCGCTGGAATGCACATACGCCGGGCCGGTAATCCCCAGCGTATCCGCCAACATCGCCGCTGGCGACCCCATTTCCTGTTGACTATAAGCAAACTCCGACGGAAATGTGCCATTGCGCAAGCGCTGTTTAAATGCTGCCTCGCTCTCCGCAATACCAGACGTACTGGTCCCCAGCACAATCGCTATGCGGTGCGCGCCGTATTGCGCAATAGCGGCGTCCACCGCTGGACGAATCTGCTTGAGCGCAGCCAAAGCAAGTTGATTATTTCGGCTACGATGCGTGGGGGGATAGGGGCTTGCGGCATCATCCATAGATGGCAAAACACGGTCGACGCAACCCAGCGGCAATGCGCCCGCGTGAGAATAGCGATCAGTCATCGCGATACCGCTTTCACCGGCAAACAGACGTTGCCGAATCTCAGCGTGGCTGTCGCCAAGCGCACAAATAATGCCAAGCTGATTGAGATAAAGCATAGTGAGATGCCCGATTAAGGTGCAGCCACATCGGCTGCGGTGCCAGGGACCGGCTTAACTTTGGCGCTGACGTCGCCGGGGACATCCGCTCCGCCCTCCGACTCAATCGTTAAACGATAGTGATAACGCAAATTGGTTAACGCTACTTTACAGCCCCACGGCACGGCGCTGCTGTAATTAATCACGGTCACCGGCACATCATCCAACGATATCGTGCGGCGTAAGCCCTGTTGTTCAATTTTCCAGCCCGGTGGCAATGCCTGCCGTATCGCCGCCACTGGCCATAAGGTTAATTGCGTATCTTCCAATACATCCTCGGCCCTAACCTGCGATGGCAACATCGGATGACGCCAGGATTGCAAGTTCTGCCCATCATAATGCAAAGTGAGTACGCGCTGACCGAACGCCAGCCCCACCATCGTCAATTGCTGCGGATCGATCTCCAACGCGGCATCCAGTTGATCGGTGCGACCATTCCGCTCTACCGTCAAATGCTGTTGCAGGCTAATGGTTGCACCCAAAGATGCTGGCGATAGCTTCAGGCCCAATCTTGCAGGCGGTGCGGCCGGTTTAGTCGTAGCACAGCCAGCCATCAGCGTTGCCAACGTCATCATCAGCGCCAAGCCACGCCACGATTTTCCGGTCAGCTGCATATTTCCTCCAGGGTTTTCAGACGGCGTTTGCTTTCCCGCACATACGGATTACTCTCATCCCAGGCATAGCCAGCCAGAATCGCGGAAATCATGCGGCGCACTTCTGGCTGCTGGTGCTCATGAAAAATAACATTCTGAAAACCACCGGCATACCATGACTCAACAAAAGTACGGAACGTATCCACACCTTTCTTGAGCGGAATAGCGTATTCTTTTTCCCAGTCGACTTCAGCACCAGCGAAATGCCGCTGCAATACCGCAGCAGCCAGACTGGCGGATTTCAACGCGATTGTTACACCGGATGAAAATACCGGATCAAGAAATTCCCCCGCATTCCCCAGCAAAGCATAGCCCTTGCCCCACAACGATTTAACGTTCGCTGAATAACCCACGATGGAACGTGCGGGCGTATCCCAGCAGGCATTTTCCAGTAGTTTTTTCGAAGCCGGGTCTTCATTGACCAAAGCTTGCAGACGCTCACTATCAGATCCTTTGTACTTTTCCAGGAAAGCGGTTTCAGCCACCACGCCAATCGAGCAGCGACCACCTGCAAACGGAATTAACCAATACCAGACATCGCAATGTTGAGGGTGGACAGTAACGCGGATTTTGTTGCGATCAAAATGTCCAGCAACATTGGCGACGATACCGTCTTCGATGTGCGTAAAGATTGCGCCACGGACAGGAAAATTCGACGGCGTTTCCAAATCTAACAAACGCGGCAAGACACGACCGAAGCCGCTAGCGTCAAGAATAAACCCTGCCTCTATTTGATAATCATCGCCATTTGCGCCGCGCACCGTGACGCGCGGTTTATCCGCTGCAAGATCGATCGCCGTCACCGTGTGCTGAAAGCGGATTTCCGCCCCGGCCTTCTCAGCCTCTTTCGCCAGTAAATGGTCAAAACTAGCCCGCTGAACTTGATAAGTTGTACCCCAACCGATCGCGTGTTTATCGCGAAAATCAAAGTCGGTGTATTGCTCGCCACGTACAAAAGCAGCGCCATTTTTATACTGAAATCCCGCCTCCACCACCGCCTGCAACATACCCGCCTGCTCTAGATACGCCATGCTCTGCGGCAATAAACTCTCACCAATACTAAAACGCGGAAACTGTTCGCGTTCCAGTACCAAAACCTGACGGCCTTGTTGCCGCAGTAAAGCCGCGGCGACTGATCCAGACGGGCCCGCACCGATTACTAAAACATCGCATTTTTCTTGTATTGGGGTCATTTCATGTCTCTTTCATTTGGCTAAAACAAGGGGCGATCAACCATACAACCGCGATACCAATCAACATCGTGAAACCAAATGCATGCAACGGAGGCGTTCCAGATAACGCCAGCAAACCGAAGGACAACAATGCACTGACTGCCGACAAACACACGGCGAGCCACGCAAACCGAGCGCCATGATTACTCTTGTCAGTTTTTTCTTGCAGAAAAATCCCATAATCCACACCAAGCCCCAATATCAGCATTAACGCCAACACATGGAACATTTGTAATGGCTGCCCGATGATTCCCAACAGCGCCAACGTCGCAATGCTGGCAAGCGCTGGGGCCGTCAACACCCGCCAGGCCGCATATCGATAACGGCCAAACAGCAACAAATAAATGGCGACATAAGCACCTAATAATACAGTCCCCATATATTCGCGATAATCGCCCAGAACCGATGAAATCTCGCTCACTTTATCAACCCATTGCACACCATCAAGATGTGCTGCAGTTTGTTGCAATAGCGGCAAATTGGCATAATTATCCAGACCGCGCAGCGCCACGATACTGGCGTAGCTATTGCCGTGTCCATCCGCGATCTTGCCTAACCAGAGATGCCGTGACGGCTCACTGGCAGCGGTTTTCAAAAAGGCATCCGGTGTTAGTCCAACACCAGCGGCAGCCGGTCTGCTCAATGCTCGCGCCCGCATCTGCGCAATCCAGCTATCATCCTCGCCTAATTGCGTCGCCAACGCTTTCAACGGACCATCGGCGCTGAATAAAGCCTGTTCCGTCAACACCCGATTCGCTGTCTGAACACGCATGGATGGAGTCCAGTTAGACATCGCCTGATAACCGCTGATAATATGCCGTCCGATCAGCGGATCCAAACGCAGTCTCAATGCTTCTTCGCGCTGCAAGACCTGTTCTGCGCTGTCGCCACGCACCAGATAAAACTGCACTGGCGTCGGTGCATCGAGTATTTTGGAGAGCTTAATCTGGTCGTCCAGCAATTTCTTTGGCGACGTCTGCAACGAGCGAATATCGTCGTTAACTTGCAATCGCATCAGACCCGTCACCGCAAATATCCCAAACAACAGCGCCGCCAATAATGTCCCGCGATTCAAGCGTAACAATGGCCAGTGATGGCGACTTGCACCGAGCCACGCCGCAAAACGCGTCTCTTTCAGCGTAGATGCCTGCACCAGTGCGGGGAACCAGCAAATCACCGTCAGCCATGCAAACACCAAACCCAGCACCGAAAATACCGCCATTTGGCGCAAACCGGGAAACGGCGTCAATGCCAAGCCGATATAACCAATCACCGCTGCCGCCAATGTCAGCGCCAATCCTGGCAATAAGCGCAGTAATAATTGCGCCGAGGTCAGCGCTTTATCGCTGCCCGCCCGACTACATAAAAAGTAGATACCGTAATCCTGCGCCACGCCAATCAAGCTAGCGCCAAACACCAACGTCAGTAAATGTACGCGTCCAAAAATCAGCCAACAAATCGAAAATGCACCAAGGCAGCCGATCGCAATCGACAATACGATCAAACCAATCGGCCGAAACGCACCAAAAGTCAGCCACATCAACAACACAATTCCGAGCAATGAGCCGACGCCGATAGTCGACATTTCTGAACTTGCCTGCGCACTGGCAGCCCCCGCGTGCAACACCACTCCAGCGGTAATTAACTCCACTTTAGGGACCTCTCCACGAGCGGACTTTGCTGCTGCATCCAGCAAAGGCAACACCGCCTGCTGGGTTGCCATTGAGAACGCCGGTTGCCGCAACGTCAGCAACAACATTGCGTACTGACGCCCATTGGCCTCAACAAACAAATGCCCATCACGCGGCCTGACTGGCGTTTCCTGCGCCCGGGCTTGTACCCAACCGGTAAACAGGCCAAACGGATCATCCTGCCAAGCGCCTAATTTAGGCCCGGAAAATGGGCTGTATAACTGTTGCAGCGCCGTCTCGACCCAATAACTGGGAGACTTTTCAAGCAATAATTTTTGCTGCTCTGCGGTCAACAAACTCAGTCTCATTTGTTGCGATGGCCCTAACCAGTCGGCCTGCGTTTGTTCAGACATTGCCGCAGTCGATTCAAACAATGCGGGATGCGCCATCAACACTGCGGAATAGGCATCTGCGGCCTTGCGCGCCTGCCCCCAGTCATCCGCACCGACCAATACAATAAGACGTTGCTGCGCCGAATCGACCATGTGAGTGAAGGCTTGCTGCAATACAGGATCGCGCTGTTCCACTGGCAACAACGCCAGAATATCGGTATCAGGCACCACCTTTTGCACCAGCCAAAGATAAGCGTTATGGCCCATCATCAACCCAACCACCAATATCCAGATAACCGCCAGCCGTTTCGGCCAACGGCGTCCGCTATCGGGAGTTGCGCCGCTACTAGTCAAGAGACGCCCCTTCTTCAGCGGTCATGGCCGTTACGCCGGTCTGTAACGCAGAGAACGTAATCTCAGTATGATCGCCGCTGGCTTCATTAATAGTCACGCTTTTGACATATGTGCCGCCGGTTAACGCCAGTGTTCCTATCGCATTGGCTAGCGCAGGTTGCCGCGCTTTCAGTGCAACCTTCCAGCTATTTCCCTGAATACTGCCATCCATGTCGAACAGCGTTTCCAACTGACTCAAATCACCAGCCAACAATGAAAACAAGACGCTATTGATCATTCTGACGACCGGCTCCTGCTTGGCATCCATCCGCATCGCAACGCGGTCGCCCTGCATTTGCACGATTTCATCGCGCTTCAGACGCAGCGTGTTCGGGAACGGCTTCAAGGTCTGCCACAGCACGCCTTTGCCGCTGACAACACAAAACCGCCCATTCGATAGCAGCGGCTTTTTCATTCCCATCAATTGTTTGGTTTGATCGAAGCGCCCACATAACACGGGCGGCTTGGCGAGCATTTCCTGAATTTTGGCAACAGGTGCGGCGGCTTGCGCAAAGGCACAAAAAAATACGCCAGCGGCGATCAATACAGAGTTGTATAAACGCTTCATGATGAGGTAGTTCCCAATTTTTGAAATAACACGGCAGGCGATGCAAAACACATTTCCCGCGTAGCGATGTTGACCGCAACTTGCGTAGTCGACCCCTTGGTCAAACGCTGACCACTGGCTTTGTCGGTAATTAAATAATCTATCTTAAGGCGATTTTCCCACTCGACAATCGTCGCCCGCACATTGATGTGCTGGCCGAAAGTCGCCGGATTAACGTAACGCAGATGCAAATCAACTATCGGCCACGCATAGCCAGAGGCTTGCATTTCCTGATAGTTGTAGCCAATCACATCCAGCAGCGCACAACGTGCTTGCTCCAGATATTTGACGTAATTACCATGCCAGACAATCTCCATCGGATCGAGATCGTAAAACTGTATCTGCAAGTCGATTTCGGCTGACCAGCGGCTTTCTTTTTTATGCATATAAAGCCCATGCCTGCGTCTGAATCCGCTCCAACAATCGTCGCAAATCCGGCTCCAGCATGCGGTCTTCCTGAATTACGGCAATATCGTCAGCCAGCGCATCCAGCATCACCTGCAAATTCTGTTGCGGCTGTGCGGTGGCATCCACCCGGCAGCGCAACCAAACGCCCTGACGCACGCTAATTAATAGTGCTGCGATGACCTGCTCAGTCAGTTGCAATACACGCAAACAATCTCGCGCAGCAATCGTTCCCATGCTGACTTTGTCCTGATTGTGGCATTCAGTCGAGCGAGAAAATACTGAGGCTGGCATTGTCAATTTAAGCGCCTCTGCGGTCCAGGCCGAGGCGCTGATTTGCAAGGCTTTCAAACCGTGATTGATGCTGGCACGCGGCCCTTCTGCCCCGGACAGATTTGGCGGCAAACCGTGGTTATAACGGGTATCCACCAGCAGCGCCATTTGCCGGTCCAATAAATCGGCGACATTGGCGACGGCATTTTTCAGACTATCCATGGCGAAGGCAATGTGGCCGCCGTAGAAATGGCCGCCATGCAAAACCCGCTCATTTTCGGCATCGATAATCGGATTATCGTTGGCGCTATTCAATTCATTCTCAATCGATTGCCGCATCCATGGCAGCGCGTCGGCCAGCACGCCAATCACATGCGGCGCACAACGAATCGAATACCGATCCTGCAAACGCTGTTCATTACGTGGGGCATCAGGTGTAGGCAAATCCTGACGTAACCATTCCGCAACTTGTTGCTGCCCGGCATGCGGCTTCACAGCGAAAAGTGCCTCGTCAAAATGATGCGCATTACCATCCAACGCAAAGCTCGCCATCGCCGTAATCCGCGTGGCGATCCGCACCAGATAGGCGGACCGATCAAAGGCCAGACACGCCAGCGCTGTCATGACCGCAGTGCCGTTCATGATCGCCAGCCCCTCTTTAGGCCGCAATCGCAATGGCGTCATCCCAACTGAGCGCAGCGCCTCAGCTGCAGGCACTTTGCTGCCGTCGCGCCACACCTCGCGCTCCCCGCACAGCACTGCCGCCAGATACGATAGCGGTGTTAAATCACCGCTGGCACCGACTGAACCCTCGGCAGGAATCAACGGCAACAAATCCTCTTTTAGAAGTCTTGCAATCTGCTCCAGCAAACCAACGCTGACGCCGGAATAGCCTTTGCAAAGCGAGGCCAGTCGTACGGCCAGAATCGCCCGCGTCTGCGCTGGCGTAAAGTGTTCGCCCAATCCGCAGCCGTGATAGGTGTACAAATGATGCGGCAATTCCGGAATCAGTTCAGCCGGTACAGTCACCGTGCACGAATCGCCATAGCCGGTAGTAACGCCGTAAATCGTGCCATCCTCACGTAACAAACGATCCAGAAAATCTGCACCGCGCGTGATCGCAGCGCGAAACGCAGGATCAGCGGAAAGCGTAACCTGCGCCGAGGTGGCGGCGATCGCCACGATGTCTTCAATCGTCAATCGTCCCTGATCAAAACGAACATCTCGGGATGTGATGTTGGAAGAGTGATTGCTATCAGCGTGAATCATTTTTTATTCCAGACAAATGCCAAAAATCGTAAAAATTAAACCATTGCAACGGCGCTTTCATGCAGAAAGTTTCCAGCCGTGCTGCGTATGCCGTTGCCAGCTCAGCCAACACTTGCTCACGCCGTTTACGCGGCAACGAAATCGCATCGCGAAACACCTCAAAATGACATTCTGAGCGGCCGCCAATGGTGAGTGCAAACAACAAATAAACCGGGCATTGCAACACGCTTGCCAACACATAAGGGCCAATCGGAAATGGTGCCGATGCGCCAAGAAAAGTAGCATGCGCGACCCGGGGATTGGGTGATACAGGAATACGATCACCGGCAATTGCCACGAACTCGCCCCGCGCCACTTTTTCGGCCAGCAGCATCGCCATGGCGGGCGTCAATTCAGTCACTTGCATCAAATTTAATTGACTGTCCGGGTCCAGTTGCGCCAATAATCGATTAAAGGCTTTGGCGTGCTTGGTGTGCACCAGCACCGTGATACGCAATTCGCGACATTGCCGCGACAGCACGCGGCACAGCTCAAGATTGCCAAGATGCGCACAAATCAATAACCCACCGCGCTGGCTCTGCATATTCGCCTGCATATGCGTTTTGCCACTAAAAATCACGTCCTGCGTCTTGAACAAACCGCCCCACAACAACATTTTGTCCAGAATGCTTTCAGCGAATGCGCTGAAATGCTTGAGTACACCAAGCAAGTCGGCCCGCGGCGCTACGATATGACAAACCACACACGCGGCCTGTACCCGACGCAAATAATCTTTTGAGGCATGCCGCGCTAACGATTTTGTCGCCAGATACCAGCCAAGTACGGGATAAAGGACTAAGCGAAACGGCAAGCGACCAGCGATGCGATATAACCAGAACAGCAAGCGCATACCAGCCACAAATCCAGTTTCATTGATCTGCGCCCAATGTCGATGCGCCGGCATCATGGCTTGCTCCGTGATCTAAAAAACTTCTTCACATTTCTTGCCAGCAAGCGCGGTGCACGCAACAACATTCCGGCAAACAGCGTCGCGTGCATGCGGGTAATCAACAAATTATCCTGCACCATCCGAAAATGCGAAACGCCATCACTGGGATAACCGACTTTGGTCGGAAAATTGATGACCCGGATACCCTCCCAATACAAGCGCACAATCACGTCTGTATCGAAATCCATATGTTGACCGAGTACTCTACGCCGCGCCAACGCAACAAATGGCGGCAACGGATACACCCGAAAACCGCACATAGAATCCTTGATCTCTAGCGACAACGTATTAATCCATACCCAAATGTGCGTGAGGTAGCGTCCATAAAAGCGTAGCTTGGGCACACTCTCATCGTATTGCGGGCAACCTGCGATCACGGCCTCTGGCCGGGCCGCTGACTGCGCCAAAAAACGCGGAATATCATCGGTGCAATGCTGACCGTCCGCATCAATTTGCAAAGCGTGGGTAAAGCCGACCTCGGAGGCATGCTCAATACCCGTTACTACCGCGCCACCCTTGCCGCGATTAACGCTATGGCGCAGCAAAATAATTTGATCTGGATGAGCCGCCGCAAGCGCGGCCAGCACCGCAGCGCACTTCGCAGAACTGCCGTCATCCACTAGGATGCAAGGCAGGCGATGGACCAGAATGGCATTTACCACGACGCCAATTGCATGCTCATGGTTATAGACGGGGATCACTGCACAAGGATTAAATACTGGCAGCGATTTTTGGCTAGATTCTATTTTATTCATCACTATTTCCAAACACGATACGTCCGCTTGCGTGCTGACCAGCGGAAGATGTCAGCCGAAAAGTCAGCGAAGATTTTTGCGTATCATGCTGCAACGCCAGTTGCAACACCGCCTCTGGCATGACAACGCGTTGAAACTTAAGCGCATGCATGCTCAAAAAATGCGGTGCAAGTTTGAAGTATTCCCGCCCGTAAGCAATCGCCCAATCGACCTGCACCACGCCGGGCAAAATCGGCGCACCATCAAAATGGCCTTTAAAATATAACAACTCACGCGGCACGGTCAGTTCCAACACTACGCGAGATTGCGCCGGGTTCATTTCCAGCACGCGTTTATAGGGGCGCGTCACGGGGAGCGTTACTGTAAGTTCAGTCGCCTTAACTGCGTTATCTGCCAACGGAAAATGGGGCGTCAGCGCCAATAAATCCGCCCGCGTAGTCTTGCCTTGTGCATTCATTGGCAGTGCGTCGAGATAGCGCCAACAACGCGGCAATGCAATCCGCTCAACCGCAGGCGCAATATCATCTCGCAAGCGCCGGTTTAACGTCAGCTTGCCCTCTTCGTCCAACAAAATACGGCCAGCATCGGACAGTACGACAAACGCCGCGATCTGCTGACGACGCTGATGTTCGCTGCTGTCCAACAACAGAACGCGCACATCAGCGACTAAATGGGAGGCTTTCAATTGCCCTTCTATCGCATCCAGTGAAATCCGCTTTTCTTCCACTTTGACGATACGATCAATCCTGCCCTGCAACAAAAAATGCGCCGCATCAATCGCTTGCGCCTGATCCGCCAGACTGAACCATTGCGCATCGGGCAAATGCGGCGAACAAATTTCGAGCACGGCATCGTCAGGCGCAATCCTCCACACAATCCCCGGCATGACGCGCCAACTTTCATCCACCGCAGCACCACCAAAGGCGCGCTGACGCCAGCCGATCCCGCCTGTTTCAGAACTGCCGTAAACCTCAATCGGAACGTGGCCCAGCAAGCGCCCGGCTTCCACTGCAACGTCTTGCGATAACGGGCCGCCTGAAGAAAATATCGCACGCAACCCACCCAACAATGTTGGCTGCATCGTCGTAGGAATACGTTTCAGATGGGCAGGGCTAGAAATGAGTATCGCGGACCGGTCGCCAGCCTGTGCGATCCGATATAACAGCGGCGACAACTCTTCTAAAAATTCGATATGCCGCGCATGCAAAATACGGCCAGTAGCTAGCGGCCATAACACTTTGAATAACATGCCATAGATATGCTGATGCGAAACGGTGGCGATGATATCAGCCTGACCGATGCGCTCGCCGAAAAGGTTTTCCAGCGTTGCTACTTCAGTCGAAAGTTGGGATAACTTCTTTGCCACAGCTTGCGGCGCGCCGGTACTGCCGGAGGTATAAATGACCACTCCCGGAAAATCTGGCTCCAGCGCTTTGAATTTATAGTCCACGCTGTGCGCGGTCGATAACGTGGATGACACCAGCATTAACGGCGCATATTCCAAAGGAAATTCGCCCACAAAACCATGCACCACCCGCGCCAGATTAACGCAGGTGACCGGCAATACATCGCCGGGCAAATAAATGGTTTTATCCGCTTGCCATGCACCTAATAATGCACAAGAAAACGTCACACTATCAGTCAGAAATAACGCAAAACATGACCCCGGCTGGCGTAAAAATAATGTGCGCCAGGCGTTCACCTGCGCAAAAAAATACGCATGATCAAGCGTCGCGCCATCGCGCCATGCAAATGGCCGGGCAGGATCGCTATTCGACCTTATCTTAAGCAGCGACAACAAATCGCACGAATTAGCCATTTATATGCCCTGTTGACTGAGCATCATCGTGATCGTGATGGTGACGACGATGGCGCCGTCTTATCACAATTCTGACCAAATACTCACCCGAAAACAACACGCCCATCGCCACGTAGGCAATGACGCCGTTATAAAGGCTCCACACAGCGGGCGAGGCCCAAAATGCCGTGATGAATGCAATCGCACCGTTGATCACAAAAAAACCGCACCACACTTGCGTTACCCGACGCGTATAGACGATTGCATAGGCGGGCAGCGCAGGATCGGTCAGGCGCGCCATGCGTTCAATCATCGACGGTGGCGTGATCAAACTATAGCCAAACGCACAAAGCATCCCGATATTAACCACGACCGGATATAACTTCAGCGGCAACATCGCGTTGTTCCAGATTGCCATCGCGGCGAGCAACAATGCGGCAACGATCAGCCAGCGACTGGCCTTATTTAATTTTAATGTCGGCAGCCTGGTCGCTGCGGCCACGATGAGGAGCAAGGCCAGCACGCGCGGCGAAACGCGCCCGTGGGCTAACCAGATTGCGAGTGGATAAAGTAACGTGACGAGCACTGTCAGCACCGCCAACACAGTTGGCGACAAGCGAGGCAAAAACCGTTTTATTGTATATCCTCTGCCAACAAACTTGCCACTGCGTCGACTACATCCTGCACAGTGCGGACCGCTTTGAACACATCCGGGGGCAAACGCTTGCCAGTAAATTGCTTCAATTTCACCACCAGATCGACGGCATCAATACTATCGATATCCAGATCGGTGTAGAGGTTGGCTTCCGGTGTCACGTTCGCTTTATCAATCTCGAACATGTCATGCAATACGTCGACAACCCAGACATAAATCTCATCTTTAGTCATCGCCGTCGCGGGTTGATTTAACTTCGTGGGGCCAGTCATCTCATACCTATTTTTTTCTATTGCTGGCAATCATCGCCACTAGCGCGCGTACCGAAGCAAAATGGTTACGCGTTTCCGCCGAATCTGCTGACAACGAAATACCATAGCGCTTCTGGATGGCGACCCCAAGTTCAAGCGCATCGATTGAATCTAGTCCAAGTCCATCAACAAACAACGGCGCATCGGTCTCAATATCCACCGTTGTCATATCTTCGAGTTGCAAGACATCAATGATGACTTGCTTTACCTCTTCTTCAAGCTGCTGCATTGGATTGGCTTTCCTTTTTAAAATAGTCTTGTAAATGTGCCGTTAAATGTCTTGCAGCCAACGTTTCATTACCGTCACCACCGGCTGCCATAACAAAGGCATGAACGTCGATATCTTCTTTTACGTCAATACTAAAATGGGCTGTTACCGGCGGCACGCGCCACCATTTTTCGCCTTTCACCAGAGTACGTGGAAAACAGCGAATCACTACCGGCGTGACATTCGACAAATTCCGCACAGCAATATTTGCAGCGCCACGTTTTAGTTTGATGGGACCATCTGTACGCGTCCCCTCCGGAAAAATAATTAAGTTATTTCCATGTTGCAAAGAAGCAATACAATCGGCCATCAAACCTACGCCAGAATCATTGCTAATATAACCAGCTGCCCGGACTGGGCCGCCGGTTATCGGGTTTTTCCAGAGCTGACTTTTGACGATGCAATCCGCACCGTTCACAAAAGCCATTAAAAAAACCGTATCGATCAGGCTTGGGTGATTGGCCAAAATCAGTAAACCTCGCCGATTTAATCGCTCCAACCCGGTAATTTCGTAACGCAAAACGCATAACCCGCGCAAAAGCGCAATAAACACGCGAAAAGCCATCGAAATGATTTGACGGGCGATCACGATCCTTCGTTCCCGCGCACGGACAAACAATCCCAACAATGGGAACACTGCGCATCCCAATAGCAAACCACCGCAACCAAACGTCAAAAAACTAAAACCCGTTGCGCCAACGCGCCAACAGCGACTTGCTTGCCTGAGCATGCTACTCGGCATGACGACGCCAACACCAGTGACGATTATCGACGAATCGATCTAGCGACCGATCCTGGCGTAGTTGAAACCGCAACACTTCTAATCCCGCCGGTTGCGGTAGCGCAACATCTGGTCCATTCATTAGGCCACTTTTTTGTGCACCCTCAGATGCGTTGGCAACAATAACGTTACCGCTAGCCTGGTGGTTGACCATCGGCTCCCAACTCAGGGTGATAGTGTCGGCGCTCAGCTTGCCATCCGAAGGCGGCGATGTAAGTAACCAGGCCCAGGCAAACGGCTGATCTTCGCAATCCTGAAACGCTATAAACTCTGTCGGCAACAGACCGTCGTAGACCACCAGCAACACTTCTGAAGCACCATCCGCCAGCAATCCGCAAGCCTCGATCACTGCATGTTCGACACCGCTACTACCTGCCGACAATGCACTGTGGTTAGACTGATCGTGGCGCGCAATCGATAACAGGCCCGCCGTTGCGTTATGCACCGAGAGACTAAAAGAGGTGGGAGATAACGGGTTGTCTTGCACCAAATCTTGTAAAAGCTCTACCGAACGGGCACATTCGCCATGACGAGAACAAAACACGGTCGCCGCTGCGGTACGCCCATTCAGGCAACGATAGGCCACTTCCAATGCCATCTTGCCAATAAATCCGGCACGACGGCGCAACATGGCGGGCATCTCTGCCACTGCTGGTTCGGCCGTGCCTTGAATGTGAAAGCGGTTATGCGTCCAAGTTTGCCATGCAGCCTCCGTTTCTATCCCCGGCGCCCACGCGGCTTGCGATGCAATTGAGAACTGAATTCCGTTGATGGCGTGATCGCAATTCATTTCATCACCTCCGGCAACCCTTGATTCGATTATATAAACAGCAACCAATTCCGGGAATTGAACAACTGCGCAATGCGTATTTTGGGCCGCATTATATCCTATCTGCCAGCCCGTTTAACGCCATCCTCAAGGCCAAATTACCGTCCTTGCGAATCGATATCCCGCACTGAATAATATCGATTATGCGCAGAAAAAACCTGCTTTTTAGTTATTTTTTAGCAGATTACTTAAGGTGTTGCGACCACAGAGGACTCAAAAAATGTAGCACGAAGCTTAACCCTTGCGCTTAGGGTAACCCTCGGCTGTAATGCGCTCCCAGACAACGGTTTTTTCGTCTTCCGTCATAAAAACCCAGTGTGCGACTTCGTTTACGGTACGCCCACAACCGCGGCAAACGTCATCAAAAGTAGTCGAACACACTGCAACACAAGGAGTATCGGGGCGTTCCCGGGGAGAATCTGACATGCAAAACCTTATTAATGGAAATGAGACGCGTAAGATGAAACGCGAAAATGATCTTGCATTGCTCTATGGCAATACCAGAATTAAACGACGACATAATCGTTTCGTTACGCGGCCATCAATTCTATAACAAGCGCTAGCGCAGCATCCCCAAAAAAATTAAATACCACCTTCATCTACGATGCACCAGACGTAAAAAAGCCAGCATATTGCTGCAGTTATACTGCAACAATATGCTGGCTTTTCCTTGCAAATAAATTTAAACGGACGGATGCCAATCAGTCCGCAATCTATTCAGTATTACTTTTGACCGCCCTTACCAACAACCGGTGCATTGTTACCGTCGATCATCGTTTGCTGGGCTTCTAACACACGAATCCGACTACGCAATGCAACCAATTGGTTTCTGGCGCTTTGCTCTTTGCTGGTCAATGCCTGCGCTTGTTGACGCGACTGATCTTGCTGAACAGCAACACGTTGCTCTTGCTGACGCTGTACGGCCAAATCGTTTTGCAGTGCAATCAAACGGGATTCCTGCGACGAAATCAGCTGCTCGGTATATTGCTTTTCGGCTTCCAGCTTAATCCGGCGAATGTCGACTTCAGCCAGTTTTTCGGTCTGACCGACAAAACTCTTATAAGTCTGCTCTGCCTGGACTTCATTGACCGTTTTCACTACGCGCCAGAAATTCTTTTGCTGAAATAAGGCGACGTAATAAGTTCGGCTATCAGGCTTGAATAGCAGACTAGAACCGTAATTACCATTATAAGTTGTGCGCAATTCACTCACAGATTGCGCCTGCATCAATTGTTGCAATTCGCCTATCGTACTGTTGGTAGTATCTATTGTGGCGCTGGTATTGCTGGCTGCCGGCATAGAGTTTGCCGTTGACGCGGGGACCGGCGCTGCTGCAGAACGCGATGACGACTGGGCAATGGCGTTCACTGATAACCCGGCAATGCATAACCCTAACAACCCTATTCCTACGCTATTTTTCGCTCGTCTCATTGCAACGCCCCAATTGCATGCATATACGTTCATCCCTGTTTCCTTCGGTTAATTCTTATTCGTTGATATATGTCATAAAATTAACAGCGATTCTAGCGTGATTTGCGTCTAAAACGTTTATTTTGTTCAACATTCCGCATTCAGGCAAGCACTACACTAATTTTAGTGGTTTATCGGACTAATCTGCCTCTCCAACCGCCTCAGTATCGGCAATTTGGAATTTTCGCATCTTCTCCCACAACACTTTTCGACTGATACCGATTGCATGCGCGGTATCCTGACGCCGCCAGCCATTAGCGTCAAGTGCGGCAATGATTCTGTTGCGCTCGGCCAGTTCGCCTTTTTTACGCACAACGAGCAGATCGTTAGTATCATCCGCGCGCTCCAGCGATCCCAGCATGGTAAATACACGATCGATACGCACTTTATCCCACACCCCTAATTGGCGGTAAATGATCCCCACCCGCTCTGCTACATTGCGCAATTCCCGTACATTCCCGGCAAAACGTGAGTTTGCCACCAAATCCAGCAACCAATCCGGCGGCGCGGGAATCTCATCATAGGTTTGTCCCAGCAACGCGCTAAAAATCGCAATTTTATCGATACTGCCACGTTCTTGCAGATTCGGTACGCGCAGTTCAATCACGGCAAGGCGGTAATATAAGTCCGCGCGAAACATATCTTGCTGAACTTGCTCACGCAAATTACGGTTGGTCGCCGCAACCACCCGAAAATCCAGTTTGATTTCAGCTTGCGAACCTAATCGCGTCACGGTACTTTGTTCTAGCACGCGTAATAGTTTAACTTGCTGATAAAGCGGCAAATCGCCAATTTCATCGAGAAATAACGTACCGCCATCGGCCTGCTCAAAATAGCCTTTATGTGCCAGCAAAGCGCCAGTAAACGCGCCTTTGGCGTGACCAAAAAATAGCGATTCAAACAGTCCATCAGGGATCGCGCCGCAATTGACAGCCACAAACGGCCCCAGACGATAGCGTCCATGGCGTTGATGCAATAGCTGTGCAATGCGCTCTTTGCCGACGCCAGTTTCGCCCATGATCAGAACGCTGGATTCACAATCTGCAAACGCCTCTGCCTCGGCCACCAAAGCCTGCATGCATTCGGATTGCGCAATCAACGGTTGCGGCTTGTGTTCCGGCGCATTATTCGCGTGCAATTCTGCGGCCAGACGGAACACCAGCATGCGCAACTCCGCGCACGTAAAATCACGCATCAGAATGTGCGAATACTCAGTCGGATAGACGCGAGGATTGGCAGTGCGCCCCACCTCAGCAACCCAAATCACAGGCATGCAATGCGCTTTTTGCCAATCTTCTGCGGAAAACTCACCACGATCAATCACACTGACAGACATTACAGCGATGGAAGGCCGCAACGATACTATGTCGCGGGTGACAGACATACCATCGGCACGAATCACCTGAACATCAAAACTGCTCAGACAATGCGCAATCCGATCGGCGATATCGGACTTGCCTTCCCAGACATAAATATCCAGGCTTTCTGGGAATAGCTTGTTTTCCATTTATTTACACTCACTCATCTTTACTCTTCGTGCTTTTCTTCAACCACACTTTTTTGACCCGCTAACAAATCGCGGATTTCGCCGAGTCGCTGAAAAATACTAAATGCCAAAATCCATAATTCACTAATCACGCGCCAGATTAGCAACCCAAAAAATAACGCTACCAGCGCCAATAATCCACGCCCAAAACCACCGCTGGTAAAAATGCTGACGCCGCCGCCAACGATGATAACGACAATGCCGATCCAATAAATCAACTTGATTAGGAACGGGGCTATCAGTTGTTCAAAGCCCAAAAAATAAGATAGCTTCGTGATTTTTGTTTGCTTAGTGGTCATCTTGAAAATCTCATTTTATGCATTCGATTAATAAACCAGGCTGACAGAGCCACCGCCGCAATTAAGATCCATCAAATTAACGTCGACGACACCCAGATGAATGCCGAGTTGTGTGAGTAGTCCGGATAGAGCGCCACCTAAACCGTTTAGTAAATTGACGACTAGTCCGAGCACCGTCAACAAAAGACTGCTGGGTTGGCCGCCAGTACCAGGAGTATCGGGAATGGTGCTAGCGACACAAGTAGCGGCGGATGAAAATATGCTGCATGGCCCAATAAGGCCTCCTAATATGCCACCTAAGAGATTTCCCAACGAGTTCAATAGCCCCCCGACCAGAGTGCCAACGCTAGCAAGTAAGTTTCCGCTCCCTACGCTATTTACGAAAGTTTGCAATACTTTTAACGCTCCGTTGGTGTAATTTAAAACGCTATTTGCAGTATTGCCAATCGAACCTAATAATGCTGTTGCCAAGTTATCGCTTGTCGTAGTCGATCCCGCACTAAGAACGGTCCCGAGCAAAGAGTTGAGCAGCGCACTCACAGTGGTACCAATTTGTAACCCGTTATCTTGCGTCGATAATGTTTGGTTCTTAATCAAGGTCAATGGAGGAGCATTATTTGGTAGCGCATCAATGGTGATCGGCTTGCTTACCAAAGTCGTCCCAAGCAACGATACCATCGGATAATCTGTCATATTGCTCTTACAAACACCTTGGGTCGAGAACACCGTTTTAACAATTAAGGGATCATCAATAGGAGGCGTCGTAGTACTAGTCGCACCATTGATCCCGCCCACACAAAGACTAACAAGCGGCGCTTGGACTGCGATCTCTGCCTGATCATTTCCACCACTATCTTTTGTCGTGCATAACTTGGTCAATGTACCCATCCCATTAACCAGATCAATGATGATGGGCAAATCAACATTTAAAACGGCAGGTAAGCTTGCCTTAATGCGTGCATACAACCGAACCTGCGCCGTGTAAGCAGTGGTTCCTAAACCACCAATACCGATAGATGGCGGTTCCACGATTCCCATCTGTGCACTAATGGATACGAGTGGCGGCAGCGAGATTCCTACAGCGGTTTTACCAAAATTCTGATTATTAGCAATCCCAATTGCGGTACTCACAACATTCAACGCACTTAAACTCGCATTTAATGCCGATTGCCCATCAGCCGCATTCAATGTCAATAAACCACCGCGCCCACTTGCGTCAGATAACAACGGCACCTTTAAACTAAGTTGTGACACACTCAGCCCAAGTGCGCTGACAAGATTCTGTTGTCCACCGACAGTAGAAACTGCGCCCAGCAATGCCTCTAATGTGCACACTCCAGCACTGCAACCGCTGGTCGTCAACTGCAAGATATTTCTGACAGTACCAACATCTGCATGCAACGGTATCTCAAAACCCAAAGCCTTCAACAACCCACTGGGTGCCACTGATACGCTGGCTAACCCCTTGTAAGAAACCAGCGAAGTCCCATTAATATTCAACCCCAAAGCCGACAGCAGACCAGGCACCACGCCCCCCTTTACTCCCAACAACTCAGAACCCACAGAAAACGCAGCATAAGGATCCGACACCGAAGCAATTGCCTGCGCGACCACTATCTGCGGCCTCAGACCAAAAAATCCCGACACATTTGCAGAGACGATCACTTTGACTGCATTAAAATTAATGGTCGCTTTTGGCGTCCCAAAATTTTTAGCCAGCGGCGCTTCATACGTCTGAACTGTTGACAATGCTGGCGTCGTTTGCGGATCCCATCGGCCACACGTAGTTGCTATGGTATTGGTCGAAACATTTGGAGCAACGATCGAAAAATTATTTAAATTCGCATTAAAAGTTGCCGCCGGCCCTGCAGCACTACAGTTAAATGCCGCTTTAGACAGTGCTTGCGCGCCCGCCAAAGCGGCTAAATCTGCGACTTTCTGCAAGTCCCGCTTTTTATAAAAAAGATAGCCAATATCAATCGCCGAAAGCAAAATTACGATAATCGACAAAAAAATCGCCGCCATCACGAATATGCCGCCCTGCTGACGACCTTCACGGTCACCCGTATGCCGTTTTACTGGCAGCCGGGAATGCGCAGAGAGAAGAGAAAGTAAATGCATAAAAGGTGGCTTAAGTATGTCGATCAGATGGGGTTATCGGACGCGGATAAAACTCAGTTTGAAGCACTCTTCGCTACTTTATTTTCAAAAAATTCTGGCAACGGGTGCTTGAAACTCTCCAGATAACGCTGATAGCTGGCATCGGCGGCAGCACCTAACATTGGCAAGCGAGGAGCGGCAACGCGGCCATCCGCCTGCGCCTGCAACAAGGTACGGGTCACGTCGCCAACACGTGTTCGGGGAATTGCCTGCTCCGCTACAGGAGTCGGCGCTGGCGCTGGCTCTTGCACAGCTGCTGCAGCGACCGGAGCAACCGGTGGTTCCACATAAGCAGCGGCTTGCGGCGGTGCGACCGGCTGCGTCGGCGCAACGTAAGTAGCACGCGGCGGCGCAACAGGCGCTGGCGTAGTCATCGGTGCCTGCGCCATATTGCCGGTCACAGGCTGATTACTTTGCGCCTGCAACGCAGGTAAAAACCCCATCGTCAGCAACGCAAATAACGTCACATTGCGCGTCAGGACCGATGTGGAGCGAAGAGTGTGTTGGGCTTTCATTTTTTGCCTTTGAAATATTAAATATCATCGTTGCGACCATCATGGCCGAGGGCCGAACTATTACTGCTTATCAATGCAACGCCAGCATCAACTACCCGAACTACCATTGCCAAACCGGTCCAGTAACGTCTGAAAACGGGTCGTAGGCAGCTCTATACTCTCTGTCGGAGTCGAACGGGCAACGTTCGCCGGCTTCTGCTGCTTTGGAGTCTGTGCCGCGAGCGGTGTCGCTGCGGTCGCTGGTGCGGAAGTTGGCGGACGACTGATCTTAATTTGGTCAGCCAACAAATAAATCGCAACGCGACTATCAGGAGATATTTTGCCTTGATCCATCACTGCACCAGCTTTTTTAAAATCACCGGATACCAGCAATAGCAAAGCTAGATTGGCAATAATTTTACGGTTGTCTGGTGCCAGTTCGGCGGCCTGCGCTAACGGGACGCGCGCGCCATTTTTATCGCCGCTACGCAACAATGCAAATCCCAAATCATTCAACATGATCGGATTGGTTGGCTCGCGTTTCGCAGCCGCCTGCAGCAGCGGCACGGCAGCACTAAAATTGCCGCTTTGGCCCGCCAACAATCCCAGCCCATGCCACGCAGCCGATGCCTCAGAAGTTTTTAGCAAACTGCGATAGACGACTTCCGCAACTTCCGGTTGTTTGGTTTCTCTTAACGCATCGCCCCGCAAACGTTGTACCTCCGGCTGCGAACCAAATTGCTGCTCGAACGCGTCGATATGTGCCAGCGACGCAAAGAACAAACCTTGCGCCTGCATCTGTTTAATCAAGCCTATATACATGCCTTTGTTATCTGGCTTCGCGGGTGTATTTTCTGCCTCTTGCCGTAATTGTGCGGCCTGATTTTGCTCCGTATATAAGCGTGCAGCTGAATCAGTAGAGCAGCCGGAAACAGCCATAGCAATCGCAAATATTGGCAGTACACACTTTTTCCAAGCGTTGCCTTGCTTCGTGCTTGCCACCTCAAGATGCAAAATGTTGTTCATACATTTCCCGCTATTTTTGTCAATGCACGGATTACTGCGAGAAAACCGACACCACCCGTAATGATCAGCAAACCCGGCAACAAGGTCAGCACCATGACGCCCGTCATCTTGACGGTGAGCTTACCTACGCGCTCTTTCATATCGAGCTTACGTTGCTCGCGAATACGCTCGCTGAACAGCTTTAACGGTTCTTGGACCGCCCCGCCATGATGCTCAACCTGCACAATCAAACGTGCTATCGATTGCAAATCTTCATTGTCAAACACAGTCGAGAACCGCCGCATCGATTGTTCACGCGTGCGTCCGGCGCGATACTGGCGCGAAGCAATGGCGATTTCTTCGCCCAACACTTGCAACACATTACTGAACTCGGTTTCAATCACGTGAAGACTCTGATCGACCGACAAACCAACGCCTTGCAGCAAACGTAATAAATCGATCAGCAACGGCAATTCTTCAGAAACTTTACGTCCGCGTTCGGCGGCAACCCGCTGCATTACCCATTTCGGCAACATATAACCAATTGCCAGTCCAAAAAACATAATCAGCGCAAAACGCATCCAAGTAGAATTTGCAAGCAGAAAAAAGCCACACAGCGGAAAGAAAATTGCCAGAGTCATACGGGCCACAAAAAATTGCGCCTGTCCACGTTTGTCATTAACGCCGCATTGATCCAGCAAATGACGATCTTCTTCAGCGACCAGTTGCCGACCAAATGGCGTATCAACCCAATCCGCTCCCATCGCCACGATCCGATCCTGCCATCGGACGCTTTTGGGTTCAGGCTCCAGCATGCCTGTAGCACGTTCATTCGCTGCGATCTTTTGGTCAACGGTATTGAGATTTCGCTTGAATCGCCAACCTCGCGCCAACAACGCCCCACCAACCAGGAACGAGGCCGCAGCAATCAATAAGATCGCCAGAATAACCAATGTGTGTTGTGTTGCGCTCAACGCCATCCCCTCTGTTATAAACTTACGCAAACTTTCCCGACACCAAACTTACCCATCACGTCTACCAATACAATCCACCATAAATGTGAGAAATTTCGGAGATGATCGTCATAAATAAGTCGTCCAAGTCAATATTGCGTAAGTCCTCATTTGATCCAGCAGTTACATCGTCTTTGCTAACCGATATAACCAAAAACCACCGACTATTTGTAGTATCACGGCGCCGATCAACATTTTTTGTCCGATAGGATCGTTCCACATCCCAACGAACATATTGTTATTAAAAATCACTAAAAAGATCCCGATCCCGATGGGCATTAATCCCATGATCCAGGCTGACAACCGGATTTCAGCAGATAACGCTGATAGTTCCTGACGTGAATGCGCCAAATCTCGCATGAAGGCTCCCATGCGGTCCAGCACCTGATCTGAACGGCCGCCAAAACGACCTGCTACACCGATTACCGTTGCCACCAGTTCCAATTCCTTAAAACGAAAAATAAGGGCTTCCCGCGACAAGGCATGCTCTAAATCCACCCCTGCCTGAACCTGACGATTCGCACGATCCAGCACTAGGCGTAACGGTCCATCGACACTCACAATGGCCGTCTGAAATGCCGAGCCGATACTGTTCCCTATCGTTACCAGTCTTACTAACGTATCCAGAAATCCCGGCAATTGCCGCACCATAGTGCGTTGTAATTTCGACGTTTTTAACCAAAAATGAAAATTCAGTAACAGCACATACAGCAGAAACGTTCCCAACGCCGAGAAGAACCCACCGAATAAACCTGCCACTACAATCAACACCACGCCCGGAAATATCAATTTCAAATACAGCTTGCTCGAAGGATCTTGTATGCCTGCGCGTAAAAAGAAATACCGCAATGCTTCCGTCTGAAAACGTCGAACGACCACATCCTGCGGACCAGCCACGACCGCTGAACTCCTCTGCCTGTCCTGAATCTGTTGATTGGCAAAGGCGGCGCTGAGGTCTTGCCGCACACGCCCCGCTGCGCGTTGCCATAACCACATCGCGGCGGCGGCCAGTACTAATGCGATCGTGATGAGCCAGAGTGCCGGATGCATGGTTAACGCCTTTCCGGCAGACCACCACCGGCGTAAGGTTTGGCGTTACCCGTGCCGCTTTGCTGCCCCAACTGACGTTGACGTTGTAACTTCGGCGAATGCGGAAAGATACCTAACGAAACCCAGCGATCAGCCTCTTCGCCATCTGGCGAAATGAAGCTTTCATGACGATACAGTTCTTGTAACGTAATCATGTTGTCGCCGACACCAGTGACCTCTGTCACCGAGACGATCCTGCGCCGACCGTTGGGCAGTCGCCCGATCTGCACGATAAAATCCAACGCGCCTGCAATCTGACGCCGCAAGCTGGATTCACTGCCTTGAAATCCTGCAAAACCTGCCAGCATTTCAATCCGATACAAACATTCACGCGGTGAATTGGCATGGATAGTTCCCATCGAGCCATCGTGACCGGTGTTCATTGCTTGCAGCATTTCCAGCACTTCAGCACCACGCACCTCACCGACGATAATGCGGTCCGGACGCATCCGCAAACTATTGCGGATCAAATCGCGAATACTGACTGCACCACTGCCTTCAAAGCCGCCGAGACGCGACTCCAATCGCACCACATGCGGATGATTCAGGCACAACTCAGCCGTATCTTCGACGGTCACAACCCGTTCGCTATCGGTGATAAAAAATGCCAGCGCGTTGAGTAAGGATGTTTTACCGGAACTGGTTCCACCAGATACCAGAATATTGCAACGTGCTTTTACCGCATTCTCAAGCAACGTATATATCTCTTGATTCATACTGCCGAGATTGAGTAAATCGTTCGGCTTCAACGGCTCTTTCCGAAACTTCCGGATCGATACCATTGGCCCGTCTACAGACAACGGCTCAATCACCACATTGAGTCGTCCACCGTCAGGCAAACGCGCATCAACCATCGGATTCGACTCGTCAAGGCGGCGTCCTAACGGGGCCAGAATGCGGCGCACGATACGCAGCAAATGCGCGTTATCGGTAAAGCGTAAGGTCTCGCGCTGCAACACGCCATGGCGTGACACAAACACATGGTTGTACCCGTTAATCAGAATATCTTCGACCGTCATATCCGACAGCAAATCTTCCAGCGGCCCCAATCCTGCCAACTCCTTGGTCAACGCATCAGCGATCTGGCGAACTTCGCTCTCATTCAACGGAATGCGTTGCAGTCGAACAAAGCCATCCACATCCAGATTAACGAATTGCTGAATCGCACTGCGTGACCAGCGGCCGAACTCCGCCCCTAACTCTTCTATGCGTGTCAGTAAATGATCGTACGCCGCGGTCTTGATATCCTGAAATTCCTGTGTATTGGAAAAAGTCTGGTCATCATCTGCAAATTCAATCTCGTTGCTCACGGCTTTATCTCCGGTCTGTTATTCACGGCCATCATTTGGGGTTCTTTCATCGGCTTCGTCGTGCAAACCGTCTTTGTTATCACGCTATTTCCGTAGCAGCATTTTAGGCAGCCATCCCGCCAAATTAAGGCCGCGCAAAGGCGAACTCACTCCAGCAGGTTCAGTCAACTGATCTATCAAACCTTCAACCGCACGCACATATGCATCCCGCGGCGCAACTTCATGGAGTAACTTTCCCTCATTTGCACTGGCAGTGAGTTTGCGCGTGCGTTCAGGCAAAACTGCGACTAACGGCAATTTGAAACGCTCTGCAATCTGGGTAGCGGCCATCCCGAAACGTTCGTCGTAACGGGTCACTATCAGCTGGCGTTTCTGGTCGCTGGGCGGCACCGGCTCTAACGCCTTGACCGCATCGGCCAGAGACACCAACGAACCAATACTCTGATCGGTAACCATCCATACATGGTCGGCCGCACCGGTCAGATTGGCGACAAATTCCTGATTCGAAAAACCGCCCAAATCGGCAATTAGTACATCGAAATACATCCGCAACCGATCCAGCAATGCCAGCGCGCCGTGATGCGATACCGTGCGCATATCACTCAAATTTAAAGGCAACGAAATCACCGTAACGTCACCTGCACTGCGCGCCAACGCGGTATGCACCAGCGTTTCATCCAATCGCCGCAGATTGCGTACCGCCTCGGCAAAATCAAAATTTCCACTCGTGCTGAGATACAGCTTGCCGTCTCCCGCTGGCAAGCCCAAATCAAGTAATCCGACCCGACTTACCCCCGCACCGGGTTTAGTTGTATTTTTAGGTTGAATCCGACGTTGAAGCAAATCCGCCAGATGCACCGCTAAGGTACTGGTTCCGACACCGGGACGCGCACCCAGCATGGTCACTAACTGACCGCGTTTTACCGGTGCAGGTATGTCCACCACCTTCTTGGTCAGCACACGTTGAATAACTTCCCGCGCATCTTCTGACGCCGCACTGATATCGATAAAGTCGCTGACCCCTGCACGCCAGGCGGCTAATGCTCCTTCGGGATATGCCATAGTACCAATGGCAACCAGCGGCAAAGCAGGGGCAGCAGCGCGTAAGGCCTGCGCGAGTTCGATGGAGCGTGCGATCACCGTCGCGCTGTCCTCCGCACGCGAAGTTGCACTGCCATCTCTTGCCCGATGACCAGAAAAATCTAATAGAACCAGCAAGGGATTGAGTTCGATAACCCGCGGCAAAAGGATCGCCAAATCGCAATGCTCTTGCCAAAGGACGCCCCATTTTCCAAGCGTATTACCCAGCCATTCTGCTTGTTCGTTATTTTCAGAACACAACACAAAACGGCTTAATGCCGTCATTTCATTTAGGGCTGTGCTGCGTGAATTCATGATGTGATCCAAAAATGTCCTAGCCTGTCCTATTCTCTTTCAATCGTTACTTTGAAAATCCGGGTACTTCATCGGCACCTGCAACGCCCATCAAATAGCTACCCCAGGCGTTGCCAGGTGTATTGCGGCGTTCCTGATCTTCACCGGGCAATGGCAACGGAACATTTTTGGCAATTGGCTGGACGACGTGCGGCGTGACAATAATCACCAGTTCTTTATCGTCCTGGCTATAACTCAGATTACGGAAAAAACTGCCTAGGATAGGAAGATCACCTAGTAATGGAATTTTTTTCACACTGGATTTAGTGGTGCGTGACACCAATCCGCCAATCACAAAACTTTCACCATCACCCAGTTCAACTGTCGTGTCCGCACGACGCGTAGAAATAGCCGGTATCGATATACCCGCTACCGCGATGGCATTGCTATAGTCAATTTCGCTGGCCTCTGGCGCGACTTTTAACGCGATCCGGCCTTTGGAAAGTATGGTTGGTGAAACAGTTAATCCAATCCCGAAAGGCTTATAAACAATCGTCGTCGTGCCAAGGCCGCCCGATTGCGGAATCGGTAATTCACCACCCGCCAGAAAACTTGCGCTTTGGCCCGATAATGCAGTCAGCGATGGTTCAGCTAGCACGCGTGCAAGTCCGTTGCCTTCAATTAACTTTAAATTGCTGCTTAGGTTATAGCTGCCGCGGTTAAAAGTGGTCAGCAAATTAAACGCTGAAGAGACGGTAGACAGGCCGCCGTTAGAAGCCAGATTGCTGCCTAACTGAAAATTGAAATTACCGCGCTTCAGACCAGCACCAAAATCAAAACCAACTTCTTTTAAAACCGACTTGCTAAACTCCACAATCTTCACATCGATCTGGACCACACCGCTGGTGTCGATGGTCGCGATATCGACGACCTTCCCTTTGCCAACAGCATCGGCTGCTGCCGCCACACTGCCGACGTGCGCCAGCGTTGAAGACGCCTGCCCGCTGATCACGGCGGCATTCCCGCGTACCTGAATATCAGCGCCGCCTTTTCCGGCGAGGGCGGCTTGCATATCGCCAGCGACTTTCACGCGCCAGACAATCGGAGAAGCGCCTTTTGACCATACAGTGACCGTAGTGTTACCGGCTTTTTTCCCCACCAAAATAACGCTACCACTCTTACCGCCAGAACCACGCACCATCAGGACATCGGCGACTTCGGGATCGGCTACGGCAATTCGCTCAAGACTTCCTGCAACAGTCATACTCTGCTGTTCGCGCATTCCCAAACTAATCTCCGTGGACGCTGCTATAGGCGCAGCGATTGAAACCACGGGAACCATTATCGCGCTCAGCGCCAACGGCAAAACTGTGTCGTATATTTTCATGAGTCGCATCTATTCTGTTATTGATCTGGAGCCAACTAGCGAAGACTGGTGGGTCAAAAAGCCACGGATTCGCGCTGTACGCCACGAATTACCTCGACGGTATTTCTGTTGTCACCGCTGCCGGGAGACCTCAAACCTGTTGCTGGCGCTACTCGTCGTGGTGATATAACCGATGGCGATTTAGCACCGCCGGATAATCCGGTTAACTCGACGCCTGCAAATGCCTGATTGTCTGGTGCCCCAAGTGTCGCAATCTGATCTCGCGTCAACCCGCTTTTACCGCCGAGCACTGCTGGCGGCGCTGGGAATAACGCGACATCAGGCATACTTATATCGGCTGGATTACGTAGCGCTAGCATTAACTTGCCGTTTTGGGTCGCGAGCAATAGTCGATTCACATCCGCTACCGGCGTCGCTAACACTGCAGTGCGCGCTGGTTGTTGGGGCTGCTGACCGGCCTGATTCGCCTGGCCTGCCTGGTTCGGTTGCGCCGATGTGGTAGCTGCATTACCCTCCGCCCCACTGCTGCCACTGCTGCCTATAACAGCCGAACCATAAGAGAGCACACGCAATTTTGCCAATAGCAAACGTGACTGCGTTTTATCAAGCTCCTGACCTTGTTTCAATGTAAAAAATACGTCTACATAATCACCGGGTTGGACCCGATTGCCAGCACCGACGATTTCGTCGACCGGAACCGCAACTGCACGCTCCCCATCCGCCAACTTCAACGCCAATCCACTTGCCAGCAGAGTGTCGGTTATCGGCGTACCAGCACCAATTACAGCCATCGGTATTTTGCCAACGGTCGCATTCACCTGCGTGTAAGAACCAGCAGGATTAATAGGCAATTTCACCAATTGAACATCAGCGGCAGTAATTTCCTTGCCGGCATCCAGACTATGTAACGCAACCACCACGGGATAAGTAGCGACCTCAGTGCTAGCCGCTGCAACTGCCGCCACCGGAGGGCTGCGGCCCAACCACCATGCGGCAAACGCAAGCACAAGCGCAGCAATTACCAATATTGATGCAATAATTTTTGTCAGATTCATGGGAGATGCTCGGGGTAAGGTAAAACTGCCGGATTAATGTGATGGCTAAAACGGGAATGTACTTTCAGTACCAGCGCGGCTGCTTTTAGTTAAGTTGTACAGTCGCCGAACTCCCTAATGTAGTTGGCACAGCAACGCTCATTAGCGAACCAAGTAATAAAGGCACTAAAGGATTGGTACTGTAGGGATAGGAAACGGTTACCTTGACACAGGCAACAGCGACTGCAGGTGCAGCGGGTATATAACAATTCGGGATAATAGAGGGAACGCAGGCCACAACCGAGCTATCTAACCAACTGACAGTCTGTTTCGCGACGTTGCACGCGGTTACACCACGTGGATCGGGTGTAGCAGGAATAGTGGGCACCGTGGGTACGGCAACATAACGCAATGCAGCCCGTGCACCTTCCGCAGCGGCAAGTGTTAATGATTGTTGAACGACAAAGATTAAACAATAAGTAATAATGCCGTAAAGCAATACAAAGAATATTGGGAATACCAGCGCAAATTCAATTGCGGCGATACCGCGCTGCGTTTTTCTAGTTACTAGCTTCCTGGTATCCACTTTATTAATAGCGCCACCGGTATAGTCGTTAACCATTCCCACTCCCTATCTCGGCACACCATTCAGTATGTCCTTACCGATCTACCTCATCTATCTCCCGACAGACGCACGACTAAAATTAAACAAACATAAAAATCTTAAGGTCGCATTCCTTACGTATAGCGTACCTCCATCAATTTCAGTGTTTCAACCACGACCGCAGCGAATGCCAGATACGCAGCGTAGGGAATACCAATACGCGCGCCGCGTTTTATCAATATTTGCCGATAAAAAGGCAAGCTATGCAATCGCATCGCGACAATTTCTAAAATTGGAGCAGCGCCGGATTTCGACACATAAAACACTAACGCATATACACCTGCGCACATCGAGCCTAGTAAAAATATTGGTAACAATACCGTGGGCCCAAGCAGCAAACCTAGTACAGCAAAAAATTTAACATCTCCGGCAGCCATTGCACGTAACGCATACAAAGGCAGGAAAAATATCATGCCGCCAGCAAAGCCAGTTAATCCATCTACAGGGCGTGTACCGACCACTCCATACCCCAATACTATAAAACAGCATAGCTGCACCGCTATCGCCATAACCAACAGCTTGTTAGGTACGCGGCGAATCAAGGCGTCATAAAGAAATATTGCAACACACCAAAGAACAAACAGCGCAAATGACCAAAGACGAATATCCTGCATTTTTTTCTTTGGTCAGTTACGCGTTAAAAATTGCTATCAAAAACTATTCTTGTTAGCTACCAACTGTTGTCAAATGACCGGCAATCCTGGTAAAAACACTAGCTACGTTTGTTCCGAGCGATGTTACCGCCACGATAATCGCCACAGCAATCAACCCAGCAATCAGACCATATTCAATTGCAGTCACACCATCTTCATCACGAAGAAATTTCATTAGTTTCGCATTCATTTTTCTCTCCTAAGATACAACGCACACCGTAAAAATCCGTCTATTGCCCGTAACCAACTAGAACCTTTTAATAAATTGCCCGTAAGAAACTAGACTTTTTAATAAAAATTGCCTGCAACCAACTAAAACTTTTAACTAGAGAATCGAGCAAACAGTTATGCAGATGGGCTTACAAGTTTTTCAACGTGGTATCAGGATAGCTTTAAAAAAAAATTTCCTCAACATAATATTTCCATAAAGCCATATTCATTTTATAAACTATTTTTTTATTAGTTTTTTATATTTTTTTTATATAGAATAGCGGACGTAAAAAAATCTCCATCGGTATATGGATATACAAAAACAAGGTTAAAATACTGCTAATTTGTACTGCCACAGTCTCAAAAGCTAATGCATCGTCACTCCATCTGATAGGAATAGATCGCGTTCACCCGTGGCGATCTGGATGTTGTATTAAAGGGTTTATCGGCCACCGGTTTTGCTAAAGACAAATCAAGGGTGTAATAACGTCCATCAGAAAATCGGGTACCAATTGCGATTGATCCCAAGGTATCGTGCGTTAATGAACCTGCATTTGAATAAACCCGGGAATGATCCACAAGTAAATATGGCTGTACCGTTTTTAGATAAGTTGTACTAATCGGAAATAGGCGATTGATCTCTGCTGAGATGCCCCATCCCTTATCGCCAGCCAACTCTCCCACCGGATAGGCGAGACCAAAAAGTTTGCCGCCGAACCCAATTTGTTCCGATGTCGGCAAGATATTGCTGCTTTGTTGAGCGCTAGCCGCGAACGCTATGCCGAATCCGCCCGGCAATTGATTTGATTGCGCCACTTGCAACGTCGCGCGGGTGAAACCTAAATCGACTTTACTGTTTTCACGCGAAGCACCCAGGCCGTCGATACCTTTATATAAACCGACTGCTATCTGACGGGTTTGCTGCAATTTATCCGGACTTACTTTGACGGCGGTCCAACTGGCCTCGGCACTCAATACACGGACTTGCGAACTTATTTCCACCGACATTGGGGTAGTCGGCACAGAGCGCGTAAAAGTCTGACCATTTTCTGCGGCATACACACCACCGGTCACAGTAAGGTTATGCGTACTATCAAGAATGACCGGATAACTTAAAGCCGCGCCAACACGCACGGTTTTTGTCTGATAACGGGCTTCAAATTGGTCATTCGTCAACGATTGACTCTCCGGCTGTGAACGATAGTCAGACCAGTTCACCTTCGCCAACATGCCGTTCACACCTATCGGCTGAACATAATTGATGGCATAAAATTTCTCATGCAGCGGACCGCTTGGTTGCAAGGTGCTGACCGTGACTTGCTCACCCAGCGGCGTCAGGCCATTTGCACTAGCAGTCAATAACCCGCGAATTCCCGGCTGACGATAATCGGCACCGACACCCGCCGTTATTGGCTTACGTTTAACCGTCAGAATCATGTCCGTGCCGCCATCTGTTGTAGTTGGTGGCGGAACATTGGCGACGATCTGCACGCCAGGCTGCAAACTCAAAATACCGGCCACGCGCTCGAAGGTTTCTTGCCGCAATGGGCGACCTTGCTTAAGCTGCTCTGCAATCGCCTTCAGGCGCTCTTCGCCATTGCCGGGATTACCCTCAACCTTCACCGTTTTGACGTAACCTTCCACCACGGTGACCACCACGACATTGCCCTCAAAACTTTGCGCTGGAATGAAGGCAAACGACAACGGATAACCGTGCTCCCGATACATTGCTGTGACTTTATTTGCCGCTGTCAGCAACTCGGCAACCGTCGTATCGCGTTGGGCAAAAGGCGCGAATAAGGCGGCTATCTGATCGAACGGTAAAGCCGTCACCCCCGCGATCTGAAAACGCGATGGGACCAAATGACTTGCCAGGAGTTTTTCCAATGCCGGATCGACAGCTTGCGGCTGGATATTAATGGTCATTGGCGCGCTTGGTACCGCCTCAGGTTTCGGCAACGCATCCAGCGGATTACCTTGCACCGGACTCCGATTCTGCGCACTGGCTGGTAACGCGCACAGTGCGGAAAAAATGCATAGTCCACCTACCATCACCGCACGGCGCAGAATGCCTTGTTGCCAATATTTGCGTTTGATGATGTTAGTTAGTTTCATACTGCTTTTGCTCTCTATCTTGATTCTTTGAACGGTAACGACGAAGGTAAATAACGCAAGACATACAGCCTGGTACTTGTTCGCCGTTGTCTATGTAAATAACCTGAAAAAATTAAATGCTTCTTTAAAACTGACCAAAAAAAACCTGGCTTGCACCAAGGTTTTTTCCGGAGAAAACAGAATTATTTCGCTGCCACGCCACCAAGTAACGCAGTCACCAGCCCGGTGACAGGTGCCAAAGGACCTGCCCCCGCACCAGTTGCACCACCAAGGCCGCTAGTCAAGCCACCAACCAGACCGGTCACAGGTGCCAGAGGACCAGCACCTGCGCCATTAGCCGCGCCGCCCAAGCCACCCGTCAGACCACTAAGCAGACCAGTCACGGGTGCCAAAGGACCAGCGCCTGTGCCATTAGCCGCGCCGCCCAAGCCACCGGTCAGACTACTAAGTAACCCAGTCACCGGTGCCAAAGGACCCGCTCCTGTGCCGCCGGCCGCACCGCCCAAGCCGCCTGTCAAGCCACCCAGCAAACCGGTTACTGGTGCCAGAGGACCAGTACCAGCACCACCCGCTGCACCACCGATGCCACCGATCAAGCCAAGCAACACATTATTCACCGGTTGCAACAAGCCGCCGGTTTGATTACCCAATAAAGGTTGTGTACTGTTGGTCAGACTGTTATTACCAAGCGCAACGACGGTATTACCGACTGTCGATACGACGCCACCCAAACTACCTGCCACCGGCACGTTAGAACCTGTCAACGTATTCCCCAACGCCACTACGGTGCCACCAACCACACCCAGCAAAGCATTTACCGGTTGATTCAAGCCAGTTGTATTACCGATCGTTTGTGTCAGCGTATTGACCGTACTAGTCAACGGCACGATAGCAGTACTTAATGTCTGCGTTACCTGTTGTACCGGACCGGTCGTCAAGCCAGTTGTCAACGTGCTTCCCAGTTGATTCACCACACCGCCAACCGTGTTGACTACACCACCAAGCGGGGTTGTCAACGGCGCTAATGCAGCCAGTTGACCAGTGCCCAAACCTGTCACCAATTGGCCTGCGCTTTGTACCGTGTCACCAACTTTGCCGACGACACCGCCAACGCTGCCGACCGTTGTGCCGATCGGATTTTGAGAAGTCCCGATCTGACCCAGGCCGCCCGTCACGCCCGCGCCCAACGTTGTCAGAATGCCGCCGGCGTTAGTCACAACACCGTTCAAGCCGGTTTTTGCATCTGTCGGCAATGGCAACTGACTAGTCAACGTAGTACCAATCCCCTGCACCGCAGTGCCGACGCTCGTCACGACCGAACCAGTATTCGATACCAAGTTAGATGTTGGTACGCTGCCGCCTGTACCGCCACCCGGTGTACCAGTACCAGGATCGCCAGTGCCGGGATTGCCGCTACCTGGTCCACCACCGCCAACACTGCTCAAGGTGCCACTGCTACCAGCACAACCTGCTAACAATCCGGTGAGTAATATTGATGCCGCAACTAAACCTATTTTTTTTGATGATTTCATGGTGACTCTCCCTTTTTTTGACGAGACAAGTAATAGCCTGATTGGGAGCTTTTCAGCAAAGAACATGCCAGCTGGAAACCTTCATACAAAAACAATTAATCACGTTTGGAAAGGATCATAAAATATCTAAACCTCATTTAATATCAAGGACTTATAAAAAAAATGAGAATTAACAATGGTTCACAATTGGCGATCAAATCAATCGATGCGACGTTACATGTAACGTAACGCAGGGAACATCACATCCCATCGGTCGCGCCTTAGCCATCATTTGCTGCGGCCCAGATACCTGAAGAAGGAAGACAAGAAAATTGTCCTCACCCTATCGATCGTGCCAGAAGGCAGCGCCATCAAATGAACATGAATATCCAGCAGCTTGGGCAAGGCAAAATTTGAACGAATGATTTTGGACCCGAATCAAATGCGCAATTTGGCATAAAGCGTGCGCAGGATTTTTATTAAAAAAGGGTCAGGAGGGAAAGTAAAAACGACAGACCGCTGAGGAGTCAGTATTCAAGTTGCGCTAACGGTAAGCGCCTTCGATGAGGCAGAAATGACGCTATGCATGTATCGATACCGAATCAATGACCTGAACATTAGGTAATCGTAGTCGGCCTGAGACATACACAGCAATCTGACGGCAAGCGCTGGTTCGGTTGTCGTTCACGCGACAACCGACCATACCAACCGGTCTTCTACAGGCGGCAATCAGATAATAGCAACAAGGACGTCAGGTAAATTACGTAGCTGCTTTACGTGAGAAATGAACAGTCATGCAGCATCAAAACGTCTTGGTTACAGACACCAAAAACGTACTAGCCAACGGATTAGACACATCCGCCACACCTGCTGAATTTAACGCGCCGGTCGTGTAATGCGCATAGATGCCATTTTTAGCCCAGCCTTTGGTGTAAGCGCCGGTCAACGTCCAGCCACCGTCCAGCACTTTTGACAACGCAATCCGCGTGTCCTGAAAGTTATACGCAGAGAAGTTTTGCACCCGTTCAGCACCGTAATGCACCAGCAGATTAATGCCATTACTCAGATCAAAATTGCCGTTGATATCGAGATAGCCCGAGCCACGGCTATTCTTGTTATTGCCCACGCCCAGCGTGTTGCTGTTATAGCCAAAATACGTCGGTGTATAGGTCAGCCAATATTTAACATTCAACCATTTATAGGTGGCCGAGGCGACCGCTTCGCCATAGTTGTATTTGGTTTTGGCGAACGACATTTCTGCGCCAGGATAGACGTAATAATAAATTAAACCGCTGTAAGCAATGTCACCGACTGTGCCGGAATAACCGCCATATAAATCCCATTCGACCGTGCCGTTTTCGATGAAATGATCGCTAACACTAGACATCCAGGTGCCCGCCGACCAACCGCTAGGATGGGTGTAATCCACACCACCCTGAATCGCAGGTTTTCCCCAGGTCTGACGAAAGCCGCGCGATACATATTGCGAGGTCAGCGTGAGATTGGCGCTCCACGGAGACACCGGCGCTGCTGCCGGTGCCGCTGCATCAGCCGCTGGCGCTAACGTGGCTGCAGCTGGCGCGCTGGGCGCTGTATTGGTGACAGTCTGGGCAGATGCGGTGATCTGATAACCACAAACAAGTGTGGCGGCTACATGGCAAAAAACGGCTGAATTTTTTGATCTTTTTAACACAATTAAGTCTCCTCTAAACTAACCCGATAACACCTTGAAAAAAACTCCGAAAGCAGAAACGCCCGAGGTTGCGCAGCACCCCATTGCGCGTTCTCAACGGGAATCTTTATGGCTAATGCGATGAAAAGTGACAAAACCGTCAAATGGACTAAGCCAACATCGGCTAACAAACACCGTCATCCACATGGCGTTTTTTAGCGATGCTGGCCTGGGACTTTTGCTTAAAACAAAACCGCACATGGGCTAAAGCGGTGTGCGGAAATTTCAGGAAATCAGCCTTTTGCTGTGCGCTTGGTTTTTTCCGGATCGTCGAACGGCTGGGTGTGCGCAATGGCTTGCAAAGTGCCTGCTTTTCCACGCACGTCGACCTTTTTGCCGTGCACCGCATACGGTGCGTCGAATCGCGCAATCGCCATCGACCGTTTAGTCAGCCGCGAATACATACCGCAAGTAATCACGCCGACTTGTTTGCCATCTGCCCACAACGTATCGCCAGCTTCGGTCGCTTTCTCGCTATCAACCAACACGCCGAAGATTTTGATCCGTTCTTTGCCTTTTAAACGGAAGTGTTCAGGTGCGCCACGGAACTCGGTTTTATTTGGCGAGACCGTGAAATCAAGACCTAACTCCCACAATGAATCGCCCGCCGGTTCGTCTTTGAACGGATACATCTCGGAATTATCGTAAGGATAGAAGACCAACGAACTTTCGACCCGCACCCAATCAAGCGCGGTAAATGCGCAAGGACGCACACCCATCGCAGCGCCTTTTTCCACGATACTGTCCCAGATATGCGGGGTATCGGCGGCTTTACAGAAAATCTCGTAGCCACGTTCGCCGGTATAACCGGTACGTGAAATCGTCACCGGATGGCCAAACAAACTGGTATGCATGTGATGGAAATAATTCAACTGCCGAATCCCCTGCACGTGCTCGGCCAGAAATTCCACTGCCGCTGGTCCTTGCAACGACAAATCGTGCAAATCGTCATCGAACAATAGCGCAGCATTGCGCCCAACTGCGGCGCTCGCCAGTGCTTCGCCGCCACGGCCTGCGCCATGCACGACCATGAACGCGTTAGGCCCATTTCTAAAAATCACGCAGTCATCGATAAAGTGGCCTTTATCATTCAGCATTGACGCATACACGGACTTGCCCGCATACAGTTTTGAGACATCGCGGGTGGTAGCGAAATCGATCACGCTTTCCGCATGCGGTCCGACGACATGCACCTTCTTCAGTCCGGAGACGTCCATCAGACCCGCTTTGGTACGGATCGCTTCATGATCGTCGGCCAGACTTTGGTTATAGGTCCAGGCGGCACCTATACCATTCCAGTCCTCGAGGTTTGAGCCCAGTGCAATATGCCGTTCCGCCAGCACTGAACGTCTCCATGAATTTGCCATTGATCCCACTCCTTAGATTGAACACGTTAATAATAAAAATTACTAAAATCATGGCCACCAATGCACAGCCCGGCAGCCTTTCTTGCAACTATTATCGATAAATTCCGCATTTCTTTGCCTGAGCGCGCCGTCTGGATTTACACTCCATACCAACGCCAACACGCTCTTTATCTCTTGCTTCAGCCTCTTTCAGACAGGTAAATGCTGATTCTATGATTATCAAAATTTGGCCAGCATTCAACACCTCTTTAGGAGTAATCCATATAGCGAATTGTTTGTTGGGGCTAACGCTATTCAAAATGGGTTCAATGCTTACTGATACGTGTTAATCCGTAACAAGACGTTCAAAGACGTGTACCGCAGCCGCCATTTTTATGCCTCCAGAGATTGTTATCTGGCATGGTGAAATGGCTACATAGCGGAAAGAAACGGACATGGCGTCCTCACATTTTTTGCATTTTGCAAAAGTGGTGATGGGACGGCATCAGATTATTTGCAAAAGCAGGAGACTGAAATTGAGAGCAAATACAGGTCGAAGCGCCGCCATTCCTGCTGATTTTTCCGACAATTTCATTGAACAAAATGCGACCTTGCATCGGCAGATCGATTGGAAAGGCGCGTTTTGGGTTGCCAGCGGCGTTCCGGCGCTGGTCTTATTTTCAATTGGGGCGATTGCGGCGACCGTTGGCAAACCGTCCTGGCTGGTGTGGATGCTATCAATCAGCTTTGGTTTTATTCAGGCTTTCACCTATGCGGAAATTGCAGGATTGTTTCCGCATAAATCGGGTGGCGCATCCATTTATGGCGCGATTGCGTGGGTCCGATATAGTAAGTTTATTGCGCCGATTTCGGTCTGGTGCAACTGGTTTGCGTGGTCGCCGGTGCTGGCGATTGGGTCTGGGCTGGCGGCTGGTTACATCCTCAATGCGCTGTTCGGGCCTGACGCGGCGATCAATCTGTGGCAACTGACGTTGCTGGACTTGAGCTTTATCAAAACGGGTCTGGAATTGCGTATTAATGCGACATTCATCCTTGGTGCGGTGATTTTGCTGACGGCGTTTGGGATTCAGCATGGCGGGATTATGCGTTCGGCTAAGGCGACGATGATTCTGGGCGTGACAGCATTGATTCCGTTGATGTTGATTGGGCTGGTGCCGATCTTGACGGGGGACATTCCGCACGCGAATTTTTTTCCATTTGCACCGCTGGCGCACGATGCCGCTGGCAAAGTGGTTGATGGCGTGTGGGGAATTGAGGGTTGGAAGTTGATGGCTGGGGGCTTGTTTATTGCTGGCTGGTCGACTTACGGATTTGAGACAGCGGTGTGTTATACCCGCGAATTTAAGAATCCTAAGACGGATACGTTTAAGGCTATTTTTTATTCCGGATTGTTGTGTATTGCGGTGTTTACGTTAGTGCCGTTTGCGTTTCAGGGGCATCTTGGATTGGGGCAGTTGATCACTCCAGCGGGGGTTGATGCTGCGGGGTTGGCGACACCGGCTATTTACGATGGGATGCTGGCACCGGATATTTACAGTGGGATGGGAGTCGGGGCGGCTTTGTCGGAGATGTTGGGCGGCAGTAAGTTGATTACGGTTGTGTTGGTGATTATGTTGGTGCTGGCGTTGATGTTGGCGATCATGACGTCGATGGCGGGATCTTCACGGACGATTTATCAGGCGTCTGTAGATGGATGGTTGCCGAGGTATTTGTCGCACGTTAATGAGAACGGTGCCCCGACCAGCGCGATGTGGACGGACCTTTGTTTTAACCTGATTTTGTTGTTGATGTCGGATTATGTTTTTATTCTTGCCGCATCGAACGTTGGCTACATTATTTTTAATTTTTTGAATTTGAATGCGGGATGGATTCATCGGATTGATCGGCCGAAGTGGGATCGGCCTTATAAGGCGCCGACCATTCTGCTGTTGATGGGGGCTTTGTTGGGTTTTGTTAATTTGGCGATGATGGGGATGGGGGCGGATATTTGGGGTGAAGGTACGTTGAAGACTGGTTTGTTATTCGCTACGTTGATTATTCCGGTGTTTATGTTTCGACATTTTGTGCAGGATAAAGGGGTCTTTCCGCAGGCTATGTTGGAGGATATGGATCTGGGAGTGGATGGCAAGGGTCGATCCAGCAACGCTGGGATACTTCCTTACGTTGCACTAGCTGCTGGGGTGGCAATTGTTTATTTCTTTCATGGTTTGTGAGTTTGGCGGGGATGATTTTTAGTTAGTCGGCAATTCAAACGGTATGTTCTCGGTGGATAGTTCACCGGGGTTAAGGTGGCAACGTTCCTCACAAAGGAATGCGGTTTGACAGCCGGCTTGAAACAATGTGCAGACGCTTAACAAAACCATTAGAGAAACCCGTCTGTAAGGCACTCCACCATCTAGCCCTAGCCTCCGCCCGCCTACTAGACGAATACGCCGTTCAAGAATACGAATGGATTACCACCAACAGCCGCGCGTTGGGGCGAGCTCGTCGAACCGACCTAAAAGAAGCCGCCGAATCCTACGCCAACCAAACACCCTCTAAAAGTCCCCCGTCACCATCAAAGGGATAACACCGCATTATTCAAATGTCGTACAACGGATGGCGCAACCACACTCTGCCTGAACGCCACCTCAAAATCAGCCCGAGATAACGCCATCCGAATCCCCACCCCATAAGCCTCCGAAATCGCAGTCGGTTTTGAAATAGCAAGATCAACCCACTCCACCCGCGCATCGAAATTAAAAACAAACGTCATCAATTCCCGCATCTTCGTCTCCAACAACGGCGTATGTGGCTGCTTCGGCCACTCCTCCGTTATCCATCGACAAATCGGCTGATAATTCAAACAATCCTCAATCGTATCTGGAAATGCAGGCGCTATCGCCCGTAACGAAAGATTGATCCTTATCGGCTGAAATTCACGTTCATGATCCCAAATGCCGACACGCAACTGCGTATTAATATCAGCAACCTCAATAGTCCAGGAAATAACGCGTGTGTCCATGTTGACTCTTCACTGGTTATTGCGCGAAGGAACGACCGCGGCCGCAACCGTTACCTTCAACGCATAGTGCATGATGATCGTTATCGAATCGCCTCTGCCAGCAATCCAATGCATCCCGACAAAAGCGCAGCCGCCGACATCACGTCGGCGAACATTCTTACTCCAAATAACCCAACGACACGTGCGAATAAAAAACCGTATCGCCCAGCTTGCCTATTTAAAGACAACCGTCTTTTTACCATGCACCAACACCCGATCTTCCAGGTGATAACGCAGACCTCGGGCTAACACAGCCTTCTCAATATCTTTACCATAACGTACCAAATCCTCGACCTTGTCGGAATGATCGATGCGGTTGACATCTTGCTCAATGATCTGACCCTGATCCAACTCTTCGGTAACGTAATGACAGGTTGCACCGATCAATTTGACGCCTTTTTCAAACGCTTGATGATAAGGTTTTGCGCCAATAAAGCTCGGCAAAAAAGAGTGGTGAATATTAATGATCTGGCCATGATAGCGGGCGCACAATTCTGGACTTAATACCTGCATGTAGCGCGCCAACACCATCACATCGCCTTGTACTTCATCATACAAACGCGCAACCTCAGCATAAGCCTCAGTCTTATTCGTAGCCGTTACCGGCACGTGATGAAAAGGAATTCCGTGCCATTCGACCAATCCTCTGAACGTCTCATGATTCGAAATTACGCAGGGAATATCAATATCCAATTCCTTCGATTGCCAACGCGCCAACAAATCGTAAAGACAGTGCTCTTGCTTGGAAACCAGCAGGACGACGCGCTTCTTTTTAGCCGAATCAGCAATCCGCCAATCCATCCCAAAATCGCGGGCGATGGAAGAAAACCGTGAACGAAATTCGTCGATGCCGTAAGGAATTGAATCGGCCAGAATTTCCTGCCGCATAAAAAATCGCTTGTTGATTTCATCAGCGTGATGACTTGCTTCGATAATCCAGCCGCCAGTGCTGGCAACAAAAGTACTCACTGCCGCCACAATCCCGAGTTGATCCGGGCATGATAACGATAGCGTGTAGCGGCGCGACACTTTTTCGCCGACCTGATTTTTTTCAGATGGAATATTCTGCTTTGGATCAACCGCCATTGTTTCCTCCGTTCGATTTGAATACGTAACTTATGCTGTTCTTTACGGTGAGGACTTACCTATTCCAACGCAGAATATTTGTAAATCCTCTTTCCGCATGTTGTCATTTTCGGGGCTGGATAGACGGCGAACAATTCTTCTTAGGACTTACTACTAAGGGATTAAGAATGTGCAAGGCCGCCCTGCGTTGTTCCGGTTCAACGTGATGCAATGCGCCACAAATAAGCTCAATTAATGCTGCTGATATGTCGCCCTGCTTCCAGCACGCGCTCTGCCGATTCCAACGTATTGACGATCAACATCGTTACCGTCATCGGCCCGACGCCCCCAGGGACAGGGGTTATGTAAGAGGCTTTCTTTTTTACACCTTCAAAATCCACGTCACCGACAATGCTGCCGTCCGGCATACGATTAATACCGACGTCGATCACCACAGCGCCCGCTTTGACCATCTGCGGTACGATCAATCCGGGCTTGCCTGCGGCGACCACCAAGATGTCTGCCAGAATCGTAAATTGCGCCAAGTCACGGGTGCGCGCATGGCAAATCGCCACTGTCGCTTCCTGCTGCATCAGCATCAGCGCCATCGGTTTGCCGACGATATTGCTGGCACCGACTACAACGACATTCTGCCCGCGCACGTCAATGCCTTCGGACTCTAGCAATTTTTGTACACCGTAGGGCGTGCATGGAGGGAAAACCGAATTACCTAATACCAGGCTGCCGACGTTATAGAGATGAAAGCCGTCTACATCTTTTTCGTGAGAGATGGTTTCCAGCACTTTGCGTACTGAAATATGTTCCGGCAGCGGCAGTTGTACCAAAATGCCGTGCACAGCGGGATCGGTATTGAGGGCTTTGATTTTCATCAAGACCTCTTCTTCACTCACATCAGCGGGAAATTCCAACAGCGTGGATTCCACCCCGACTTCGGTACAAGCCCGTACTTTATTGTTGACATAGACCCGCGACGCGGGATCACTCCCCACCACTAATACCGCCAACCCCGGATGACATCCGGCTGCGATCAATTTGTCTGCACGTATCTTGCACTCGCCCCTGACAACGCGCGCGAGCGCTTTGCCGTCGATAATTTTCGCAACCATTCAACATCCCTTTCAGTCGATCAAATACAGCTAAAATTCTGTCGTACTGAGGGCATTCACGTCGCTGCAACGTTCGGACGTGAAGCCCTGATCGCGCAGCGCTTTACGCTAACTGGTTGCGCAATTCTTCCCCGATTTCAAAAATATCGCCGACGATGCCATATTTTGCAATAGTGAAAATCGATGCATTAGGATCGGTATTGACGCCCACAATGGTCGGTACATGTTTCATCCCCGCCATGTGCTGGATCGAGCCAGAAATACCCATTGCCACATACAGTTTGCAAGCTCCCACAACTTTGCCGGACTGGCCGACCTGACGAGATTTTGGCAACCATCCGGCATCCGCGATTGGTCGGGAACAACACAACGTCGCGCCAGCGATTTCTGCCAGTTCGGTGAACTGTTCAACGTTATTTTCATCTGCGATACCGCGACCGATGGACATGATGAATTCGACTGTAGTGATGTCGACATCATTGCCACCGCCCTGCTCAACGAAGTTCAGGTTCTTGGTGCGTGATGTCAGCGCCGGGGCATCGAAGCTACTGACAGTTGGCGCGCCGGTTTCTTCACCCGGTTTGAATACGCTAGGACGCAACGCCAGCACGATGCAATCTCTGCCGGGGAAGTCGACTTCTACGTTGACTTTCTGGTTATAGCCACCACGCGTGGCAACCAGATCATCACCGTCATAAGCGACTTTGAAAACATCTGTGGCGAAGCCAAAACGGCCTTTTGCCGCAACCGTGGCGGCGTAACCCAGCGAATCGACTGAATGCGGCAGCAATACTATCGATGGCGATTTCGCAGCGATCAATGCGCTGACCGTGGCCTGGTAAAACTCAGGATCAAATTCAACAACAGGCGTTTTAACGGTGACAACTTCATCGACACCTTTTGCGGAGACTGCTTTGACGTAAGCATCGACTTCACTGCCGATCAACGCGACGATCACTTTATCGTCAGCGGCTTGCCGCAGACTTTGCGCCGCGGCGATCAGTTCTAGTGAGACAGGGCTTAATATGTTACGGCGATGTTCGGCAACTACCAAAATGGTTTTCATCGTTATTCTCCTTTGAATTCGCGCATAATTTCGATCAACCTCGTTGCCTGTTCTGCCGGTGTGCCTTCGATCATGGCGGCGCGACCTTTTTCTGGCACATACATCCGACGTACGCGCGACAACGCGCTGTCAGCACCGACTTCTTCAGCACTCAGTCCGATGTCGGCCAGCGAGACTTCTTCAATCGGCTTGGCTGCAGCCTGTTTGATACCGCGCAAAGAGGCGTAGCGCGGTTTGTTGATACCGAGTTGGATGGTCAATACGGCTGGGCAGGCAATTTCAACCTCATGCGAGAGGCCGCCTTCCAACTCGCGGCGAATGATGGCTGTGGCGCTGCCGGGTGAATACTTGAGGTCAGACACGACTGCGGCGTGCGGCCAGTCAAGATAGGCAGCGGTAGAAATCCCAGTGGAGCCGTGCGAATGGTCCGACGACTGAACCCCTGCAAACACCATATCCGGCGCTTCTTTTTTGATGACGGCGGCAAGGATGCGGCCGATGGCGACGGAGTCTGAACCGTCCATCGCGTCATCCCACACGCGGATGGCGCGATCGGCACCTTTAGCCAGACATTTACGCAAACTTTCATCGACGCGGTCCGGGCCAACCGAGACCACGACGACTTCCACTGCGCCATCGCTGGCCTCCTTGATTTTCATCGCTTCTTCGACGGAATAATCATCCCATTCGTTGAGGTCGTAAATCAGAAAATCTTCATCTACATCTTTCTCGTCAGAGCGGAACTCAAAATCTTCATCCAGTGCTGCAACCTGTTTCACAGTGACTAATATCTTCATGGTGAGTCTCCTAAAATCGTCCTTGAATCATTCTTGAATCGTGCTTGAATCTTGTTTTATTTGTCTTACAATCGTCGTCCTAAAATACTTCTATGCTTTTTACTACCTGGCATTAATGGATTTTTTCTCCCTGCGCAAATCGGTCAGAAAACCATTTGAAGACAGCAAACCTGACAGCTTTATCAGGATCGTCACGCAGCCCCCAACGGTCTTTTTCGCTCAATGCCGGATTGCCGATCAGCAACATTCGATGCAAGTAATACGGGTCCTGTAACAAGGGCCATAAAACACGACGCTTAGCGCTCCGATTCAATATCACCCCACGTCGCACATCGGCATCAGGTGATTGTGTCAACCGCTGCAAAATATGCTGCGGCGTGCGCGGATGCGAGGCCACACCGCAGAGCACATCAACTTCTGTATCTTCAGCCAGCCAACGCAATAGCGATGGCGTGGCATTGACCTGATAAGCGACAGCCGAACGAACCCATGCTTCGCTATCCGCTGCCAGTTTTTTTAACAATTGCGCTGAGCTAGCCGGATTGCGTGCGACCGCTCTCCTGACGATCATTTCGCTGTCTTGCGCTAACTGTCGCAGCATAATTTTTGGCAACAATGGATAGCGACCCAGCCATTGCCGCACCCAATGATCGGCATCTTGCGACAGGCACATCACCGTGGCTGGCGTCAGAAAATTACGGGCCGCCACCGTGCGTCTGACCGACACTGCATCATCCTTTGCCAACATTCCTATCAAGGCATCTGGCGCAGCAGGATTAGCGGCGACCCCGCGCCGGATGGCCACATCCGCATGACCAGCCAGCGTCGCCAGTACTTCTGCGTCCACGCGTTGGTCCCGCGCCACTTGTCGCAATACATTGATTTCATGCTCGCCGCATGCCCGATCTAAAACGGACAGCGGGCAACTAGCATGCGCAACGATGGCAGCACGGATGAAGGCATTGCCTCTTGCATAAATCTGTTCCAGCACATCTGCGGGCGTCGCAGGATTTGTCGCTACCGCACTATCGAACTGGCCGGGCATTCGGGTTACCAGCAACCTGATCGCACGCACGCTAGCGGCGGGATTACTGCTGACCGCTTTCAGAATTTTCAGGTCTGACTCAAATGCGGCAATCGCCTCCAATACGTTTGCCGGTGTATGCGCATGCTGCGCAATCAGCCCTATCAGCGTAGCCTGCTTTTCACTGCTATACAGATGCGATAAAGCTTGCCCTGGCGTGCCTGGATTCTTGTCCAGACGCATTTTTACTGCCTGATCGCCGCTTCCTGCCATCGCTTGCAAAACACCGCCGGGGGTATGCTCCCAGCGGGCAAACATCAGAGCATTCCTGCGTTCGCCAACAATGACTTCTTCCAATGCCTGACGCTGACCCGCTGTCGCGACGTTATAGACGGCGGCGGCGGCGAATGGATCGCGGTGTTGCAGGACTATGCGCACCAAATCGCCAGCCTGTACCGGCACAGCCACAATCAGGCCGCCTCGGCAACTGCGTCAACGGTTTCATAGGCGACACACTCATTGATCAATTCGATCAGTTCGCGCACGACAAACTTGCCCTCATAGCCAGAGGTTTTCAGCGCATCTTCAAACATCGTGAGGTCTTTCGGACAAGACACGACAAACACCTCCAACCCGTCGATCACTGCGGCTTCTTTCATGCGGTTAGTGGATGGTTTTTCCAGACCGACTGGATCAGGAATCCAGATGCGCCCACCACCGGCACCACAGCAGAATGAGTTGTCCTTATTACGTCCCATTTCGACTAGTTCGCAACCGAGCATTTTGAGAATATCGCGTGGTGCGTCGTAACCTTTATTGAATCGCCCTAGATGGCAAGGATCATGGAAGGTGACTTTGTAATTGAGCTTTTTAGCTAACGGCAATCTGCCTTCTTCGATCAACCGCTTTACCACGGTGCTGTAATGCTGAATCTCATAGGTGCCGCCAAAATCCGGATATTCATTACGGATCGTGTTGTAAGAATGCGGATCGGTCGTCACAATCGACTGGAAATCGCAATCGCCGATAGTCTTGATATTCGATGTGGCCAAGAACTCGTAAAGACCTTCTTCACCGACGCGCCGCACGTCATTACCGGCGTTTAACTCGCCTTCAAATAGCAGTCCAAAATCTACTCCGGCTTTATGCATCAGTCTTGCAAAGCCTTGCGTGACCTTTTGATTGCGTGGATCAAAGGAAGCGTAGTCGCCCACAAACCAGAGCATATCGACGGCTTCTTTGCGTGCATCTTTAATTTTGAACGGCAGTTCCTTCGCCCATGACGCACGTTTGCGCTTCGATTCGCCGAATGAATTACCAGTCTTGTGCACGGTTTGCAGCGTCTTCTCCAACAGCGGATCCATTTCGCCCGCTTCCACCAGACTGCGTCGCATTTGTACGATGATCGGCACATGTTCGACGGCTACCGGACAAATTTCCACACACGCCAGACAGGTACGGCATGACCATAGTGTTTCCATGAATACCTGGCCGATATCTTTACCGTGGATATCCAGTTCGGCTTCTTTTGGCAGTTCTTTCGCGCTTAAGGCATTGTTAGCAAATTCGCGCAGTGAAAGAATCACATCACGCGGCGATAACGGTGCACCGACTGCATTTGCCGGACAAGCTTCCTGGCAGCGGCCGCACTTGGTGCAGGCATCTAAATGCAGTAAATTTTTCCAGGTCAGATCGGTAATAAGTTTGTAGCCCGCATTCTTCTGATCATCCGGCACCTTCGGCAGACGTCGGCCAGCCAGCGGGTCTTTGAACATCAATGAAGCGGAAGCGGTAAAAATATGTTTGATCTTGGAGTAAGGAATACAAGCAATAAACGTCAACGCGATGATGCCGTGGAACCACCATAAACCGACGCGTATAGTTCCTGCAGCTTCCGGTGTAATGCCAATGACCTGCATAAACCATGCAATCCCCGCACCGATTGGCGACCACATACGGTAATCCCATACTGCCGGACGATCCGCAAGCCACACCAAACGGATTGCTTCAAGAACAAAACCAGTGATGCCGATCAGAATGAATGACCATAGAAAGGCCCAATCTTCGCGGCGATATCCGCTGCGGTCGAAGTCGGGGTCGCCAGGTTTTCTATCTACCCTTGCGTAATCCAATTTAGGCAGATGCAGCCATTTGCGGCGATACATCATGTATATCAAACCAACGATCAAACCAAATCCGGCAAGATCAAGAATCAGGGAAAACCACAGATAGAAATTGCCGTACCAAAAATGCACGCCAAAGAGCGGTTCGAGAATGTCGTATTCCAGCGTAATAAGCGCGGTGCCGATGAACAGCAATACGAAGCTGAAAAAAATCATGGCGTGCGCGTAGCCAGCCTTTTTATCGCGCTGTACCAGCGTGCGATGGGTTGCCACCGTCTTGGTCATTTGTATAAAGCGCTGGAGCAAAGCGCCCCATGAAACATCGGGCTGACCGCGTCGATATTTTCTGATCTGGACATACGTGCCGTAGAGGAAAACGGCGATAGCTGCATAACCAATTGCGTAGAACAGGTGGATCGCCTGCGGCTGAAAATTCTCAAACAGCACTCGGGTGATTTCTTTAGGATTGTTCATATGCATCGCTCATTGATTTTTTGCATGGGCTTTTCATTTATTCGACTTACTTTTTAGATGCCTGGTCCATCATCGGGATGAGTTGAAGAAAGTAATCGCCGCAAGATTCTGCGGCGATCAACCTCAGACTAACTAGACTTTGTACTCGATCTTGAATGTGCCTTCCGGCAGATACGGCGTGCCCCACACCGCAACTTCACGCTTGTACGGGATCGCGATTTGCGGATTCGCTTCTTCGATTTCACGCGCAACACGGTGACCGGTAAAGGTCGCATCAGCAATCAAACGTGGCGCTTCAGCATCGCCAATCAAATAGACGGCTTTGATGTCGTTTTTAGCCCATTCTGATTCACGGGTTTTGAGTTCGTTATACAGACTGCAATCTGAATGACGCCCCGTGACCAATATCAGCGAATCGAATTCCAACCAACGATGCGAAGTGTTGGCATCACGCGGAGAAACGCCCGGGCCGCGATAAGTACGCTTAGAACCATCGCCCCAGATGTTGTAAATTTCAAGACGACCCGGCTCAATTTTTGAGCAGAAATGATCGCCCAGTTCCTCAACATGCAGCTCATGCAAACGACGCATCATGTTTGGATATTCCAGCGTGAAATGCATGTAATTAGCCAGATGCACACCGGATACCACTGTCACTTCGTGACCGTCTGCGGCCAGCTTTTCAGCCAGACTTGGTGCCATGAAGTAGGTATCCGCATTCAGAATAACGACGCGCTTGCCGATTTTCTTTTTGCCTTCAAATACCTGTTCTGGCGTAAGTTGATCGGCGCGCGAAGCATCGGCACCGGGGATAGCTTCATGCGTCAGGCAGTTGTTACCGTCAGTGTTCCAGGAAGAGCCTGTAGCGATGACAACTTTGTCCGCGCCGTATTCCAGCACGTCGTTGGCAGTCATGCGTTTCTGACCAAGAGCAATTTGGCTTTCTTTATTTTTCTTGACCAGTTTGTTGAGCTGCGTTTCGCGATAATCACGGTGGTAACCCCACTCGCCCAAGCCCGGCAGTGTGACCAGACTGTTAAGATGACCACCGATTTTTTCTGCGCTGTCATACAAATGGACGACATAGCCTTCTTCCATCAGTACCCGTGCACATTCGGAACCGGAAGGGCCGGCACCGACGACCAGGACCGAGTCTTTGGATGCCGTTTTGCGGAATTTTTCCGGATGCCAGCCGCGACGATACTCTTCACCAGCAGTAGCATTTTGCGTACAAATCATTGGCGGACCGCCGATTTCCCAGCGCGAGATACATACGTTACAACCGATACAGACGCGGATATCGTCGTAACGGCCTTCTTCAATTTTCTTAGGCAGGAAGGGGTCAGCGATAGAAGGACGGGCGCAACCGATAATGTCGGCATAACCTTTGGTCACGATCTCAACCATTTTTTCTGGGTCGGTGTAACGTCCTACGCCCAATACTGGCTTTTTGGAGACTTGTTTGACGAACTTGGTCCACGGTACTTGGTGGCCTTGTTGATAGAAACGCGACGGCCCTGCATCTTCGCCCCATTCGGCGATATCGCCCACGTCTACGTCCCACAAATCGAGCAGCGGATCGGCCAGCTCGATGAATTTCATCCCATCGACTTCGACTTCAATCTGGCCGGGACCGTACACGGTATCCACGGCAAAACGCGTCGCAATGGCGCATTCGTCACCGACTGCGCGTTTGACTTTTTCGAGTGTTTCTAGCCAGAAGCGGGCGCGATTTTCTAAAGAGCCACCGTATTTATCGGTGCGTTTGTTGTAGTAGGGGTTGAGAAATTGTAGCGGCAGGTAGGAATGTGCGCCATAGACATAAACGATATCGAAGCCAGCATCGCGGGAACGTTTGGCGGCATCGACATAAAATTGCTGGACTTGGGCGATATCGCTGAGGTCCATTTCTTTACAGTAGCTGAGTGTTTCGAATTCTGAGGCGTACTGACTTGGGCCGCGGGGCGTGGCGCGCGATTCCATATTCGGTGCGTGGGCACCGCCGTACCAAAGTTCGACGCCAGCCAAAGCGCCGTATTTGTGGACTTCATCGGTCATTGCGCGCAGATTACGGACGTCTCCTTCGTCCCAGATGCGGGCAGAAAGGCGATGGGTGTCGTCTGATTCTGGATGGATGGAGCAATATTCGGTGTTCAGTGCGGCCCAACCGCCCTCGGCCTTGACGGAGCGATGTGCTGCCTGGAAGCCGGGTTTATCGGAACCTGCGCCGATGCAATGCGGGACCTGGTAAAAACGGTTACGCAATGTCTTGGGGCCAATTTGGATTGGTTCAAATAGGATGTCGTGCTTTGGATCGCGTGCCATTTTCTCTCCTCCGGTACAATTTGAATGAGTTGCTTGCCTGGTCATTCTCAGTCCAGCGTGGATGGCGAACAATTCTCCTTACGAACTACTCCTTAGGGCTTAGGTTTGGGAGGGTGGGGAGAGGTTCTGTTATGTGATGATTGAAACGGTTAGCGCTCCGTAGAGGCTTTGTAGGGGGTAGCACGACAGCTAATCACTTTTTCTTGCTGCGGCTAGGCGCCCACGCAGAAAACGTCACCAAAAATAAGTTGAATTTCAAGACAGTTGCTTCGGGTTCCCAAATTTTTTAGCTGTCACTCGGAAATAGGCGGGAAACATGTTTGAATGCAGCGAGTTGGTTTCTCGACCCGGCAAACGCCTGAGACATTTGGGGACCCGAAAGGCAGCGATACCTGTGGTCGCCTTCTTTTTGGCTGCTTTTTCTGCCGGGCCACTCTCGGCTGGCATCAACGGAGAAAAACCCGTTTCAATTACCAACGAACCAAAACCAACACAAAAATTTATGCCCATTCATCAATCAACGGCCCAGCCTCTTCAATCAAAAAATCCTTCAACGCCCCAGCAGCAGGAGAAAGCCGCTTCCCCTTCAAATGCGTAACATGCCAATGCCGCACAACCGGCAATCCCGCAATATCCAACAAAACCAAATGCCCGGAAGCCAACTCATGCCGAGTAGTCCGCAGCGACAAAAAACTCAACCCCATATCCGCCATAACAGCCTGTTTAATCGTCTCGTTACTAGGCATTTCCATTACAATATTCGGACTAATACCCTTCTCCAAAAACAATCTCTCCATCGATTGCCGCGTACCAGAACCACTCTCCCGCACCACAAAATCCTGCCCATTCAAGATAGACAACGGCGCATTCCGCCGACGCGATAAAGGATGCCCAGGCGCGCTAACAATCCCCAGCGGATTAGTAGCAAACGCCACAGCGACTGTATCAATCGTATCGGGCGCCCGCCCCATAATCACCAAATCAATCTCATTTCGCACCAGCGAATTCATAATGCTTTCGCGATTATGAATATGCAACACCACCTGAATCGCCGGATATTGCTGACGAAAGCGCACCAGCAACATCGGCACGAAGTATTTCGCCGTGCTGACAATCGCCAATTCCACGCGTCCCTTCTTCAACTCACGCCGCTCCGCCATTGCAGCTTCAAGCAACGTCAATTGCGCCAACGCATCAAACGCATATTGCCGAAAATCCACACCCGCTGCAGTCAGCAACATCTTCCGGCCAACCTGCTCCAGCAACGGCGTACCAATCGCATTCTCAAGCTGACGCAGCTGCATCGACACCGCTGGCTGCGTAACATGCAATTTCTCAGCCGCCCGAGAAATCGACAATTCTCGCGCGACTTCAAGAAAAGTATCCAATTGGCGAAGGGTATATTGGCGCATAGCGATCTATCTATAAGCGATTACTGATGGAGCAAAAATTTTTATTGATTAGTCCGAATGCTAATCGTTTTATATATTGCTGTACATAGATGTCAAACGGGCATCGGGCACAGCCATGCCATGGCGATTCGCTTGATGCATCGCAACACAAACGCCATTTTTTACCGCAGCCGAATCGCCGATCCGCCGCCCTGATTGGCTTGCTAATCGACTGCCAAATCGAATTGCTTAGTGCATGCATTACCGGCGCTGCATGCAGGGCCGTCCACCCATAACGAAACAGAGAAAAGAGACTATGACCATTAAAGTCGCCATCAATGGCTATGGCCGCATCGGCCGCAACATCCTCCGTGCGCATTACGAAGGCGGTAAAAAGCATGACATCGAAATCGTTGCGATCAATGATCTGGGCGATCCAAAAACGAATGCCCATCTGACCCAATACGATACTGCGCACGGTAAATTTCCAGGCACAGTCACAGTCGATGGCGACGCGATTGTCGTCAACGGCGACCGCATCAAAGTACTGGCGCAGCGCAATCCAGCCGAGTTGCCATGGGGCGATCTGAAGGTTGACGTCGTACTGGAATGCACCGGTTTCTTCACTACCAAAGAAAAAGCCAGCGCCCATATCCGCGGCGGCGCCAAGAAAGTCATTATTTCTGCACCGGGCGGCAAAGATGTCGATGCAACGATTGTGTTTGGCGTCAATCACGATGTCCTGAAAGCCACCGACACTGTCATTTCTAACGCTTCATGCACGACTAACTGTCTGGCACCGCTGGTCAAGCCACTGAACGACACTATCGGCGTGGTTAATGGCTTGATGACAACGATTCACTCGTACACCAACGATCAAGTATTGACGGATGTGTATCACGAAGATTTGCGTCGGGCGCGTTCGGCCACGATGAGTATGATCCCGACTAAAACCGGCGCCGCTGCCGCCGTTGGTCTGGTCTTGCCAGAGCTGAACGGCAAGCTGGATGGTTTCGCGATTCGCGTACCGACCATCAATGTGTCGCTGGTCGATTTATCGTTCGTTGCTGCCCGTGAAACTACCGTTGAAGAAGTCAACGCGATCTTGAAAGAAGCATCGGAAGGTGCATTGCAAGGCGTCCTGACCTACAACGTAGAACCTTTGGTATCGGTCGATTTCAACCACAATCCCGCATCGTCGAATTTCGATGCAACGCTGACTAAAGTGTCGGGCAATCTGGTGAAAGTATCAAGCTGGTACGACAACGAGTGGGGTTTCTCAAACCGCATGTTGGATACCACTGTTGCACTGATGTCGGCTAAGTAACAACGGCAATAATGGCGCAGGATTGTTGCACCAGTACCGCAGCAACCCCGCGCCTGTTTAGTAAGTCTGTCCTTCAAATAACGCACCTTACGCAACACGGGAAGGCAGATCAACTCGTCCATACCCGGGCGTTTTTGCCATCCCGGTTCAATGTGCAAATACTATTCAAGCGGGTATTTATCAGACTATCGGCGTCGTTGGCAGCAATTCCTGAAAGACGGCATCGTATTCATCGCCTTGGGAAATATCGGTGATAAAGCCTTCTAACGCAAGCAATTCGCCTGCGCTGGAATAGACGCCCGTGCCCTGCTCCCAAACCCATTTATGCGCACCTGAACGGCTGATGATGCGATAAATCATCTGGAATTTACCTTGATTGGCGATCTGCTGCTGCACGCAACTCCAGGTGCGGGGTCGGTCCTCGGGATGGATGATCGATACGTAGGAGAAATTGGGATTTTCTACCATTTCGTAAGGTTCATAGCCGGTCACTTCAAGGCAGCCATCGCTGACAAATTCAAAAGTCCAGTTTTTGTCATTTTTGCAGCGATAAATCATGCCGGGGGTATTGCTGATCAGCGTACTCAGAGAGCGGCGGTTGGCGCGCAGGCTGCTTTCTATCATTTTCATACGGCTGATATTGGTCAAAGTACCAACGACGCTTGAGCGCTCATTTTTGCAGGTCGAGATATTTTTTGCACGTAATTCGACCCAATGGGAATCGCCATTTTTGGCAATCAAACGGGTCTCCAGCTGACAATTTGGCCGTTTCCCTTGCGTCAGCGATGTCAGATGTGACTCTATTAATGGCCGGTCTTCCGGGTGGATAAAGGACAGCAACGGCTTGTGCATGCTCTCGGCAACCTTGTGATCGAGCAGATGTTCCCAAGAAGGATTGAGAAATATAATTTCGCTTGCCGCATTGACCTGAAATACAATTTGCTCAATCTGATCGATCAGCAGGTGATAGTTGAACTGGTCATTAAAGTTGGTGCTGCTGGATTCTAGCGATGAGGCGGGGGAAAGTTGCAATAGATTAATATCCGGGCTTCCACCCTCGCGCAAAGGCGATAGCGAGGCCTGCACCGGCAGGATCGTCCCATCGGAGTGCAAGAGACGTAGTTTGATCATGCCGTTTTTCTCGCCCTCCTGCGCGGCCTGTGCAACCAGACTGGCGAGACACTGATGATCGGCGGGATGCACAAGATTAGTGAGCGGCATGCCAATGATTTGCTCGTTCATGCCCAGCATGCCAAGTTCGCTGAGGAAAGCTTTGTTGGCAAAAGCGATGCCGTAACCATTCAACACTGCTGCCGGAGTAGAAAGGCCACTGGAAACGTCCCGGCCCCACGTAAGGTTGTCGAAACCGGATTCTTTTCGGCTACGTCCGGAACGGATGCCCAGAATTGGATAAATCGCGATCATCAGGGTGGCCGATAACATCGTGGCGGTGACGACAGCGAGCGCAGCGAGATATATTTTGAAGGGCGCGTGGCCGTCCCACCATGTGCCAAGCACCAGCATAAAAATAACGCTTAACACAAACGTGCTAAAAACATATAGGCTCATTTGCTTGTACCTTGAACAATTACACTGATGCTTATGAATTGGAATCGAATCCTGAATCCCGGACTATATAAAGTCGGCCATTTTCTGGGGGATATCAGTAGCCTGCTTCGGCGACACCCGCTGTATATTCGTCTCGTTGCTTTGTTGTTATGCGTGGCCTTTCTGGTCGTGTTAATGCAGGCGGGCTCACTTTATCTAATGGATTATATTCCACATAATCAATCCGCCATCCAAAAAATCTATCATCAAAAAATCTTCTGGGGCCGTGAAGTCGATACCGCCAATGAGATGGCGCCTGCCGATGCCAAGAGCGCCATGGACTCGCTGAGGAACGATTACTTCAATACCGATGATCCCTTGTTTGTCTGGCTGGTGGAGAAGGACGATAAGGCTTGTACGCTGGCGCTAAAGACGTTGAAGACGGCGCAGGAAAATTTTGAATTCGCCGGTGCACATCAATTGCCAATACAAGAAAGATTGCATCTGGCGAAATTGGTGGTGCAAGCGTATGCGCCGCTTGCTACTGCTTTACAGACCGACATCGATACCAAGCAATCCGTTATTTCACTGCTGCAATTAGTCAGCATGGGACTGATACTGTGCTGCCTTGGAACGGTGGCGCTAGACGCCAGACGGATTTTGGTCGATAGACTGGATCGTTTAATGTCGATGGTATCAAAGGGCTTTGTTCCCGGAAGAAGCGATACCGATGTGAATGAGTTTGCCCGCCTTGAGCATATGGTGTATGAACTTTCTGCCCGATTGGAAGGGATTAAGGCGGAAACGGAATGGATCAATCAAACCACCAGCGAGCGCATCCGGCGCATGATGCGCTCGCAGGATTTCCTCTTCAAATTTATTGAATTAATTAACAACGCCACGCTGACGGAAATGACCTTACGCAAGGCGTTATATTCGCTTGAAAAAGCACTGAACGCGAATAACGTAGCGCTGATTTTTACCGAAAACGATTCCCCTCTTTTTTACGGACGGGTGCTGTTCTCGCATCATTTGCCCGCGACCTTTCAGGATGCGTTATTTGATGGTCTGGTTGGCTCTGACTCGGCAGTGAACTTCTTGTCCTCCAACGCCGAGGGCGCGCCGATACGCTGTCTGGCGGTGGCTTTCTCCAGCCCCTCGGGCGAGTTGGGCGTACTGAAAATCGAAGCGGATGAAGCGCGACTATTTGAAGATGCAGAAATCCAACTGGTTGAAATGACTGCACAATTGTTATCGATGGTGATGGGGTCGCATGGCCGGGAGCAGGAAGGTCGCCGCGTAGCGTTGCTGGAAGAACGCTCGGCGATTGCCCGCGAGTTGCATGATTCGTTGGCGCAATCGCTATCGTTTATGAAAATACAAATTGCCCGGCTGCAATCAAATTTTGGCGCGGAGGATGTGCCTGAAGCGGCGATCCATGAAATTGTCGACGATCTGCGCGAAGGATTAAACAACGCTTATCGCGAACTACGAGAGTTGCTGGCGACTTTCCGGGTTAACATAGATACGCGCGGTTTATCGTTCTCGATCCAGTCGGCGATTGAAGAATTTTCTAGCCGCTCCAGTCTGTCAATTACGCTAGATAATCGGTTGGTGAATTGTCGCTTTACGGTGAATGAAGAGCTGCATGTTTTACATGTCGTGCGCGAGGCATTATCAAATATCGTCAGACATTCGGGTGCGAAAAATGTCACGATTGCGATGGCGTTTCAACCTAACGGAATGATTGTGGTGACGATTGATGATGATGGTGTCGGCTACACTTTTATGAGTGAAGAGCCGCACCATTATGGTCAGACGATTATGAAAGAACGCGCTAGCAGCCTTGGCGGCAAGATCGAGGTGTTACGCAGGCGGATCGGTGGCACGCGGGTAAAGTTGGTATTTACGCCTAAGATGGAACAATAAAATTAATTACCTGGTGGAGACGTATGAAAGAGAAAATTAAAGTTTTATTGATCGATGACCATGCCCTTTTCCGCAAGGGGGTGCGACAGATTATTTCCATCGATCCGCATTTCGAGATCGTCGGCGAAGCAGCATCCGGTCAAGAGGGACTAGATCTGGCGCAGAAATTACTGCCGGATATGGTGCTGGTCGATCTCAACATGAAGGGCATGAACGGGCTTGAAACCTTGCGCCGGTTCAAAGCCACCACGCTGAATGCGCGCTATATCGTGCTGACAGTGTCGGATGCCGAGGATGATTTGCTGGAAGCGTTGCGGGCTGGCGCCGATGGCTATCTTCTTAAGGATATGGAGCCGGAAGATTTGTGCGCCAATCTTCTCAAGGCGTCTACTGGCGTCACCGTTTTACAGGACAGTTTGACGGAGGTATTGAAGAACGCGTTACTGGAACCGGTCTCTAAAAAAATTACCAGCGATGCGGCACTGACAGAACGCGAGCACGAAATTCTGGAATGCCTTGCCAATGGTATGAATAACAAAACCATCGGGCGTTATCTCGGCATCAGCGATATGACGGTTAAGGTGCATATCAAGAATTTGCTGCGGAAACTGAATCTGACCAGCAGATTGGAAGCGGCAGTCTGGAAGTATCAAAACAAACCGAAGAAGGTATCGGAATCTTAAATACGCAACGCTATCCCCTTATCAGACAGGCAGTTTTTACACTGCCTGTCTGCGATTGCGGAACAGTTCACTGCGCACCCGCGCCCAGTAATAAGCATCCATCACAGAGATGGCATAAACAAACAAACCGCCCGCAAACCGCCCCACCATTGATACATGCGGATCAGCGACCTGATAGGTAATCAATCCTAAAATCACCCCGAACAAAATGATCATCAGACCACGTACTGACGTGTTGTTCAGCACTTGCCCCATCCCCGGCAGAAGTATGGCGACCAGCATCACGACGTAGGGGGATATTGGCGGCTTTAAATGATCCCTTTGACTAATTTTCATGTGCGCAAAGCCCCTTCCAATTTTTTTCGCAGATCAATGGCAGCATGCAGCAATCCCGACACCGCTTCCTTTGGGATAGGCAAGCCGTCAAAAGCAGCATTGCGCATCAGCAGATATTCACCCCGATCACCCTGCTTGATCAGATAAGTAATTCTGACCAAGGTCGGTGTAATTAACAGTTCCTTCACCTTCTCATCGCTGAACAGTTCTGGCACAAAATTTCCCAAATCTTCAAGTGAGACTGGCATGCCCTGATACTTCACCATGGCATGTTGAGGCCAATCCGCTGGGATCGGCAACGCGCCATTCCATCCCCAACCCGGACTATAAAATTCGGTATTTTGAGGACGGACCAGTACGTCAAGACTGCCAGGCGTTCTTTGCTTGCCGGTAACGGTAATCGTCAGCCAGAGCGGCGGTACTTTTCGCATGGATAATGTATCAACCAACGCTTCAAACATCACAGGATAATCTTCAACACTTCCTCGCAACGTTGGGAAGCCGATGGTTTCGCGCGTTTCTGATACCTGTGTCAACAGGGCTGAACAATCATTAAAAATATTACCGCGGCCATTGCGGGCATTCAGCGCGTCGCTACGATAACGCCAATAAAGCATGGCGGCCATACAAGCCGCCGATGCTGCGATCACTAAATTTTGCATAGAGTATGAGAGCGATTATGTGTAAGTTTCACCATGCCTTTAATAACCTTTTGGACGCGGCCATGGCATCGTAAATTGATCGGCCCGTTTCACAAATTTATAGCGGCGCAAAGTGAACCAGATAGACGCGATGATGTAAAACGCCATGATCGATAGCAGCGCAGAACCATAGCCCAAAAACGTGGCGAAATAAGTCGCACTGCACAGGATCAATAATGTAATCGCAGGGATCGGATGAAATGGGTGAATATAGCCGCGATGGATACTACCCAAAGGCCACATTTTTCTGAACTTGAAAATATTGAATGACATGAACGTATACCCCAGCAAACCTGACAGGATAGCGAACGTAATCACTTGATCAAGCAAGCCCGTGAACGCAAATGAAACTGCAATCGGCACCAGAAAAATAATTGAGCGATAAGGCGTGCGATAGCGCGGATGAATCGCGCCGAAAAATGCGGGCATATAGCGGTCGCGTCCAAGCGAAAACCATGCACGGGAAGCATCATTAATACAGCCATTGGCGGAGGCAATCGCGGCAAACATGGTGGCCACAAACAGCAGCAATTGCAATTTAGTATTGCCGAGTATGCTTGCAGCGTCATATAACGGGGTCACCGCTTGCCCGAGGTATTGCCATGGCATCAGCGCAGTACAAATAAACCAGGTCAGCGACGCGGCGACCAACAATGTAATCATGCCGCCCATCGTGCCGAGCGGAATCGAACGCCCTGCCGACCGGACTTCTTCCGCAGCCTGACAAGTACCTTCAATGCCTAGGTAATACCACATCCCAAATTGCAGCGCGGCCACTACGCCTATCCATCCATATGGCAAATTAGTCAGCAATGCTTCATGTTGCAAGACCTTGCCCGGATTCATCGGATCGACTGCAAGAAAAAGCACCAGGATAGACGTGAACGCAATCAGCGTAATGACAAAGTTAAGCGTGAGTGTGGCAAAGACGCCGCGATAATTTAGCCACGCCAGAAATGCAATCGTCAGCACCACGAACGGTTTTGGGTCCAATCCCGGATGTCCCAATACTTCAGCGCCAGCCTTCATCAGATCGCCAACGACGAGTGCGTCGGCTGCGCATAACATCGTGTAGGCCATCACTAAATACAAACCGACATTGAAGGCCATCAACGGTCCGATAATATGTTTTGCCTGCGTATATTGGCCCCCTGCTGCGGCTACCGTCGAGGTTACTTCTGAGTCGATCATGGCAACACAGGTATACAGCAAACCAATCACCCAACAGGCAATGAGCGAACCATAAGCGCCGCCTTTGGCTACTGAAAAATTCCAGCCCATAAACTCGCCCACCAACACAATACCCACCCCTAGCGCCCATATATGAAAAGGGTTAAGCACTTTAAGCATCGCTATGCGCGGCTTATCGATGACCTCTGCATTATTTACACTCACCACTGTTCTCCTTGATTTTTTAGACGGCTTTATCAAACCTTACGCATTTACTCATCGCCTTCGCGAGAGCTCATGAGAAAGTCTTCGTCATATTGTTTGGAAACATTAATAGCATCGGCCACTATCCAGGTCAGTAAGATGGCGGCAATCGCCCATGCCAGATAAGGCAAAATATCGAAAAAATTCATGATTGTTCCTTTTTATCCGTCCACTTAATCGGACCGAATTTTTCATTAATTACTTCTTTATATTCTTTATTCGACACTTTCAGCAGGAACGTAAAATAGCCAACAATCACTAAAATAGTAATGGCGAGCGACCAGGCATCAATCGAGTAATCAAACTTGGTATTAATAATCGCCGCTGCTTTCTCCGGATCGTAACCAAGCTTGATCCATTGCCCTTGCTCTATGGGCGAGAGTTTCAACGATTCCCAGGTTACTTTGGCAGCATCGAGGTTGGTATCTTTGACTTCGGCGGGTTTTAATAAAAGCGGGACTAATAAACTTGCAAAAACTAATACAAGAATAAAAACGCTATCGAATACTTGTCCAAACCAGCCTTGTTTAGGCGGCACATAGTTCGTCGTCACGATGGATGCTCCTTGATTTATTCGGATACAGGAAGGAGATCTACGACGGGATCAGCAGCAACTGATTTGCTCTCATCCAGATGTTTGATATCCATGCCATAAATAAATTGTTTATCTTCAGCGAAGTGTTTAGTCATCGCGAAGACGGAGGCGGTGTTGAACAACAACAGTAAAGCGCTGGAAATAACCATAATCAGACGGATATTGCTGTCATGAACGACGTGCATAATGCTGACTAATACGAAGAGTATGCTGGCCCATAAAAGCAGCACATCGACATAGGCCATCGTACAGTCCTGGATATACATCCGCTGAATTCTCGACTTTAAATCTTGTTTCATGTCTCCTCCGATTTTTTTGACTACGTAAGCGTAGCTCTGGCGTTGCTATAAATCAGTGATGGTATTAGTGCGTGGTTTATGTGTGATTTTCTTCGCCTCCCTCTTCTGTTAGCGCACATTAATTAAAGATGCGAATAACCAATTGCGATGCAACTGCATGGCTTGTATTGAATAACGTGGCAATACGCTATTCAACATAAAACAACCGATGCTATGCAGCGGCCCCGCCCGAACTGTAAATGGGCTAGCCGTGCTGCTGTGATAGTGGGCTTCACGCTTGATACAAAAAGATGCGTTTAATATTTAGCATTACGAATGCAGGCACTTCAATTTAAAACCATCAATTGATAAGGCTTAATTTTTGGTGTTTGTTCTGCCAGCCGATCTCGCCAACGCTGAGGAAGACTCGGAAGATGCGCGCAATACTGCCGCTTTCGACCGTTTTTTATAAAAAGTATTTGCCCGCATGATGCGACCTCGATTGACATCTGCATGGCGAAGTGGGTCATATAACGACACTTTTGTGCGCTGGCATGGCTGATGGAGAGGTCTTACGGTGCTGAATGGAAATGGCTAGCTGTGGGAAGTAGATTTTTTTGCGCCGCGACGATTTGTTGAAATCATCATGCGATGTGTAATCGTTGGCTAGGTTAAAAGCGCAACGCTTTTCTGTCATTGAAATCAAATTCGGGGATGGCGTTGCCATCAAGACACCAATGTCTATACCGATAAAGTCGGTACAAGTAACGTTTCTGTAGAAACAACATGGCATCGACATGATTCAACCCGCTAAGTGAAAACAAAACAGTGAATACGGAAAATATTATGCATGTAAGTTTAATGCTAGGCAAGTATTTTTCATGGCAATAACTTTGTGTGGTGATTTTGTCAGCTGTTCGTGTAGCTACCTGTTTTAGTATCTGGTCAATTTTTTTGAAATTGTGTAAGGACAACCGAAGAAACACTTTGTAACAAATGTTGCATAGAAGCTACAAAATGGTTGATTTAAATAATGATAATGATTATCATTTGCAACTTACCGCAGTTTTCAATAGCCAGCCAACATCGCCGTCATCCCTTGACGCACCGTCAGTCAGCCAATTTCACTCATATCAAATAGATTGGTGCACTTTCATGACGCATATCAAAAGCCGTAAGCACACTACGGCGGCGGGTCATTCGACCGACTTTCCGGGCACTTTACCGCAACCGTTTCCTTTGGGTTATTGTCTGAGCGCCGCATTCGCGGCCAGCATGACATTATCATCCGGTGCCTTGGCAACGGACTCCGAAGCAACGTTGCCAACGGTCCATGTCTCCGGTGCATCGGAGGGCATCAAGGCCGATAAGGCGTCCTCGCCAAAATACACTCAACCGCTGCTCGACACACCGCAAACCATCACCGTCATTCGCAAAGAATTGATCTCGCAACAAGGCGGGACCACGTTGACCGAAGCGCTACGTAATACTCCGGGGGTAGGCACTTTTTCGCTCGGCGAAAATGGGGCGACAGCCACCGGTGATGCGATTTATATGCGTGGCTTCGATGCGTCAGCGAACATCTATGTCGACAACGTGCGTGACCTTGGCGCGATTTCACGCGACATGTTCAACATCGATCAAGTCGAAGTATTGAAAGGCCCATCAGGGACAGATAACGGTCGCGGTGCGCCCAACGGCTCGATCAATCTTGTCACCTCGCAGCCTGACCTGAACAACTCGTTCAACGCAAGTGCCACCGCTGGCAGCGCCAGCAACAAGCGTGCGACGATGGATTTGAACCGCGTATTGGATGCAGATAAAGGGATGGCTTTACGCTTGAATGTAGTAGGTCAGGATAGTGGCGTGGCGGGCCGCGACATCGTAAATAACAAGCGTTGGGGTGTAGCGCCATCATTCGTGTACGGATTGGGCAGCGCGACCCGTTTGTATGTAGATTACCTTCATATGCAGCAAAATAATCGTCCGGAAGATGGCGTGTCAACAATCGGCCTGCCGGGGTATACATTTCCGTCCAATGCTGCGATCAATTCGGCAAAACCGGTCAATCCGAAGAACTACTACGGTTCTAAAGACGATTTCGATAAAGTGAATTCGGACATGCTGACCGTACGGGTCGAGCATGACTTTTCACCGCAACTGAAACTGCAGAACACCACACGTTATGCGAAGACGTCGCAGTACTATCAGATTACGGGTTTCATGGGCGGGTTCGCTACGCCTGTAACCTCTGATCCATCGACTTATACATTGGCGCGTACCCGTCAGGCAAAAGATCAAACCAATGAAATCCTGACCAATCAAACCAATTTGACTGCCGAGTTCGATACCGGCGGCATCAAACATACGGCGGTCGGTGGTTTCGAATTGACACAGGAAAAACAACGCGTTGTCGGTTATTACAATAACTCGCTAGGCACCATGAACCCGGCCAATTTGTATAATCCGAATCCATCGGACCCGGTGACTGGCTACAATCCGGTCCGTAGTGGTGTGGATACCAGCGGCGTCATAAAGAGTGTCTCAGCTTACGGATTCGATACCCTGAAATTAGGTGATCGCTGGTTGTTGAGCGGCGGCGTCCGCGTTGACCATTACGATCTGAATTACGACTACGCTACGGCATCGACGGTTCTGACCAATCCTACTCTGCGCGTCGGCACAGGCGTGAATCAGCCAAGCTTGAGCACGTCTGGTTATCTATTCAACTGGAAAGTCGGCGCGGTATATAAACTGACACCTGACAGCAGTCTCTATGCCTCGTATTCGACCTCCAAGCAACCACCGGGTGGATCGAACTTTATCTTAAGCACGGCTGCCAACAATGCGGGCAATACGAACTATGATCCCCAATCCACAACGTCATCGGAAATCGGTGCCAAATGGGATGTACTGGATAAAAAACTGGCATTGACCGCGGCGCTGTACTCCACCAAAGTTACCAACGAAGTGTCGCAGGATCCTGTCAGCCTGGCTTATTTCCAGACTGGCAAAAAACAAGTCCAGGGCATCGAAATCAGTGCGATTGGCAACATCACAAAAGAATGGTCAGTCAGCACCGGCTATACCTACATGAAAACCAAGGTAACGGGTTCATCCGTCGCCAGCGATGGGTCGAGTAATCTGGCTTATACGCCGAAACAGGCGTTCACTTCGTGGACGAGCTACAAACTGCCGCAAGGCTTCACCATCGGTGGCGGTGCCCGTTTTGTCGATGCACTGATACGTGCTTCGGATGGCGCAGTCGGCACACCTCGCTATACCAATTCGTATTGGGTATTCGACGCCATGATTGGTTACGCGGTATCGAAAAATCTGGACCTGCAACTTAACGTTTATAACCTGGCCGATAAGCAATATGTTGCGGCCATCAATAAAAGCGGTTATCGCTACACGCCCGGCATAGAGCGCGCAGCTACATTGACCGCCAATTTCAGGTTCTAAAAAAACCTGACCCATCGGCCCCTTCTTCGGAAGGGGCTTTTCCCGTTTTGAACCACTAAATTCAGCTTGTATTTAACCCGCCATGATTTTACATATTCCCGCAGTACTTTCAGAACAGCAAGTCACCCTCATGCGTACGCAACTCGAAGCTGCAGACTGGGTGGACGGCCGTGCCAGCGTCGGTGCGCAAGGTGCCAAGGTCAAACGTAACCGTCAACTGTCGGAACACTCACCGCTCGCGCGCGAATTGGGCGATATCATTCAGGCCGCGTTGCTGAACAATCCGCTGTACTTCGCAGCGGCGTTGCCATTGCGCAGCGTGCCGCCGTTGTTCAACGGCTATGCTGGCGGTGAACATTACGGTGCCCATATCGATGGCTCGGTCAGGATCGTCGCTGGCAGTCCATTGCCGGTGCGGACCGATATTTCAGCAACCCTGTTTTTGAACGCGCCGGACTCTTACGATGGTGGCGAACTGATCGTGTCAGATACCTATGGCAGCCATGAAATAAAGCTGCCTGCGGGCGATCTGATTTTGTATCCGTCGACCAGCCTGCATCGGGTCGAACCGGTATCGCGCGGTGAACGTCTTTGCTCTTTCTTTTGGATACAAAGCATGATTCAGGATGATGGCAAACGCGGCATGCTGTTTGAGCTAGACCAACATATCCAGAAGCTGCGTGCCCGTGTCGGCGATTGTGAAGAGGTAATAGGGCTGACCGGGCACTATCACAATCTGATTAGGATGTGGGCGCAGATTTGATACCGGCTTAGATGTTCGTTATTTTCGACGCTGGCATTTTTGACTTGCCAACGCATCTTTGTGATGAGCGGCTATGATCGCGTCCCGGATTGACTTGAATTAATACACATCCCTGCGATACCGTCCTGCCTCGGCAAGAGCCATCATTTGAGACTCGCCCAAGACTTCTTCTAACGCATCGGCAACGCCGGAAGCCATACCCAGAAGACTGCCGCAAACATAGATTGCTGCGCCATCATCGACCCACCGTCGCAGTTCGTCCGCCGCCTCGCGTAGCTTGTCCTGAACATATATTCGTTCGATCTGGTCTCGGGAAAAAGCCAGATCCACCCGCTTTAGTAGTCCGCTAGCTAACCATGCTTCTATTTCTTCCCAGTGCAGATAATCGGCATCGCGTGAACGCTCTCCGAATATCAGCCAATTCTGGTATCGTCCGGCCGCCGCCCTTGCCTGAACATGCGCTCGCAAGCCTGCCAGCCCAGTGCCATTGCCGATCAAAATCAAAGGAACATTATCTGTGGGAGGATGAAAATTACGATTACTCCGCACGCGTAAGGCGATCTCGCCACCTATCGCAACATGCTGTGTAAGCCAACCAGAACCAATCCCCAAGCGATCATCTTCACGCAAGATGCGACGCACCAGCAAATCAAGCGTGCCATTGTCAGGCAATGAAGCAATCGAGTATTCGCGATGCGGTAACGGTTTTAATCGGCTTGACAATTGCACAGGAGTGAGGCCACTCAGTGCAGCGATCTCTTCATCTTCGTGGGGCAGTAGCAAGCTAGCTAGCGCATCGAGCAGCTTCATGCTGTCGCTATCTGACGTGGCGACGTCTACGTTATCCAAGGATAAGATCGACAAGAAACGCTTCACGTCATCGCTGGAATTACGGGGACCTATTTCGGCGATGTCTCCTGCCTGCCAAGACGGCGCAGGCAGATCGATGGGAGTTAACGCGAGATGAAATGCAGGTCCGCCGATACTGCCTGCATTCAGCAAACGACGCTCTGCCAAACGCCATCGTCCGTAGGCCGGCTTGCTCCAGTCCGCGACTTCAGTGTGCCCGCTAAGAACGCCCAAATGATGCTGCCAATGACGCAGCGCACCTTCGTCACCGTTATCCACTTCGACCGTATCGAACAAGGGTTGCGCGTGACGTCGATGCAACCAGCTTTCTAGTGCGTGTCCGAAAGCACAGTAATGCGCGTAGCTTAGATCTCCCAGAGCCAGTATGCCGAAGCGCAGATCCAGCGCTTTGTGTATATCCGTTTCCGCCATGCGGCGTGCAAATCCGGCGGCACCGTCAGGCGCGTCGCCCTCGCCCGTGGTGCTGACAATGAACAACGCCTTACTAACCGATGCAAGGTGATTTTCGTCAACGCGTCCAAGCGGCAAAATCCGTACTGAAAGTCCACTGTCACGCATACTTTGCGCGGTCTTAACAGCAAGTTGTTCAGAGAACCCGGTCTGGCTGGCGAAAGCGATCAGAACGGTGTCGCTTTTCGTTTCTGTCGCCGACGATGCGTTTACCATTGTGTCATTCTCTCCGGACGTCCAGAGCGCTTCCTGTTCACGTTGCGTACGCTGATACTTGCGCACCGTCGCCACGCAAAATACAAAATACGCCAGTGAGATAACGGCCGCCGCTAACCAGCGACCTTGCATGCTATCGAGTGTGAGACCGCGAGCCCAGCCTATGGATGGCGCGCAAATGCAGCCAGCGACGATACTCAGGGAAAGAAATTGTGACTTCGCCATGGTCAACTCAATGGAGCATTTCGGCGAACGCTGGCGACATGCTTTCGCTGAAAATGCCATCGTGAGAGTGTATGAATAAGGCCGGAATATTGCGTTCTTGCGCGAACGCCATGCCCTTTTTTTCTCCTAGCACCATCAGCACGGTTGCCAATGCATCCGCCACCATGCATTGCGCATGCAGCACCGTCACCGAAACCATGCCATGACTCACCGGCTCACCGGTGCGCGTATCGATGGTGTGTGCATAACGCTGGCCTGCATAATCGAAATAGCGGCGGTAATCGCCAGACGTTGCCACGGCCAATCCGTGCAGCGCGGTGACGATCGACTTGGCACCCTGTTCGGATGGCGGCCGCTCTAAGGTGACCCACCACGGCTGGCCGTCGGGCTTTACGCCAAATCCGCTTAGCTCCCCGCCTATTTCCACAAGATAGCTTGGACAACCTAACGCGAATAAATACCGTGCAACCAGATCAACCGCATACCCTTTGGCAATTCCTGAGAAATCAAGATACACGCCTCCGGGCTGCAAAAGCCTGCGCTGTTGATGATCTAAACTTATCTGTCGCCAATTGCAGCGCTTCTGCGCAAACGGCATCGCAACCGCATTAGGACATGCCGCGACTGTATCCGCACCACCCTGCTGCGGGCCGAAACCCCACAGGTTAACCAGCGGACCGATGGTTGGATCAAACGCACCATCGCTATCCCTCGCCATCGTTAGTGCTGCGTCAAGAACCGTAAAAAATGCATCCGGCAGAGCATGCCAGCTGCCAGCCGGCGCATGATTAAAGCGACTCACATCAGAATCCGATTCCCAGGTGCTCATCTGATGAATCACCAGATCGAGTTGCGCCTGAATGCCTTGCTCGATGGTCTGCCGCGACACGGCAAGCGGTGCCAAGACGTGTACCGACCAGGTCGTGCCCATCGTACTGCCAGACAAATAAATTTCAGGCATGCCGGACTGCAAAGGAAGCGGTTCGGCTAGATCGAGCGGTATCAATACACGGTTGGACATCGGTTTAATATTAGTAAATGAAAGTTCAAAAATGGTTAAGGCAATACTTCAACCGTTGCCGCGTAGCTGGCGCGCCGCTCGGTTGCACGCGGCACCGTGGCTTTTTGATTGGCAACGCTGGCTGCCATCCAATACATGCCAGGACCGGGCCATGTGACACTGAATTTGCCTTCGGCACCGGTCTTGATCTTTGTATCGTTTAGCTTGTCGCGATAACGGATGCCGCCCGGTACGACTTCGACCTCGACATCAGGTGCTGGTTTTCCGTCCAGCAGTAACTGGAACGTGGCCTTATCACCTGCGACCAGATCGGTCGGATGCGTGATGGGATTGAGTTCCAATCCAACGCCAGTGATCGCCAATGCAGTTTTACTCGGCTTACCTGCGGTGACAAAGGTTTCTATGCGACCCTGCGATTGGGTTACTTTCAACTCTTGCGCATCTGCAGGAATTTCTTTGACCAGCGCTTCAGCGCTGCCACGCCACCGTTTCGTCTGGCCGTTCAACTTATAGCTGGCGTTTAATCCGTTGTTCAAGACAGCCAGTTTGTAAGTCCCGCTTTGGGCAAGGTGAACATCGAATGTGCTGCGGTGCTTGCCGGTATTGAGGTTTGCTGCCTCGACATTTTTGCCGTCAGGACCGATGACGGTCAGGCCATCAAGCCGCAGTGGAAAATCCTCAAAGAAGAACAGATCATTAGAGATAGCGGCGTCAACCGTCACCCATGGATCATCACCCGATAAAACTGTGGCTGATGGCAACATCCACAAGCGATGCGCCTGCGCCGACAAAGGCAGGCTGATGGCGATTGCTGACAATGCCAGCGCGACAATCGTTCGTGAGCGGTTAACCGAACGCTTAAAAAATAGTGTCATGCTTATTCCTTGTTAATGAGGGATGTCTGGATCACGGCTTCAATTCGAGGGCTACCGCACCTAGCTCGGTCTGGCCTTGAGCTTTAGTATTTTGCGGCGCTTTAGGCGGCCATTGAAATGGCATTTTTACCAGATCGTGGCTACCGGCTTCACGCGCTGCTTCCACCATCAATACATAATCGCCCGGCGCAAGATTGGCCAATGGACCTTTAGCGGAATTGAAGCTGAGCTTTTGCTCTCCCGCCGGACGGGTTGCGCCGCTCACGCCGTCGACCGGCATGTGCAATTCCCGACCCGTGCGACGCCACCATTGGCGCATATCCTTGAGCCATTTCTCACCTTCCTTATCTTTCTTCTTAACGTCATACCAGACCGACAGATTTGCAGCGACGCTCTGATCAGGACGCTCGATCCAGGCGGCAATATAAGGTCGATGAGACTCTGCTATGTTCAGCGTTGGAATCTCTATTTTGAGGTTCATGTCCGCCGCGCCAGCCGGAGCAGCAGACATGAACAGCGTCGCCATCGCAAGCGCCAAGATGGTTGGCTTGATCGCATAGATAGATTTTTTTCTGGTTGATACTCGTTTTTGTGGCATGTAACGGACCTCGTCAGCGGATGAAAAAAGAACACAAATGGAATAGGTAAACTATCGATGGTTGTATCGAATTGACTCAATGAATAAAGAGGCACGCCAGCAGCAGCGGCACCACCACGCCAAATACAACGATGGGCCACGTGGCGGGACGATTTTTCGCATGCATGTGCAGGAGAAAGAAACCGGTAATGCAAAACACCAGGCAAGCCACCGCAAAAACATCGATAAACCAGCTCCACGCGGTGCCGGTCTTGCGCCCTTTGTGAAGATCGTTAAAGTATGAAATCCAGCCGCGCTCGGTCTTTTCGTACTCAACCTTGCCATTGCTCAAATCGATCCGCAGCCATGCATCGCCGCCCGGACGGGGCAGCGACATATACACTTCCTGAGCAGACCATTCCGGTGTTTGTTCACCAACGGCAATCGACATTTCTCCTGACAACCAATCCCGCAACCCTTCCGGCAACGGCTGTTTGGAAGCCGCGCCCGAGCCCTCACCGGACTCCCCCAGATGCTTTAACGGCACCAGCAAAGCGCTCGGCAATTGTGCGTTGAGATGACTAATCTTGGGTTTCGCTTCAATTTGCGCCGAGTGATTTAGGGTCAAACCAGTCACGGCAAACGCCAGCATGGCAACCAGACACAGACTTGAGCTGATCCAGTGCCACTGATGCAAATGTTTAAGCCAGAACGAACGATGTTTCTGATCCGGCATTTTGTTGATGACATTACTCGCCCTCATGCTTATCGCCATCCATGCATAAATTGAAATTTTATTGATTGATAATCATTCGCAACTTTAACATGCGAGTTGTTATTTCGCCCACGCATTTTTGTATCGTTATGTTGCGGGCAGGTTAGGCCGTTTGCATGGGATGCCGAGTTGGCTGCTGATTGAATTGCTCTTATTGCCAGATAATGGCGTGATGGACTAACTGGCAACACCAAGAAAACATGGTTAGCGCGATGTTAAGTGGAGACAAGGACGCGTCAGAGACAGGCGGTGTGGATTGATCGAGAAAGTTGCCGCCAATCCCGAATGGATAAAGCAGCAGGACTGAATGCGCAATCTGCGCAATCAGTCCAATCTACACAATCGAATATCAATCAATAAAACGACCATTTCAGAGATCAATTTATTGATCAAAATGCGCATGTGTGGAAATTACTCGTGATCGACTTGCAGCGCTTCGAGGAAACGCGATACAAGGTTGTATGCGCCAATCGTGGCGGTCAATTCCACTAGTTCACGATCATTGAAGTGAAGTCGGACTGCGGCGAATACAGTTTCAGGGACTTTCACGTTGCGGGTCATGGACTCGCAGTAATCGAGCGCCGCGCGTTCGGATACATCAAAGGTCGCAAATTGCCCTTCCCGCAAGTCATTGATCTGCAGTTGGCTGATGCCTTCCTTTAGGGAAAACGGGATGTGTGCGCGAAACTCATATTCGGCGCCATTGATCACGGCCACGCGCATGATCACCAGTTCACGGATACGACCGGAAAGAAGACATTGCTGCCGAATCGCCGTTAAAAATCCGAGCCAGCCAGCGGCGACAGGCGGACTGTGCAACAGCATCTCGTAGAGTTTCAGAACACGTCCTCGTTCTGCTACGATGCGCTCAACTACCGGCGCGATCGTCGGATCATCCAGATCTGGGTAGGGTATTCTTGCCATGACGGTATTCTCCTTTTGGTGTACGTTACGAGCCGGTGGAAGCTGTCAGGCCACCATCGACCACAATCTGCTGCCCTGTAATATAGCGGCTCTCGTCGCTTGCTAAAAATAGTGCTGCATGCGCCACATCCCACGCATCGCCCATGCGGCCCATCGGGACCTGATGATGACGATGCGCAACAAAACCGTCGAAATCGCCGTTCGCATATTTGTCGGCCAGACGATGGACCAACGGCGTGAAAATCAGGCCCGGCACCACGCAATTCAAGCGCACGTTGTGTCTGGCGTAAAGTACCGCCGTGGTCTGGGTAAGCTGCATCAATGCAGCCTTTGCTGCAGCATAGGCCACTTGCGGCTTGCCGACATAGCGCAACCCGGCAACCGATGAAATATTCACTACCGATCCGCCGCCTTGACGTTCCATTATTGGCAGCACCGACTTGCACGTAAGAAATGCAGATTTCACGTTCACATCCATCTGCTCATCCCAGATGTCCTCCGCCATTTCAACTGGACCGCCCGGTTCGGAGCGGCCAACATTATTGATGAGGATATCGATCCTGCCAAAGCGGGCAAGACAAGCCTCGACCATACTGGCGACCTGCGCTGATTGCGTGACATCTATAACCTGCACTTCGGCGCTACCACCCTGTTCCAAAATCAGAGCGCGGGTGGCTTCTGCCGCTTCAAGCGTCAGGTCGACGCCAAAGACGCTGGCACCTTGCCTGGCAAGCAGTACTGAAATTGCTTTACCATTTCCCCAACCGGGTCCGATGGCACCACAGCCAGTTACCAGTGCGATTTTTCCATCTAATCGAAGCACTTATCCTCCCCCTTTTTTTGCCGAAAGCCAGAGCAACACTCAACCCTGATTTGTATGCGTAGACGTGGCGACAGCCTCGCCATCGTCCTCGTCACGCAATATCTGCATCGCCTTCTTCAGCGCGATTTGATAGCGTGTCTGCTCGCGTGCGATTGTCGCCTCATCCCAATCGTAGAAACCCTTGCGGCTAGCGCTCTTCACGCCGAAATCACCGTTATCGACGAGGTTTTGCATCAGTGGGCTGGGGGCGGTGTTTGTGTGCAAGTGCGGGTAAATCCCGGCGGCTGCGGCACAATGGATATCGACGCCCGCCAAGTCTTTTTGCAGCAGCGGTCCAGCGGCGATGTAGCGAAAACCAAACCCGTAGCGCACCGCAAGGTCAACATCTTCGGCGCTGGCAAAACCTTCATCGACTAACGCGATTGCTTCTCGCATCAACGCATGCTGGATGCGGTTTGCCAAAAAACCCGGCACGTCGCGCTTTACCTGCACTGGTTTTTTACGTACGGATCGCATGATCGCGCTGACCGTCTGCGCGACCGCCTCATCCGAGAATGCGCTGCGTATCACCTCAACCGCTGGCACCCAGTGCGCAGGCATGAAGAAGTGCAAACCCAGCATACGTTCGCGGGTGCTGCACTGATCACCGATTTGGCTGATGGGGATGCCCGACGAATTGCTGGTGAGTGGCACATGCGCCGGAGCCAGCGTATCGAGTTGGCGGAATATCTGCTGCTTGATCTCTAGATTTTCGGGCGCGCATTCGATCACGATACCGACTTTGGACCAGTCAATGTCAGCAATAGCAGATCGTGCATCGACGCTGCCGCCATTCCCGAAAATGCCGATCGATTGCGCTGCCGCAGCGACGCTTTCAGGCAAACGCGCACGCGGCGCTGGCGCTGGCTCGACAATTTGCGCGTTCCAGCCAGCGGCATAAAAAATTGCCGCGACGTCGCATCCCATGGTGCCGCCGCCGATTACGACGACTGAATGATCTGATTTCAATTTGGTTCCTGTCGATATTAAATTACTGATTTAAAAGCAAGTTGCCGTGTTGTTCCACAAGACAAGACCTAACACTACAAACCTGGCATCGAAAATGCCTTAGCTTGCAGCGCGGCCAATAATTCGGTGTTTTGCTGGGGATTGAGCCGGACCAGAGGGGGCCGCACTGAAGCGTAGCCTGCGTCGCCCGAAAAGTGGGCAACCGCCGCCTTCAAGGCCGGGATCATCGGGAATATCATGAACGCAGCACGCACGGCGTCGAGCGCTTGTTGCTGCGCATCTGCATCCGGTTGCTGCCAGGTCCGGTACAACCGTGCGATGGCGCCAGAATTTACATTGCCGGTTGCCGTGATACAACCTGCACCACCAGCACGCATGGTCGCCAGCAAGAAGGTTTCGCTGCCAGCGAACACATCAAAGCCCTGCGGCTGGAAGCGCTCCAGCATCGCTTTGGTATTGTTCCAGTCGCCCGAGCTGTCCTTGATACCGGCGATCACTCCGGGATAGGCTTGCAGCAGGCGTTCGATCAGTGCCAGACTGATCGGCACTTGCGACACCTGCGGGATGTGGTAAAGGTAGATCCGCAAGCGCGCGTCGGCAACCCGTTCGATCACCTCTGCATAACTGGCGAACAGGCCGTCATCTGATACGCCCTTGTAAAAAAATGGCGGTAACATCAACACACCCCCAGCACCATGCTGGACCGCATGACGCGTCAACGCGACACTGTCATCCAACGCGCAGCAGCCAGTGCCGGGCATCATGCGATCGCCTGGCACCCCGGATTCGACCAGTGCATCGAGGAAGTGCATGCGTTCGACAACCGAAAGCGAATTCGCTTCGGAATTGGTGCCGAATACTGCTAGTCCGACGTCCTGACTAAGCAGCCAGCGGGAATGCCGGACCAGCATCCCGGCCGAGCGGCGCGGGTCGTCTGTACATGGCGTAATGACGGGGGAAAAGACGCCGCGCAGTCGGGGGGATGGATTCATCTTGTTCTCCTTATGCCCAGCTATCCACGGCGTAACGCTCGACGGCTTTTTCATCAAAGCCAAAACCGAGACCCGGTGCCGTAGGCACTATCAGGTTACCGTTCTCAAAACTTAACTGCGTATCCACCAGCCGTCTAAAATTCAACACGCGATCATCCGAAAAATATTCGACAAAACCAGCGTTTGGCGTGGCAGCGACCAAATGCACGTGAAGATCATGGAACCAGTGCGGACACATTGTTACGCCGAATCCCGCCGCCATCGCTGCGATGCGACGCCACTCACTGATGCCGCCGCATACGGCCGCATCCGTTTGCAATATCATCGCGGCACGTTTTTCCAGCAGTTCCTGATGCCGCCAGCGGCCAGCTTCAATTTCGCCGGTGGCGACCGCCACTGAGGTACGCTTAGCCAACTGCGCATGATTTTCGATATCGTCGGGACTAAATGGCTCTTCGATCCAGTACGGCTGATACGACTCAAAGCGTTTCATGTATTCGAGCGCCGTCGGCAAGTCACGCCAGGCATTGTTGGCGTCCAGCATCAGCAGCACGTCGTCGCCAATTGCCGCACGCGCCGCCTTAATGCGCGCTTCTTCTTCCTTCGGACCGAAGCGGCCCACCTTCATTTTCACGGCTTTGAAACCAAGCGCGACATAGCCAGCCATCTCTTCGCCCAGCATTTCTGGGGTTTTCCCCTCAAGGTAATAACCGCCGCTGGCATAGGCCGGGACAGTCCTCTTGGCAGAGCCGCCCAGATACTGCGACAGCGGTAATGCCGCAGCACGCGCATTGCGGTCCCATAGCGCGATGTCGAGAATGGACAAGGCGCGCATGGTCGATCCGGCGCGACCGTGCAACAGCGAATCCTGATACATTTCCTGCCATAGCCCTTCCACACGTAGCGCATTCTGGCCAAGCAATGTTTCCTTGAAAAGTTCGCGCACCGCATGGGTGACGAGCACCCCACCGCGGCTACCGCCGTAACAAAAGCCTATGCCTTCCAAGCCGTCCGCGGTACGGACCCGAACCAAAGTGTAATCGCGCGCCGTGACCTGACGGGTCGAAAAGGCGGTGGGCTGATCAAGCGGAATGCTGATAGTGCGTGCTTCGACGGAAACGATGCGGGCATCGTTAGTGTAATCACAGGCTTGGTTTTGCATTGCATGTCCTTGGTTAGCAGGATAAATAACCCACTTCATTTTTTCGATAATATTATCGATAATTTAAATGGGCGAAAAAAATGTTGGCAACAACAGGCGAGGCTTTAGCTCATAATCCCGATTTGCCAAGGTACGAATTCGTTATCGCCAAGGCCGAGTAGTTCGCTCTTGGATGCTGCGCCCGAAGCGGTGACCAGCATCAAGTCGAAAATGCGCCGCCCCATCTCCTGCAAAGTGCAGGTCCCATCGAGAATCTCACCGCAGTTGATGTCCATGTCCTCTTCCAGCCGATTGAACATGGGCGTGTTGGTAGCGAGTTTGATGCTGGGAACCGGTTTAGCACCGAACATCGATCCGCGTCCGGTGGTGAAGGCAATCAGATTGGCCCCTCCGGCAATTTGCCCAGTTGCAGAAACCGGATCATAGCCGGGCGTATCCATGAATACGAATCCCTTGGTCGTGACAGGTTCGGCATACCTGTAGACTTCCATCAGCGGCCCGGTGCCCCCTTTCATCGACGATCCCAGCGATTTTTCGAAAATGTTCGCCAGCCCGCCGACCTGATTGCCGGGACTTACATTGCCATTAATCTGCACGTCGCGCCCAACCGAATATTCTTCCTTCCACCAGCGCACGCGGGCAACCAGTTTTTCACCGACTTCGCGGCTGACCGCACGCCGCGTGAGCGTGTGTTCAACGCCGTAAATTTCAGGTGTCTCCGACAGGATCGCTGTACCCCCGTGCCTTACCAGCAGATCGACAGCCGCGCCGAGAGCGGGATTGGCAGTGATCGAGGAAAAGCCATCGGAGCCGCCGCATTGCAGGCCCACCACAAGATGGCTTGCACTGACAGTGCTGCGCGATACCTGATTTGCGTCAGGCAGCATCGCCATCACGGCGGCGACGCCAGCTTCAATTGTCTTGCGCGTACCGCCGGTTTCCTGCATCACCAATGTATGCAGCGTTGGCCCACTTTGCAGCTGTTCGTCTTCCATCAGGCCGCGCAGTTGGTTGCGCTCACAACCTAAGCCAACCACTAATACACCGGCCAGATTCGGGTGGCGTGAATAGCCTGCCATCGTGCGTCGTAGCAGCGCCATTGGCTCACCGGTCATTTCCATGCCACATCCAAGCGAATGGCTGAACGCCACCACGCCGTCGACATTGGGAAAGTCGGCCAGACGTTCCGGCGTAAACCATTCGGCGATCTTGCGCACTACCGTGGCCGAACAATTGACTGTCGAAAGGATGCCGATATAGTTGCGCGTCGCCACCCTGCCATCGTTGCGAACGATGCCTTGAAACGTTGCACGCTGTGCCTCCTCGATTAACGTGACCTCACGATATTCGCTGGCGTGAGCATAGTCGCGCTCGAACTCGCGGAACGCCATATTGTGGTTGTGTACCATTGTCCCCGCGTCGATATCGACTTCGGCAAAACCGATCACGACGTTATATTTACGTATCGGCTCGCCTTTGAGAATTCGGGTAGTTGCAATTTTGTAGCCTGCGGTTACCTGGCTGCGCGACACAATGCCCTCGCCTTCGATTGCAGCACCGATCGCGATATCAACCCGCGCGACCACGATGTTATCGTTGGAATGCAAGCGGATAATCGATCCCGTCACACACTTTTCAGAAGTTTCAATCATGTTCCCAGCATCCTCGAATTAAAGTAAATCAGACCTACGCAGCGACTGGCGTCAGCACGGTGCCGTCCTCAAAGAAGCGGTGCAAGTTGTCCAGCGTCAGACGTGCCATCGCCATCCGCGTCTCGTTGGTAGCGCTTCCCACGTGCGGTGACAACACTACGTTGTTCAGTTCGAAGAAACGTGGATCGATGTCCGGCTCGCTGTCGAACACGTCGAGCGCTGCGCCTGCAATCATGCCACTTGCCAGCGCATCGATCAGCTGCGACTGATGCACGACTGAACCGCGCGCAATATTGATCAGGTAGCCTTGCGGGCCAAGCGCTTCCAGCACCGAAGCATCAATCATTTGTTCAGTCTCTCGACCACCCGGAGAAGTCAAAATCAGGATGTCGCTGCGACGCGCCAGTTCGTGCAAGTCAGGCTGAAACGGCCAGTCAAGTTGCTGATCGGTGCGTCCGTAATACGACAGCTTGACGCCGAACGGCACAAGCCGATTAGCGATTTCTTTGCCGATTCGGCCCAGTCCGACGATGCCAACATGTTTTCCTGCAAGACTTACGCCAAGCGGGAACGCGCCGTTGCGCCAAGCGCCAGAGCGCACGAAACCGTCGCCTTCTCCTATCCGGCGCAATAGCGCAAATAGCAAGCCTACGCACAGTTCTGCTACCGCATCGTTCAGCACATCCGGCGTATTTGTGACGATCACATTGCGCTGCGCGGCAACGTCGAGCGGAATCAGATCATAGCCAACGCCACAGGTCGCAATGATGCCTAGATTCGGCAATTGCAAGATGACATCCTTCGGGACGGCACAATTGCTGCGCGTGATAATGCCGCGGAGAGACGTGCGAAGTGCATCGTCCGTCTCCAAAGCCGCCATGTTGTGACAGCGAAATTCGGTATCGATCAAATTTTGGGCGAGCGTCGGGAACGTGCCGAGTAACAGCAGGTCTTGCATCATGGGTCAGCTTTCCTGTATGAATGCCGGGGTCAGTCTTGCGGCGGATGTGCTAACGGAAGCAACGCATCGGCACGCTCGAACTGAGGCGCCATGCGGCGGTATTTTTCGATATAGGCGTCGCGCGAGGGCAGCAGGTGATCATGGCAAAGAGCCACCAGCCGTTCCCGGTCTCCTTCACGCAACGCCTCAATCATCTGGCGGTGATCGCGGCGCGACTTTTCGAGATACTCCGGAACGACCATCGACAGCGAGCGGATTACATGCGCGCGCTGCGCAGCCAGTTCGATCATTTCAGTCAATGCCGGGTTATCGGATAGAGCGAACAACACTTTGTGAAACGCAATATTCATGCGAAACGCTACGTGCAAGTTCGCATCCCGGACAGCATCGTCATGGCGTTGCTGGATGGCTTCCAGCTCGGCCAGTTTTTCCGATGCGACCGGCAATGCAATCTGGCGAGCACAGTTGGTTTCCAGAATATCGCGCACTATATACAGATCAATCACCTCCTTGACACTGTATGACTTGACTAGGGCACCGATATTCTTCTTGCGTTCTACAAGCCCCATCTGCTCTAGTTCGGCCAGCACCTGTCGCACAATGTGCCGCTTCAGGCCGAAACGGGCGCGTAACTCATCCTCAACCAGCCGTTCACGCGGGTGCATATAACCGAACGCTATGTCTTCTTCTAGCGTTTCGACGGCCATCCGCACTTGCGACGCATTGTCAATGTTCAGGTCCATGGTGGATTCCGATGGGAGTGTCTTGTTCATACTATCAATTTCCAGTATTGCGATTGGCAATCCGGGCATTGTGCGATTGCGGAACGCCCCTGTAGCGTCCGCAAAGCATGCCTAGTTGCCGTTCAGTTTATGAGTTTCAGGGAAGAACATTTCTTTCCAGTCGGTCGGAGCACGCTGGATATAACCGGCGTGAGCAAAATAATTAGCCATTTTCATGGTATTGGCCGGCGTTTTTGAATACAGCATATCCGGTCCTTCGAGCATTTTAACCATGTCGGCCAATGGGGTCTTGTCCTTCGTGGCGGTCAGATACACGGCAGCAGCAGCCGATTTATCCTTGGCAATCATGTCGAGTGCTTCGTCCAGTGCAGCATTCAATGCCAGTACCACTTCCGGATTTTTGTCGTGAAATTTTACAGAGCCAAAGATGATGGCAATCGACATTGGTCCACCCAATACATCATTAGACGTCAGGATTTTGCGCACGCCCGGTTGTTTCAATTCCATTTCAGTATACGGAGACATAGTGAAATGGCTAGTAATTTGCGCGCTCTTATTTTGCATTGCAATCACGCCATCAGGATGTCCCATCGACACGGTCAACGCGTTGATTTTGGCACGACCGGGTAAGCCCAGCTCTTTTTCAGCCGCCATTTGCAACACGATAGCTTGACTGGACAGTTTAACGGTTGGCACCGCGATGCGGTCGTCGCCAGCGAAGTCAGCAACCGTTTTTATATTTGGATTACGGGTTACCAATGTTAGCGGGATGGCGCCGACGCCAGCGTAGCCTTTTATCGCGCCCTGCGTTTTAGACCATAACAAGATCAGGTTGGTGGTGCCTGCCACGGCCATATCGATGTTACCGGAGATCAATGAATCATTAAAACTGGCACCAGAGTTGAACATGCGCCAAGACACATTCAAATCCTTGATGCCCATCGCTGCCGCATGCTTTTCGATCAGCTTGTTTTGCTCCATGATGATGGTCGGCAAATAGGTCAAGCCCGGTTGCTTGGCAATGCGTAGTTCCACAGCCTGCGCCGACACCGCCGCACCGATTGCACATACAAACAGCACGATGTTAAATTTTTTGACGAATCTATTCATTGTTAGTCTCCTTATAGCGCTTTTGACGCTTATTTATCAATGTTGCCTTGACGATGATTAACTTCAGCTCTGCATTCCCCACTTGCGTAAAGTACGGGTTTCAATGGTGCGGAAAATGAGGTTTTCTACAATCAATCCAATGAAAATGACTGAAAATAGTCCGGCAAATACATTTGGAATATCCATGAGGTTCTTGTTCTCGTAGATAAACCAGCCGAGACCACCCTCCCCCGAGCTGACACCGAAGATCAGTTCGGCGGCAATCAGCGTGCGCCAGGCAAACGCCCAGCCAACTTTTAGTCCAATCAAAATACTGGGAAACGCAGCAGGAATCAGTATCTTCGCGACATATCCGAAATTGCGCAGTCCGTAGTTACGACCGACCATTCGTAGCGTATTCGATACCGATGTAAACCCAGTGTGGGTATTGAGTGCTACGGCCCAGAGTACCGAGTGAATTAGCACGAATACCAGGCTTTGCGCGCCTAGTCCGAACCAGATCATGGCCATCGGCAGGATGGCAATGGAAGGTAGAGGATTGAACATCGCGGTGAGCGTTTCAAGTAAGTCTGTACCGATGCGTGAGTTGATCGCGATTACCGTAAAGACGCCAGCCAGCGCAATACCGGCTGCGTAACCGATCAATAAAACCTGGATTGAAGTCCAAGCTTTCACCAGCAAGCTGCCGGAAAAAATACCGGCGCCAAATGCTTCCATCGTTGCAGAAAAAGTTGGGAACATCAGCGCGTTATTCACTGAGCGGGCATAGAACTCCCAGATCAACGCCAATACGATCAGGATGGCAGCCTTGCGCACTGCACCGATCTGATAGACAGCCTCCCAAGCCGACAGTTTTTTCTGTACGACGCCGAATTCGGATGACGAGACAATTTCATGAATGACTTCTTTGCTGCGCACGGTATTTTCCCGCATGACGGCGTTAAGCATGTGAATCCTCAGTAACGGTTTCTGGCACGAACAACATATTGTGAATGCGACTTTCGAGCTCGCGTGCTTCGTCCGTCAATAGGCAGTCACGGGGCACGCTGCTGAGCTCCGCACGCACTTGGCCCGGATGCGGTGTGAGCAACAAAATTTGATTACCGATCTTGATGGCCTCCTCAATCGAATGAGTCACGAACAGCACGGTAAATTTGGTGTCATCCCACAGATCAAGCAACTCATCTTGCATCTTCCGACGAGTCAGGGCATCGAGGGCGGCAAACGGCTCATCCATTAGCAGGATGTCCGGTTCCATCGCCATGCCACGTGCAATGGCAACCCGCTGCTTCATACCGCCCGACAAGGTATGCGGATAGTTATTGGCAAAATTACCCAAATTAACTTTCTCGATGTACTGCATGGCCTTGTCTTCTGCCGCACGTCCCTTGTGCTTGCCCGAGGTTTCGAGTGCAAACATGACGTTTTCCTTGACGGTCTTCCAAGGGAGCAACTGGTCGAACTCCTGAAACACCATCATCCGATCCGGCCCTGGACCATGGACCGGTACGCCCTTCAACCGAATCTCACCTTCAGTAGGTGTCAGATAACCGCCCACCGCCTTCAACAGCGTCGACTTGCCGCATCCGGAAGAACCGAGCAGGACAAAACGGTCCGATTTCAGGACTTTGAAATTGACGCGATAGGTGGCGGTAATGAGGTGATCGCGGGTCTTGTACTGCAGCGTAACGCCATGTACATCAAGCAACGGTATCGAAGGATCCTCGATCATGCTGTCTCCTGTTTTTACTTGTTTTGAAAGCAGATCGGTCACGGCCGCACCTGCAAGGTCGATTGAGATCCGGTTCCGACAGGCAGAATGTGGATCGTCGTTGCACTTCGTTGAGCGCTTAATTTTCGAATCGATGGGTAAGAGTAAACTGAAAAAACCGGGTTGTCACCAATTATCAATAATAATATTGACCATTTAAAATCCACCTTGACGGAAGCCATGTAAAAGACTCGCCCACTCCGATTTAGAGGTATTAAACCGATCATGCAACACGAAAACCGCGTGTAGGCCAAGATGCCGGACACGCGGTTTTCGGAGTGCTGCGATCAACACTCCACCAGAATTTCCTTGCTAAATATCAGATGGACGCAGGAAATCGAAGTCGACCCCTTTGTCGGCCTGCGTCACGGTTTTCAAAAACAGATGACGATAGCCGCGCGGCGCAGTTGGCCGCATTACAGGGCTTTCCAACACCCGTCTGGCCAGCTCCTCATCGGACACTAGCAGGCTGATTTCACGCTTTTTGACCGAGAGCCGGATGCGGTCGCCGTTACGGACGTAGGCCAGCGGTCCGCCAATCGCCGACTCAGGCGTGACATGCAGCACGATGGTGCCCCCGGCGGTCCCACTCATGCGGCCATCGGAAACCCGGACCATATCCTTGACACCAGCACGCGCCAGTTTTTTGGGAATAGGAATATAGCCAGCTTCTGGCATGCTTGCCCCGGTCGGGCCGATATGCTTGAGCACAAGCACGTCGTCTGCCTTCACATCAAGCGCATCATCATCAATCCGCAAGACCAGATCCTCAATGTTTTCGAACACCACAGCACGCCCCTCATGCTCCATCAAATCGGGATTAGCCGCGGATTGCTTGATGATGGCGCCGTCGGGAGCGAGATTACCGCGCAGGACAGCGATCCCGCCTTGCGGATAGATCGGATCCGAAAATGAGCGCACCACGGCTTGAGGGAAGCCCGGGCCAGCGCTTTCCAGTTCTTCGCCGAGCGTGCGTCCGGTCACGGTCATCGTGTCGAGATGCAACAACGGCTTCAGTTCACGCAGCAACGCATGCAGACCGCCAGCGGCATGAAAATCTTCCATGTAAAACTGGCCTGATGGTTTCAAGTCGATCAGCACTGGCGTTTCACGGCCTAGCGCATCAAGGCGATCAAGCGACAAATCGATACCAAGCCGACCAGCAATCGCCGTTAAGTGAATGACACCGTTAGTCGAACCGCCAATCGCCAACAGGACGCGCAGCGCATTTTCGAATGCCTTCACGGTCATAATCTTGTCAGGCGTAAGGCCGCTGAGTGCCATCGCCACTGCAGTGGCGCCGGTGCGTTCGGCGACCCGAATGCGATCGGCGGTGACCGCAGGCGGCGATGCACCACCAGGAACCATCATTCCCAGTGCTTCTGCCACACAGGCCATCGTGCTCGCCGTTCCCATTACAGAGCAGGTTCCCACGCTGGCGACCAATTGATTATTGACCTCGGCGATTTCTTGATCATTAATCTCATCCGCCCGATACTTACCCCAAAAGCGACGGCAATCGGTGCAGGCACCAACGCGCTCTGAGCGATACGATCCGGTTAACATTGATCCGGTGACTAACTGGATCGCGGGAATACCGGCTGAGGCCGCCCCCATCAACTGGGCTGGGACCGTTTTGTCACAGCCACCGATCAGAATCACCGCGTCCATCGGTTGCGCTCGAATCATTTCCTCGGTATCCATGGACATCAGGTTCCGCAGATACATCGACGTCGGCGAAGCAAAACTCTCGTGGATAGAAATCGTCGGAAAATCCATCGGCAAACCACCGGCCAGCATCACCCCGCGTTTCACGGCCTCAATTAGCTGCGGCATGTTTCCATGGCAAGGGTTGAAGGCACTGCCAGTGTTGGCAATGCCAATTACCGGACGATCCAACGCGTTATCGGTAAAGCCCGCCCCTTTTACGAACGCCTTGCGCAAGAATAAGGAAAATCCGCTGTCTCCATAGCTGGTCAGCCCCTTATGTAGTCCGGTTGGATCATCCTTTTTTTTATTGCTTTTGTCGCTAGTATTAGTCATTAATGTCCCAAATTTTATTATTGATAATATTTCCAATAATTATAATGTTCCACTTTTCTAACGAATGCAAGTACGTTGTGAGATAAGTTGCGACACAAAAAATGTGCAATTTTTCGTCATCAGTTTGGTTTTTTGCTGCGGTGAGATAGATGGACTGGGCTTTGTCGCGTTAAGCGAAGCCGTTCGAATGGGCGTGAGGACGCGCAGATGCTAAGTAAATATTGGGGAAGGGATTGAAAACGGAATTGATGGAAAGAAGACCGGCTATCGGAAAAAGACCTTACGTCCGGTCTTGGGCAAGATTCAGTAAATTGGGTGGAAAGTGCAAGTTTCGAAATTGGGTATTACGTAGCTCTGCGTAGCTCACCGTAGGCATGTAGCCCGAAAAAACTGCTCATGGTTGTCTGAAATACGCTGAGATGCGCTGAGCGCACACAGATTTTACGCAGATTTTTTAGGGGTCGTCGATGTACATACTCATCGTTATCATCTATCTTGGCGACTCTTACAGAGCTAGCACCCGGTCGCGTCAATGCCGGCTCCATACAGCAGCAACACGATAGGTAGTAGCATCAGCCTGACGCTTACACCCAAACAGCGGCTTTGTTGCAAATAGCAGCATCGCCGACTGGTCTATCAGGGGTGCCGTACCGCAATATATTTTAGCGATTAGCGCCACGAATCGGATAAGACGGAAAACTCGACGGAAGCATCACGCTCGATGGTTATGCCGCATCGCACCGAGCGGTACGTGAAACGCCGGCAAAGAACAAGGTATGAAACAACACAAAACTTCGATCGTCCAGGTACCTCAACAACATGATTGAGCAAGATCATCGTGGTGTGAAATCTCGCATTCGGCCGATGCTCAGCTTTAAGGATTTTGATCTGGCGGCCGTCATGATCTCAGGCATCGAACTGCTACACCGGATTCGCAATGGGCAGTTCGCGCATGGGCGTTTGCGCATTCAAGGAAATACCACGTCTGCCATCTGGAATGCAATGTTCTGCGTCCAAAGTTTTACGGTATGATGAAATTGATTCGCCAAAATCCTGCTATTTGTACCAGAGCCCTTCTTTCAAGCTTACTTCATCACTTTTGGAGTTGTCATGAATGCCCTCACCCAAGCTCTTGCCTCCGCCGAATCTACCCTGATGGTCGAACTTGAAGTGCTCTACAAGGACCTGCATCGGCATCCCGAGTTGTCGATGCAGGAAGTCCGCACCGCGAAAATCGTCGCCGACGCAATGCAGGGCCTCGGCTACGAGGTGACGCGCAACATCGGCGTGACCGGCGTGGTCTGCGTGATGACGAATGGTGCCGGCCCGATCGTGATGCTACGTGCCGACATGGATGCGCTGCCGATGGCCGAGAGTACCGGGCTGCAGTATGCCAGCACCGTGAGGGCGCGCGACGCGGACGGCGTCGAGGTTGGCGTTGCGCACTCTTGCGGCCACGACATGCACGTGACCTGGATGATCGGCGCCGCGCGCATCCTGTCCGCGAATCGCGCCGCCTGGCATGGCACGCTGATGATCGTGTTTCAGCCGGGCGAGGAAACGGCCGAGGGCGCGAACGCCATGGTGCGCGACTGGGGCGAAGACCGCTTTCCGAAACCCGACATCGTCCTCGGCCAGCACGTAATGGTCGGTCCGGCCGGCACCGTGAACTACCGTCCCGGCGTCACGCTGTCGGCCGGAGACAGCCTGAAGATCAAGCTGTTCGGGCGCGGTTCGCACGGCTCGCAGCCGCAAACATCGATCGACCCGGTGATCATGGCCGCCGCAACCACAATGCGCCTGCAGACCATCGTCTCGCGGGAGATCGCGCCGACTGAGCCGGCGGTGCTCACGATAGGCTCGCTGCAAGCGGGCACCAAGGAAAACATCATCCCCGACGACGCCACCATTAAACTGAACATTCGCACCTTCAGCGAAGACACGCGCGAGTACATGCTCAAATCGATCCGCCGCATCTGCTGCGCCGAAAGCGACGCCTCCGGTGCCGAGTGTCCGCCCGAGTTCACTACCATCAACAGCTACCCGCTGACCGAAAACGACCTGGTCGCTACGCAAAAAGTGGCGGAGGCATTCGACCACCAGTTTGGAGAGAACGCCTCACTGGCACCCAGTCCGGCATCAGCCAGCGAAGACTTCAGCATCTTCGGCCGCACCTGGGGCGTGCCCTATGTGTTTTGGTTCGTCGGCAGCACCGACCCGGTGGTGTACGCCAAAGCTAAACAGGAAAAGACCGTCAACAAGATCCCCAGTAACCACTCGCCGAAATTCGCGCCGCAGATCCACCCGACGCTCGAGACCGGTTTGCAGGCCGTGCTGACCGCCGCCAGCGCGTGGCTGTGCCCCAGTACCGTGGCCTGAGACGCAGGCGACCCACGGTGTTCGCCATCCTCTGCCCAAAGGCCGCTCCGCAGCGCCGCCTTGATTTGGTCGGCATCTACACCGCGGCCTGCCTCAGGGCGCCCATCGGCGGCATCTTCCGGGATCAGCGCCTTTCTCACGAACCGAACTCATGAACCTCCACCAATTGACCCTTGCCGCCCTGAACGACCACCGCCTATTCACCATTCTCGATCTCGCGGGCACGTTCGCCTTTGCCATCAGCGGTGCAGTCGCGGCAAGGGACCGCGGCCTCGACTGGTTCGGCGTCGTCGTCATAGCGTTCACGGTCGCGTGCGGCGGGGGCGTGCTGCGCGACCTGTGCATCGGCGCCGTGCCGCCGGCCGGGTTGACCGACTGGCGCTACCTGGCCGTCGCCATGACAGCGGCATGGATGACGGTTGCCGCAGGCAGGCTTGTCGCGCGCCTCGCCCATCCCGTGATCTTGTTCGACTCCCTGGGCCTGGGATTGTTTGCTGTGACCGGCGCGCAAAAAGCCATCATTTATGGCCACGGCGCTGAGGTGGCGGTGTTGCTCGGCGTCGTCACTGCCGTGGGCGGTGGCGTGACGCGCGACGTACTGCTCACTCGAGTCCCGGTGATCCTTCAACGTGAGATCTATGCGTTGGCTGCGCTGGTCGGCGCCAGCATCGAAGTGGCGGGCGAGCGCCTTGGGTGGTTGTCGAGCGGGCGGACCTGGGTCGCTTTGATGGCGTGTTTCGCGCTGCGTTACCTGTCGCTGCGCTACAAGTGGAATCTGCCGCGCCCTTCCGGCAGTCAAGATAACGACGGCTAGTGTCTCGTCGTACAGTCGGACAAAAAAATTGCATAACAGCGGATTTGAGAGATCAATCTTTCTTTCGACGCATTTATTCTGCGTTCTTACGCGGGCTGAATTCAAAGTGGACAGCGTCCGGTTTCAGCCATGCATCCGTCGGTGTCGTTAGGTGCTACATTGAGTTCTTAGGCGGGACTTTTCACTTCAATCAACCGGAGGCCTCAGATGACTCAACAGAAACCCATAGATGCGAAAGTCCAAATTTCGAAGAACGGCCCGTATATCGTCTCGGGAGATATACCTCTGAATAAGGAAATTATCAGCACCAACGACGACGACGAGTCGGTAAAGTGGACGCAGGGGCAGAAATATCCTTCTCAGGGGCAATACGCGCTGTGCCGCTGCGGCCGCAGCGGGAACAAACCATTTTGCGATGGCTCGCATATGAAAACTGGATTTGACGGCACCGAAACCGCGAGCCGCCAACCGTATCTTGAGCAGGCCAAAGTGATACGAGGCCCGACGATGTCATTGACGGACGTCGAGAACTTGTGCGCGTTCGCGCGTTTTTGCGATCCACATGGGCAGGTATGGAATCTCGTCGGGGAAACGGACAACCCGTCAGCAAGTAAGCATTTCGTTAGCCAGACTTGCGACTGCCCTTCGGGGCGTCTGGTGGCCTGGGACAATGAGACCGGCAAACCGATCGAGCCGAAGTATGAGCAATCGATAGGTCTGATTGAAGACCCGGTCAAAGGGTGCTCCGGGCCGGTATGGCTTCGTGGCGGGGTGCAACTGATCGGCGCCGATGGTTTCGAATATGAAGTGCGCAACCGCGTAACCTTGTGCCGCTGTGGGGCATCGCAGAACAAGCCTTTTTGCGACGGCACGCATGCATCGATCGGGTTCAGCGACGAGAACTGAGTTCTGTCGCGCTAGCGAAGGTAAGTCAAATTTTTAGCAGGTGCTTGGGTCCGCCTGTTAACCATAAAAGACGACTTGTATTTTCGTAGTCATACATCCTCCTATTGGTAGTGGTGAGGGAGCTGCATTTGAAGTCAATCAAAAAATCGATTCATGTGTCGACGAATTTTTGATGGGACTTCGAGAAGCAGGTAATACTGACGCTGGATGAAATCCTTCAAAAAGGAACATCTCCCACTCAATACTTGATAAGCCGGGTACGAGAGCGATCCGATTCCTGACCAGTAGTGGCTTTATTCTCCGAAGGACTGATCCATCCGCCGCCCATTGCGCGATACAGGTTGACGTGCGCGATGAGCAGACTGGTGCGCAGCTGCAGCAGATTGACGTCGGCGCTATAGCTTGTGCGTTGCGCATCCAGTTCTTCCAGGTAAGACGCGTAGCCGCTGCGGTACCGGTTACGGGCGATGCGCAGTGCTTCGGCCGCAGCGATCTGTTGCTCTTGTGCTTCGGTGGTTTGCTCTCCCAGCCGCTGCACGGAATCGAGTCCATTTTCCACTTCAGCGAATGCGGTACGAACCACAATTTCGTATGCAAACACGGCACGGTCACGCTCTGAAGCAGCGATGTCGGTTTGCGCGCGTAACCGCCCTCCTTCGAAGATGGGCGCCAGGATGCTGCCGCCGATGCTCCACAAGAAGAATGGCGACTGCGCCAACTGGCTCATGCTAAAGGCAGCTACTCCTGCAGAAGCAGCGAGATTGACCGATGGCAGCAGTTGATCTCGTGCGGCGGCAAGGTTGGCGTCTGCCGCGACAACCGCTCTTTCTGCCTGAAAAATGTCTGGGCGCCGACGCAACAATTGCGACGGCAGCCAGGCGGTCACCGGCGGCGGCGCGAGCGCCGTCAATGCAGGGCCGCGGGCAATGGCGGCGGGGTTGTCGCCGATCAGAATACTCAAGGCATTTTCTTGCTGCGCAATGGCGCGCTGCAACTGTGGAATTGCTGCGGCTGTGGCGCGATATTCGGCCTGCGCCTGGGCCCATTCCAGCCGGGAACTGTAGCCAACCTCAAACTCCTTACGGGTAAGGTCCAGCGAGCCCTGTCGCGACTTGAGCGTGGCACGGGCAAGATCGAGCTGCGCATCCAGTCCACGCAAATTCAGATAGCCTGAGGCCACGTTGGCCGCAACCACAAGGGCAGTGGCGCCAGCAGCTGCCTGCTGTCCCTCGTAATCGGCACGCGTGGCGTCAGTGAGACTTTCCAATCTTCCCCATAGATCGACCTCATAACTAGCCTGCAAGCTGCCCTGATAAACAGTCGTGTCGCTGGGCGTGCCGAAAGCATTGAGCGCGCGCGATCGTCCAGGTGTGAATCCTGCCGTCACCGAAGGCAACTGACCAGCTGCGGCGATCCGCACACGCGCTTGATATTCTTGAACCTGGGCACGGGCCATACGCAGATCGGCGTTGCGCGTGCGGGCCAAATCTTCGAGCGCGTTGAGTATCGGATCACCAAACACTTTCCACCATTGCACGTCGACGGCTGCCGAGGGACTTGCATGAGTGCGCCATCCGGCCGGCATCTGCAAAGACGACGCCGGCGACGGCTGCGGCGCGATACTGCAGCCGGAGGACAGCAGAGCCAGAAAAAGACTGGCGGTGCAGGTCGTAAGGTTCATGCTATTCACCGACTGTTTTCCCGGCGCGTCGTATGTTTGGCGTCGGCTCCGGTATCGATACTGATCACCACCGACATGCCCGGCCGAAGCCGTTGCGCCAGAGCCTGGTCCGGATCGATACTGATCCGTACCGGAATCCGTTGGGCGATCTTGACATAGTTACCAGTGGCATTGTCGGCAGGCAATACGCTGAATTCCGAGCCTGTCGCCGGCGAGATGCGTTCCACGTGACCGCGAAGCTGCGCGTGGTCGAGCGCATCCACCTGAAAGTCGACAGGCTGGCCAAGGCGCACATCAGACATTTGCGTTTCCTTCATGTTGGCAATGATCCACAACTGGCGTGGCACGATCGCGGTCAGCTGCGCACTGGCGTTCACATAAGCACCCTGCCGCACTGTCACCTGTCCGAGTTGACCGTCACGGGGCGCTACAATGCGTGTGTTGTCGAGATCAATCCGGGCCAGTTGCACCGCGGCTTCCGCACTGGCGACCGCAGCTTCCAGCGATGCGCGGGTGACGATCACCGTCTGCAGATTCTGGCGGGCGATCTCAAGTGCGGCCTTGGCCTGTGCGGTAGCGGCAATGCTCTGCGCACGCGCCGCACGGGTCTGGTCGCGCTCCCGCGTCGACAGTGAACCGTCGGCAGCAAGCTCTTCCACCCGGCGCAAGTCGGCTGCCGCCTTCAAAGATTGTGCATCGGCATTGGCCACGGCCGCCTGGTTCTGTTCAATAGTAGCTTCAGCGCTACGGCGTTGCTGGATGACGTTGGCCAGTGCCGCCTTCTGGGTAGCCAGTTGGGAATTGGCCTGATCGAGTTTCTGGTGATAGATGCGGTCATCGAGCCGCACCAGCAAATCGCCGGTATGAACATACTGGAAATCCTGCACCGGAACTTCCATGACGTAACCGCTCAGTTGGGGACTGATGATCGTGACCTGGCCGCGCACGAAGGCATTATCTGTACTCTGGATCGCGCTGCCAAATGGCGGCAGCTGCCAGGCGTAAAGCACGACCAATATGCCGATGATGGCAATCGTGACAAAGAGAACCCCCGACCACAAGCGTTTGCGGCTGGGACGGGGTGGTTCGGTAGATGGGTCGGAATTAACTGCGCTCATGTCAGGTTGTCATGGGTGAGGAAGCGGATTTTGCGTCCGGAGCGGGACCAGATGGCGGAGCAGATGCAGGGGCGGCAGTTGCTACCCGGCGCAGCCAGAGCGCACGGCAAAAAATCCAGGCAGCAGTCAGGATTGCGATCACGGCAATTAATATGAAGGTATCGTTGTAGGCCAGCACATTGGCTTCCCGTGTTGCGGCAGCACCCAGTGCGGAAATGCCCTCCGCGTTGCGCAAGGTCGGGTCGCCAAGGACCTTCCCGTAAACTGCAGCGCCGGCTTGCACACGGGCAGCGACCTGCGGGTCGAGCAAGCTCAGATGCTCGACCAGCTGGCTCGAATGAAATTTCTCGCGCACCACCTGGAACGTTCCCATAGCGGCCGAGCCGATCAGACCGCCCAGGTTCTGGCACATACCGAACATGACGGAGAAGCTGACCAGATTGCGTGGCTCAGCGATGACCCCGCTAATACCAGAAATCATCGCGGGGCCAAGGAAGAACACACTCCCGAACGCCAACAGGAATTGGCTCACCAGCATGTTGACAGGCCGCGTCTGGTTGGTTGCCTGCGCGTCAATGAGAGCGCCAGCGCCCATCAACAGCAGCGCAACCACCACCGGCGCCATCAGGTGGTTCGGATTAAGTGTCAGTGCGCTGGCCGCTATGCCGGCAACCGAGGCGATTAGAACCACTGCGAACAGGCCATGCATCTGGTCGTTATTCAACCCTACCACCTGCAAGAAGCCCACCGCACCCGTAGCCTGCTCCGACAGCACGATGCGGATCAGTATCATTGCCAGTCCCCACCTCACAATGCGGCCGCTCGTCAGCCAGCGTGTATTGAGCAGCGGGTTGTCCCGCCTGCTCTCGATCACCAGAGCGGTGGCGATGAGCCCGATCGCACCCGCCAGGGCCATGCCAATCCAGGGTGTCTCCAGCCACCAGACGATACGACCCAATGAGAACACCGCGCACATCAGCGCTACACCCGGTGCGAACAGGCCGAAGGTGAGGAAATCAAGTCTTTCAAAGGTATTGAAACGGTCGCTGGGCGGTAATTTGAGCAGCAGGACACATCCAAGCGAGAGTAGCGCCAGTCCCAGCTCGAACAAATATAGCCCGCGCCACGCCGCGATCTGCAGCAGATCCGTGGAAATAATCCGGGCGATCGGCAGCGCCAGTTGTGCAGCGCCGAGCCCTACCGCGATTCCCTTCAATCGCCACTTTGCGGGAAAGGCTTGCAGCATGTAATAAAGTCCCAACGTACTGAGCGCAGCGCCTGCCATGCCGTGGGCGGCTCGTACGGCAATGGCTGAGCTCAGGTCGTTGACAAACAGATGCGCAAACGTTACCAGCGCATACAGCGCGACAAACGCTTCGGTAAACAGACGCAATCCGAATTGCTGGCGAAACTTCACAAGCAAAAGGCTCATCGTTACATTGGTCATCACATAAGCCGCCGGCAGCCAGGCCACCTCGGTCGAGTAGGCGCCCAGCGTGCCTTGTAGATTGATCAGGTTGGCGGATACCAGTGCGTTGCCCAAACCACCTGTGATGGCAACGATGAATCCTACGATGCCATACGCGAAGCGGAGCGGGGTTGAGTGAGCCGGCGTCGAAGGTGAACCCGGCAACGTGGGCCGTTCATCCGGCAGCCATTTTCGGGCCACGTAATGATTCATAGTATCGATCCCTAACGCATGGCAACCCTGACAACAACCTCGCTGCTGTTATATCGGACCTTGTGCATTCCGCCTTTTCCGCCTGTTGAATCCGAAAATCGCAGCGATGATCACGATGATGAACGCTCCCATTCCCACTCTGGCCACCGTCACCAGGTTGGACGAACTGCCGCCGGCACGTAACGTCTTCACCTGATCTACGCTCACCACGGCTGCGGGGTTGCCAAAATTCTTGGTCAGATAATTCCCGAGGGTTGCGATCTGCTGATCCGACAGTTCTTTTTTGAAACCAGGCATCAGAACCTCGTCGGAATCGGTTTTCCGCTGTATGCCATCGAGCATCACCATCACCAGATTGTTGATGTTGGTTCTACCCAGCGCCGTGTTGTGAAACAGTGGTGGCAGCCCCCCATCGAAACTGCCCTGGCCGCGCGCCTGGTGACAAGTTGCGCACTGGGCGTCGTAGAGTTGCGGGCCGGTCATCTGGTTCGGATCCGTGGGCAAGGCCACGCCCCGGATACTGTTCAAGTCATCGGCAGCCGCACCCCATGCGTATGTCGCGGTGGTGTCAGCTGCATCGTGTTGTGCCGGCACGCTCTTCAGATATGTGGCAATTGCACGCAGGTCGCCGTCGGTCAGGTGCCGCAGGCTGTTATCGACCGCCTCTGCCATCGGTCCTGCCGCCTGCGCCTTGTTGGCCGTGTGGCCGACGCGCATGTAATCGACAATTTCCTGCGCGCTCCATCCGCCGATGCCGCTATTCGCATCCGATGTAATGTTAGGCGCGTGCCAAGTGCCGACCTCGCCTCCCCCAAGTTCACGCGACAAATTCTCCGCCATCAGGACATTCCGTGGCGTGTGGCAGGTGCTGCAGTGCGCGAGTCCAAGAGTCAGATAGGCGCCACGATTCCATTCCGGGCTTTTGCTGGCATCGGGTGTAAACGGCTGCTTGTCCAGAAATAACAGATTCCAGCCCGCCATCGACAGCCGGATGTTGAACGGAAAAGGCAGCGCCGTGGCGGGGGCGGCGGCATCGACCGGTGCAACCGCTTGCATAAAATACGCATACAACGCCTGCACATCGTCGTCTGTGACTTTTGCGTACGACGTATATGGCATGGCCGGATAGAGATGCCGTCCGTCAGCGCGTATCCCTTTACGCAAGGCATCACTGAATTGTTCCAGCGTGTAGTTTCCGATGCCGTGTGTTTTCGAGGACGTGATATTGGTTGAAACAATCGGACCGAGCGGCGTCGGCAGCGACAGGCCGCCGGCCATGGCCTTGCCGCCAGGTGCGGTGTGGCACGCGATGCAATCGCCGGCGGTAGCCAGATATTCGCCGCGCTTGACCATGTCGGCATTGGCCGGGCCTGGCGCTGCAGCGGAGTAAACATTGAAACTCGCCAGCGCCAGCACGGTGGCGCCGAGATTAACGTGCAAGCATGTCATCAATTTCATTGAAGGCTACCTTGACGATTAGGATTTCGACGTAGCCGGGGCCGGCGTACGCACGTTGAATTGTTCTAATATGTGCTGCGTAGTTCTCAGCGCCAACGCGATTCCGGTCTGGGTCGAATTACAGGTGGCCGCAGTCGGCATGATGCCGGTGCTGACGATGAACAGGTTTTCGTGATCATGAGTACGTCCGAAGCCATCGACCACCGACGTTTTCGGGTCATTGCCCATCCCCATCGTGCCGGTAATGTGCTGATTGTTGGCGAAATTACCTTCCGCGCTGTAACGCAGACCGGTGCCTCCCATTAATTCCGCAATCCGTGCAAAATCGGCTTTGGATACCTCGGCCCCACGCCGCGTGTATTCATCGATGGAATAACTCGCCTGCGGTTTCGGTATCCCCATCGCATCCTTCTGTGTGCTGAGCGTGATGCGGTTTTCCGGATTGGGTAGCACTTCCAGGACGTTCTTGACATTGACCTGGTGCGCCGCCCGGTAACGCAGCTGCTTCTCGAATTCCGGGCCATACACGCCCTCGGCGATCAACGCCTGGGTGGAAGCCAGCACTTGCGAAATATTGGTGAAATCGAGGCGATACGCTGCATGCTTGGAACGGAATGCCCCATCGCGCAGAGTGTTGATAGAGCTAGGACTTTGCGGCCCGCGTCCGAGCCACAGTTCGTCCTCGGCATAGAACGTCAACGACGTGCTCGGGTGATCCATCAGGTTGCGGCCGACCATGTCAGAACTGTTCGCCAGGCCTTGGGGGTATTTATCGCTAGCCGACAGCAGCAACAGTTTCGGACTTTCGATGCCATTAGCCGCAAGAATAAAGGTTTTACCGGTGACACGATGTGAAACTTTGTCAGGGTCGTAGTAAAGAGCGGCGACAATGCGGCCTTGCGCATCATGTTCGATCTTGTAGACATTGGCGTTCGGGATCAGCTTGGCGCCGGCGGCTTCGGCGGCCTCTGCCGCCAGGCCGCCGTGATATTGGGCGTCGATCGGGCAAATCGGCTGGCAACTGTTGTTGCCGCAGCAGGCAGGCCGGCCATCATAAGACCGGCTGTTGCGTGCGGTCGTATTGGCGACGACTTCGTAGCCGCCAGGCGCCAGCCGTTCGCGGAAGCGACGCATCGCCCAGGTTTCCGTAACAGGTTCCATCGGGAACGGTTTACTGCGCGGTGACCCGGTGTTGGGTGCGCCCGACACGCCCATGATCTCTTCGGCCTCCTGATAAAAGGGATCGAGTTCCTCGTAGGTAAGTGGCCAGTCGACCCCGACCCCATACAAACTCTTGATGCGCATGTCATTCGGGACCACGCGCCAGGCCTGTGCCGCCCAGTGCCAGGTGGTTCCGCCAACCTGACGGATGTACTCGGCGGGATAGGGATACGGACCGGCCTGCACCAGATAACCGCTGTCCTTGGGCTGGTAAATCGGATGCGGCGCCGATGGCACGGATGGATAGGGTGACATCCAGTCGCCCTTGCGCGGCGAATTGCGGAAGCGGGCAACGATCTGGCCGCGGTTAACCCGCGGACCTGCTTCCAGGATCACGACCGAGGCCCCCTGTTTCAACAGCTTGAGTGCGGTCAACGAGCCAATGATTCCTGAGCCGATTACAACGAAGTCAGCCGACAATTGTTCCGACATCTGGCGCTCCTTAGAGAGGTTTTTTTGCCCAGCTTCCATACACGCCATAGGCGTAGGTAGGAGGTTTCAGCACATCTTCGACGATCACGGCGTTAAGTGCGGTTTCATAGGCAATGCAGCGTGCCTTCTCGCCATCGCCGACGATACCCATGCACCAGGCTGTCACGATTTTTCGGGGCACTGCAGCTAGCGGCGAGTGTTCGTCGTCGAGTGTTTTCTGCAAGGCGAGAGGGTCGATTTTTCGCTCATTGATCAGTGCCAGCAATGCCCGCGCAGCTGCAGGAAAAGCGGAATCATCGGCGGTGAGCGCGTCATACAGGCGCTTTGCCTGCACCGCATCAAGAGCCTGACGGCCGGCGAGGATCGCGGAAACCGCCACAAACGCACCTTGGTCTGCATCGGCCACCGGTTGCGCCAACGCCCAGGGAATCAGCGAAGCGCTATACGCGGACAACAAACCGACCAGCAAGGTGCGCCGTCCGAGACTGGACGGTGCGGCGCTCTCTGCAAGTTGCTCAGCGACTTTTTCAGGATGATCCATTATGCGTTCCTGTCTCAAAATCAAAGGAAGATCAGAAGAAGATCAAAACGAATGGCGCAAACCTGCCATCAGTACGGTCTGGTTACGACCCGAAGACGGCGATCCGTTTTGCGAATCTCCGACCACCGCCACCGCGCTCACCTGATTGCCAGTCCCCGCCGCGCCGAGCGTCGTGCCCTTGGCGAACTGATAGGCCTCCAGCAGGTAAAACGCGGTTCGCTTAAAGAACGAATAAGTTTGTTCCAGCGACAGCTGCTGGTATTTCGCGGGATCAGTGATACCGTTGGCGGCATTTTCCCGTGTGTAGCTGTAACCGGCACTGACAAATACCGCGGGCGTAAGCTGGTAAGTCGCCAGCAGCCCGGCGCTATTGAAGATTGCAGTGTTCCTGAACAATGAACCGTTGTTCGGACGGTAAGCCACGTTGGTCGCGTTGATGCCGAAGCCCAGCTTGCCGATCGTATAGCGTGCCGCTGCCGCAATGTACTGCACCGAATCGGCAGAGACATAGCCGTTGTTGATCGGCGACGTGCTGAAACTGGCCGATGCGCCCGGGTTCCAGATGCCTGGAGTCGGCCCGTTTTTCAACCTCTGGTAACCCAGCGCAAAATTCCAGGCGCTGTAGTCGTATTTGAACGCAGCGCTGAGCGTGCTGCCGCTCGAAGGTTGGCCGGCCACTTCTCCCAGGCCAACCAACGCACTGAATTGCGCGCCCGACCAGATCGGCGACGTGTAGGTCAATGAATTGCTGCTTCGGATGGTGGTGTCGAGTCCGTCGATATCGCCGGGATGGGCGCCGGTGGCACCGGTCAGGACGCTAGTGGGACCGACCGGTCCGACGAACAGGTAATACGGTGTATATTGCCGCCCGGCGGTCAGCGTGCCGTAGTTGGTATTGGACAGGCCGACATACGCTTGCCGGTTAAACAAAACGCCAGGTGAACTCAGGGCGCCGGTGTTGGTGTCGAATCCGTTTTCCAGAAGGAACAGTGCCTGCGTCCCGCCGCCCAGGTCTTCATTACCCTTGAAACCAAGTTTGCTGGCGGCCAGGTTGCCGGTACGCAGATATATATTCGAAGGCCCTTTTTGATTGCTGCTATATACCAGAGCGGTATCCACTGTCCCGTAGATAGTGACATTGCTTTGCGCCGCCGCATCGCACCATGCGCCTGCGCATATTGTCGTCACTCCCGCCAGTAGCAGAGAATTTTTTATCGTCATTTCCGTCCCCGTACGTTTTTACGGACATCTTTAAGGAGCTACAGGCGCTTTAGTGCTGCTGTCGATCAATAAATGCGGTGATCTTTTCGAGATGTTCCCTCTGGAGATCACAATGACATTACCAGTTTATAGAATACACGAAGCCGTGCAGGAATTGCTGCTGTAGTGTCAATTTATTCCCCATCGACTCGGTGACGTCGTTAAAAATACACTCCTTGCCTTTATCACTTTTTAAACTTTCATCTTTACCCAATAAAGCCAGCACTCTGTTCACCGTTGGCATCGGTAAGTACATCGAAGAGATTAGTTTCTCTTATGAGGATTGCATTACGCACACATACACCCCGAGTGTTGATTTGCATCCAAATTTGACCCACTTTGCCGCATAATTTGCACACGAAATTGACCCACGTTTAAGACACAATCCTGCTCACGACATTGAGTAGCGGATTGGAGTGATCGAGGTGGCGTTACCAGGCATTATTCGATGCTGGCACATTCGCGACCAGGTCCCCCTAAGAGAGATCGCCAGGCGTCTTGGCATCTCCAGAATCACTGTCCGGCGCTACCTGCGCACGGAAATTACAGAGCCGTCCTACGCGGAGCGGCGTTCGCCCAGTGCAATCGACAAATATGCGTTCCAGTTATCGGCTTTGCTAAAGACCGAGACGGCCAAATTACGCAAGCAACGGCGCACATTGAAGCAGATCCATGAAGACCTGAAGGAATTGGGTTTCGCGGGATCTTATGACAGGGTCGCAGCGTTCCCGAGGATATGGCGGGCGGGTCAAACTGACCGGGTCAATTCAGCAAGCAAGCAAACGAACAAGGAGGTCGCCTCTGGGACGGTGGCAGGTATTCGTATACCATTCATCGGGCAAATCGGAAATGAGCAGAGCAGACAAATTATTCCTATGACCGTGATGGGCAAAGAGTGTAGCAGCAAGGAATCCGGCCGGTGTAGCGGGAAAACTCTAGGAATTCAAGCGATAATAACGTTCCAGAATCAGCTTCTAATTTCAATATGCGCGACATAATTAATGGTTTTCTCCGCTTTCAGCAGGACGTCTTTCCAGCACGCAAAGCGCTATTCAAGACTCTAGCGACTGGTCAAACGCCTAAAGCGTTATTCATTTCTTGCTCTGACAGCCGAATGGTGCCGGAGCTTGTCACACAGAGAGAGCCTGGAGAGCTGTTCGTGATTCGCAATGCTGGCAACATCGTGCCATCGTTCGGCCCTGAACCAGGCGGTGTCAGCGCAACGGTTGAATATGCAGTGGTCCAACTGAAAGTAACGGATATTGTCATCTGTGGTCACTCCGATTGCGGCGCTATGACGGCAATCGCCACATGCGCATGCCTGGACCACATGCCAGCGGTCAAACACTGGCTGCATTATGCCGATGCCGCCCGGATGATTAATGAGTCTAAGAACCATACGAACGAGAATGACCGCATAAACGGCATGGTTCGCGAGAACGTTATTGCACAGTTGAACAATATCCGCACACATCCGTCGGTAGCCTTGGCTCTCGCTCAAGGTGGATTGACACTTCACGGCTGGGTCTACGATATCGAGAGTGGCTCGATAGACGCGCTTGACGCCACCACGAACAAATTCGTATCCCTCGCTCAGCATCCCACAACCAAACTCTGAACTCGCGCAAAATGAGCCGCGTGCTCATTTTGTGTTGATCAGTGCCTGGTTCTCGCGAAACCACCAGATGCATGGTGTTTGGAGTCGCCAGTCTGGCCGCTCGAAAATGCGCGTACCGTAACAACTTAAAGATGCCTCCGTCACGGCGGGATTATGTAGCAGTCAACATCAAGCACAGCGTTATTAGGCTGCTGGACGCGGGACACCGAAGTTAGCCAGTGTCGGGAAAGCTGTTTCCGCGCCAGGTAGACAACCGACCGGTTAATCATGCACCGGGCAAATCCAGCCGCATGACTTGCAACATTCTTGGCATGGAAATTGACTAAAGCAGGTAGAATTCGAGCCGGCCAAGCGGCGCGCCTTCTCAATGCAACCGAGCAAAGAGGCATTGCCATATGTCACATTCGACATGCATCGTACCGGTGCAGGTTTCGCATGGAACTATTCGCTACCGTCCTGCACACGTATCGTATCCCCGAGCAGTCGTCCTGGATGGCGGATGTCGCGCCTTAGTTAATCCTACGTGAAGCTTATTCATTCGGAAAACCACTTATTGCAATGCATTCCTCACCAGTACCTCTAGCCGGGAAGCGAGCGTGGCCTGCGCCTTTTCGCTAGCCCATGCCACATGGGGCGTGCATAGCAGATTGGGTATGTCGTGGGCCAAAAGTGGATGATCAGGAGAAGGAGGCTCCATTTCCAGTACATCGATTGCGGCTCCTGAAATCGTTCCGGCTCGAAGGGCTTCAGCCAGAGCGACCGGGTCCACCAGGGCGCCACGGCCAGTGTTGATTAGGACCGCCGTCGCTTTCATCGCTTCCAAAGCTTTGCTGTCAATCATATTTCTGGACGTTGGAGTAAGCGGAACGTGGAGAGTGAGCGCGTCGGCACGCGCCAGTAACTCTGACAGAGGCAGTTCATCGTCACGACAAGCCTGACCTAGGTTCTGCGTAAAAATCACCTTCATCCCGATCCCTCGCGCCAGGCACGCCGATGCCTCGCCAATTCGGCCCCGAGCGTCGCTGCCAGCACAATAAACGCCCCGCCGCTTACGCTTGCAGCGCCCTTCGAGGTCAGAAGTAATATGACCAGTAATGTAATTTGCTGCCCGAGCGAGAGATATGTATCTGTGGCCTGCGCAATGAAGATGGCGAGAACTGTCATGTTGATACAACTGCCATCCAGATTAAACGAGTATCCAGCGGGGATAACCAGTCCAACTACTGACTTGTTGCACCCGAGTCGTTCAAGCTTGGCCATCAAGCGCGGCAATGCCGATTCCGAAGAGGATGTACCAAGAACGATTACCAATACTTCACGTATATATCGGAGAAACCGCATAAGACTAAATCCAGCGAGTCTGCAGACGATACCAAGGACGACGAAGACGAAGAAAAACGCGGTTAGATAGTAAGTGTCAAGGAGCTGTCCGTAGGATGCCAAGGAAGCCACACCATATTTTCCGATAGTGAAGGCAATCGCGCCGAACGCGCCTATGGGCGACAGGTACATCACCATGCGCACCATGTTAAAGACGTGCTTGAGACGCTCCCGAACGTGCGTGCAATTGCGAGACGTGATGAGGCTAAATGGTTGGCTGGCATTAGGCTAATCGGCCTGACAGACGTGGCCAGCCCACTCACGGGCGCCAACGGCACCAGTCAAATTTTCGGCGCTCAGAAAGGCTTGAAAGACTTGGACGCGGCCGACCGTCTTGTCTCAAATCTTGCCAAGCAGCTTTTGCCATTGATGAGTGGGGACTATTCGTCGGTCGAGGGCGCCGGTGCCGCTGGCGGTCTCGGATTCGCTGTTCGCGTACTTGGAGGCTTGCTACAGCCAGGAGCCGACTTCATTCTCGACGCGTTGCAGTTGAACCATTCTGCGATGAATTTCGATTGGGTCATCCCTGGCGAAGGTCGCTCGGACGGGCAAACGCTGTTAGGAAAGGGCCCTGCGCTAATAGCTAGTCTGGCGAAGCGACAAGGCATTCCAGTTACATTGCTATCTGGTGCGGTCGACCACAGTGCGGCTCTCTCGCGGCTATTCGACGGGTGTTTTTCTATCCAATCAGCCCCGGTAACTCTGGAACACGCCGTGCGAAATGCCGGCGCGCTCCTTGAAGTAGCTGCTTGCAACCTCGCTACGCTGTTCGCAAAGGCATCACAGATTAGGTGCGAGCGTGGCGAAGACCGGATGGCCAAGCATGTTGATGAAGGCGATTGCGATCGGGTACCCCCATCGAATTTGACAGATCACACTGTCGTATGACTTTCAGGCGTCGCATCGCGTTACCGAGCTTAACTTGGACCCTGATGACCTCGCACGGGTCATTGAAAGCGGCAGGCAGATGAGCGCAAAGTTTCAGTGAGCGGCACGAAAGTTGACTGATTTGGCGGAATCCGTAGAATTTCACGGCTATACCGCTGACCGAGTTAACCTGCCGTCACTCTTTACAGCCAATAACCAGCCATTTCGCGGTGTTCTTCCGCCCGAATATTTGTCTAAAATGTTTTGCAACATCTCAAGGACATGTAAGAATTTTGACACAAAAAAGCCCGCTGGTAAAAACGGGCTAAATCCAATTCCCCGAGGGGAATGGCGGAGACGAACAAACTATGCTCCATTGCCGCATTTATTGCTACTTTTTATTTAGCGCAAGAGATATTCTGGCCGCCTATGGGCTTTCATCAGTGACGAACCTCGGTGGGCAATGAGTACTGGCGAAGCCGCTGTAAGCATCGGAAAGCTGGCGTAGAGTCGATTTCGGACGGATGATGGTGTGCGGTTTCCTCGTTGTCGGCTGCATGCTGTGCGACGGGAGCCCGACGGGAAACAAACGGCAGCCGGGTTGCCAACCTAACGCGAGGAGTCCAGCATGTGGAGTCTGCTCTTGTTGCCATTCATCGGCTTGTTGTGGGTGCCCTTCTATAACCACGAACTACCTTCCCTATTCGGCTTTCCTTTCTTTTACTGGTACCAGCTGGTCTGGGTGCCAATCACTTCCCTGCTGATCTGGATCGTATATCGCCACGGCGTGCGTAAGGGAGACGAATAATGAATGGCCAAGTCAACTGGACGGCGCTAGGCGTCTTCATCTTTTTCTTTTTGCTGGTGACGATCATGGGTTTTGCCGCATCGCGCTGGCAAAGCGGCAAGGCCAATAAAGGTGCGCATCTTGACGAATGGGGTCTGGGCGGCCGCAATTTCGGCACCTGGATCACCTGGTTCCTGGTCGGCGGCGACTTCTATACCGCCTACACCGTCATCGCCGTTCCGGCGCTGGTGTACGCAGTGGGCGCCTACGGTTTCTTCGCGCTGCCGTATACGATTATCGTCTATCCGATCGTGTTCATCATCATCCCCAGTCTGTGGCATGCTGCGCAGCGTGCCGGCCATGTGACCGCCGCCGATGTGGTGTACGGGCGCTACGGTTCGCGCTGACTTGAATTCGCCATTGCGCTCACCGGCGTGGTCGCCACCATGCCGTATATCGCCTTGCAGCTGGTCGGCATGGAGGTGGTGATCAAGGCGCTGGGCTTGACGGGCGAACGGCCGCTGGCGGCCGCGTTCGTGATCCTTGCGCTATATACCTATTCGGCAGGGTTGAGGGCGCCGGCACTGATTGCCTTTGTCAAAGACCTAATGATCTACATCGTGGTGCTGGTTGCGGTGGTGCTGGTGCCGATGAAGCTCGGCTCGGAAAAGCCGCGACCAGTTGACTTACGCATAATTGCCGCCTCGCACCGAGATCTGCGCCAGTTGATTACCGAAGGACGCTTCCGTGAGGATCTGTATTACCTTCTTATACCGGCAGATGAAGCGCTTCGGTATCGTTGCGCCTAATCAGCTTGGATAGCTTAATAACCGTTTTCACATCCACCGGCGTTGCCTCCCCCTCCTCAGATCACCTCTTTCAATTATTCCGGGATAGCCGGATTCTCCAATGTCGAGATATCCTGCGTGGAATTAACGAAGTGACGCCAGCACGGTGGAGGGCAATCATGCTTGATATCACGACTGAACTCAAGAAAGCGACATTGGCATTGATCTACAGGCGGACAAACAATCTACGTGCCGTCCAACTTTTGCTTGGCCACACGAAACTGGAAAGCACAGTTCGCTATCGGGTATTGAAGTAGATGGCACTCTGGAAATTTCCGAACAGACTGAGATCTAGAAAGCGCTGTCTATGTCGGCCATACGGACGTCGTTTCGCGCGAAGCCATATGGCCGCTTTCTGCCATAATGCTGAACGCGTACAACCAGCCAGTTCCTGCCGTGCGCGAAAGGCAGCTTCGAGGAAATCCTCATGCTAATATCCGCGCTTGATCACCCCAGTGAACCACACCATGGAATTAAGACAACTCCGCTATTTCATACGGGTCGTTGAGTTGGGAAGTATGGGCCGAGCTGCGGTGGACTTGGGCGTGGTCACTTCTGCGCTTAGTCAGCAAATCAGTCGACTCGAGGGTGAACTCTCTACCCGTCTGTTGCGGCGTACAACGACCGGCGTTGTCCCCACCGACGCCGGTTTGGCATTTTGGCACCAGGCGCAACTAGCGCTGCGGCATGTCGATGAGGCAGCGCGTGCTGCGCAGCACGCACGCATGTCCGGGCATGTCAGTGTCGGTTTTGCGCCATCGACGGCATCGGTTCTGGCGCTGGCCTTCATGAGCGGCTTGCGTGCCCGCTACCCCGACATCCGTTTGCATCTTGTCGAAAGCCTGTCGGGCAACTTGGCGGCCATGCTCAATGCGCGACAACTCGATCTCGCCATCCTGTTCGAGACAGACGCGGCCAAGCGCCTGAGCGCGACGCCTCTTCTGGACGAACGCCTCTTTTTGATCGGCTCCCACCAGCTCATTGGCATGCCCAAAGGCAAACAGATCCACCTCAAGGATATCGGCGCGTTGCCGCTGGTCATGCCGAGTGGAACCCACGGGCTGCGAGCGGTCGTGGCGACGGCATTCACGCAGGCCAAGTGCGACCCAAACATCGTCGCCGAGATTGACGGCCTGGCCATCCTCATGGATGTTGTTCGGGCAGGACTAGCGGCGACGATTCAGCCCGGTGCGGCCGCCTCACGTCTCCCCGGATCCGAGGTTCGGCTTATACAGGTGGCGGATAAGGGTGTTCGCCGGCGCAATCTGTTGGCCAGCCTGCCGGAGGATGAACTATCCCCCGCGGCACTGGCCACGCGGATTGTGCTGAAGGACGTCGTGCGAGAATTATTGTCTGAATCCCATTGGATAGGTGCAAGTCTTCACGAATCATGAACGCGGCTTGCCTGGCTGACGACTACCGGAGTTGATGCAGTCCATCTAGAATTGCCCACATAAAAAGGAGGCGAACGATGGTAGACGTACTGGTTATTGGTGGCGGCAATGCGGCACTGTGTGCGGCGCTGATGGCCCGCGAAGCGGGTGCGTCCGTGTTGCTGCTTGAAGCATCGCCACGTGAATGGCGCGGCGGGAATTCGCAGCACACGCGCAACCTGCGTTGCATGCACGACGCGCCGCAGGACGTGCTGACCGACGCCTACCCCGAAGAGGAATACTGGCAGGATCTGCTCAAAGTCACCGGCGGTATCACCGATGAAAAGCTGGCGCGCCTCGCGATCCTGGCATCGTCGACCTGCCGTGACTGGATGCGCCGGCATGGCGTGCACTTCCAGCCACCACTGTCGGGTGCGCTGCATGTGGCGCGCACCAACGCTTTTTTCATGGGCGGGGGCAAGGCCTTGGTCAATGCTTACTTCCGTAGCGCCGAAAAGCTCGGCGTGCAGATCCGTTACGACACGCCAGTGGTGTCGGTCGAGCTCGACGGCGACCGCTTTGTTGCCGTGCGCACCGCCAAGGGCGAACGCATCACCGCGAAAAGCTGCGTGCTGGCCGCCGGTGGCTTCGAGTCTAACCGTGAATGGTTGCGCGAAGCTTGGGGCCAGAACGCGCGCGGCGAATGGCCGTCCGACAATTTTCTGATCCGAGGCACACGCTTTAACGAAGGCGTGCTGCTCAAATACATGATCAATGCCGGGGCTGATTCGATCGGCGACCCGACGCAAGCGCACATGGTGGCAATCGATGCACGCGCACCGCTCTATGACGGTGGCATTTGCACCCGTATCGACTGCGTCTCGCTCGGCTTGGTGGTCAATCGCGAAGGTGAACGCTTCTATGACGAGGGGGAGGACTTCTGGCCCAAGCGCTACGCCATCTGGGGCCGACTAGTGGCCCAGCAGCCAGGTCAGATCAGTTATTCCATCATTGACCAGAAAGCGATTGGACGCTTCATGCCACCGGTGTTTTCTGGAACCACGGCCAACACGCTGCTCGAGTTGGCCCAGAAGCTCCGGTTGCCCGAGCAGGCCTTCGTCAAGACGGTGGACGACTACAATGCCGCCTGCGTTCCTGGCAACTTCGACCACACGGCGCTCGACGACTGTCGCACCGAAGGTCTCACGCCCGCTAAAACGCATTGGGCGCGACCCATCAACACGGCACCGTTCTATGGCTACGCCCTCAAACCGGGCGTCACCTTCACTTACCTTGGCCTGAAGGTCAATGAGCATGCCGCCGTGCACTTCGGCGGCAGACCCAGTCCCAACCTCTTCGTTGCCGGCGAAATGATGGCGGGCAACGTGCTCGGCAAGGGTTACACCGCCGGCGTCGGCATGGCCATCGGCACCGCCTTTGGACGCATCGCTGGCACGCAGGCGGCCGCCGCCGCAAAGAAAGTCGAACATGCAACAGCTTGAAGCCCTGACCAGAGAAGCCAGCGCGCTGGCCTCTGGCAGTTACCCCGTGATCCCGATCCTGAGCGTCAATGAGACCGAGGTCGGCCGCCAGATGATGATCTGCAATTCCTGCCGCTACTGCGAAGGCTTTTGCGCTGTTTTCCCCGCCATGACGCGGCGGCTGGAATTCGGCAAGGCCGACATCAATTACCTCGCCAACCTATGTCATAACTGCGGTGCCTGCCTACATGCGTGTCAGTATGCACCGCCGCACGAATTCGCTGTCAATGTGCCGCAGGCCATGGCCAAGGTACGCGTCGAGACCTATGCCGACTATGCTTGGCCGGCGGCTCTCGGTGCGCTATACAAGCGCAGCGGCCTGACACTGTCGCTGGCATTGGTCGCAGGATTAGCGCTATTCCTGATGCTTGCCGCCGGACTGCAAGGCTCGCTGTTCCAAACGCCTGCGGGCGGTAACTTCTATTCGATTTTTCCGCACAACCTGATGGTAGGCCTGTTCGCGCCCATCTTCCTGTTCGCAGTGCTGAGCCTCAGCCTGGGCGTGCGGCGCTTTTGGAAGGACGTGTCACCCGGAACCGCCACGGCCTCGGCCGTGGGAGATGCCGCCGACAAGGTTCTAAGGCTGAAATTCCTGGATGGGGGGCACGGTGAAGGTTGCAACAACGCGAACGATAGTTTTACGCTGGCGCGGCGCCGCTACCACCACTTCACGTTTTACGGCTTCATGCTGTGTTTCGCGGCCACTAGCGTGGCCACGCTGTACCACTACCTGTTCGGCTGGGAAGCGCCCTACGGCTTGACCAGCCTGCCAAAGCTGTTGGGCATCGCAGGCGGCGTTTCGCTGCTAATCGGCACTGCGGGTCTGTTTGTGCTGAACCTGTGCCGCCACCCGCTGCAAGGTGATGCCGCGCAGAAGCCGATGGACCGAGGTTTCATCGCCCTGCTGTTCCTAACGGCAGCGAGCGGCCTGATGCTGATGCTGTCACGCGGCACTCCGGCACTGAGCCTGACGTTGTGCGTGCACCTGGGCGCGGTCATGGCGCTATTCGCCACATTACCTTATGGGAAATTCGCTCACGGCATCTTCAGAAGCGCTGCACTTCTCAAGTGGGCGATCGAGAAACGCCAACCAAACTCACTACAACTAAGTGACGACTGAACGCCAGACGCGGTCACTTTACATGATGCGTTGGCCCTGCTCATCAAAGCCAAAACAAACGACATAACCCACAAAAATATTCGGAGACAAATGCCATGACTGCCAAGATCACCACCGTGGGCGACACGGTTTCTTCCCCACCGTCGAAGATCGGCGCCGTGCTGCGCGTGACCAGCGGCAACTTTCTTGAACAGTTCGACTTCTTCCTGTTCGGCTTCTACGCAAACTATATTTCCAAGGTTTTCTTCCCGATCGATAGCGAGTTCGCGTCACTGATGCTGACTTTCGCGGTGTTCGGTGCCGGCTTTCTGATGCGGCCGCTGGGCGCGATCATCCTGGGTGCGTACATCGATAAGGTTGGCCGGCGCAAAGGACTGATTGTCACGCTCTCGATCATGGCCAGCGGTACGGTGCTCATTGCGCTGGTTCCCGGGTACGCATCGATCGGTCTGCTCGCGCCCGCGTTGGTGCTGATCGGCCGCTTGCTGCAAGGCTTCTCGGCCGGGGCCGAACTGGGCGGCGTTTCGGTCTACCTGGCGGAGATCGCCACGCCGGGCCGCAAAGGCTTCTACACCGCGTGGCAATCGGCCAGCCAGCAGGTCGCCATCGTAATGGCGGCGGCGCTGGGATACGGCTTGAATCACTGGCTCTCCCCGGCGGAGGTGGCCGCGTGGGGCTGGCGTATCCCGTTCCTGATCGGCTGCGCGATCGTGCCCTTCATCTTCATTCTGCGCAGCAGCCTCCAGGAGACCGTCGAGTTCCAGGCGCGCCGTCACCATCCCGATATTCGCGAAGTATTCAACTCGATGGTTAAAAACTGGCGCACGGTGCTGACTGGGATGCTCTTTGTAGCGATGACGACCACCACTTTCTACCTGATCACCGTCTACACACCAACCTTCGGCCGTACCGTGCTGCACTTGAGTGCAGCCGACAGTCTGCTGGTCACGCTGCTGGTGGGACTGTCCAATTTCGTCTGGCTGCCGATCGGCGGTGCGCTATCCGACCGCATCGGCCGCAAACCTATCCTGGTCGGCATCTCCCTTCTTGCGCTGCTGACCGCGTACCCGGCGATGTCGTGGCTGGTCGCCAACCCCAGCTTCGGACACTTGCTCGCGGTGTTGCTGGTGTTCTCGTTCTATTTCGGCATGTACAACGGCGCCATGGTGGTAGCGCTGACAGAAGTAATGCCCGTCAACGTCCGGGTGGTCGGCTTCTCACTCGCCTTCAGCCTTGCCACCGCCGTCTTCGGTGGATTTACGCCCGCCATATCGACCTATCTAATCGATCTTACCGCCAACAAGGCGTCGCCCGGCCTTTGGATGAGTTTCGCTGCACTATGTGGGCTTGCTGCAACTTTGATTCTCTATCGGCGAGGTGGCGCAGCGAGCCGCGCCGAGCAGCGAGACGCTGGTTGCGGCCCGTCAGCCGCAAGCACGTAACTACCGCTACAAGCAGAACACGACGCCTTGCACTGCTACGACCGAATCGTCCTGCATACCTGCGTCCAACAGCTTTGGGCGTAGGCTCTTGATATGCAAGTGCACAGTACGGCGCACGACCATATAATGGAGCTCGTATTGCTGGACCACACGACTGCGCCGAACAAATGCCCATCGTGGCGACTACCTGGTTATCCGGTTGCGCGTGCGCCGTTGGCCAACAAGATTCCATTCGAGGAGATTCGTTCTGACCATGGACGACTGGGAAGACTCTTTTTTGTAAGTGAAACCTCCCTTTAAAAGGGTCACTATCGTGAGACATTAATCCAAGGGATATCGGCAATGAAACAAGCACTGTGCTTTGCATTATTAACGTGTCTCTGGATGTCTGGCGCGAACGCAGCGACACCAGCAGATTCAGCGACACCTTCTGGAGCAACCATCATGTCCAATGCCGATCAGCCTTCCGCCGCTCAAATAAAAGAAAATAAGCAAACCGTCCTTGCCTTCTACGAAGCTGGACTGAACCAGAAGGACTTTGCCGCCGCGAGCCAATATTTAGGGCCATACTATAAACAGCACAATCCCCGCGCTGCAGATGGCATTGAGGGTTTTCATAACTTCATCAACTTCCTCAAGGTAAACGTCCCCACCTCACATAGTGAGATCAAGAAAGTGTTCTCCGACGGCAATTTTGTCATCTTGCATGTGCATAAGACCACCAGCCCCACTGATCGCGGCGTCGCCATCATCGATATCTTCCGTCTGGAACATGGCAAGATCGTCGAGCATTGGGATGTGACGCAGGAGATTCCTGAGAAGACGACGAGTGGGAATGGGATGTTTTAACTTTCGGCTCTGGTGCAAATAGAAGCGACTTGGAGGGCCGTTTCCAGTGCGCGCTCCGGTACATTATTCACGCGGCAACGACCATGATGCCCCCTGGCTGGCAAAACGCCCCCCCAGAAACTCAATGAGTGCACGCACTTTGGCCGAGACATGTTTACGCGTGGGATAGACCGCATAGATACCCAACTCGATTGACCGATACTCCGGCATCAACTCAACCAAGGTGCCGTCTGACAAATCCTTTCCGACCAGGAAAGTGGGCTGCAAGATCACTCCCTGATGTGACAATGCTGCGGCCCGGCACGTATCACCATTATTGGCGTGAATCCACGGATTGGTCTTGACGTTCACGGCGCCCTCTGGTCCGTTAAACCGCCATTCGTCTTTGGTTGCCCAATAGCTGTAGGAAATGACCGAGTGCTGCGCCAGATCAGCCGGATGCGTGGGCGTTTCGTGTTGCTCCAGATAGGTCGGCGATGCGCACAGCACCATGCGGGTGGTCGCCAGTCTCTTGCTCACTAAGGTTGAGCTTTCCAACGTGGCAATACGGATGGCGACGTCGTAACCTTCCTCTACCAAATCCACCAACCGATCTGCCAATGTCACGTCCAGTGTTACTTTTGGATGTTGGGCTTTGAACGCGCCCCATAGTGGCGCCAGATGAAGAATGCCAAAGGTAAATGGTGCATTGATTCGCAGTAAGCCACTTGCGGCGGCGCTGCGCGAAGTGATTTCATCCTCTGCCTCTTGCAGTTCAGCCAGAAGCTCCTTGCTACGGGCATAAAAGACTTGCCCTTCATCGGTCAAAGATAGGCGCCGCGTTGTGCGGTGCAGTAGCCTCACCCCCAAACGGGTTTCCATGTCGACCACGTACCGCGATACCGCGGCTTTGGACATATCCAAAGCGTCTGCTGCCTTAACGAAGCTACCTGCATCGACCACCGCATTAAAAGTCCGCATTTCAAGGAATCGGTCCATTATCCCTCCTTATGAAACAATAAATCTATATTTACAGTGTTTATCTTCCAACAAAGAACTAATAAAGTCTATCCCATGCACCGCAAAACATTACGTTGAGTCGATGCAGTATCTGCAAACAGACAAATTAAACTAATAAAAGGAAGCATCATGAAAGTAACAGTCATCGGCGCCGGCAACATGGGCTCAGCCTTCGTCAAACAACTCACCCGCGCTGGCCACCAGGTCACCGTGACCACCCGCAATCTGGGAAAAGCACAGGCTGTGGCTGCTGCCAACCCAGATGCTATTGCCGTTGTTGCAGTCAATGCGGCAGCGGTCGCCGACGTGGTCGTGCTGGCAACCAGCTACGATGATGCCGTGTCTGCATTGAAGAGTGTGGGCGACTTGTCAGGCAAGGTCGTCATCGATATCACCAACCCACTGACTGCCGACTACATGGGGTTGACCTTGGGCCACAGCACCTCTGCATCAGAAGAAATCGCCAAGGCGATTCCCGGTGCTGAAGTTGTCAAGGCTTTCAACACGGTGTTTGCACAGGTACTGTCGGATGGCGCTGACTTTGGCAACGGCCAGACCGTTTCGGTGTTTGTTGCCAGTGACAGCGCGCGCGCCAAGCAGACCGCCAAAGCGCTGGCCGAAAGCATGGGCTTTGTCACGGTAGATGCCGGTGGCCTGAAAAATGCCCGCTATCTGGAACCGGTGGCCGGCTTCAACATTTATCTGGGTTATGGCGCAGGTCTGGGCACTTCAATTGCGCCCGCCTGGATCAAACGCGCTTAAAAATACGGGGTTTCTGCAAGAGCTAAGCCCTGCAGAGATCCAGCCATATCAATCATTTAGTTCATTTCATTTTTTAGGAGTTCATCATGTCCAAGTCCGTTCAAAATAGTCTCACCCTTGCCTCTCGCCTGCTGTTCGTAGCGCTCTTCCTTCCCGCAGGTATCGGTAAGCTTACCGGCTTCGCCGGAACCGTAGGCTACATCTCTGCTGTAGGCTTGCCACTTCCCACCCTCGGAGCAGGGTTGGCGCTGACCGTTGAAATTTTGGGTAGCCTGGCGCTTCTGGCAGGATTCGGCACGCGCTTTGCGGCCTTGGTCCTGGCTGCGTTCACGCTGGTGGCCAGTTTCTTCTTCCACGCCTATTGGGGAGCGCCTGCTGACCAGGCATACGTAACACAACTGCTGTTCTTCAAGAACATCGCGGTGGTCGGCGGCTTGCTGGCGCTAGCGGCCAATGGCGCCGGTGCATGGAGTGTTGACGCGCGCAGCCACCGCTAATTGAAACAGAAACAACATGACAACCATTACTAAAGCACCGGTATTTTTTATCTCGCATGGCGCCCCCACCTTTGCCATTGAGCCCGGAGTGCTTGGCCCCCGCCTGCACGAACTGGGCGGGCACCTCCCTGCACTCAAAGCAGTGTTGGTGGTGTCGCCGCACTGGCAAACACATGGCGTGAAAGTGATGAGCAACGAACAGCCCGGGACGGTGCACGACTTTGGCGGCTTCCCCTCCAGTTTGTACACATTGCAGTATCCCGCCACGGGTCAGCCGGAACTCGCCAAAGAGGCCGCCAGATTGCTGACCGCAGCCGGCTTTGCTACTGAATTCGATGTGCATCGCGGACACGATCACGGTGCCTGGATTCCAATGATGCACCTGCTGCCCAAAGCGAATGTTCCGGTGTTTCAGGTATCCATGCCCCACAACTTGAACAGCCTGCAGGCTGTGAAGCTGGGGCGAGCTCTGGCGCCACTGCGTGAGCTGGGTGTGCTTATCGTCGCTTCCGGCAGTATGACGCACAACCTTTTTGAGTTCCGCCAATCGGGCAGTGCCCCAGCGGCATATGTCAGGGAATTCTCCGCCTGGGTACAAACTGCAGTGCTTGCCAACGCGACAAGTCGGATCATCCGATACCGCGCCGAAGCACCGCATGCCGAGAGGGCGCACCCGACGGAAGAGCATTTCCTTCCTCTTTTGGTGGCGCTGGGGGCGCAGAACGATTCCGATACCGTACAAGCCATTGATGGTGGCATCACCCACGGCGTATTATCCATGGATTCGTATGTCTGGGGCATGCCTCAGCCCGCCGCTGTTTCAGTGGCGCCATAGTCTGAATATAGAAAGAAATTACAATATGAACACAATCCCATCCACCCCAGACCTGCACACGGATGCCGACCTGGGCCTGTCTTATCGAATTCGGCAACCGGTGCCGCTCAAGCCCACCCGGTGTGTGGTCCTTCTGCATGGCGTCGGTGGCAATGAGACGAACTTGATCGACTTTGCCGCGGGCATAGACCCACAAACCCTGGTGATCTTTCCGCGCGGTCCATTGCAATTGGCGGCGCAGCAATTTGCCTGGTTCAGGGTTGCATTCACCTCGGCAGGACCCAGCATCGTGGCTGAAGAAGCCGAGAGCAGCCGGGAGGCCTTGATCCATTTTGTGCAACAGGTGCAGGCGCGGTATGGTATCTCGGCGCGCAACACGGTCATTGCCGGCTTCAGCCAGGGCGGTATCCTCAGTGCAAGTGTGGCCCTGAGCGCACCCGAACGCGTCGCAGGCTTTGGTATTTTGTCTGGCCGCATTCTGCCTGAGCTCACCCCGCATATTGCCGACAAAGGGCGGCTAGAAAACCTTCGCGCTTTTATCGGCCATGGCGAGTTTGATACCAAGCTGCCAGTGATGTGGGCGCAGCGCTCGGACCAATTACTGGGCGAATTGGGTGTGGCGCATCTCACGCATCTTTATCCCATCGACCATGGCATCAGCTTGGCCATGAAAACCGATTTTTTGGAATGGCTTGATGGCCTGTTAAAAGTATCCGTCAACGGAAATTGAAATCCGTCAACGCTACATCGCCATACGACGAAGACCTAATATGAAACCAAATGAAACAAATGAGCGTCACCTCGCCCGTATTCGGTTTCTTGACCGATGAAGATGCCTTGACGGACAGTGGCGAGTGCCGTGTGAGGGATTTCGCGTAAAACGATTGAGTATCCTGATTTAACGGAAAGTCATCGAGTACAACCAGCTCGTTGCCGATATCGATATGGTGATTTTGCATAACGTGCACGGAATATCCCGGATTCTGAAAGAACTGCATGCCAAAGGATATATGCTGACCGAAGAAATTCTGAGCGGAATGGCGCCATGCCGAAGGAGCCGTCAAGCATGGCGCTACGCTCGAGAAAGTTACCAAAACGTCTGGTGTGGCCATTGCTGTCAATGCTGGGGCTGCGTTGGTATATTCGGCACGGGTAATGGGTGCTTTTTCAGTCAAAAAAAAACAAAATAAAGTCAGCATTTAGGGCATTCCACTGTATGATTTTGGCATCACGCAGGCGTGAAATTTAAGTTCTTTCTGCGTCAATCAAGCAGTAAAGCGAGTTCTATTTCCAATCATAAAACGTGAAGAGGGTAATCATGAGCCAATATCACATCGCCGTCGTAGTCGGTAGTCTCCGCAAGGATTCATACAATCGCAAGTTGGCAAGCGCCATCGTCAAACTGGCGCCGTCCGAGTTCTCATTCAAACAGCTGGAAATTGGCGATTTGCCTCTCTACAACCAAGATGACGATGCGCAACAGGCCGCTTCCGTCAAGCGCCTGAAAGCAGAAATCGCTGCTGCCCAAGGTCTATTGTTCGTCACACCCGAATACAACCGTTCGATCCCCTGTGTACTCAAGAACGCCATTGACCACGCTTCACGCCCTTATGGCCAGAGCGCGTGGGCGGGCAAGCCGGCCGGTGTGCTGGGTGCATCAGTCGGTGCCATCGGGACCGCCGTCGCGCAACAGCATTTGCGCAATGTTCTCGCTTACCTGGACGTACCAACGCTAGGCCAACCGGAAGCATTCATCCACGCCAAGGATGGCTTGTTTGATAGTGCCGGCAATATCGGCCCGGACAGCAAGGCATTCCTGCAAAGCTGGATGGATCAGTATGTTGCGTGGGTAAAAAAGCACGTTGGCTGAGGTTGGCTGAGACACTAAAACAAAGATATTGGTGACACGAACTGGAAAAGATGGTCAGAACTCAACGGAACCGTCGAGTTCTGACCATCGATCTACCAAGTCAGATCCAGCGTGCTGTCAGTCGAATCTATCCTCAAGGTAGCGACCCGGCCGAGCCATCATCAATCCACCAGTGGCTATGGGAATCACAGTAGCTGCATGCACCCAAAGCGCCATCGTCCAGCTGCCCGTGATAGCGTAGAGCCCAGCCACCCAGCAGGGGCCTAGCGTCCCGGCGAGGTATTCAATGCCCATTGCAAAGCCGGCTATGGCAGCAGAATCCATGGTGGTGCGGGTGCGAAGATTAAACATGAAGTGCTGTTCCGACCGACACGGGGCTGGTGACCAACTGGGTCAGGCCCAGCTTGTGCGTGACCGGTGCCCGGACGGGGCCTACTTGCGTCGCTATGAACCAATACGGCGAAGCCTCAACAACTGGATGCACCAAGGGCTCACGGCGATCAGCGACAACACACCCCACTACGCCAATGAGGCTTGCCAGCCGAAGGCATTCGCAACGGGGATAGTCGTCATGGCGGGCGTGTGGACCCGCAAGAAAGACGATCAGCTCCGCGATGTCGGCCGGGTCGACGAATTTCTTGAATGATTGATTGGCTATCGCCAGAACTCTCCTGATGAGCAGGAAGGGAGAATTGTGGAAACCAAGACAATTGGCCTCCCTTGCCAAAAATTTCCATCCGGCAATAAACATGGGCGCTGGCGCACCCCTAACCACATTTCAGACACTTCGCGCGCGCCGGCAGTACCTCAGCGAGTGATAACACCGGCGGGTACACGCTCAGAAAATAGTTGCGCCATCACTTGGCGCAGCCAGCGGTTCGACGCATCCGCGTGATAGCGCTCGTGCCAATGCTGCCTGACCGAGAAACTGGGCAACTTGACCGGCACCGACAGCATGCTTGATGAACTCGTTGATCCTGAGGTAGGCTTTGGGCAATGCAGGTGTTTGCTCGCGTCGTCGACTGCGAGAGCTTTTCACGCGCAGCCAAGTCGCTCGACCTCGCGAACGCGACAGTAACGTCGAATGTCAGGAACCTCGAAAAACACCTTGGCGTGACGCTCATGCAGGGCAACACGCGTTCGCTGAGACTGACGGATGAAGGGGCGACATATTACGAACGCTGCGTGGAGCTCCTGCGCGGCGTCGAGCAGGCCGAAACCGAAATTAAAGGGCAGAGCGGGAAGGTTTATGGAACGCTTCGGATCGAGTCTCCGGTTGCGTTTGCCAAGGCATTGATCTGTCCTGTACTTCCTGCATTCGCCGAAAAGTATCCGTCATTGTCGATCACGCTGGCGTTGACGGATCACCCCCGGAGTTTGATCGAGCGTGAGACCGACGTCGCGATTCGCATTGACCATGTGGATGACGTCGATCTCGTGGCGCGGGCCATCTATCGGGCCCGATACACAGTGTGCGGATCGCCGAGCTTGTTTGCGTCATTGAAGGTGCCCGGCTCGCCGCGTGAGCTTGACTCAAAGCTATGTCTTGGACTGCTCATCCCGGAGACTTTCGTTGCCCGAACCTGGGAGTTCTCCTGTGGAGACGAACAATATAACGTCCGCCCGGAGGGACAGCTTAATTACAACAGTAGTGACGCCTTAATTCAGGCGGCCCTTGAAGGGAAGGGACTCATCTATATATCGGACGTATTCGTCAATAGGTTGATTTCATCAGGTGCGCTTGTTGTAATGTTTCCTGAATGGGACACCACGTCACGCACCTTTTATGTAGTAACACCGCAAGCGCGGTTTATTGCTCCGAAAGCGCGTGCATTTACTGAGTTTCTTCTTGATATCTTGGACATCCAAAAAAGGCCAAACGCGAATTCTCCTATAGCAGTTCGAAGCGCTGTACACAGAATTTACACAGAAAAGCAAAAACCAACTGTGCAAAACGGTGTAAGCGCTTGATTTTATTGGAAAATTCTGGTGGAAAGTGCAAGTTTCGAACTTGCGACCCTCGCAGTGTGAGTGCGATGCTCTACCCCTGAGCTAACCTTCCATTTAGTCTTACTGTTGCGGCACTTTTGAAGCTGAATAAGGCATTCAGCAAGCGCCGGAAGAGGACCGAATTATCGCATGAAATACTTGCATGCGACAAGTATGAACCAGCATACCACCTGCCATAAAACGAACTATTGGCGCTTAGCCTCTAGTACGCCCTTGACCTCACGAATCACCATTAACGCTTTCTGCAATTGTGCAGTAGAGGCAATTTCAGCAGTGAAAGCCATCCGGGCGTGCGCTTTTGCGCTTTGTGTGCTGACCCCGATCACGTTGATTTTCTCACGCAAGAACACTTCTGAAATATCGCGTAACAAACCTTGGCGGTCACTTGCCAGAACAAAAATATCAACGGGGTAAACCGTCTCGACCGCTGGCGCACCCCAAGTTGTCTGGATAACGCGTTCGGGCGCTTTTACGCGCATTTCGGCGAAATTTTTACAGTTTTCCCGATGAATCGAAACGCCTTTTCCGCGTGTGACAAAGCCAACGATCGGGTCTGGCGGCGCGGGCTTACAACATTTCGCCAGTTGCGTCATCAGTCCATCTGTGCCGACTACCAGTACACCGCTCTTGGCACCCTGTTCTACGCTGGATGCCCGACTTTTACGCGTAATCGCGGCTTCTTCTTGCTGGACGTCGGTGGTCGTAATCTTGACGATTTCTTCATCGCGCAAGCCTTGCTCGACATGACGCAAACTAAACTCATCCTTGGCCAGTGCCAATAACAACTCATCAAGCTTGGCGAAGCCCAACTTACGCGCCAGCTCCTCCAGATTAACGGCGGTTTTTCCTTCGCGCTGCAAGGATTTATCCAGTAATCCGCGGCCGGTCGATAACGTTTCTTGCTGTTCGATAGCGTTAAACCAGGCCCGTACTTTAGAGCGTGTACGTGCACTTGTCGCATAACCGGGGGTGAGCCAATCACGTGATGGCCCCGCTGTTCCCGGCGCACCTTTTACGGTGATGATTTCGACGGTCTGACCATTTTTTAGCGGCGTATTTAACGGCACCATAACGCCGTCAACACGCGCACCGCGGCAGCGATGACCGACGTCAGTGTGGAGGTGATAAGCAAAATCGATGGGCGTTGCCCCGTTCGGCAATTCGATTACCCGCGCTTGCGGTGTCAGGATATAAATATGGTCATCGAGCGTGGCAGATTTGAGTTTTTCCAGCCACTCGCGCCGACTGTCTTCTTGCTCGACAACGGCGTCCACCACTTCACTTTTCCACGCCAGTAATTGCCGCAGCCAGGCAATTTTCTCATCGTATTTTTGAGCGGAGAAATTCGAGCCGCCAGCTTCTTTATAGCGCCAATGCGCAGCCACGCCATACTCAGCAAAGTGGTGCATGTCATTGGTGCGAATTTGTACTTCCAACGCACGCTCGTCATCTGCCAGCACAACGGTATGCAGCGATTGATAGCCGTTTTGTTTCGGTCGTGAAATGTAATCGTCGAATTCTTTTGGGATCGGCACCCAGATATTATGGACAATGCCGAGGACCGTATAGCAGGTCTTCACATCGTCAACAATCACACGAAATGCGCGAACATCATATAACTCGGAAAAGTCGAGTTCCTTGCCGCGCATTTTATTCCAGATGCTGTAGATATGCTTAGGTCGCCCCGAGACCTCCGCCTTGATGTCAGCAGCCGCCAACTCACTGCGCAAGCGGGTGATCGCAGCATCGACAAACCCTTCCCGCTCGATACGCCGTTCTTCCAGCATTTTTGCGATGCGTTTGTAAGTCGCAGGATCAATGAAGCGAAACGATAAGTCTTCGAGCTCCCATTTGAGTTGCCAGATACCGAGCCGATTGGCTAACGGCGCATACAAATCGAGCGTCTCACGAGCGTATTGGCTGGTGCGTTCGTTCTCTAATTTGTGTTCGGAAAAATACCGTAATGCAGCAAGTCGCGACGCCAAACGGACCAGAACGACGCGCATATCGCTGGCCATTGCAAGCAACATTTTGCGTAATGTTTCGACTTGCGTAGCAGCCTGTTGCGCGGCATTTTTACCGCGCATGACTTCTTGCGGCAGCGCAAAGGTAAATCCATGCAAGCGCATCAGTTGGCGGATTCCCACCACTAAATCGCTGATTTCTTTACCAAAGCGCTGTTCAATCACAACCGACTTGGCCGGATCAATGATGGGCATTTCAAACAACAGCCCGGCGATACGCGTTTCTACATCAGTATTGAGCAACGCTAATATGCTGGCCACACCTTGCGAAAATTCCAGCGCGGTCTGGCCTGTGGTGATGGTCTGGTCCGCATACACAGGTTCGACGAATGCTAACGCCTCGAGTACGCGTGCGCTATCGTCGGCACTCAAGCCAGCGCAAAGCTGGACTTGAGCGGCATCTTGTGTTGAGGCAATGGCAACCATCGGCTAATTACTTCTGTGCCGCAACAATGACGATTTCGACCAGGATTTCAGGTCTTGCCAATTTGGCTTCCACGGTCGCACGCGGTGGACAATTTCCGGCGGCAACCCATTCGTCCCACGCTGCGTTCATGCCAGCAAAATCCTTGATGTCGGCCAAGTAGATTTGGCATGACAGGATGTGTTCTTTGCTGCTGCCAGCTTCGGTCAGCAAACGATCAATATGCCCTAATGTTTCACGGGTCTGACCTTCGATATTTTGGCTAACGTCTTCGGCCAGCTGACCTGCGAGATAAATAGTGCCGTTATTGATCGCTACTTCTGACAATCTCTTTCCTACATGTAAACGCGTGATACTCATAATGTCTCCTTTATAGTAAAAAATAATCTCGGGATGAGGCGATTGAAGCGGATGTCATCAACCATGACATGGTTAATCTATTCGGGCATTGATTTTCGTTACGCACATTTTCACCTTTTCATCCAAGCAAAAAGTGACTGACGATGGCGATCTGATCGGCATGCAGAAAAGTCGGTGCGTGACCGACGCCAGCCAACTCCACCAACTCTGGCTTAGGACCACGTTGCGTCATCAACAGCGCACTTTCACGTGACAACAAATCGGAATTCGCGCCGCGAATCAGTAAAGTCGGGCATTTAATTGCATCATACGCCGCCCACAACATCATTTCAGCGACCTTATAAGAGTCAACAGTTGAGGTTTTAAATGGCACGGCCAATCCTAAATCGTAATGGCGTACCCATTCTCCATCGGCATTTTGACGCAGCACGTCGGCTGCCATCTTATGCCACTCAACATCGGTATGTTCTCCGAACGGGAGCGAAATCGCTTTAATATACGCAGCGGCGGCTTCAAAAGTAGGGAAGCGCATATCTGCACCGATGTAGTCTGCGATACGAATCAGCGCCTCGGGATTTAGATTTGGGCCAACATCGTTAAGAACCAGTTTGCGAATCGGATTGTCTTGCAAAGAAGCCAATCCCAACCCGATCAATCCTCCCATCGACGTGCCCACCACATCCACCGTATCGGCATTTAATCTGGCGAGCAAAGTGACTATGTCACTGACATATTGCGGCACAACATAATATTGTGGATCACGTAAGCGACCCGAGCGTCCACGACCCACGATGTCCGGACAGACGACACGATAGGTATCGCTCAACGCGCGCGCCATTTGGTCAAAATCGTCAGAGACGCGGGTTACGCCATGCAAACATAGCAACACATTAGGATTGTGGGGATCGCCCCACTCCTGATACGCCATTGTATGCAGACCACCAGGAGAAAGACATTGAACAGTTTTATGCAAAGCTGAAGTCATGGGCGTTTATCCGGTTGAACATACGAGTGATTAGCCTCTATTCTACCGTCGCTAGCACTTTAAAACTTGTTCTAAAAGACAATACCGCTGAATGGCGACTATAAACCTTGATGAACAATCCATTGTGATAGGGCAATCTATCCATCATTTAGTGCACGATTGTCTTGCGCTAACCTCTCCTCCTATCGAGGATGAAAACGGACCCGACAAAAAAAAAGCGCTGACAATATCCGTCAGCGCTTTTTTCGATATAAAACCGATTTAATGCAGATTGCTAAAATCCAGCGACACGCCGGTCTTTTCGCTTAATTCTTCTCTAGTCACGCCGGTCGCCAATTCAACGACTTTTAAGCCATCTGGCGTTACATCCAGCACACCCAGATCCGTAATAATACGGTCAACGACACCAATTCCAGTCAATGGCAAATTGCAAGCCTCGAGAATTTTGTGCGAGATTGAACCATCCTTGGCAGTAGCGACGTGCTCCATCAATACCACCACGCGCTTCACGCCCGCGACCAGATCCATCGCGCCGCCCATGCCCTTGATCATCTTTCCTGGAATCATCCAGTTTGCCAGATCACCGGTTTTCGATACCTGCATCGCACCTAGAACAGCAAGGTTAACTTTACCGCCACGAATCATGGCGAACGAGTCAGCCGAACTGAAGAAAGACGATCCCGGTAGCGATGTCACCGTTTGCTTACCAGCATTGATCAAGTCTGCATCGACCTTATCGTCAGTTGGAAAAGGACCGATCCCCAAAAGACCATTTTCGGATTGTAGCCAGACTTCAATATCTTTCGGTACATGATTTGCCACCAATGTCGGCAAGCCAATACCCAGATTGACATAAAAACCATCCTGCAATTCCAATGCCGCGCGCGCGGCCATTTCATCACGAGTCCATGCCATGTTCATTCTCCGTTCTTATCAGTTTTTCAGCTAAATGCCATGCATTAATAAAGCTAGTCGATCTTGAATGCACGTATTAGCTGCAATATTAAATATACGATTAAGGCGTCGGGATTTATTTGCTCACCGTACGCTGCTCAATCCGTTTTTCAGGCGTTGCGTTGACGACAATGCGGTGCACAAAAATGCCAGGCGTATGCACTTCATCCGGGTCAATTTCGCCAACTTCCACCAGATGTTCAACTTCTACGATAGTAATTTTTCCGGCCATCGCGACGTTTGGATTGAAATTGCGTGCCGTTTTGTTATAAACCAGATTACCGCTGCGATCGGCTTTGTAAGCCTTGACGAAAGAAACATCGGCAACTAACGAACGCTCCATCACATATTGTTCGCCGTCGAATTCGCGAATTTCTTTACCCTCGGCGACCAAAGTACCGACACCAGTCTTGGTGAAGAATGCCGGAATACCAGCGCCACCAGCACGGAGTTTCTCCGCTAAAGTACCTTGCGGCGTGAATTCAAGCTCAAGTTCACCAGCGAGGAATTGCCGTTCGAATTCTTTATTTTCGCCAACATACGATGCAATCATTTTTTTGATTTGACGTGTGCTGAGCAGTTGACCAAGACCGAATCCATCCACACCGGCATTGTTCGAAATCGCGGTCAGATTTTGTACACCAGAATCACGTAATGCGGCGATAAGCGCCTCTGGGATTCCACACAAACCAAAACCACCTACGGCGATAGTCTGGCCGTCCTTGACAACACCTGCTAACGCGCTGACCGCGTCAGGATAAACTTTGTTCATACTGCTATCTCCTTTTGAGTAAACTGTAGACTTTTGCGAAATCACTTCAGCAAAGCGTTGCCAAACTCACCAACGAAGCCACTATAAAGGTAAGGGGCACTCTATATGCGAATAAGCATGACATCACTGAGGCGATTTTGCGGAGGCTCAAGACTATTTTGCCTGTAAATGCGTCTAATAGCATATGATGAAGCGACTCATCTCACAATACGGTAAAACTACGGCGCAATACACTTTTGGCGTGGGAGAAAAAAGCAGATGATCATTTCCATCGAAGCGCATCCCGTCATCAAAACGTTACTAAAACACATTCCTTTCTCTTCTATCTCATTTCAAAGCCGAGGGCCGAACCATTGCTCATGAATGACTCTCCAGCCATTGATTATCAAACCATTTTCGAGCATGCGCCCGTTGGCTTGTGCATTTCCCGACATCGTGTCATGCAAGTCTGCAACCGCGAGTTAACCAAGATATTTGGCTATGAAGCGGGCGATTTGGATGGTCAGTCATTTCAGATTCTTTACCCAACAGCGGATGAATTCGAACGCACTGGCGCACGCATCGTGCCGATTATGAATGCCAAGGGTATTTATTCAGACGAACGCATCATGCGCCGGGCTAATGGTGACCTGTTCTGGTGCCATGTCATTGGTCACACTCTGGTTCCCACCGACATGCATGCCGCCGGGATCTGGACTTTTGAAGATTTAAGTGGAAAGCGCAAAGTCTCCGCCGAATTATCGCCACGCGAGCGTGAAATTGCCGCGCTGCTGGTGGAAGGAAAAACCAGCAAATTAATCGGCAAGCAAATCGGCTTAAGTCCGCGTACAGTAGAAATGCATCGCGCCAACCTGATGAAAAAATTTACCGCGGCGACTTCCAGTGAACTGGTACACAGACTGCTTGGTGCAGTTAATCAATAAACTATGCGCGATGTGGATGGCTGGCTTAATCGAATGCCAGCCAGTCCAGGCAAGGACCTAGCCGACTAGCATGTGGCGAATCGGGTCTGGTAAGGGGATGGATTTTTCTTGCTTAAAATCAATCCATACCATTTTGGCCGAGCCTTCGGCAAAAATCACCTCGGGTACATCGACGCGACAAATTTCATAGGCGGTCTCAAAACTGGACCGCCCGACTGCGCCGGTATAACAACGAACCTCTATGTCGCCCGGATATTTCAGCTGCCGTAAAAAATTACATTGGGCGTTCACCATTACCGGTCCATCGAGTGGGCCGATTACATTTCCCATCTTTTCCATCCATTCGATACGTGCCTGCTCCATATATCTGAAATACACCGTATTATTCACATGCCCAAGTGCATCCATGTCGCCCCACCGAATAGCAATTCGGCTGCTATGGACCAATTTTTTACTTTCCATGATTTTTCTCAACAATACGTTGTAGGATTTGCGCAAACTATTCGAGCTACGTTGGCGAACTACTAAAGGCGCATAGCTTGCGAGTGATTATTTGCATTAGTTAAAAGGCACAACACGCTGGAACACTTTCCGTAGCATCTAGATAGCGTTTACTCACCGTGATTCATTGTTCACTGCGAGACGCTTTAGACTGATGTTGCGACGCAACACTCATTGTATAGAACACACGCCGCGTAAAGTATGCGCAAGGCAAACTCTAGTATTCTGCCGCAAAATCCCTGACAATTAGCGCAATCGTAAAAAAAGTAAATATAGGTAAAGAGACAATGACCGAAAACCAGACACAAAGCATCCTTGCGCAATACGGCCCAAGAGAGGCTATGGAATATGACGTAGTAGTAGTTGGAGGTGGTCCTGCGGGCTTGGCAGCGGCAATTCGCCTGAAACAGCTCGCGGCTGAAAAAGGTAGTGAGGTTTCGGTCTGCGTACTAGAAAAAGGCAGCGAAATCGGTGCGCATATCTTGTCCGGTGCAGTCATGGACCCGCAAGCGCTGACCGAATTATTTCCCAACTGGAAAGAACTGGGCGCCCCCTTAAACACCGAAGTCAGTGAAGACCGCTTCCTGTTTTTGACCGCTACCAAAGCTTTCAAGACCCCTAACTGGATGTTACCGGCCTGTTTTCAGAATCACGGAAATTACGTGATTTCATTAGCCAACGTTGTCCGTTGGCTGGGACAGCAAGCTGAAACCTTAGGCGTAGATATATTTCCGGGTTTTCCAGCCGCAGAAGTCCTCTACAACGAAAATGGCTCTGTTAAAGGCGTGGCAACCGGAAATATGGGGCTCGATCGCGAGGGCAAGCCCACCGATGCGTTTCAACTCGGGATGGAATTACATGCCAAATACACACTGTTCGCTGAAGGCGCACGCGGCAGTCTCGGCAAACAAATCATCGCTAAATATGACCTGAACAAGGGTAAAGACCCGCAAACTTATGGTCTTGGCATCAAAGAGCTATGGGAAATCGATCCAAAGCTGCATAAGCCCGGCCTGGTCGTACATACCGCTGGCTGGCCACTCGACACTAAAACCTACGGCGGGTCCTTCCTGTATCACCTGGAAAATAATCAGGTTGCGGTGGGTTACGTCGTTGGGCTGTCGTATGAAAATCCCTACATGTCGCCGTATGAAGAGTTTCAACGCTACAAAACGCATCCAGAAATCAGCAAGTTTTTCGTCGGTGGCAAACGCCTTTCCTACGGTGCACGCGCAATCACTGCCGGTGGCTTGCAATCCCTGCCTAAGCTGACATTCAACGGCGGCGCATTGATAGGCTGCGAAGCTGGCTTCTTAAATGCCAGCCGCATTAAAGGTAGCCATGCAGCGATCAAGACTGGCATGTTGGCAGCCGATGCCGCGTTCGAAGCGCTAGTCGGTGAACGCCAGCATGATGAGCTTACCGCCTACGCCAGCGCGTTCGAAAAGTCTTGGCTGCACGAAGAACTCCACAAGGCACGTAATTTCAAACCTTGGATGAGCAAAGGTTTGTATTTCGGTAGCTTAATGGTCGGGATAGACCAAATTGTGTTCGGCGGCAAAGCGCCCTGGACTTTGCATCATACCCATGCCGATCATGAGTGTTTGAAGCCAGCGGCAAACTATGCGCCAATCAAATATCCTAAACCGGATGGAAAATTGACGTTTGACCGCTTGTCCTCGGTATTCATTTCGAACACCAATCATGCAGAAGAACAACCGATTCATTTGACGCTGAAAGATGCAAGCGTTCCGGTAAATATCAATTTAGCAAAGTACGCTGGACCAGAAGCGCGTTACTGTCCGGCGGGTGTATATGAATTTGTTACTGCCGCAGATAATACTGAACGGCTACAAATTAATTCGCAAAATTGTGTACATTGTAAAACCTGTGATATTAAAGACCCAACCCAGAATATTGTCTGGGTAACGCCAGAAGGTGGTGGTGGCCCGAATTACGCGAATATGTAGAAGTAATTTAATGACGGCGTCGCTAACATCGGCGTACGTCATTTTGCGTGTATTTGATGTGCCCAATACATGCTTGGATACATTTGGATAATAGTCAGCTAGCTCGAATGCTTTGTTTATTTCAGTTTGAGCTAGGGCTGAAGTAATACCAGAGTTGATATTAAAAAAGCGCCAATTCTGGCGCTTTTTTTCTCTGAATCACTTTGCGTGATTGAACGTTCGCAAGCTCACTTCTCAAGTCTCCACTGTCCGGAGACGATTTTTTCTAGCCAGAACGCACCTATTACCGTTTTAACGTCAGTAATCTTACCTTCTCTGACCCACTGCAACACGTCGGCGACAGGCGCCTTGAATACATCCAGAAATTCGCCATCATCGAGACGACGCTCACCAGCAGTCAAACCACGCGCCAGAAAAATTTCCAAATGTTCATCGGCATACGCAATCGCATTATGAATGGTGCAAACGTACTGCCAATCTGCGGCGGTATAACCGGTTTCTTCTTGCAACTCGCGCTTGGCACAGACTAAATGATCTTCATTCGGATCAATTTTACCGGCCGGGAATTCAATAAAGACCCGATCAAGTGGATAACGAAACTGTCGTTCGAGCAAAACAGTCCCATCCTCAAATAACGGCAATACGACGACTGCTCCGGGATGTTTGATGTATTCGCGTATCGTGGGCTTGCCATCAGGAAGTGCTACGGTATCTCGCTGCACTTTAAGAAAATCACCGTTATAAGCCAATGCGCTGTCGATCCGTGTTTCTTTCAGGTGCTGATCCATGCGAACACTCCGTCAAGATAAAGGATAGGGAAAGAAGAAGAATTAAGACGGCAGATAATTACTTGGCTTGCATACGGGATAAAGCACGCGTGCATTGTTGCAGGTTAACTACCGACATTCATCACAAACTTAATATCGGCGGCGTTACCGCGCGCATCGACGTAAATCAAATCTCTTTCAATGACAGCCGATAGATACCGGATCTAAAATCGAAAAATCGAAAACGATTGAGAACAATCGAATTCGAGATAGATTTAAGCGTGCTTTTTACGCAAATAACGATGCACGTAACCAGGAAATGCAAACACCAAAAACAAACAACCGGTGACCGCATAAAATTCCCAGGTTTGCGTGAAAGTATTGCCCATACCGGATTCCAGCAAATAAGCAATGCCACCGACAATCACGTACCACACAAACAATTCAATCAACCGCACCCAGACCGGCTTAGATGCGCCGGCCTTGAGCGGTATGAACGCAAATAAGCGTTCATTGATGAATGGCAGGTTAGCAGCCAGCAAAGCCAAAACAATCACTAACCAGCTAGAGAGAGAGACATTCACGCTGTGCTAAGAAGTCAGACGACCGACAAAACTTGCTAACGAGCGAACGATCGCAGTTTGACTTGCATCCATCAAGAATCCAGGCCACAGACCCAAGACCAACACTGCGACGCCATTCACACTCAGCAACACGCGCACGTCAGTGTGGGCCACGATCTTCGCGGTATCTTGCGCATCATCAAAGTACATGACTTTAATCACGCGTAAATAATAATAAGCCCCGATCAAAGAGAACAAGACTGCCACGACTGCTAGCCAAATTTGACCAGTTCCCAAGACTGCGCGTAAGACTGACAATTTACCGAAGAATCCCATCAATGGCGGAACGCCTGCCAATGAAAGCATTAACAACAGCATAATCCCGGCAAACCAAGGACTACGTTGGTTCAGACCCTTAAAGTCTTCAATATTTTCCGCTTCAAATCCTGACCGGGCCAGCAACAAAATCACGCCAAATGTGCCAAGTGTCGTCAGAACATAAGTGATGGCATAAAACAGCGCCGCGCTGTAAGCATTGGTGGCCGAATACATGTTGCCATCAACAACGCCGGACAACAGACCCAGCAACATGAAACCCATATGAGAAATAGTCGAGTACGCTAACATCCGTTTGATATTAGTCTGCGCAATCGCCGTGATATTACCAATCGCCATCGACAATATTGCAAGCACCATTAACATCTGTTGCCAATCAATTGCCAATAACAATAAGCCTTCGACTAATAAGCGGAAGCAAATCGCGAACGCAGCCAGTTTCGGTGCACCGCCCAGCAATAGAGTTACGGCAGTCGGTGCGCCTTGATAAACATCGGGCACCCACATATGAAACGGCACCGCGCCCAATTTAAAAGCTAGTCCAGCCACTAAGAACACCACACCAAACACCAGCGTATTGTGTTGCGTTTCTGTACCGCCCATCGCGATAGCGCGGGTAACTTCAATCAAGTCCAGCGAACCAGTCGCCCCGTATAACATCGACATCCCGTATAACAGGAAGCCGGAAGCCATTGCACCAAGTACGAAATACTTCATGGCGGCTTCGGTCGCACTCGCATTATCACGACGCAGTGCTACAAGTGCGTACAGCGACAATGACATCAATTCCAAACCGAGATAAATAATCAGGAAATTATGGCCAGAGATCATGACCATCTGGCCCAACAATGCGAACAGGGCCAATGGATAAAACTCGCCGCCGAGATGATTATTCACCATCTCACGCTCACCAATATATTCGCGGGAATACACCAGCGTAGCGAATACCGCGACATATGAACAAAGCTTTAGCAGATGCGCTAAAGGATCGCTCACAAACATATTATGAAAGGTATAAACCGTCTCGCCCGCATTGAAAGCACCAAGGGTCAGGAAGAAGCAGACCACCAGCACAAGCAATGTCAAATAATACGTAATGTGACGTTTCGCATCCGAGAGAAACATATCGACCAGCAGAACTGCGGAGGTCGCAATCAGCAAAAAGATTTCCGGATAAACAGGGATCAGATTTATGTTATTCATTTATTTGCCGCTTATTTTTTTCACTGGTGCTCACAGCTTTTTCATTCGAACTTACGCAAAAGCCTTCCAGCAAGCCATTTTGATAAAGACTATTGGCATAGTCGACGCCACCGGCTTGGCTAGGCGATAACCCACCTGAGGAAGGTTTTCGTAAATTCTCTTTATTTCTGCTTAGAGACATGGAGGTCTTTAATTCAATTTGGTGATGGCAACATGTTTCAACAGATCAGCCACCGATACTTGCATCGCATCGGCAAATGGCGCTGGATAGAGGCCCATCGCAATAACGGCAATCGCCAGCAAGCCCAACATAAAGAACTCGCGTTTGTTCAGATCGGCCATGTCTTTAACATGTGGATTCGTAATAACACCGAATATCACGCGCTTAACCAGCCACAACGAATACGCTGCGCCCAAAATTAATGCAGTTGCGGCTAATAAACCGATCCAGAAATTGGCCTTGACCGCGCCCAGAATCACCATGAATTCACCGACGAAACCTGAAGTGCCTGGCAGTCCACTGTTTGCTAACGAGAACAGCACAAACAATGCAGCGAAACGCGGCATCACATTTACAAGGCCACCGTATTGTGCGATTTCACGCGTATGCAAACGGTCATACATAACACCGATACACAAGAACATCGCGCCAGAGACAAAACCGTGAGAAATCATTTGTACGATACCGCCCTGTAAGGCCATATCGTTAAACAGGAAAAAACCAAGTGTGACAAAACCCATGTGCGCGATCGATGAATAAGCGACCAGCTTCTTCATGTCATTTTGAACCAGCGCCACCAAACCAATGTAAATCACAGCGATAAGCGACAGCGTGATCATGAATCCCGCCAGATAATGACTTGCATCCGGTGCGATAGGTAACGAAAAACGAAGGAAACCGTAACCGCCTAATTTCAACATGATCGCTGCCAGTACAACCGATCCACCAGTCGGCGCTTCAACGTGCGCATCCGGTAACCACGTGTGCACCGGCCACATTGGCACCTTAACTGCGAAGGCCATCAGGAACGCCAGGAAAATATAGACTTGCGCGCTCATTGACAGCGGTACTTGATGCCAAGTCAGAATATCGAAACTGCCGCCCGACACAAAGTAGAGATACAGCAACGCGATCAGCATCAACAACGATCCGAAGAACGTGTAAAGGAAAAACTTGATCGCCGCATAGACGCGATTTGCACCGCCCCATATTCCGATGATGATGAACATCGGCACCAGCGTTGCCTCAAAAAAGACGTAAAACAACATGCCATCAAGTGCGCAGAACACACCGATCATCACACCTGACAGGATCAAAAATGCACCCATGTACTGCGCAACACGCTTCTGGATCACTTCCCATGCAGAGATGATAACCATCACGTTGATGAAGGCGGTCAACGGGATGAACCACAGCGACAAGCCATCAATACCGACGAAGTAATTGATGTTGAAACGCGTAATCCAGGCAGCTTTCTCAACAAACTGCATGCCATGGAAGCTGTTATCGAAATTCGTTATCAGCGGTATGGTCACCGCCAGACTAACCAGCGCACCGAACAGTGACAGCCACCGGACAAGCGTAGGATTATCGTCGCGACCAATTGCCAGGACGAGCACACCAAACGCGATCGGGCACCAGATCGCGAGGCTAAGAAGAGGGAAAGTTGACTGAATCATGGTTATTATTTACTTTACTTCGCCAACTTATTTGGCAAACGGAGAAGGCATGAACCAAACCAGGAAACCTAGCACACCAATAATCATCACAAATGCATAGTGATAGATGTAACCAGATTGCCAGAGGCGGGTAATTTTCGAGAACCAGTTGACTGCCTTGGCGCTGCCATTCACAACCAAGCCATCAATCAGACTGCGGTCACCAACGTTCCACAAGCCTCGACCGATCAGACGCGCACCACCGGCGAAGACCACTTCGTTAAACTTATCCAGGTAGTACTTGTTATCCAATAACACGTACAGCGGATACAGCTTTTGTTTGATCGCCGCTGGCACACGCGGATTAACCATATAAAAGTAGTAGGCAACCACGACACCGGCAATTGCCAACCACAATGGCGCAGAAGTCAGACTATGCACAACCATCGATAGCGGGCCGTGGAAGTCATTACGTAACTCTTCCATGGCGCGATGCGCTTCGCCGACCACGATCACATCTTTGAAAAAATTACCGTACAAAATAGGTTCAATGGTAAAGAAACCGATAACCGCCGATGGAATGGCCAGCAGAATCAAAGGCACCGTAACGACCCATGGTGATTCATGCGGCTTTTGACCTGGCGCCAAACCATGATGCCCGTGATCATCAGCCTCTTCTTCTTCGTGATGATCATCAGCATGATTGTCTGCATGATGATGCGGTTTGCCGAAACGCTCTTCGCCGTGGAACACCATGAAATACATACGGAACGAATAGAACGCAGTAACAAAAACGCCTGCCAGCACAGCAAATTTAGCGAAACCAGCGCCATATAAATGCGTCGCTTCGACTGCTTCGATAATACTGTCTTTAGAATAGAAACCGGAGAAGAACGGCGTACCGATGAGCGCCAGAGAACCAATCAGCGAAGTGATCCACGTAATTGGCATGTACTTACGTAAGCCACCCATATTGCGCATGTCTTGATCATGGTGCATGCCAATAATGACTGAGCCTGCGCCAAGGAACAACAGCGCTTTAAAGAATGCATGAGTCATCAAGTGGAATACGGCGACTGAGTAAGCCGAGGCACCCAATGCGACTGTCATGTAACCAAGCTGTGACAGCGTGGAATATGCAACGACGCGCTTAATGTCAGTCTGGATCATGCCCAGGAAGCCCATGAACAGTGCGGTAATCGAACCAATGACCAAAATGAAGGAAAGAGCTGTATCCGACAATTCAAACAAGGGCGACATCCGCGACACCATAAAGATACCGGCGGTAACCATTGTCGCGGCGTGAATCAGCGCGGAAATCGGGGTTGGACCTTCCATCGAATCCGGCAGCCAGACGTGTAACGGAAACTGTGCCGATTTACCCATTGCGCCGATGAATAAACAAATACAAGCAACGGTCAGCAGCATCCAGTTACTGCCCGGCAACATCATTTGCGCCAACGCGCCCTTTTGTGCGAATACTTCGGTGTAGTTCATCGAGCCGGAATACGCCAATAGTAAACCGATGCCCAGAATGAAACCAAAGTCACCAACACGGTTGACCAGAAATGCCTTCATATTAGCGACAATTGCGGTCGGTCTGGTGTACCAGAAACCGATCAGCAAATACGATACCAGGCCTACTGCTTCCCAACCAAAAAACAGTTGGAGGAAATTGTTGCTCATGACAAGCATCAACATCGAAAATGTAAATAACGAAATGTAAGAGAAGAAGCGGTTATAGCCCTCATCGTCTTTCATGTATCCGATGGTATAAATATGCACCATCAGCGAAACGAAAGTCACCACGCACATCATCATGGCAGTCAGACTGTCGATCAGAAATCCGACTTCCAGCTTGATTCCACCAACCGTCATCCAGGTGTAAAGCGTACCGTTGAACGACGCGCCATCCATTACCGCAAGCAGTGTCTGAATTGAAATGATGAACGCAATCAGCACACCCAGGATGGTCACTGTGTGCGAGGTTTTACGCCCTATCAGATTGCCGAAGAATCGCGTACCGAATAAGCCTGCTATCGCGGCACCTACGAGAGGCGCCAACGGTACAGCCAGAAGTAATTGTGGGTTAAGTTGCCCCGCCATGATGAACCTTATCTTTATTCGTTGTTCGCTGTGGTCGTCCCTAAAACCTGCGATGGGCTATACACCCCCACACCAATCTTGCATTTGAGATGCTTGCCGTAAAGTCCTACGGCTCGCTTCTAAAATGCGACACTGGCGCGTTCGCTACGGTTTTTTGAGTTGCCCTGTAGTCACAATATGTCATGCAATTTTTCGTAATACCGCATCACACATATTGCTGTCACTTGTCTTGTTTCTGAATCTAATCTCAACCTTTCAGGCTATCGAGATCTTCTACATTGATGGTATCCAGGTTACGGAACAACACCACCAGAATCGCCAAACCAATCGCCGCTTCGGCTGCAGCAACTGTCATGATAAAGAATACGAAAATCTGACCAGCTGGATCGCCGAGGTAATATGAAAAGGCGATAAAGTTTATATTCACCGATAACAACATCAATTCGATTGCCATCAGCAATACGATAATATTTTTACGATTCAGAAAAATTCCGACGATCGCGATCGCAAACAGGATCGCGCCGAGGATCAAATAATGTGACAGTGATAAAGCCATGATCGATTCCTCTTATTTTTTTTCTGGCGCGGCCGTTGTTGGCGTATCAAATGGTCGCTGCTCCGACTTCATTTTTACCAGTCGTATACGATCCCCACTACGTGCCTTTACAGCCTCGGAAGGTGCCATAGCCTTGGTATCTTTGCGGCGACGCAATGTGAGTGCAACCGCAGCAACAATCGCTACCAGCAATACCACGGCAGCAATTTCAAACGCGTACACATATTGGGTATAAATCAGCAAACCAAGTGCTTTGGTATTTCCGATGTTTGCAGAAATCGCCGGTACTTCGCTTTCAGGAGCCCAAAAACCGCGCAGTAATACTGCCGCCATTTCTAGAACAATAATGACGCCGACAGTAGCGGCCAACGGAAAGTACCCCCAAAATCCCTCTCGCAACTTATCCAGATTAACATCTAGCATCATCACAACAAACAGGAAGAGCACCATTACTGCCCCGACATACACGAGAACCAGAACGATCGCCAGGAATTCTGCTTTAAGCAACATCCAGATACCGGCCGCTGAAAAGAACGCCAACACTAGAAATAATGCTGAGTGCACGGGATTGCGCGCCGTGATAACACGTAATGCAGCGATGACCAGCACCACCGAAAACGCGTAGAACAAGAATGTCTTAAATTCCATAATCGACCAAAAAAGTCAGCTAAATAAGCTTTAAATTCAGGCTTGAGGACAAACCAAGTCCACAAGCCGGGAGCAACACCGATTAACGGTATGCAGCATCTGCCGCACGTGCTGCAGCGATTTCAGGTTCGTAACGATCACCAACCGCCAGCAACATTTCTTTGGTGTAGTACAAATCACCGCGCTTTTCACCGTGATATTCAAGAATGTGCGTTTCAACAATTGAATCTACCGGGCATGACTCTTCGCAAAAACCGCAAAAAATACATTTGGTCAAATCGATATCGTAACGCGTCGTGCGGCGTGAACCATCTTCACGCTGTTCCGACTCAATCGTAATCGCCATCGCAGGGCAAACCGCTTCACACAATTTGCAAGCAATGCAGCGCTCTTCGCCATTCGGGTAACGACGTAGTGCATGCAGACCACGGAAACGCGGCGACTGCGGCGTCTTTTCTTCCGGGAACAACACCGTAATTTTGCGCGCAAACAGGTAACGGCCAGTCAGCCGTAATCCTTTAAGCAGCTCCAGCAGCATTAAGCTACCGAAAAAATCCTTAATCGCTTCCATTTATAATAAACCTTCCATTACTTCCAGATATTCCACGGACTTTGAATCCAGGCAGCGACGATCACCAAATAAGCGAGGGTCAACGGGATAAATACTTTCCAGCCCAAACGCATGATCTGGTCATACCGATACCGCGGAAATGATGCCCGAACCCAGATAAACATCGACACCACCAAGAATGTTTTTGCACCGAGCCAAATCCAGCCAGGGATGAAATCAAGTATCTGCAGTGGCGATGCCCAACCACCCAAAAATAACAATGACGTCAAAATCGAAATCAAAATCATATTGGCGTATTCAGCCAGGAAGAACATAGCGAACGACATACCTGAGTACTCGATCATATGACCGGCAACGATTTCAGATTCACCCTCTACAACGTCGAACGGATGACGGTTAGTTTCAGCAATACCCGAGATAAAGTAGATGACAAACACCGGCAACAATGACAACCAGTTCCATGACAGGAAGCCAAGGCCCATATCGTAGAAACGGCCCTTACTTTGTCCCATCACAATGTCGGTCAGATTCAAACTGCCTGAGACCATCAAGACAATCACTAGCGCAAAGCCCATCGCGATTTCATACGACACCATCTGCGCTGAAGCACGCATGGCACCCAAAAATGCGTATTTGGAGTTTGAAGCCCAACCAGCAATAATCACGCCGTAGACTTCCATTGAAGTAATTGCCATCACAAACAACAAACCGGCATTCACATTGGCCAAAACTGTCTCAGGCCCAAATGGAATCACTGCCCATGCCGCAAGTGCAGGCATGATGGTCATGATGGGTGCAATAAAGAACAGGTATTTATTCGCACGTGACGGCAAAGTCACTTCCTTCAGCAGCAACTTTAGCGCATCGGCAATCGGTTGCAGTAAGCCGAATGGTCCAACGCGGTTAGGGCCCAAACGAATATGCATCCAACCGATTAGTTTACGTTCCCAATATGTCAGATAGGCCACGCACAATAACAGTGGTACGACTACGATAACAATCTTGATAACATTCCAGATCAACGGCCAGATAACGCCAAGATGATCTGCGCCTACAGCATTAATGGAGGCGATAAATTGATCCATCATGCTTTCTCCACAACGATAGAACCGAACATCGAACCCAGAGCTACAGTCGATGCGTGAGACGCGGCAACACGCACAACATTATCGGGCAAGCCAAGATCGATTGCAGCTAGCAGTGACGCTGCACCCTGCCCTTGTTTTACATTCACCAGGTCACCATTAGCGATACCCAGTTTTTCAGCCAACGCAGCAGATAACCATGCTCGCGGCGCTTGACCATCTATGGTTTCTTGCAACGATGCTGCGCGCCGCACCACTGCATCGGCAAAATAGATAGGCACATCAGCGATACGCTCGATAGCACTATCAGCCACTTGCGGAGCGGCTTCTAATTGCAGATCAGAGAGGTTATTCAGTTGCGCCTGCAGATTTACTTCGACAATGCCATCAGTACCCAGCACTTCAGCGCGAATGGCTTCGGAAGTATCGTAGTCAAAACCTGGCAAGCTAAGCAGATTACCTAATACCCGCATGACTTTCCATGCAGGTCGCGCATCCGCCAATGGGCGCACAGTGCCGTTAAAACTTTGGGCACGACCTTCGCAATTGACAAATGTGCCGGAAGTTTCGGTAAATGGTGCAATAGGAAGCAACACGTCAGCGTAATCAGTGCCGTGCTTGTAAGCCGATAACACCACTACCATTTCGGCTTGATTCAATGCAGCACGGGCGATTTGTGGATTAAAGCTATCAAACTCTGGCTCGGCATTCAGCAGTACGTAGGCTTTGCGCGGTTTTGCAAACATTTCTTGTGCGTTAGCGCCTTTGCCTACCGCAGGAATTGCCTGTGCCAAATAACCACCGACGGTATTACCTGCCTCAGTCATATAGCCAAATTTGGCTCCTGTTTGCTGCGCGATCCATTGTGCAGCAACGTGCAACTGCGATGCTTGTGGATGCTGTGCTGCGGCATTACCCAGCAATACTGCTTTGGATGTACCGGATATCAAACTAGTAGCGATTTGCTTAGCATTCGCTGACGGCGTGACATTATCAAAACCTGCTGGCACAGCAACACTCTTGGCTTGCGCAACGGCGACGACAACTTCGCCTAGCATCGCCAACCAGTTTGATGGTGCTGTGATGATCTTGTTCGCGACCGGCATCAACAAATCATCGTCGGTGGCGTGCAGGATGCTTAACTTGGCACCACGTTTAACACCCAAACGCAGCCGTGCAGATAATAGCGGATGATCTTTGCGCAGGAACGAACCAATTACGAACGCCCGATCCAGATCAGCAAATTCATTGATCGACATACCAAGCCAAGGCCTTACTTTGCCATCCAACGCAAAGTCTGACTGACGTGTACGGAAATCGATATTTTCGGAGCCTAGTCCACGTACTATTTTTTGTAGCAGGGACAATTCTTCCACTGTCGAATATGGAGTACCCAACGCTGCAATCGCATCAGCGCCATGCTCATGACGGACATTGCGCAAACCATGCGCGACGTATTCCAGCGCGGTTTGCCATTCAACTTCTTGCCATTTTCCGTCTTGCTTCAGCATTGGTTTGGTCAAACGCTCAGCGCTGTTCAAACCTTCGTATGCAAAGCGATCTTTATCCGACAACCAGCATTCATTGACGTCGTTATTTTCTAACGGCAGCACGCGCATGACTTTGCCAGACTTAACCTGAACGATCAGATTTGCGCCTAGGCCATCGTGTGGGCTGACTGATTTACGTCGTGACAATTCCCAAGTACGGGCGCTGTAACGGAATGGTTTCGAAGTCAATGCACCGACTGGGCATAGATCGATCATATTGCCAGACAACTCTGAATTGACAGTTTTGCCGACAAAGGTCGTAATCTCGGAATGCTCACCGCGACCGACCATACCGAATTCCATCACGCCAGCAATTTCCTGACCGAACCGAACGCAGCGCGTGCACTGAATGCAACGGCTCATTTCCTGCATCGAGATCAATGGACCAGCATCTTTGGGTGTTACGACGCGCTTTTCTTCTTCGTAGCGTGACGATGACTTACCGTACCCAACCGCCAAATCCTGTAATTGACACTCACCACCCTGATCGCAGATTGGGCAATCCAGCGGGTGATTAATCAACAGGAATTCCATCACGCTCTTTTGTGCGGTAACCGCCTTTTCACTAGCTGTACGCACAATCATGCCAGCGCTGACCGGCGTGGCACAGGCCGGCAAAGCCTTCGGCGCTTTTTCTACCTCGACCAGACACATACGGCAGTTTGCCGCAATAGAGAGTTTTTTGTGATAACAAAAATGAGGAATATAGGTGCCCATTTTGTTGGCAGCATCCATTACCATGCTGCCCTCTTGGACTTCCACTTTTTTGCCGTCTATTTCGATTTCGACCATGGCTTTTGCTTTTCTTGCCTAAGTTTTTTGCTTACTGTTCTGAGTTACGCCGTCACACACGCGATGACTTCGCCGTATCCATGGAGTCACCGGAAGGCGTCTTAAATTTTAGCGCTACCCTTAAACATAAGCGGGCACCAAGCAATGTTTATGCTCGATATGATATTCAAATTCTTCGCGGAAATGCTTCAAGAAACCGCGTACCGGCATCGCCGCTGCATCTCCGAGCGCACAAATCGTGCGGCCCATGATATTGCCGGCGACAGTGTCCAACAGTTCTATATCTTCAGGGCGGCCGTCCCCTGTTTCGATCCGATGTACAAGACGATACAACCAGCCAGTACCTTCACGACATGGCGTACATTGACCACAGGATTCTTCAAAATAGAAATACGACAATCGCTGCAACGCCTTGACCATGCAACGCGTGTCATCCATCACGATGACAGCGCCGGAGCCCAGCATCGAACCGGCTTTAGCAATTGCGTCGTAATCAAGATCGGTGTCCATCATCACGTCGCCACGAATCACTGGTGCCGAAGATCCGCCTGGGATGACCGCTTTAATCTTTTTACCGCCGCGCATCCCACCGGCAAGCTCTAGCAGCTTGGCAAACGGGGTACCCAGAGGCACTTCATAATTACCTGGCAATTCGACGTCGCCGGAGATCGAGAAAATCTTGGTGCCGCCATTGTTTGGCTTACCTAAACCTGCATAGGCTTCGCCACCCATGTTCAACAGGAAAGGAACTGCTGCGAACGTTTCGGTGTTATTAATCGTTGTCGGTTTACCGTACAAACCAAAGCTGGCAGGGAAAGGAGGCTTAAAGCGCGGCTGTCCTTTTTTGCCTTCTAACGACTCCAGTAATGCAGTTTCTTCGCCGCAAATATACGCGCCGTAACCGTGGAATGCGTGCAACTGGAAGTTGAAAGTGCTGCCGAAAATCGCATCGCCTAGCGCATTTTCAGCACGCGCCTCATCCAATGCTTCTTCGAATCGTGCGTATCCAGACCAAATTTCACCGTGGATATAGTTATAACCAACAGTAATGCCCATTGCGTACGCGCCAATCGCCATGCCTTCAATCAGCGCATGCGGATTGTAGCGAATGATGTCACGGTCTTTAAACGTGCCTGGCTCACCTTCATCGGTATTACATACTAAGTATTTTTGACCGGGAAACTGACGCGGCATGAAACTCCACTTCAATCCAGTCGGAAAACCAGCACCGCCGCGACCACGCAAGGAACCCGCTTTGAGTTCTGCGATGATCTGCTCTGGCGTAATGCCTTCGCTCAAAATGCGCTTCAATGCAGAATAACCACCGCGTTTGACATAATCGGCATAGTGCCAATTATCGCCATTCAAATCGGCAAGTATCAGGGGATTGATGTGACGATTGTGCAGGCTGGTCATGTTAGGCTCACTGTTGCTGGAATTTGGCTGGATTCAGCTTCGCTCAATTCCGCCAGCAAACCATCAATCTTGTCGTTCGACATCCAGCTACACATACGTTTGTTGTTGACCAACAAAACTGGCGCATCACCACATGCGCCCATGCACTCACCTTCCATCAACGTAAACTTACCGTCGGCGGTCGTCTCACGGTAATCGATACCGAGCTTGTGTTTCAAATGTGCAGCGGCTTTTTCGCCGCCGGACAATTGGCACGGCAAGTTAGTGCAAATCGTAATCTTGTGTTTGCCGATAGGCTTGGTGTTGTACATGTTGTAAAAGGTCGCGACTTCTTGCACCGCGATTGCTGGCATGTCGAGATAATCGGCAACATCCTGCATGGTTTCTGGCGATAGCCAGCCTTTTTCATCCTGTGCAATCGCCAATGCACCCATCACCGCCGACTGTTTTTGGTCGGTAGGAAATTTCGCAACTTCGCGATCAATTTTTTTGTAAGTTTCTTGACTTAACAACATGTTGTTGGCCATTCGTACGCGGTACTCTGCGCTAGTTATTGGTAAATTCCCGGTAAGCACGCCGAGGCGCGCTAATGTCACGAAAATTTGCTTTCGCTGTAGAAAAAATCCTTAGCGGTCAATCTCACCAAACACAATATCTTGCGTACCGATGATAGTGACGGCATCGGCAATCATGTGGCCTTTGGCCATCTCATTCAAACCTTGAAGATGCGGAAAACCGGGTGCGCGGATTTTCAGGCGATACGGTTTATTCGCACCGTCCGACACGATATACACACCGAATTCACCCTTTGGATGCTCAACGGCAGCGTAAGCTTCACCCGGTGGAACATGGAATCCTTCAGTGAAAAGCTTGAAGTGATGAATCAGCTCTTCCATGTTGGACTTCATATCAACGCGCGACGACGGCGCTACCTTATGATTTGTAGTCATGACAGGACCGCTATTGTTCCGCAACCATTCTACGCATTGCTTGATAATGCGGTTTGACTGACGCATTTCTGCGACACGGACCAAATAACGGTCATAGCAATCACCGTTTTTACCAACCGGAATATCGAAATCCAGTAAGTCGTAAACTTCATACGGCTGCTTCTTGCGCAAATCCCACTCAATGCCAGAGCCGCGCAACATCGGGCCTGTAAATCCCATCGCTTTTGCACGTTCAGGTGAAACTACACCGACCCCGACCAGACGCTGCTTCCAGATACGATTATCAGTGAGTAAGGTTTCGTACTCATCGACATAGGTAGGAAAACGATTCGTGAAATCTTCAATGAAATCCAGCATCGATCCCTGACGATTTTCATTCAGGGCCTTGATGGCTTTGGCATTACGAACGATAGACGCTTTATGCTGTGGCATCTGTTCAGGCAAATCACGATACACGCCGCCCGGACGATAGTAAGCAGCATGCATACGTGCGCCAGAAACAGCTTCGTAGCAATCCATCAAATCTTCACGCTCGCGGAACGCATACAACAATACCGCCATCGCACCAACGTCGAGTGCATGCGCGCCGATCCACATCAAGTGATTCAGCAACCGCGTGATTTCGTCGAACATGACGCGAATATATTGCGCACGCAAAGGCACTTCGAGCCCCAATAGACGCTCAATCGCCATCACGTAACCATGCTCATTACACATCATCGACACGTAGTCGAGACGATCCATGTAAGGAACAGATTGCAAATAAGTTTTTTGTTCCGCGAGCTTTTCAGTGCCACGATGCAGCAAGCCAATATGCGGATCGGCACGTTGAATAACTTCTCCATCCAACTCCAGCACCAGACGTAAAACACCATGTGCAGCAGGATGTTGTGGGCCGAAGTTCAGCGTGTAATTCTTAATTTCTGCCATTATTTGATCCCGTAATTTTCTTCGCGAATCACGCGTGGCGTGATTTCACGCGGGTCTATCGTTACAGGCTGATAAATCACGCGTTTTTGCTCAGGATCATAGCGCATCTCGACATAGCCTGAGACGGGGAAATCTTTGCGGAACGGATGACCGATAAAGCCGTAATCGGTCAAAATACGACGCAAATCGTCATGACCTTCAAACAGAATACCGAAGAAGTCGAATGCTTCGCGCTCGTACCAGTTTGCTGCAGACCAGATATTGACCAACGATGGCAGCAAAGGCATTTCATCATTGGGGGCAAATACCCGCACACGCAAGCGCCAGTTATGCTCAAGCGACAGCAAATGCGAAACAGCCGCGAAGCGCGCACCGTCCCAAATACCATCGCCATAGGTTGAATAATCAACCCCGCACAAATCGATCAATTCTTCGAAGCGCGTATCCGCATGATCACGCAACACGCGCATCACCGATAGATAGTTCGCAGCCTTGACTACGATCGTCACTTCGCCGAAGGCAACAGTCAGACTTTGAAGATCATCGCCTAGCGCATTGCGCACAGCGGCTTCAAGGGTTTCCAGTTTCGTCGTCATTCTATTCTCTTAGCGCGCAATCGTATTGGTGCGGCGAATCTTATTTTGCAGCTGAATGATGCCGTAAAGGAGAGCCTCAGCCGTTGGAGGACAACCTGGAACATAAATATCGACAGGCACAATCCGGTCACAACCACGTACCACCGAATATGAGTAATGATAGTAACCACCGCCATTGGCGCACGATCCCATCGAAATCACCCAACGCGGCTCTGGCATCTGGTCATACACCTTGCGTAACGCCGGTGCCATCTTGTTGCACAATGTACCGGCGACAATCATCACATCAGATTGACGCGGCGACGGACGAAAAATCACGCCGAAACGGTCCATATCATAACGTGACGCGCCGGCGTGCATCATTTCGACAGCACAGCAAGCCAAACCGAACGTCATCGGCCATAACGAGCCGGTACGTGTCCAGTTGATTAGTTTGTCAGCAGTTGTGGTGACAAACCCTTCGTTCAATACGCCTTCAATAGACATGACTTACTCCCAATCCAGTGCGCCCTTCTTCCATATGTACCAGAAGCCGACAACAAACTCAGCGATGAATACCATCATCGTGATGAAGCCAGCCCAGCCGAGGTCGCGCATTGCAACACCCCAAGGGAAGAAAAAGGCAGTTTCCAGATCGAACAAAATGAACAAAATGGCGACGAGATAATACCGCACATCAAACTTCATGCGCGCGTCTTCGAATGCTTCAAAGCCACATTCGTACGGAGAATTTTTTTGAGCATCGGGCCGATGTGGCCCAAGGATACGACCGAGCAATTGCGGCATGACACCAACCGCAATACCAATCAAGATAAACAACAAGACGGGGAAATAATTTTCGAGGTTCACAATTTTTCGCCAATAGTTTGAACGTTGAGTAGAGTGATATAACGGCAAGCACGAAAAGGTAACAATAACTACCGCAACGTACTTTACCTTTTCAACCAAACACTACAAGTTCCTCGATTAAAAACCAGCGTAGGAACAACTTTGCTGGCCTTCATAACTTGGTGCCGACGGCGAGACTCGAACTCGCACAGCTTTCGCCACTACCCCCTCAAGATAGCGTGTCTACCAATTTCACCACGTCGGCATAGGGCCGTATTCTAACCTGTTTTAGCATTTTTGTTCAATGCACAATTTGATTAAAATCCAGTAATTTACAGTCTACATTTACTTATTTAGGAATTTGATTCGACTGATCGGCGCTATGCGTTGATGAGGCCGAAGTTGCTGCCGCCGCGGCTGGCGTAGCGCTAGTCGATGCACTCGCTGCAGGAACGGTCGCAGGAACCGAAGTTGCAGGGATTGCGGCGGCTGGCGCAGATGCTGCCGGCAAGCTATCCATTACACCACCAGTTGCTGCAGTGCGGTGACTACCCAAATACACCAAAGCCAATGTCGCGCAGAAAAAAATCAACGCTGCCAATCCAGTCGACTTCGACAAGAAATTTGACGATCCGGTTGCACCAAACAAGCTACCTGAAGCGCCAGAGCCGAAAGCTGCGCCCATATCGGCACCCTTACCATGCTGCAATAGAACGAGACCGATGATCGTCAACGCTGACAAGACTTGAACGATGACGATAATAGTAAGTACTGAGTTCATTTAATGATTTTCCAATGGAGAGATGATGCTATTTTGCGATTCAATACTTTTTAGGACTTGCCTGACTGCGCAAACCAAAACTTTAACCTATTCTGAGCAAGCCGACGCCCAACTACTTTGCGACGCTAATTGCTGCCATCAATCCAGGCACACCGACAAGCAACGATCAGGCTGCCGCGACAATGGCGAGGAAATCAGCGGCTTTTAATGCAGCACCGCCAATCAGGCCACCATCGATATCTGGCATTGCCAATAATTCGACGGCATTATCCGGCTTCATGCTGCCACCGTACAAAATCTTTACTACCGCGGCCGACTCAGCATCCCGCAAAGCCACTTTACCGCGCAAAGCTGCATGCACGTCTTGCGCCATTTGTGGGGTAGCCGTCTTGCCGGTGCCGATCGCCCATACAGGCTCGTAAGCAATAACAATTTTTTTGATTGCCGACACATCCAGCAGCTCTAAAACCGCCTCTAATTGTTCGCCGACCACAGCATCGGTTTCACCCGCTTCGCGTTGCGCTAAGGTTTCACCCACACAGACGATTGGCGTCAAACCCGATTTCAATGCGCTTAACGTTTTTTGCGCCACTAATTCGCTAGTTTCGCCATGATACGCCCGTCGCTCTGAATGTCCGACAATGACATATTTACAATCAAAGTCGCGCAGCATCGATGCCGCAACTTCACCAGTATATGCACCGGAAACATGTACCGAGACGTCTTGCGCGCCTAAAGCTAACGCGGTTCCCGCAATTGTGGATTGGCACTGAGCGAAATAAGGTGACGGAACGCAGACGGCTACATCACAGCCAACTTCCCCCAAGCCTGCCTTTAATTCGGCCAACAATGCGGCGTTGGCAGACAGGCTGCCATTCATTTTCCAATTTCCTGCTACGAGATTGCGACGCATGATTGGCAAAGCCCACTATTTTAATAACCCGACATTCTAACGCGGCGGGACCAAAACGGTCAAACCGCAGCACGAGGACAGCAATTATTCATCATAGCTGTAGCCTTAGCGAGACTAAATACGCCTTTAGTAGGATATCGAATGCGCACATACCAGCACTTATAGTTATTTTTTAATAACATTCAAGCTGGCAACGCGATTATTGAATCCTCACCTTATACGACACTTGACCTGATTCTCCCGGGGCTAGTTCACCACTAAAGCTCCACTGAAGCCCCCTTGGGACCGTGGGAACGTAGTTACACATCAATCCGGGCGGCATTGCACCGCACTCAGGTAAGCCTTGCAGTAATGTATGAGGCGCAACAACATCTTCTATTTCCCGCATCGTCAGATATTGATCCGAACGATTTTTAAAGATGATGGTATAGGTCAGGTCGTTGCCGGGTTCTGCACTGTCTTTATCGACTGTTTTTGTAAATTGCAATGATCCTTGATCGGGCATGACCGTAATGCTGTCTTTTTGCAGGAGTGCCACAATTAAGTTATCCGCAGTTGCGTTGATAACACTTACAGCGGTTTCCCCACTTGCGTTCGCGGCAATAATCAACGGCACGTCAATGTGCAACGATTGTCCTGCACATAACTTACCACCTGCAGAAAGCAGGCTGTCAAAACCGGACTCCCCCGTCCAGATCGAATCAAGATTAGCTATCACCGTACCGTCGCTGACTGTTAGTAAGGGAATCGCACCGGGGTCTAACTGCAACTGCGCCGGAAGCGCATAGATTACATCGCTATTCATTGCGCACACCGAATCCGTTGCTACTGCTAACGTCAGGCGATAAGCGACGCTTTCTCCGGCAAACCATGCCTGTCGCGGCGGCGAAGTGGCTATTTGCTCAACGCGAAGGGCTAATTTGGGAATCTGGGCACCAACCTCAATCGCCGTCGGCAAACTCACGTTACCAGCACGATCACTGGCCGCGACCGTCAATATAACGCCCGGCTTAGCAGGCAAGTCGCCTTTTGCGAACGTATGCGAAAAGGTCGCTGAACTGCCAAGGCCATCTCCTACGACATCAAGCGTGAGCTGATCGGCCATCCCCGACCAACCCAACACAATTGCGGCTTTTCCATCGCCGCCAGCGCCAAGGCCAGAAGCATCGTCACTGAAACTGCCACTGACAATTAAACTACCATCGGGATCCCATTTTGCGATGACATCGTGAATCACAGGGGCTTTGCCATCATATTTCAACGAAAATCCCGCAGTTGCATCGTTGCCATCCAGCGTAGAAAATGCAACCCCTCCAAGCACGTCCTCTGCCCATATCGCGATTTCCACGTCTTCCGTATATAGTCCGTAGACATATTCAACTTGGTCCAAATTGTATTCGCTTGTAAGACCACAATTACCTTTACAAACATAATTCCAATAACGGTAGATTCCATTTGGTTCGCTAGTTTTCCGCTGCCCGATTGCAACACTCTTTATCGCGGCACCTGAGGTTATTTTTCCGCTTACTTTAATTTTGCTACCGTTATGCCAGCCACCTTTCCCAAGCACCGAAAACGTTATTTCTGGTTTGCTTATTGCGGCAACGTGTTGGTTATTGTTCGCATAAGCGACGATGTTTCCTACCGTGTCGGCTGCTTGAACCTGAAATATAAGTGGGTCGTTTTTGTTGACATCGGCCGGGATGTTCACTTGCAACGAATAACGATTCTCGGCGACATGTGACATAGCCAAATCACCCGACCAAGCATTTGCGCCTATTTTCCAACGTAACTTAACATTCGCCGGATCGACGCCACTCTGCGCATCGCTAACATCAACTTTGACCTCAAACGGCTTACCAGGAGCGGCTCTGTTTGCTGTCGCCTCAGCGCCGACAGGCCAGACAATGATGGGCGCATCACCGTCGTGTTTCACCGTTACGCCACGACCGCTCCCCGTGCCATTGTCCGTGAAATAGACAATGGTTTCATTAGTATCCCTTGCCCAAAAAAAGAGTTCAACATCGTCAACTGAAACATTAAAAGGGGAATCGATAGGACCAAAACTATAGTCGGTAGTCGCGCCACAGCTCTGTTCGGTTCGACAAAGGCCATACCAGGCAATAGTTCCAGTAGCGGCAGATTTTCGCCATCCGATTCCGACATCTTTAATATTGACGCCAGATTTTGCTGTACCCGATAACTTAATTTTTCCGCCGTTATGCCAGCCATTAGCTGCCACCAACGTCAATACCGGCTTAGTCACGCTAACAACGTGTTGATTAGTATTCGAGTAGGCAGTCGCGTTGCCAATATTATCGGTAGCCCGAACCTGAAATAAGATTTCGTCACCCTCACTCGCAGTACTCGGCACATTCAGCTGTGCCGTATAGCGATCGCTCGCACCAGCAATCATGGCCGCGCCTTCCGACCAATTGCTAGTACCTATTCTCCAGCGCCATATGACATTAAGGGGATTGACCCCACTTTGTTCATCGCGGACATCGACTTTAATGTGATACGGCTTACCCGGCGCGGCGCGGCTGGCCATCGCCTCAGCACCTGACGGCCAAGTAACAGCAGGCGCCACGCCATCGTATTTTATAAGCAGACCAGTGCCAGTCGCGCTACGGTCATTGGTTGAATAAACTTGGTCATTGTTGACGTCCGTCGCCCTCAAGGCAACCTCAATATCCTGTTTCCAGAACGTCGTTTTATAGATCACATCGTCAACGGTATACTCCTGCGCTAAACCGCACCCACTCTCGGTATCGCATAGCGGCAAAGAATTGCCATACTGCTCCGTAGCCAGGTTAGCTCTGCGCTGTACTATGCCGACATTTTTGAGATTCGCTGTTGCCGTCACCTGACCACCAACCTTAATTTGTGTACCGTTATGCCAACTATTAGGCGGAGGTGCGGTTAAGTTGACTACCGGCGGTTCGGTAATTTTGACCTCTTTAGAGCCCAGACTAAGGAACTGCGTTCCCCGATAAGCATAAGCATAAAGGGTATGCGTACCAAGTGGCAAATCGTCAACGACAAGATTGAAGCCGCCAGTTGCCGCCATCACCTTGACCACCGTACTCGCGTTTAGCCCCCGATAAATGCGTATCTGGTCAGCGCCGCCGGCGACCTCCCCGGTCATACGCAAGATGCCATTTTCGACCACGGCCGATGCGAATGTGCCACCAAGAACGCGGACAGTGGTTGAAGCCTGAGCGGCTTTGGTTTCGTAGGCATCACCGTGGTACATATAAGCATCTAATACATGTTCACCCGGCGTCAGTCCCGTCAGATCGATAGTTTCGCCAGCACCTTCCCCTACCCACCTATCCTTCGAACTCCATATTTTGACGTTACCATTGGCACCGGTGCCTTTCCAGACACCGCTAATCGCCACTTTTCCCTGCGTGTATTTATCGGGGGTGGCTGCCGCAAAACCGCCCGTAAGAGAGCGAACCAAAATCTCTTTGGTGATCCATGCTTTTGCCGTCATGTTCGGATTAAGGTAACCGACCAATTTAAATTTGGAGCCAGGCGACAGATTGGTGGTATAGGGACTTATTGTGAATGAGACAGGACGGTCAAATCCATTAGACGAACTATCAACCGGAAACTTGCCATACGATGTTGTGCATACCCCCCCCCCTTCACCGTCCTTCCATAACTTGATCTTATTATTCCCATCCATATCCTCATGATAAATCATACAGTCATTGACGCTTGTATCCCAATCACTCCTGTCGTAAGCGACCATTACAGGGATTGTGTCACCGAGGTTTACTTCGCTTGGTAACTCCAAATGCCACGAAGCGCTTACCGCGTTCGCGGAAAACGGCATCAGCAATATCAGGCTCGCCAACACGCTGCATACAACACTGAACATGCCACGAATAGTTGTCAGCCTGTTTGTCAGCGACCTTGCTCGTAACCCACAACAAAACAAAAATTGATTGAAAATCATACTGTTACTCGTCATTTGTTATTCGTTTATTTTAAAAAGCTAATCGCTTAAAAACTGTTTTCATCGAACTTGTATCTGATCCGCAAATACACTCCCTGCGCCGTTTGTGCGATATCAGAAAAATCACGGTCGGTGAAGCCAAAGAAGTTGTAGCCGACGGAAACCCAAAGATCATCACGCATCAGATAGCCGACTTCCCCGCCCATTGCGTAACTCCGTTGACCCGCGTTGTCGGCAAATAGCGAAGCGGCTAAACTGGCATCCCAATTAGGTGATAAGTCACGGCTAATCCGACCGGAAACCAGATGACCTTGCAACGTGCTATTGATTACACCGCCTTCGCTGACATGCTTGTAGGCGTATCGACTTGACACCGTTACTTTTCGGCTCGGCTTAATGCTGGCATGGGTTGATATCAAATGGACTTGACGCCGGGCGTCAGGTAGCAAGGTTAAGCCGCCATTTTCTAGTCGGTGTTCGTAATAACCGAGCGCGTTGACTGCGTTGCGTTCCGTCTCCCGATAGGCGAATCCAGCGCGCTGACGCATCCGCAGACCATCACGCGTATTCGCATCTCGCCCAGTGGTTTGATACAGCGTACTTTTACCTAAAAAAGTCCAGTCATGATCAAGCTTAAAAGCTAGACCTAAGGTATTGAGCATGCTACGTTCACGGCCGCTTTGACGCAGCTCCAGACTGGCGCTACTTTTCCAGCGTGCGCTCGCCAGATAATCGATCTGGCCGGTCACCGCAGTTGCGTCGCCCTCGCTATTGCTACCTTCTTCGCTGTTTCTTGAGAGTGCTCGGGTATGTTCATAACTCGTATTCAAGCGCAAGCCTTCGGCCAGATTCCAGCCGTTGCGCAAACCAATCGCGGCTTGTGCATCGCGGCCATCCATAGCACTACCGAGACGGTATTCGCTAAACAAACTGGCATCCGGCAAATACTCGGTTTCTATCCCTGCAAAGCTGCGATATTGGCCACCTTCTCGTTGATCGCCTAGTTCGTACAAATTACCCAGATTGGATATCGCTTCATGCCGTCCGTATAAACGGGTACTGGCGTTAAGTTGATAATCGCCACCGAATGCCAACAAGCGTTGATCGGGATCGCGTACATCGCGTTCGTATTCGGTATACATACTTGCGCTGGCGATACCAGGCACTGGCGCGGTGAGTTTGACGCGTGCGGTATTTAAGTTGAGATCGCTTGCACCGACGTTACTGGCAGCTTGCCCACGGACGACCCGACTGCCGATTTCAGCGCGCACACCACCGTCAAAAACATGTTCTGCGCTGACTAAAACGCCCTTCAGTTCTGTCGCAGCCGTGTTAGCGATGCCGTTGATTGCGTTGCTGCCCGCGTTAGTTGCGCCGCCCATTCTCACACCAGTACGTGAACGCACCAATTCGCCTTTTAAGCTATCGCGTTCAGTTAAACGAAGTTCAACCTGCGCACGAATATCAGTCTTGCCTGCCGCTACGGCCGCATTCAGATTATCGAAACCTGCATCGGTTTGCACCGCTTGCAAGCGCGCTTTGATATCCGCCGATTGATGCAGCACTTCGATACGCGCGCCCTGCCCGTGCACGTCCGCACTTTCCGTTTGCGCCAGTTCGGCGGCCAGCATTGTTCCCGGTGCTAGCTCTGCTTGCAAAGTTACACCACGCAAAGTGCGCGCTTGCGCCGGATTGCGGTCTTGTACAGCAACCGCACCAATCGTGACACCGCTAGCGACCTTGACTTCAACATCCCCACCATAAAGCCAAAATTTTGCGCCACTGCCGTCAGATTCGTAGGTGATACGGATGCGGTTGAGATTACCGTTGGGGTCAATGCTAGGGACCGGCGCTTTCATGAGCAAAGTGCCGCTCAAAGGCTCGATATCGTAATCGGCAAAACGTGCCAGCATGCGCGTGGTCACGACGATACCGGGCTGATTGCGGTCGTAGGTGATGATTTCGATGCGCTCGCTGTTCTCGACAAAATCCACGCCAAACATCGGGAACGGTCCGGATGTGCCGTTAGCGGCGATTTCTTTGACTTGCTGCACCAAACTATCGCGACTGGCGAATACGTTGGCATTGATATCGCCATCAGCATTTTGATAGTGATGCTTCAAACCTGTAACGCCACGTTGATACCGGGTTAATTGCCGCACTGCGCTGGCATCCTGCGTCAGAAAATCGCCATACACCAAATAACTATGCTGCTTGTCCACACGCAGATATAAGCGGCTAGTCGATTGCGCATCAAAGCCCCGCTGAGCAGAATCGCCATAGACCGGATAATAGCGGTCGGGCTGAATATCTCGGAACAAACGATCTTTGACATCTTTTTCGCTATCGAAAGCCGTGGTCAATAAATACTCGCCTTTAACTTTACCTTTGAGGAAAAAAGCAGCACGTGCACCCGCTTGCATTTTTCCGCCATCCCAGTCACGACCAATGCGACTGAGCTCTCGCTCAAAACCATCGCGGGAACCGGCAGACTCTATCTGACCGTTACGCAAGTTAATGACGCCCTCCACTACACCGGTAGCAATCATAGGCCGCAATTCGGCGCTTAACCGTATGGTATGTCGCGCTGTGACCGTGCCGCTGCCAACTTGCACGACCAACTCCCCCGGCAAGTTCGGCGGTATTAATTGATACACCGCGCTGCCGCCTTCAATCACGACTTGTACCCCGGCTTGTGCAGGCGTGCTGTCTACGACATCCCAACGACCGCCGCTGGCAGTCAACGTGATCAAATGCGGTGCGATGATCGGTACGCCAGCGCTATCGGTTGCAGTCACCTGAACGGAAATGGGCGTTTTGCCATCAGCGATCGATTGTTCTGGTGCCGTAATGGCGATGCGCCCCAAATCGCCGGGTGCTATGACAGTGATGGTTTTAGTTTCTGTGCCTGCCCTGATGGTGAGCTTGTTAGGACCGGCCTGGAGTGCAATACCGATGTATTCCACAGCGGCGATCTGACGTGCGGCCAATACGCTACGCGTTCCTACCCGCTCCATTCCGATCAATACACCATTGACATCAAGCCGAAGATCGGACCCTGCCGGACCTTTGACACTAATATTAATTTGGCGCCGTGGCTGCTGCTGATGGTCTGTTAAATCAATAAAATCCAATGCGCCATCTGCGGTCTTAAGCAGCTGCTCAAATTTTGGTGGGACCAAGGTTTGTACAGGTTTATCGACAGTAACATCAGTAGCGGGCTTTAATAAATTTTTGGTATCCGAAGGTTGCATCAGAGTTGGCTCAATTGCAGCAGTCAAGCTGTTTTTTCCCGTAGTCGCCTTGTTATCCAGCATCCCGCTAGCCATCCTTGCCTTCACATCGACAACAGCCTTATCGATACCCTGTACGTCAAACTGCCGTTGTAGCGCTGTCTGAATTTCCGGCGCACGTTGCTGCGCCTGAATGCGACGTGCTTCTACGTCGGTCTGAATGGCGGCATTGCACGTCAGCGCAAAATCGGCGAGGCCTAATTCACCGTTCCGCAAATCGACGAACTGACTGCCAGCGCTCCCCGCCTGACGGTTGACTAATAATAGTGGCGTGCTGCCGGGCGGCAGCGTCGTTGGATCAAGTTTGATGACGTGGGTTAGTGGTTTGACGCCATAGAAGCTGTATTTGCCGTCCTCATCGGTTTCGACAAAGCTACCGTCTTCCAAATAAAGCCGGACATTCGGCACGCCACGCGGCGCTAGTTCTGCATCGCTATCGCAAGATAACGATACCTGCCCTAAAATAAAGGCATCACTGGTAAACACGCCACCGACTACTCGCACACTGACGCTTGCTTCGTTTGAGACCAGACCGCTGGTGCTGGCCTTGGCGCGACTAACCGCCAACATGCCTTCGCGTGCGCCAGCGCCGACTCTGACACGGTAGGTAATTTCTACGGGCGTGTCCGTATTCCACGCTGTTTTAGGTGCAGCAAAGCGCAAACGTCCCTGATGGATTTCCGGCTGTATTGCTGTCACACCGGAACCGCCGATGCGTAATCGCGCAGATTCGGCCACGTATGCAAAACCCGTCGGCAGGTTATCGACGATATCGAAACCGGCTAGTGCCATCGGACCTTTATAGGCAAGTTCAAGTTTGTAATTGACGAAGTCGATCAGTTCAACTTCTGGGCGATCTGCAGTCTTGCGCAATGACAGCGCACCGCCTCCTTCTTGGGTTGAATCGATCGCCAGTAAATTATTCACCAGACGCGGTGCGCCTGCGTCACGCTGCATTGCGCTGTAATACCGGACAGCTTCACCGACTGCGGGCAAATTGAAATTTGGAACAACTTTGAACACGCCGGGGCCAGCAGCGCGCGCCGCGTTTAATCGTACGGGCGCATCTTGCGGAGGCAATAATGTGGAAAAGCCATCACGATAGCCTGATGCAGCGACGACAAAGCGGTACTCACCGCCGGGGGCATTCGGTGTCAGCGCGAAGTAAAAGAAACCGTGCTCGTCCGTCGTCGTTTCGCCGCTATGTTCGATACCAAGCAAATGGTTGGATGGATCAAATGCGGTTACATCCGTTTCCATCCTGACGATAGCGCCGGCTACAGGCTCTCGCGTAGCGGCGTCATACACCCGTCCGCTCGGCGATACTGCCAGACTTTGTTCAGTGTAGGTGCGACCGGCGGCGAGATGCGCGTATGCCAACTCCCCGCTGCCAAAGTCGCGCACAGCTTGCGCTTGCGGCTGGCCGGGTTCACCGTCCATCGGCGTTCCTATTAAGGTTCCCTGCCTGGAAAAAAAGCGTAAGCGATATAGGCCGCCAGGCGGGATGGCGGTCATCTGATAAGCACCTTGCGCATCGGTGGTGACAGTGCTGATAACCGTGTCTTTTGCCGTATTGATCGTGCTGCCACTTTGATCGGCGGAGCGCAGCTCAACTTTCCAACCTGCCAGCAATGCATCGCCAGCGTCATAGCGGCCGTTTTGCGCGGTATCGAGCCAGACCCGTCCAGCCAAAGTCGCGCCAACGCCGACACGGCTTGCGTAATGCAATTGATTATTCCCGGTATTTTGCGCAGGCTCGCCGCCGCCTTCGACTTCAACCTTGCCCTGCAAGATGGCCTCAACTTCACCTGCCGGAAGCGCACTTTTCTCAGCACGGACTGTCAGTGTCAGCGCAGTGCTGAAGCTGCCCGCCTCGAATGTCTGATTGGTAGAACATTGCAACGGCGTGCCACTAACATCACACTGCCATTGCCCGCCCGCCGTCGAATTAACAATACTTAAACCAATCGGCAACGTAGCGCGAATAGTCACTGCTTGTGCTGGATCAGTAGACTTACCGCCGATATTGCGGGCACTGAAAGAATAGGTTGCAGTCCCGCCAATGGCGAGATCGGCGACCGTTGCCAACGGCACCAAATCCGGTGTTTTATCTGCGCCCGGGCGCAAACTAATTTGATTACTACGTGCAGTGCCTTGCTTGTAATACGCGTCAATAACGGTATCAACGACCGCCTCCGCATTACTCGTCAACAGCAAACTAAAGTTGGCTTGCAGCGTTGCGCCTGCATCCAATTGATTGGTGGCGATGGCTAACTCAACGGCATCCAGCGCGATCTCTTCCGTGCCTGGCGGGAATTGACGGTAATTGCCGGAAGGCTCACTAGCCAAGCGGTATAAGCGTAGTCCGTCAGCGGCGTTATGGCGTAGGGTTCCCGGCACATAAGTCGCGTCTGGCGGAAGCAAATGACGTAGCAAAAACACCGACTTCAGTTGACCATCGATGCGAATCGTTTCGGCCTCCATCTGTTCAGTCCCATTCGCATCGACATCACCCTGATTGCGCGCCGTTACGCTGAAATCAACAGTCGCGCCCGGCGCAGGCCATAGCGATGAAACTTGTTGCTGCACCGTAACCAGTGCACCATCGGCCACTTGGAGTTGGATTTTTTTATTAGCACTGACGTTTTGTAATTGCGTCACCGCCGTCAGGTTGAGAGTAATACGGCCGCTAGCATCTGCCGGTATTATTCCAACCAATAACAAGGCGGCATTATGTCCAGCAACCACGGCAAGTGGCGTACCTGTATTCGCAGCAACAGTATCAGACTGCAATGCAGAAATTAACGGAGATGCCGGATCGAACGATCCATTTTGATTCACATCCAGATATAGTTTTGGATGGGCGATTTGGAAGCCATCGGTACTGCCGAGAGAAAATTGATAGTGCGAAAGCGTATTGCCAATATTGCGCAGTTGTAAAGGAATCACAATTTGCTTACCCGGCAATGCTTGCACGATAGCGGCGGCCTCAAGCGCAACATGCTCAAGCGGCCGAATGTTGATTTCCACCGTGTTTGAGACGCTATTTCCGGCTTCACCCGATTCATATTGAAAAGCGGCTTTGGCCTGAGTCTGAATCAGCGTTCCCGCCGATGGTGGAAGCGCGTGCGCCTGCAACACAATCGACAAAAGAAGCAATAACACTCCGACCCGAAAAAATTGGCGCCAACCTAACGATGCAAACATAAAATATTCCGTAATAAGACCTTAAAAAAACTTGCAAACTAATCTGCAAAAAAGTTTTTTCAAGAAGACTTGAGGTAAGCAAAAGATCAACGTCCATCCTTTACGACCAAGGCGAAACGCTTACTTTGTGTAAGGGCTTGTTTAGAAGAACTACTGCATGGGTCTGTAGTTTTACGATACTGACGTGCCAAAACAAAAGGATTCAGTAAGTGCAAATCTGAACGACAAAGCTAACGGCAAAAGCAACCGAAGAACTATATAAAAATATGGGTTTCAGCGATATGAGATAACTCTTTAAAGCTAAGGGAATTTATCTTGAAATTAACTACAGTAACGTTTCTATTCAACGCAGTAAACAAGAAGGTTGATCGGCGCGAACCCGCCGATCAACAATGCTTAATTTCTCAAGCCATTCTGTACCGCACCAGCAATTCCGCTAGCACTGGATACGGACTACTGATGAAGTTTTATTGCGCGATCTTAACCTGATACTCAAGGGTAAGTGTGCTACCGGTAGCCAGCGGTTCGCGGTATTTTCCGGTGATGATACCGTTAGCTACAGTGACGTCATTGACTTGGCCATTGGCCGATTTCAACGTGATCGTCTTCAGGTCGATTTCAGCGTATCGCGACAGGCTGTCTGTCAATGTAACTTTGTCGATAGTCGTCTCAGCGCTATTCGTAAGTTGCACTTGATACCAGACGCATTGACCGGGCTCAGCGTCAATCGCGTTCTGACTATAGATCGGCGCAGTGATATTACAACCTGCGTCAAGCGCTTGTTGCTTTACGAGCGTACCGCCTTCAGTCTCCACCTGCGACGTATAGATCACATTCAACAGCGCATGAACATCGTCCGAATGGGCGTAAATACCTTTGACAGTCAATGTAGTGGCATCGTACTCACCGGGAGTCCCGTCTATCGGTGCCATCACCGTCATTTCAATCCGGCCAGAAGTACCTGGCGCAATAACTAATGTATCAACGGCGCGCGACTGACTATCTTTCACACCTTCCAACATGATGAATGTTGAGGACCATCCTTTTTTGTTATTCACTAGCGTGACGTCAGCTTTACCAATAGTTAAGGCAGCAGCACCAGTATTGTTGATCTGATGCACGAAGGACACAGAACTACCACGAACGACTTTCTTTTCTAACGTGTCTGCCACCTGATCAATCTGCCCTAGATACAAATTAAGTTTTAACGTGACCGGTGTGGAATTTCCAAGTGTCGGGGTGACCGTCAATACAAGTTCAGCGCTAATTTCCCCGATCAAGCCGCCATTTTTTCCAACAGCTGCCACGCAGATATTTTGCAGCCCGCCTGCTGGAATTTTGTCGCTGGTCATCGTTGCGGTAGCGCCGCTTGGTGCAGCACCACACATATCGCCGGCGGCTTCATACAATTTCACGTCAAGCCCGTCTAATGCTGCCGTTAAATTATACAAATCGTGCGATGGGTTAGTTGTAGAGGTAGACGTACTATTTTGTAACTTGAGTTTGATCGTAGTCGTCGCGCTTGTAGGTTCTACCAAATAGTTAATTTTATTACCTTCAGTGTTCAACACAACACTGCGCTGGGTAATCTTGATTTTGTAACCCAACAGCTTAATGGCAACAGGCTCGGCCACGCCTTTAGGTTGCGCCGACAGCACGATTTCATGATCGCTAGTTGAATCAAGCATGGCAACTTGCGGTGGTAGTGGCGCATGCGGCGGCAATTTAACTGAGAAAGTCAACAGACGTTCTTCGCCAGCTTCCAACGCCAGTTCCTGCTCTTGGTCTTCATTGGTCGTCACATCGACATCATTCCAGTTAAATACCGTATCTATTGGAAACGTTTGTGTACCTGTGTATTTAAGGATGATTTTATCTGCGGCCTCACCATCATTTTTTACCAGAGCGCGCAAACCAATAATCTGACCATCTACTGCATTGATCACAGTCGGCGTATTGCCCGCATGCGTAAGCGTGACGCTCCGGCCATCTGCATCGGCACTAGCGATGGTGACTTGAATAGGAGAAGATGACGAAACCTTTGCCGGATTAACTAAATCACCGGTATCCCAGTTAGCTTCACCAAAACGTGCATTGAATCTATGTACGGAAAATACAGCGTCGGTTTTTGCGCCGATATTGAAACTTAAACGCGCCCGCTCTTCACCAGTCTCATTCAATTCAATCAACAAACGCAGCGAGCGTTGATCCGCGCGGATCAACTTTGCTTTAAGCACTTCACCATCTTGCGACCATTGGTCTTCCTGACCTGGCTTCAGAGGCGTATTTAAAGTACCGCCGCCGTCGTTCAACATCACTTCAAAATCTTGTGGGATAAACTCAAGGCCTTTAGCGTTATCACCGAAGGCGATATCAAATGCCATCACGCGTTTCTGCGGTGTGGCAGTCGCATCCTTGCTCAGGCCCAAGCGGAAATTGACAGGTTTTTGCTCGCCGCGGATCAGCTTCAGTTCTGGATCGCCCACCACAGCATGGAATGCCATTTTGTCAGTGAAATGCGATGTTTGTACGTGTTCGGCAGACTCAACTAATTTGACGCCGTTTGCATCGTAAGCAATGATCTTGATGGTGGCGGTCGCTTCCATCTCTGCGTCAAAGACAGATTTAAATTGATAGGTCGCACCAGGTTCGATAGCCGAATCGGTGAACGCAACCACGCCACCAACCGCTGCCGCTTCACCATTAACCAAATACGTTTTCACGCCAGTTAATGATTCAACTGACAGCGCCAGTTTTGCGATCTTTACATTACCCGTATTGACTACAGTAGTAAGCAATTCTTGCTTACCTTCGGCATAATCCGATCCTTCCAACGTCAGGCCAGGAAGCGCCTTAATCGTCGTTTTCACTTTATTCGAAAATACCTGAACATCATTTCCCGAAGCGATCGAATAGGTAGCCGATGCCTGCGTTCCAATCTCAGTTCCCGGCAACGGGATTGCATGCCCCATAGAAGACAACAGGATTGCACTAATCAAAAAGATGTAAAAGACCAGACGCGACAGAGCATTGTCTTTAGAACGAGAAGTCGCCTGTAAATAAAGAGGGGGAAACATGTTTACGAGCTCCAAATAGGGGAAACATTAATGCTACGAAATAGTGCTTGAATAGTGATCAACGCAGCGCTGTCAACGCACCGATGTGTACGCGTGCAACAACGGTGTGCTGCTCACCGGCTTTCAGAACGCCCAACTGCCATCGCAATTCTCGGTAGTCAGCGTATGGCACTTGGGCTTCTTTGCTAGCACCGTCTGCCGCCACCATCCGGCGTGTAAGGGGAACTGCGGCGAACAACGCGTTATCACTAGTGTTCGCCGTTACTTTGGTAGGCTGGGCGCTATTGGCGAGATACACGGCGCCCGGTGGCAACGGCAACGTTGCGAGTACACCTTGCACAGATACTTTGCCGGTATTGCTATAGACCGCACGATATTCAAGCGTTTCGCCAGGAGCGGCTTGGGTCGCTTCGCTGAGTATTTCCTTGCCATTGATGCGCTCGACTTTATGCACCGTAAGATGGACTTGCACCGGCTGTTGCGCGTTGGCGTGGGGCTTATTTTTATCGTTCCCAACGCCGATCTGCGCGTGCGCGACTGACACACTACCTAATAATAAAAGTGGCAAACAAAGCGTGCGCGCAGAGCGCATCGCTGACATATTGAAGTTAAATTTCATCATTAGCAGTCCTCATTTTGATCACAATTTTTTCTTAAATTCGGCTCGATGCGTGGCCTGACTTCATTTCAAACAGCTATACCCGCGACAATCGCATAGCCGCGTTATGCGCGCAAAAACGCGACAACACACATCGAAGCTGTTTTGAACTGCGAGGAGATTTATGGTCTCGCGGAAGAAAATTTGAAAAGCCAGAATCAAGAAGCTGTACTTATGCGTCACACGGAAAAAATTGGATGGACTACGCAGCCAGCCACCATGCAAGATCAGAACTATACAAAAATTAGGATCGCATCGATACGGGAAAACTCTATAAACGTAAGTGGATTTATCTTGAATTAATGCAGAAATTTCTCGGTTAATTATTTCTATTTTTTCAAACACGAGAGCTGATGGCGAATATCAGGCATCGAAAAAAAAAAGGTAAGGAAAGTAAGAATCAGAGTCGCTTCAGAATTAAAGCTGATGTGGGGGAGCGCACATTAGATGAGAAATGTGGCAAATATGCAGATGCGAGACAAGAAATAGCAGTAAGGCAGTAAGGGCAGCATTGTGCCCTCTGCAAAATCCGCAATTCCCCTTATGAATTTTTCAGAGAATTTGCGGTTTTATAGTCACGGCGTATTCGCCTGATTAAGCGCTAAGCTAAGACGACGCCGAAATACCCAACGTCCGGCATCCGAATCTGTCGCCGCGAATTGATAGCCATCCACGTCAAAATCTTTCAACTGTTCAGGATCCGTGACTTTATTTACCGTTGCATAGCGCGCCATCAAACCCCGCGCACGCTTGGCGTAGAACGAAATGATTTTGTACTTCCCGTTCTTCCAATCCTCGAATACCGGCGCAACGATATTCGCTTCCAATACTTTCGGCCTGACGACTTTAAAATATTCGTCGGATGCCAGATTGACCAGAACGTCAGACTTTAATTTTGACAGTTCCTGATTCAATGCCAGCGTCACCGTATCGTGCCAAAACGCATATAAGTTCTTCCCGCCAGCATTCGCTAACTTGGTGCCCATTTCCAGTCGGTAGGGCTGCATCAAATCCAGCGGTCGCAGCATTCCATACAAGCCGGATAGAATACGTACCCGGCTTTGCGTGTAGGTTAATTGTTTGGCATTGAGCGAACCGGCATCAAACCCTTCATAAACGTCGCCGTTAAATGCCAGAATGGCTTGCTTAGCGTTAGCGCTAGTAAATTTTTTGGACCATGAAGAAAAGCGCGTGGCATTCAGATGCGCCAACGTATCGGAAATATGCATCAGACCGCTCACTTCCGCCGGCGATAATTTTTTCAATATGTCCACCAATTCGGCGGAACGCCCAATAAAATCGGGCAACGTATGCACATCGGTTGTCGGTGGTGTGGTGTAATCAAGCGATTTGGCTGGCGATAAAACAATTAACATAGTTACAATCCAACCTTATGTATTAATGATGTATTAATAAATATACAGAAAAGAAATTTCCACAATGATACCGAAGCGCATAGTAATCGACACGAATGTTTGTTTGGATTTGTTTGTATTCCGCGATCCGCGCTGGGCCGCCCTGATGGAAGCCCTGCAATCCGGCAGCGTTGAAGCAGTGACGCGCGCCGACTGTCGCACAGAGTGGCAAAGAGTTTTGCATTATTCCCATTTGCCGATCGACGATCAGACCCGCCCAACCATCAATGCAGAGTTCGATACGTTGATAAAAATGCTGGAGCCAACCGCACTTTCCCCGCGTACCGACGTGCGCTTGCCGATTTGTACGGATAAGGATGATCAAAAATTCCTTGAATTGGCCTTGGGTTCGGATGCAGCGACCCTGATTACCAAAGATAAAGCCCTGCTGAAATTAGCCCGAAAAACCGCTAAAATCGGACTTTTTGCGATTATTCCGCCGCAAGCCTGGAGCGCAGCACAGCCTGAATAGTGCGTCCGCTGTGGATTTTGCAACAAACCGCTAGAATGTTCGTTTCCGGCGAATTGTCGCTAATGGCCTTCACTCTTTACCTCTATCGAACCACATGACTAAGCAGCTCAATGGCACCCCTTCCGCCTCAACGTCACCGACCGCCCTCGCCCTGAAATCAAAACTACCTGCAGTCGGCACGACTATTTTCACAACTATGTCAGCGCTTGCCAGTGAGAAGAATGCCGTTAATCTGGGGCAAGGATTCCCCGATTTCAACTGTGACCCGGTGTTGGTCGATGCCGTCAGCGACGCCATGAAAAATGGTATGAATCAATACCCGCAAATGGTGGGAATCCCGTCGCTGCGCAGCATCATTGCCGACAAAATCAAAAAGCTATACGGACACAGCTACGATCCTGCGACCGAAATTACGGTCACGGCAGGGGCAACCCAAGGCTTGCTGACCGCGATTATGTGCGCGGTACATCCTGGCGACGAAGTGATCGTGATCGAACCCGCGTATGACAGCTATGTCCCGGCGATTGAATTAGCCGGCGGCAAGCCGGTATTTGTCCAGATGACACTGGGCGCGAACGGGTATGCAGTGCCTTGGGATCAGGTCGCGGCAGCGGTCGGCCCGCGTACGCGATTGATCATGGTCAATTCGCCGCACAATCCCACCGGCAGCGTCTTCAGCGCCGCTGATATTGCAGCGTTGGCCGAGATCGTTCAAGGCACAGATATTCTTATCTTGTCGGACGAAGTGTACGAACACATGGTGTACGATGGACTGGCGCACGAATCCATCAGCCGTCATCCCGAATTGGCGGCACGCGCATTTATCGTATCCAGTTTTGGCAAAACCTACCATGTTACGGGCTGGAAAATCGGTTTTGTGGCCGCACCGGCAGCGCTCTCGGCAGAATTTCGCAAAGTACATCAGTACAACGTATTTACCGTCAATACACCAGTTCAGCATGGCATTGCGCAGTACATGCAAAACCCCGCACCGTATCTTGAACTGCCTGCTTTTTATCAGCGCAAGCGCGATTTGTTCCGCGCCGGACTAAAAAACTCACGCTTCACGTTATTGCCATCGGACGGCACTTATTTCCAGTGCGTCGATTATTCAGCGATTTCTTCCGTCAGCGAAGTCGCGTTTGCTACCTGGCTGACCAGCGAAATCGGCGTAGCGGCGATTCCGGTATCGGCTTTTTATGCGACACCGCGTGAATCAGGCATCGTCCGCTTTTGCTTCGCAAAGCAAGATCAAACTTTGCAACAAGCTTTACAACGATTAAGCGCCATTTAAAACCTTCGGCGATGCGGGCTGACCTAGCCAACGCAAGGATGGCTGCATTTGCCTGTCGACTAACCACCCAAAAAGGAACTATTGATGATTGACGTTTATAGCTGGCCTACCCCGAATGGTCACAAAGTACATATTATGTTGGAAGAATGCGGCCTGCCTTACACGGCGCATCCTATCGATATCGGTGCAGGCGGACAGTTCACACCGGAATTTCTAGCAATTTCACCAAACAACAAAATTCCCGCTATCGTTGATGAGCATGGTCCGGATGGCAAGCCATTTTCCCTGTTTGAATCGGGCGCCATTTTGCTATATCTCGCCAGCAAAACCGGCAAGTTTCTGGGCAATACAGATCAGGAAAAATTCAAAACGCTGGAATGGTTGATGTTTCAGGTCGGCGGCGTTGGCCCGATGTTGGGACAAGCGCATCATTTCCGCCTGTATGCACCAGAAAAAATCGACTATGCGGTCGATCGTTACACCAACGAAGCTAAACGACTTTATGGCGTGATCAACAAGCAACTTTCGCAACATGCCTATCTGGCTGGTAGCGAATATACGATTGCTGACATCGCCACTTTCCCGTGGTTGCGTTCATGGAAAAATCAAGGCGTTGAATTGAGTGACTATCCACATTTGCATAAATGGTTTGACACCATCAGCGAACGTCCAGCCGTGCAACGCGGTGTGGAAGTATTGGCCAATTTGCGTAAGCCATTAACCGGCACTACTGAACGCGATATTTTATTCGGCAATCAGCAGTACCAAAAACGATAAGCTGAAATAGTAAGTTGTTAAATTAGCGGCCTCCTTTTTTTGGAGGCCGCAAACGTATGCGAAGTCGTTACTGACCGGGCACTACGGTGATCAACGTCAACGTGTCCGGTTTAAAACTTAGACGTCCAGCCTTCTTTTGCGGTGCCGCCTCAGCCGCAATCAGATACACCTTGTGAGATGTCGGATCCAGCGCCAACGTCCGCGCACCGATCATCGTCTTGATGCTTTGCTTGCGCTGATAACGCTTAGCGTCCAATGCTTGAATCACGTCCAGCGTACCGTCAGCATTTGAACTAAACGCCAGTTTTGATCCCGCATCGTAAACCGTTGCATCGCTGTCGTTACCGATCTTTGGCGTGGCCAGTATTTTTCCTGTATTCGCATCGACAATTGCCATTGTCCGATTGTGGCAGCCAACGAATAACCGTTCTGTCGCAAGATCGATAGAAAGACCGGCTGGCTCATCGCACTTCGGAGACAATGCGTAGCGCTGCGTAACTGCCAACTTTTGGGTGTCGACCACAACTAATTCGTTCTTATCTTCCAGATTAATAAACAAGCGCCCTTTGCCATCAACTACGGCAAACTCTGGTTTACCGTCGAGCGGTATTGCAGCCAATGACTTACCCTCTGCAGCATCAATCGGGGTCAGAGTGCCGGAAACGCCATTTCCTACAAACACGCGCTTACTTGCCGGATCATAAACGATGCCGTCAGGTTTTTTTTCGGTGGGCGCAGTGCCAATAACTTTTAGCGTTGAGAGTGCAAATATTGTGACGGAGTCGCCTTTGCCATTACTGGTAAATCCGCGATCCAACTCAGCAGCGATTGCCACGCCGTGCACGCCATGCGTATCTGGAATTGCGCCGACAATCTGCTTTTTATCGACATCAAACACCTCGACACGGTCACCGTGCGTGATAAATAAATGCCGGTTCGCTACATCCATACTCAGATAATCCCATTTAATATCGCCATCCAAATGCTGTTTGTCGATAATGTGATAACCGGACTCTTTTGCCTGCGATGCAAGTGGGCTGAACAGACCAATAGCCGTCGCCACAGAGAAGACCGCGAGCGGCAATGATGGGAAACAATGCGCAATACCTTTGCTGCGCAACGAACGAAGAAACATGCTGATATTCCTTTAGCTTTTAGACGATATTTTTGGGTTGATTCTTTGGCAAATTGTGCCGCTAAGCGGTTGATACCCCAAGGGTATCAACCACGCCATTCGCAGTTCACCTACCCATCATTTACTGCTGAGCGTATCAGGTCCCAAAGCCAACTGTTTGCGCAGTTCGGCCTTGGCGGTAGCAAAGCTGGTCTTAAAATCATCGCGCGTCATCAAGTTAGCAGCGATTAATGTACCCACAATACGGCCAGCCTCAATGTCTGACGCATAATGTACGCCGCCGACGATACGATTGTTGGCATATTCACGCGCACGGGCCATGATTTCAGTCCGTTTTTCCGGCACCATATTTGCTAAAACGATCCCCATTAATGTTCCGCCGGATGCGTGTCCTGACGGGTAAGAACCGGACGCCGTCATTTTGACGACCGGCTTGACCAATTCGCTAGCTTGATAAGGACGTGGACGCTGCCAAAAATCCTTGGACGGATCGACGACCGAACCTTCGGTACTTGTCACTCTTGCGAAAAATGCCGCAAATTTTGGCAGATTTTCAGCTGTGAATTTTGGCCCCATTACATCGGCAAAACGCCAGATATTTTCGGTTGCATCGGCTTCTGCACGCGCCACCATTTCTGGCGTACGCGTAACTTGCATCGCCAATACTTCGCCCAGCTCAGCTTTACTTTGAGCCGAGTCATTTGCTGGTGGCGGCGGCAACAGCTTGATTAAATCAAGATCCGTAGCGGATATGAATGGTACTGCGCCCTTTGCGTACACAGGAGAACTGATGACGCTGGAAGCGGCCATAAAACTAAACAATAATGCTGCGTATAGTTTGCGCATAACAACCTTCAAATTTATTTATATTAACGAAAAATGGGGTTCAAATTACTTTACCTGTGCGACGTCGCACACTGACTTGCTGCCGTCGATGCGACAGGCGTTCACCTGTTGACCAGCGGTATTCCAGACTTTAACGTCCCAGTGATTACCGTCCTGACGTTCCATCGTCATAAAACCAAAACCATTGACCCATGAGCTCAGATGTTCCACCACCGCGCCCGGCGCTGGCGTTGCGCCCGGCGGCAAGACTGCTGGCAAAGGGACAACATCCTCAAGCGTGCCAGAAAATCCGGCGACAAACTGGGTCGGATGCGGACTGGAAAAACTTACTTCTTGCCAAACGTGAACGTGTCCAGACATTAGCGCGTTGACCCGCGGCGGCAAAATAAGCGGATTGACCTTGCCGAACACCGATTGCAATCCCTGATTACCGGGCAACAAAGAGACGCCGCCTTTGGCATTATGTTTTGCCGCAAACCCCAGAATCGGATGATGATTAATAGCAATGTTATAGCCCGATTGCTGCGATAGCGTATCCAGTTTATGGTACATGTCCAGATATTTTTCCTGACGGATATCTCCTTCAGGAATGGGACCGCCGGTAGTATTAGAGGTATCCAATACGATGAACTGCGCATCGCCGCCGATCGGCACGGCGTAAGGATCGCTATAGTCGCCGATATCATCATTGGCAGCATCATTGCAATCACGCCCCAACGTCAGTAGACGCGGATCAATAAAACGCCACCACCCTTGTCCACCGCGCGCGCAGGATTCATGGTTACCACGCACCATTACCCACGGTGCGACTTGCAACAAGGATGCAGCAGGATGAAAAAAGTCGGCTTTCCATGCATCCCATCCATAGCCCCACGCACTTCCGGCACAACCGGCATTACCGTCGGGGCAAACATTTTCACGATAAAGATAGTCGCCTACGTGGACCACCAGATCAGGCTTCCATTTGGCGGCTAACGCGGCGATCTTCGCAAACGGATACTGATCGGGATCATTACAGGGTTGATACGCCCCATCGCTCTTTTTCAAACGGCAACCCGTATCCCCGATGACCACGATGCGCATCGCTTTCGCTTTAGGCAATGGCAACGATTTTCCTTCCACCGTCGCGCTGACGGTGTGGGGTGGAATCATCTTTTCGCAGGTCAGCAAAGGGAAGTCAGACGGCTTCGATTCGTCCACTGCCGAGCGGGTCATTCTCTGTGGGATAACTTCTGACTTTGCGCGCAAATCCATCGACGCGTGCACCCCATCCAGTTGAATCGACGGACAATGCTGGGCAACAGTCAGCACCCTAGCCACGGGCACGCCATTTTCGCCAAGTACGACGAAGGCAGCAGATGCCGTTTTCCCGGCACCATCCGGCACTGTAGCGCACCCAAACAACGCAACGCCTGCGACTAAACAAACCAGCAAACGCCAACGCTGGGCGAAAGCAATGAAAAACGAACTGACCATGCTGTACTCCCCCTAATGCAACTTAACGTGTGAACTCAACCCATACCTGATACACCCGATCGCTGCCGCGTATGTCAGATGGCGGTTGCGGATATTGCGCACTTTGCACCGATTGCAGCGCAGCCCGATCAATGATGCCGATACCGCTTGGCACGATGACACGTGCTTGGCCAGGCACAGCATCGCGCAGATGAAACTCTACCCGGACCCGCCCTGTAAAGTGCAGCGCAGCCGCTGCTGGCGGATACGAAACGGCAGCCTGCACCGCAGCGCGTACCTTGGCCGCATATTCGGCACTTGGATCACCCTTGCCGCTAGACGCTGGCGGCGGAGCGGGTGGCGTTGCCGGTGTCGCAGGTTCACTGAACTCGGTCGCAGCCTGAGCAACCGGCAACGGCACCGTCGGCGGCGTCGCTGGTGCGACCTGCTTTGGCTGCGGGATATGCGGCTGCGGCTTAGTCGGCACAACCTTGGGTTTAGGCTGCGGTTTGGGCGTCGGTGCCGGTGGCTTGGGTGGCGCGACTGGCGTTGGCTCTGGCGGCTTATCCTCACTTAGCAACGTGATAGGGACCGGCTCAGATAATGCGGGTTTTGAGGGTGCGGCGAGCAGAATCGTAGCAACGATGGCGACCAGCGCCGCCTCGACCAGCACTGCGAGGCCAAATGCTTGCAAAGGAAAACGACGAGTACTTGCAGACATAGCGCCCTACTTGCCGCTGGCATTGCGGGTGGCCAGACCGATTTCGCTAGCACCACCGTTGCGAATCGCGTCGATCACGCCCATTACCTGTTGCAGCGAAGCGGTCTCATTACCAGCAATCGTGACGGAGGTTTTAGCGCTATCCCGTTGACGCAGCAAAGCGGTCAGTTGCGCTGGCGTCAGCGTGTGGTTTTCGACCAGCAACGTGCCATCCGGTGCAATTTCCACCAATAGTTTTGGTGGCGGCATGGTGACGGCGGTGGAGCTGCTGGGTAATTTGGTGACGTGTCCTGAAGTCGGGATCATGCGCAAGGTCAGCATTGCGAAAAAAACCAATAAGAACAGCATGATATCGATCATCGGAATGATTTCAATTCGCGCCTTGCGTGTTTCAAGATAGCGCATCTCAGGCCCTCGCTGGGATGGCGATCGATTTCACCGGAGATACGCCGGACGCCAATTGCATGGCAACGCGATCATGGCGATTGACCAGCATAATCTTGATCGTTTCCAACTGATGCACCACCATGCGCACGCGCGTATGCAAAGCATTAAAAAATATCAGTCCGATCATCGCAATCAACAGGCCTGAAGCCGTCGCGATCAACGCTTCTGCAATACCGCCGGTAATTTGGGCAGCGCCATTTTGCGCATCGCCCAACACGTGAAAGGCATTGAACATACCGATGATCGTACCAAACAAACCTAACAAAGGTGCCAGTGTAATCACGGTATCAAGTACCCACAAAGTGCGATCGAGGATCGGTACTTCGTGCATGATGACTTCTTCCAGATGGCCGCCGAAAGTCTCACGATCAGTGCTGGCCGGCTCTTTCTGTAAAACGTCAAACAAGCGGACGTGCGGCAATTTCGAGAGCTTTTTCGGCACCGAAACAGCGCTGAGCTGACCGTGTTCTTTTTTGAGCATTGCGATCAACTTTTCGCCGCCTTGTTGCATATTCGATAGATGACGACTGCGTTCGATGATGACGGTTAAAGCCACCAGCAGTAGCACCATCATCAGGTACAGCGTGCCGCCGGATTCGTTAGCGAGTTCGAATAAATGGGAGATATTCATTGTGGGGAAATAGAAAATGGGAGAGCCAGGCTCTCCCTAGTGAATCGGATAACAGATGACAGGATTAGAAGTCGAGAGTCAGCGTCAATGCAGTGCTACGCGGTGGCAAGATTGTCAGCACATCGCCCGGCGCTGGCGCAGAAGAGCTGGTCGACGCTGGCGTCACGCCAACGATATTCTGTTTATTAAACACGTTATTGATCGCCAATTGCAGCTTGGCTTGCTTCGCCCACTTCACAGGGCTCTTCATTGTGTAGTTAATAAACAGATTGGAAATCGTGAACGGATTGATGGTCACAGCTTGATGCGTGCTGCCGTTATCGTTGTACATCTTGCCGATACGCTTGTTAAACCAACCCGTGTTCCAGGCACCGTACTCATAGTTCAAACCCACTGTTTCTGTATCGCTAGGGGCACTGGCGACCCATTGTCCATTGGCAAACTTCGAGCTGCCATAAGTAGCATTCAGATACAGGCTAAATCCGCCGCCCAAAATGATGTTGCTTTCCGCTTCGATACCCTGCGTGGTAGAAGTACCGTTTGCGAAAAATGTTGTGTTGCCAGCATTATCGGTAAATGACGAGTACGCATTGTCGAACTTGATATGGTACGCATCGATATCAAATGTAAATTTGTCCGATTTCCAGACCGATCCAATCTGGAAAGTCTTCGATTTTATCGCAGCAGGCAACGCCGTTACGTTGGCATTTTTTACGTCGAATACATTGGTTGGTGGAATTTCGTTACCGACCGCGTATTGTCCGTATACCGACCAGTTCGGTTGCAATTTGTAATGCACGTCGAACGAAGGCAAGTAGGCGCTATAAGTCACTGAATGCGTGATGCTAGGCAAGCCGCCAAGGTTACCGACTGTCTTACCGTTGTCAGCAAACTGGGTGAAATCCTGCTGGTATGACGCAAACTTGATACCCGGCGTGATTTTCAGATCGTTGGTAACGTTGAATTCGTACTCGGCAAACGGTTGTAAGGTCGTCGTTTTGAATTTTTCGTGGAAGTTAGGCAGTACTGCATCTACCCAAGTACGCGGATCCGACGGAATTTGATAGCGGTTGGTATCGGCATATTCCGACCACAAACCAGTACGGAAAGTACCCATGCCGGACTCTTGACTCAAGCGCAGCAAATTACCATAAGTACGATAGCCATTGAGCTTGTCAGTGCCGCTGGTTGGCGTGATGGTAGTGCCGTTGTAGTTTTGTTGATTATGGTAAGCGTAGGTGTAAAGCTTATCGTCCAGCTTCCAGCCATTACCAAGGCTAGACGTCAGGCCGATATATTCAAAATCTGACGTGACATGGTAAAAGTTGTAGCCGTAATAATTTGCCTGTGCCGGGTTGGCGCTCAACAAATAATTATCGCCAAATAGCGCCACTTGCTGGCGTGTAGGGCCTTTGGTGTTCGGCGTATTTGTGTGCAAATCGATGTAAGAACCGAACAGCGTCAATGTTGTATTGTCGGTCAACGCGGTCTGGTATTTCAGAGAGATGTCATCGCGCTTCTGCTTGTTGAAGCTCTGGTAACCGTCTGACTTCATTTCATGAACGTTGATCAGCAGATTAGACGTGCCATCGCTGCCAATCTGGCCAGTTTCGTGTTCCAGGCCGATCAGTGACGTGTTCCAAGTGCCGTAAGAACCAGTAACGCTGGTGCGTTGTTGCGGCTCCAGATTGCGCGACAACAAGTTGATCGAACCGCCAAAGTTAGCAGGGCCAATCGTCGCGGCCGAACCTGGGCTGCGATCGACGATTGCGCCGCCGATAAATTGACTAGGAAAAAATGCCCAGGAATGATGCGTTGGGCTGTTGGTGTCCTGAAACGGAATACCATCAAAAGTAATCGAATAATCGCCATCCTGAAAACCACGGAAAGAAGTCTTGGTATCACCCAAGCCAGGACCATTCGGGCTGAAGCTATAGACGCCCGGCGTCATTTGAATCACTTGACTGAAATCGGCGATAGGAGAGGTATTGTTACGGATGAAAGCATCGCTCACCTCGGATTGAGCCGAACGGGCTGTCAACGATCCTTGCGAAGGCGCGCTCTTAGCTGCAGCAGGCTTACTCGTCGCTTGGCTAGTTGTACCGGAACCATCGGTGGCGCTGACTGCCCCCAGGTCGGTGGCTTGTTGCGCATAGCCGACGGCTGGTGTGACGATGCACATGACGGCGATGGCGCGCAAGATATTGCGATGACCTGGCTTGAGATTCGGCTGAATGCTTGGCTTGACACCAGACTTCGGTGTTGGCTTGAAACTAGACACTTTCATGATGGCTCCTGTGGAAAAGGAGGCATGCTAAAGAAGGAATATTTCCGCTTAATGACGTTGCACTTTAGCTACAGTTACATCCACCCAAAAAAATCCATAGCTATAGGTCGACTAAATTTGCTAGATTAATTTTTTGGATTATGCGACGGCGTAATAATATGCGTTTAAAACGCAGCGCTGATCAGCTTGATGCGGCGCCGATTGGCTGCACGCTATTTGCATATTTCAGAGAGCAAAAAAATGACGACGACCAATGTCGTCGCCAGGATAATGGTAAACATAATCATTCGAAAATGATCATTCAGGCGCAGGATAAGTGACGTTCAAGATGTCGAGTTCATCAAGGCCAGCGGGCGTCATCAAGGTAACCGATTCGCCATCGTGGGCTTTGGTCAGTGCGCGTGCGACGGGTGAAATCCAGCTAATTTTTCCATGCAGCGGATCAAGTTCATCGATGCCGACAATGGTGACCGTATGTTCTTCTCCGGCTTGATTTTGATACGTCACCGTCGCGCCAAAAAAAATCTGATCGCGACCATGATGCACGCTAGGATCGACTATTTCAGCCTGATCTAGTCGCTTGGTCAGAAACCGAATTCGCCGATCAATTTCACGCAGCCGACGTTTGCCGTAAATATAGTCGCCGTTCTCGGAACGATCTCCGTTAGACGCCGCCCACGAAACAATCCGCACCACTTCTGGCCGCGCGTTATCGATCAAATCGAGTAACTCGGCTTTCATGCGCGCATGTCCGGCGGGCGTCATGTAATTTTTGGTGCCAGCAGGAATCGGCGGCAATCCAAATTCCAGATCGTCGTCATCGCCATCGGACTCTTTGACAAAAGCTTTATTCATACGCAGTATTGTAGTGCGATTTTGGCAGCTGTCACGTAATTGCCAGCACCGCGTCCCAAGCGCTTCAAATAATGCGATAAAGCGGCGTCAAATTGACCTGGAAGACAATACTGCTTCAAAAAAACAAGCCGCACAGGTAAAGTGCATAGCCAGCCCCGCAATCGTATTTTTCCAATGTGGATATTTTATTTATGCCAAACAACTCTTCCGCCGAACGCCGCCGCTACCGTATCGGTTTAGCTTCCAGTCGGACGCATCAGAACGATCCGCAATCTGCATTGGCGCAACTGCTGAATGGCAGCCGGGCCGCGATTGAAAACCATTTACAACCAGAGTTAATCGTCGTTGGCCGCACGCTTGATGCAATGGGCCAACTGAACTTGCTAGCGGGCTATCCGCATGTGGAACGCTTTCCGTATGGTCGTCAGGGCGGCTTGATGAAACTAGTATCGCGGGTAGTTGATAGCGATCCGACCAGAACCTTGGATGCAATCATTTATTTGATGGATCCGGTCGATCCATCTTCGACTTTTCCTGAAGCAGTGGCGCTAAAACGCCAGTGCGTGATTCACGGCAAGCCTTTTTTATCGACGTTGGCAGGGGCCCGTGAATGGCTGGAACTAGAGGCGACCGCGCTGGGTGCAGCACCTGATCCACGACTTGACCCGACGTTCGATCTGGCGAATGAAGGCATCGCGCTGATTGCGCACGATGCCATGAAAGAACGCATGCTGGCGATTGCCGAGCGCAACTTCGCTTTATTAGACAAGTTTGCGTTTCGCTGCGCCACTGGGACGACTGGCGGCTTGCTGAACAAACTGGCGCAGAAAATAAAAGGGGAAGAAGCTGGTCGACATTGGGTAAGACCTTTTTTGAGTGGCCCGATGGGCGGCGATGCACAAATCGCGGAATTAATACTGGATCGCCAGCAATGTCGGCGCGTGCTGTTTTTGGAAGACCCGCATGTTGCGCGGCAGCACGAAGCCGATATTCAATTGCTTGAACGTGCCGCACGCACGGTGACCGACTATGCGTTATGTATCAGCGATGCTGAATGCGGCGAGCGTTGGTTGGCGTTACTGGATAAACGCGTGGCGATGCGGGTGGCTTAAGCTGTAACAACTTTACCTTACCCGCAACGTCCCAAAAATACTAAACCCGCCGTGTACCCGTATTCACTGCCGCCGTCGCACCGGATTCAAGCGTAAAACCTGCGCCGGAGTCGGTGCCGAGCGTCTTCACCAGATACGGCATCAGTTCTTTCAGAAGCGGCTCTAAAGTGAACGGTGGGTTCAGTACAAACATACCGCTGCTATGCAAGCCAAAACCGTCCGGCGACGGTGTTTTAACGGTAAGCGTTACGTTAAGCCAGCCGTTTGCCTTTAAACGCTTCAGTTTTTCCGGCATTTGACGTGATTCCATCCGGTTCAGCACCGGATACCATACGGCGTAAGTACCAGTAGAAAAGCGCAGCAATGCATCTTCAAGCGTATTTTTTACCAGACGATAATCATCTTTGACTTCATACGGCGGATCGATCAGCACCAGACCGCGACGCGATGGCGGCGGCAATAAAGCTTTCAGACCAATAAAACCGTTACCTTGCGTGATCATCACGCGCTTGCCACGGCTGTTGCCGCGTGGGCGTTGCGCATCGAGTTTGCGGAAATTATCCGTCAAAATCTTGCTATCGCTAGGATGCAATTCAAATAGACGCAAACGATCTTGTTCACGCATCGTTACATCAGCGCAATACGGCGATCCCGGATAAAAACGTAATTTGCCATCGGGATTAAGTTTACGCACAACATTGACGTATTCAGCAATCGCGGGCGGCAAATCCTTGCGGCTCCACAAGCGGCTGATACCGGTTTCAAATTCGGCATTTTTGGAGGCATAACCGCCATCCAGCGCGTACATACCGGCACCGGCGTGGGTATCAATAACGGTGTAGGCGGTATCTTTTTGACCGAGGTAATCCAGCAATTGGATGGTCACGAGATGCTTCAGTACATCAGCATGATTGCCTGCATGGAAAGCGTGGCGATAACTCAGCATAAAAATATCTATCTTGGTAAAAGGGTGATTCCAACAGCAGATCGGCAACGGGCAGCATTATTGTCGCTATTTTTGCAACAAAACACGTATACCCCATGCGACGGTAGGTCGTAAGCGCTGCAATGTGTGGCTAGCGCAAGCTTTCAGGTCTGGCCTATTCAAGACAATGAATAAGCCCATATAACCGCTTTGCAATGGAGAAGACCCGCATTTTAACAATTTCAGCGGCTGGATGGCAGATATCACTGATATGCGCTGTTAATAGCTATTAATAGTACTGATTAACTGTGTATTTCGAGGGTCATTTTGAAACATATCCCAAATTCGCTAATAAGCTTTAAATAGAAAAATTACTATAAAAACAATTAATCCTCGATCGGCGAGATTTTCAGCAATTCTTCAGCGACTTTAGTGCAGGCTTCGATATGATGATTTCCGATGGCGCGAAAGGCAGAATAACCGATCGCTGCCGAGACCATCTGGCCCGCTATCGGCACTAATCGTGTGGCATTCTTGGTGACGACTTTCACACCGCTGCGCATCAGAATCTTGAGTAACAATTCACGCGTCACCACGCGCCCGACAAACGTACTGCCCGCAGCCACGATGACACTGTAGGTGGCAACCTTGCGCTTTGGATGGAGACCGTCGATTTGCTCTGGCGTCAGGCCGAATTCAGCATTAATGTCTTCAATTAGCCCCGACAGCAGATGGATATCAACCGCGATATCGACGCCAAACACAGGCAACGCAGACGCGCCAGCCGACCATAATGCACGGCGTGACACGAAACTCCGACAACGTTGACGCACTGCCTGCAAGGCCGCGTCAGAAGCGGGGATGTCACTTTGTTTCACCACTTTTGACTTCGTGCGATCCGCCACCCATTTCGGAAACATTGTGGTCCCTGCCTTTCTGCTTTCTGTGGTGTGAGGATCCGCACAACCAAAAAGATATCCATTTAACATCTTATGCAGCTGACCGCCCCTGCAAACCCATCCGCAAAGAGTACCCTAAAAACAACGTTTGCTGATCTGAGGCCGCCATTCGCTGTGGTTACGCTAACTTGACGTTATCCAATTGAAAATAGGCCTCCAGCAACGCGCTCTTAAAAATCGCCCCCAATAACACTGGTTCGGCCAGACTGCGCACAATCGGCAAACGCTCACCCTGATGATCGAGGAATAATTGCAACGCATTTCCCAGCGACATTTCAGGCGTAATGACATGCAAAAACTCACGCCTTACAAAATCTGCGGCGACGCGATTTTCGGTCTCGCCCTTGTCTAATAAAACCGACGTAATATCTTGCAAAGCCACCACGCCGCAATAATGGTTATCATCATCGACGATATAGATATATTTGACCGGATATTTTAAAAACAAACGGCTAATTTCATTGAATGGCGCATCCATCGGCAATACCGTATCCGCAGGGCGAATCAGATCGCACATATGAATTCCGCGCAATCGCATGCGCTCCTGCACATCGCGATTACGCTTTAAGGTGATGTCATACATTGAGCCGCCGTTCAGACTGCGGGCGATAAAATAAGCCACCACGCAAGAAAGCATTAACGGCAGCATGACCTGATAGTTCAGCGTCATTTCAAAAATCATCAAAATCGCCATCAAAGGCGCACTGGTCGCCGCCGCCAAAAATGCGCCCATGCCCACAATCGCGTACGCAAACGGCGGTGAACTGGCGTTCGGGAAGATCACATGCACCACTGCACCGAACAACAGGCCAATCGCCGCGCCGACAAACAACGTCGGCGTAAAAATACCGCCCACCGCGCCAGAGCCAGTCGTCACGGCAGTGGCCACAACTTTGGCAATCAGAATAAGGACAATGCTCCACCATAGCCAAGACGTATGCAGCAACGAATTGACCACGCTATAGCCATTGCCCCATACCTCCGGCACCCATACCGACATCAGGCCAACCAGCAAACCGCCCAGCCCTAAGCGTAAAGGAAGCGGTAAGCCGGTCTTTTGAAATTGCCGTTTTGAGAAATGCAGCAAGCGTAAAAATTGCGGCGCGGCAATCCCGGCCAAAATACCAAGAACCACGAATAATGCGATTTCGCCGCCAGCAATATCCGGAAAAGCGGGCATTTCATACGCCGGTTTATAACCGGGCAATGCGCGCATCGTAATATTGGCGACGACCGAGGCCACCACCACTGGCCCAAAACTCTCCATCACAATCGCCCCGAGTACGATCTCAGTGACAAAAAATGCCCCGGCTATCGGTGCGTTATAAGCCGACGTAATCCCTGCTGCTGCCCCGCAAGCCACCAGCAACCGCAGCCGACTAGGCTCAAAATAAGTAATCCGGCCAACCAGCGATGCCGCTAATGCCGCCAATTGCACCATCGAGCCTTCGCGCCCAATCGATCCGCCGGAGACGATAGTGGCGAGCGAAGACAGACTGCGCAACAGACTGTGTCGGACTGGAATATTGCCGTCGCCAATCGTCACCGCCTCCATATAATCAGACGTGGCCGCGGCCGGAACCCGTTTCGCCAGCAGCAGGATTACGCCTGCTATCACGCCGCCCAGCGTCGGTAGGACTACCCGCCAGTGCCAGGATAAACTTTTAGCAATCGTCACAAAACTGCCGCTCTCCCCGGTCAGCAGCAGTTGCAACCCGAGGATGCATTCGCGAAACAGGATGGTCGCCAGCGCGCCTAAAAACCCGACGACAACAGCCCATAGCAACATCGAATGACTGGGAGAAAAATGGAACAAACGCTGAATACGAAGGCGGTATTTAAGGAGAGTGGTCCGCATGAGGGCTGCATGGTTCCGTGTTAAATGATTAATCTGAATGCACAAAACACTCTTTTGATATTGCTTATGCCGACAGCATTTAAGTCTTTAATGGCTGTAAAAAAGGATATTTTTCTGTCCGGCCTTATTCTTCTGGTTTCATAAGGGCATCGAAATAGCCCATATCCTGTGCCACAGCCGCTTCGGCCTTCCGCGTCATTTGTTCATAACGATCTAACATGCTGCGCGCCAGGTCGGTGATGCGGGCACCGCCACCGTTAGCCCCGCCGGTCGCCGTTGCTACCAATGGCTCCTGAAAACTCACGTTCATTTCCTCAACCAGCAACCAGGCACGTCGGTAAGACATGCCCAGCGCGCGGGCGGCGGCAGAAATTGAACCGGTCTGGGCAATCGCCAGCAGCAAGGCGGCTTTGCCGGGTCCAAACGCAATGACGTCGCCCCGCATCACTCTCAGTCTGATCGTTTTAGAATATGTCATGTCCAGATTGTAGCAAGCCGATGAAGATCAAAGCAGCGCAACTTTTGACTATTTGGGATTATTCGAGTTGACGCACGCTATATCCTGCCATATATTTCGCTATCGATTTTGCACTATAAGTGCTACTTACTTCGTTACTTGCTTCCTCATTTCGTCATTCACGGAGATATTTCATGCTGCCAGTTTTCAAGCGCGTTGCCGTCACTGCCCTCACCGCACTCCCGCTCATGTTGGCCAGCGTATCCGCCCACTCCGCCGATCTGATCGTGTCCGCCGCAGCCAGCCTCACCAACGCGTTCAAAGAAGTCGCGCAAGACTTTGAAGCGCAGCATCCGGATACCAAAGTATTGCTGAACTTCGCCGCCTCAGACGTATTGTTGCAACAGATCGTTAAAGGCGCGCCCGCCGATGTTTTTGCATCGGCCGATCAGGACGCGATGAACAAGGCGGAAACAGAAAAAGCCGTGCAAGTCAGCAGCCGCAAAAACTTTGCCAGCAATCAAATCGTATTGATCGTGCCTGCCGATAGCACGCTGGGGATTCAGAATCTGAAAGATCTACTCCAGCCGGCAGTTAAACGGATTGCTTACGGCAACCCGGCCTCGGTTCCCGTCGGTCGCTATACAAAAGCTGCACTGGAACATGAAAACTTGTGGGATGCCGTCTCAGCAAAAGGCATTCCGGCTCAAAATGTTCGCCAAAGTCTGGACTATGTTGCCCGCGGTGAAGTCGAGGCTGGCTTCGTATTTTCGACCGATGCTGCTGTAATGCCGGGCAAGGTCAAAGTCGCGGTGCGCGTACCATCTACCACACCCGTGACGTATCCGATTGCAGTCACGAGCGCTAGCAAACAAGCCGCTGTCGCTAACGAATTCGTCAATTACGTCTTGTCGGCTAAAGGTCAGGCAACGCTGGCACGTTATGGATTTTTAAAGCCATAATCGTTATTTGAGGCGATCATGTCGTCCTCAAGTTAATCCTTGAGGATGACCGATGCAATTGCCAATAGATTTCTGAATAAGTATTTAACAATGAATAAGTTTCGATGAATGCGGTCTGGGTACCGCTTGCTCTCTCGCTTAAGGTCGCTGGCTGGGCGACGTTGCTGAATTTAGTGTTCGGTGTCGCCATCGCCTATGGCCTGGCACGCTGGCGTTCGTCGGCGCGGGATTTGGTCGACTCCATTCTGACCTTGCCATTAGTGCTGCCGCCAACGGTCCTCGGCTACTATTTATTAGTCGTATTAGGTCGACGTGGGATAGTCGGCGAGTGGCTGGAAAAATGGGGGATCGAGTTAGTCTTCACCTGGCAAGGCGCGGTCATTGCGTCTACCATCGTCGCGTTTCCACTAGTATTGAAATCGGCGCGGGCCGCGTTTGAAGATGTTGACCCGCAACTCGAAAACGCAGCAAGGGTACTCGGCATTTCCGAAGTGGCGATTTTCTTCCGCGTCACACTGCCACTCGCATCCAAGGGTATCACCGCCGGTATTTTGCTGGCTTTCGCGCGGGCGCTAGGCGAATTCGGCGCAACCTTGATGATTGCAGGCAATCTGCCGGGCCGCACTCAAACACTATCGGTTGCTATCTATGAAGCGGTGCAAGCCGGTGACGATAATACTGCCAATTTGCTGGTCTTAATTACGTCGGTCACTTGCGTCGTGCTGCTGCTAATTGCGGGACGTTTAGTACCAAAAGCCCAGCGCAGGAGGCAATGACAATGATCATAAAAGTCGAACTTCAAAAACGCTTGCAAGCCGATGATCGCAGCTTTCAGCTCGACATTGCCTTCACCTCCGATAGCAAACGCATCGTCTTGTATGGCCCCTCCGGGGCGGGTAAAAGTCTGACGTTGCTGGCAGTAGCCGGGTTGTTGACGCCCGATCAAGGGATGATCAGCATCAACCAGCACACTCTATTCGACCATCACCATGGCATCAACTTGCCGCCACAACACCGCAACGTTGCTTACTTATTTCAGGATTACGCACTCTTCCCGCATCTGACGGTTGCGCAAAATATCTCTTTCGGCATAAAAAAAGGCTGGCTAAATCCGCGCAAAGCCAGCCATCATCCGCGCGTACAGAAGTGGCTAACGTTGTTTGAATTAGGCGCTACCGCCAATAGTTATCCGCACCAGCTATCCGGCGGCCAACGTCAACGTGTCGCCTTGGCGCGCGCTTTAGTTTTGGAACCCGATATGCTACTGCTGGATGAGCCATTTTCAGCCCTCGATCCTGCTTTGCGAGACCGCATGCGGAACGAGTTAAGCGAATTGCAAAAGCAGCTTAACGTGCCAATGCTGGTCATTACGCACGATCCGGCTGATGTAGCGGCGTTGGGTGACGCGGTATTTGAGATTCGGGACGGCAAGATTGCCTCGACCAAAATGGCTTCACAACCGACCTGAAATCGCCTGCTTTAACCACGGAACTTCCACGCAAGCAGCATCGAGCGCGGCGGCTTCAGTCGCATAGGCTGTAATCGAATAATCGGCGGTCAACGTCCAGCGCCCTTGATCTTCCGGATCTTTACGGAAAGCCTTAAAGGTGAATGTGCCATCGTCCTGCTGCGCGATGTCGACACAATGGATGCCGGTCTCGTCTTCGATGCTATGGATGACCATTTGTCCCGCCTTTATTTCAATTCGGATTGATGACTAACGCCATTGCAAAAATTGTCCGACATTTTCTCTGGCAAAAATCAGTATAGTCCAAAGATTGACCGCAATCAGAGCGAATGCAACAGAATGTTTACCGCCCTGATATCGTATTTTTTGACATCTGACAGTTATTAATATATCTCGATGCGCGCAAATAAAAAGCCCCCGTTTGAAAACAAACGGGGGCTTTTTTAACATCATTTTTTTAATTTCAGCTAGCCCCTGCAATCAGGCGACTTTTGCTTCGAAGAACTGTTCGTCTTCTGTCGAACCGTGTAATGCAGTGGTCGATGATTGACCTTGCTGAATCGCTTGCGTCACAGCATCGAAATAGCCAGTACCAACTTCGCGTTGATGTTTTACTGCCGTGAAGCCTTTGTCCGCAGCGGCGAATTCGTTTTCTTGCAATTCGACGAAAGCAGTCATTTGGTTACGTGCATAACCGTGGGCCAAATTGAACATCGAGTAATTCAATGCATGGAAACCGGCCAGCGTGATGAATTGAAACTTGTAACCCATCGCGCCGAGTTCTTTCTGGAATCGGGCAATCGTTGCATCGTCCAGATTCTTTTTCCAGTTGAACGAAGGCGAACAGTTATAAGCCAGCATCTGATCCGGAAACTTGGCATGGACTGCATCGGCAAATTTCTTCGCGAAAGCCAGATCCGGCTTGCCTGTCTCACACCAGACCAAATCGGCGTATTCCGAGTAAGCCAGCGCGCGCGAAATTGCCTGATCGATCCCCGGACGTGTTTTAAAGAAGCCTTCAACGGTACGCTCACCGGTCAAAAATGGCTTGTCGTTATCATCCACATCAGACGTCAACAAATCCGCCGCTTCTGCGTCGGTCCGTGCAATTACCAATGTAGAAGTGCCGGAAACGTCGGCCGCCAGGCGGGCCGCATTCAACTTCTCAACCGCTTCACGCGTCGGCACCAACACTTTGCCGCCCATGTGACCACATTTTTTTACCGAAGCCAGTTGATCTTCAAAGTGGACGCCAGAAGCACCCGCATCGATCATGGATTTCATCAGTTCATAGGCATTCAACACGCCGCCGAAACCAGCTTCTGCGTCAGCAACGATCGGCGCGAAAAAGTCGATATCGTTTTTGCCTTCCGACCATTGAATCTGGTCGGCACGCGTAAATGTGTTGTTGATACGTTTAACGACTAGCGGTACTGAATTAACGGGATACAGCGATTGGTCAGGGTACATTTCACCTGCGGAGTTCGCATCGCCAGCAACTTGCCAGCCGGACAGGTAAATAGCTTTCAAACCGGCTTTGACCTGCTGCATTGCCTGATTGCCGGTCAACGCGCCCAAGGTATTGACGAATGGCTCGGTATTCAGCAAATGCCACAGCTTATCCGCACCACGTTTTGCCAACGTGTGCTCGATTTGCACCGAACCGCGCAAACGCACGACATCTTCTGCCGTGTAGTTACGTTTTACGCCTTTCCAACGCGGATTTTCTGCCCAGTCTTTTGCCAATGCCTGTACTTGCTGTTCACGTGTTGTCATCGTCATTCTCCAGTTAATTAACCTAAAAAAATCGCGCAATTTTTGCTAAAACGTCAAAACAAACGCAAAGTCGATGGATTAATGATAGGCGCTTTCGTGCAGAGCAACAATGACGCATATTAGACATATAAAAAAAATTTACTTTTTATAATCAGATACTTAATGACTATGTTTTGCAATGCGGAACAACATCTCTTGGGATGGAATATAAAAATGGTGCGACGCACATTAAAATTTCATATTATGAAATTTGCATTTTGTATCGTGAGATTTCTCGCTTGCTGTGCTGTTTTCCTGCGGACAATAAAAATGTGATGAGCGCACTCCTCACATTTTTAGGCTAAACAAACGCTAAAACGACATTAAAACGACTTCGTCAATCCCACATACAGGCCGCGCCGTTGTCCAAACTGCGGCGCACCAACGCCGACACCAGAACCATCACGGATTTCATAGACGCGATCAAACAGGTTGATGACGCTCAGACGCGCCGTCAGCTTACCAATCGGCGAATCCTTAAACGTACGACTAACGCCTAAATTGACCTCGGTATAAGAAGGCAAATGCTCTGTGTTGGCAAAACCGCTGCGCAGGCCGCTGCCAAATAGTGCATCGGCGCTATAAGTCGTGCCCTGCCACAAGTAAGAGATTCCGGTCGAAGCCGTAATACTTTGATCGTGATCCACATGCACCCAATGGTTAGAGATGTAAGCCAGCTCATCCGGATCAAAATTGTATTGGCTGGAGACGATATTTTTACCCAGCGCGACAGAACGCGCCACGTTGAAATAGCCTGCCAAATTATCGTTGCGATAGTTCAGCGTTAACTCCAGACCGTACACTTTGCCCTGCGCATAATTGAACGGCGTGAACAACAAGGCCGAGCCGAATTGGCCCTCATCCAGCATGTTTTTTATCTTTTTGTAGTAACCATCCAGCCCAATCGAAAAATGCGGCGTCAATTGATGCACCACCCCAAGATCAAAATAGTCCGAACTTTCAGCCTGCACCGCATCATTCTGACTGCTGGCAGAAGCATTCGTCGTACCGTTAAAACTGGCAACCGTCGTCGCGGCGATCAACTCGCTGGTAGGCGGCGTAAAGTATTTTGCATAACCAGCGTGAAACGTAGTCTGCGGCGTCATCTGAAATACCACGCCGATGCGCGGACTTAATTGGCTAGCTGTAACGTAAGCATTGAGCCAATCAGCCCGAGCGCCATAGTTAATAGTGACCCGATCACTGATCTTCCATTCATCCTGCAAATACACGCCAGTCTGATTCGTCGTTTTTTGGCCCTGATCGTTGATCGTGATCGGCGTCGTACCCAATTGATCGCCATTTGCATCAGTTGTGAAAGTCAGCGAATCGTTACTATTCTTCAGAGTTTCGCGGGTATAAGAAATACCGGCGCGCACCGTGTGACTGTCATTGAGGCGATAGCTGCCATCTGCTTGCAAGCCATTCGCCAAACCTGTGCGCAACACGCGCGAAGCGACGCCGGTGTAGAGCAGATCGCCAGTGTTGTCCGGCGCAAACAATACCCGCGAATAACGGCTGAATGCAGCGACCTGATAGTCGATATCGTTACCGATAACACCTTGCAACGCCAAAATGCCATAACGGTTGGTTTCGCGCTGACGCTCATTCAGATTTTGGGAAGGATAATTGTTCACGCCATCCAGTTGAAAGCTTGGCGTCTGACCGGGTGAATTCGGAATCTGAAAGCGACCGTCAGAAGTCCCCAGAATCAGGCTGACGCGTGTATCCGGGTTCAACAAATAAGAAAAATAACCGAAACCCTTGTTTTGTAGCGAACGATCATGAATCGCAGACGATGCGCCGGTTGGGTTTTCAATACCTAAATTGTTCGCACCAAAAGAACCGTTGACGTAATAACTAAAGCCATCGTGAGAACCGCTGACGTCGCCGCTGATTTGCCGGGTATTGTTGCTGCCGACTTCAATCCCGATATTGCCGCCGTTGGCTACTTGGCCCGTTTTTGTATGGATATCGACTACGCCAGCAGTGCGATAGCCGTATTGCGCGGGCAGTGCCCCGGTCAGCAAATTGACGCTATCCACAAAACGCGTATCCAGCGTCTGACCGAAGCCGGAAATACTCTCCGGCAAAATAATTCCGTTTAGACGGTACTGCAAATCGGCATGGTCACCGCGCACGTGCAATTGTCCAAACGAATCCTGCGCCACGCCGGGTGCACGCAGCAATACTTGATTGAATGCGGTGTTTTCGCCCTGCGGTAATGCGGCGATATCTTTTTGCCCGATGCGATAAATACTGCTGCCGGTTTCTACCAGAATGCCATTTCTGGCACGATCTAAACGCTCGCCAGTGACGACTACTTCATCCAGCGTTTGTGTATTGACCAGCGTGATTGCGGTCGCAGCCCCGGCATCCGCTGCGACGATGACGGTCTCGGCGCCGGACGCGAATGTGTCTTTATCCACGTTCACAGCGTAAGTACCGGGCGCGATATCAGCAAAGCCGAAATAACCTTCTTTATCACTGGTAGTGGTGGCGACGGCGTGGCCGCTGGCATCTTTCAGATCAACGTGGGCATCTGCCAATGGGCGACCCTTGGCGTCACGGATCATACCGCTGATGTGTTTAGGCGCGACTGAGGTCGCCTTGGTCGTCTGTGCGTAGACAGGGGCGGAAAAACTATAGGCGAGCGCAATCAAGGCGCTCATCCGCAATAAGCGTGTTTTCATTCTCAAACTCCGAAATGGTAGGCACAGCCCGGCCATGACCGGGCTGTGTTCACCCAATTACATTAAATAAAGGAAGTTAACGACGAGAAAAAACACGCGGGGGCGCTTGCGGATGCGGGATCAGATAACGCTGATTTTGCGGGACAAAGAAATAGGCAGCGTCCGGCAAGACGTAATAGACGAACACCAGCACCGGCACCACTGCCGCAATTGGCACTAATGATGGCGGCGCTGGGAAATGCGCCGCGAGATTACAGCTGACGCAATCCGTCGATTCTTCGGCCACGCCATGATCGTGAAAAGCCATGCCGATCAACTGCACCACCAAAATCGTCAGCGCCAGCCAGAAAGCTAGCTGTTGAAAACGGGTCTTGCGTCGTCGCCGATCCGAGAAATAATCCTGAACAATTAATTGCATGCGCAACCGTCGCACGGCATGCCACTCGCGCCATGTGGCGACGACGGCAATCGGCAAAATAAGAGGCACATCGGCATACTGTTCATGCGCTTAGGAGAGTTAACGATGACGGATAAATAAACGGCCAACGCCGCGCAATCACTAGTCTAAAGGGGTTCACCCTGTCCTCGCAACAAAAATGCAACTGAGTTGCAAAATAGAGACATCAACGCCAACGATCGCATCAAGGCATAATCACGCTGATGCTTTTGTTCAACATGTTTCCGCCCACCCTAATGCAAATAACAAGGATAAAAATGACCAGCCGCGAAGACACTTTGGCCCTATGGAAAACGCAGGAAGCAAACGTCAGGGAGCGGCTGGCCGCGCCGGGCGTTGCAACGTTGGCGCAATTAAAAGAATTCAGCGGCATGGAATTTCTTCAGCAAATTTGGGACGGCAAGCTACCGTCCGTCCCACTCGGTGAGACGCTGGACTTCATCCCCGTCGAAGGTGAGCCGGGTCGTATCGTGTTTCAAGGCACGCCCGGCAAGCAGCACTACAATCCGATAGGCAGCGTCCATGGCGGCTACTTCTGCACCCTGCTTGATTCCGCGCTGGGCTGCGCGGTGCACTCCGTTCTGCCGAAAGGCATCGGTTACACCACGCTGGAATTAAAAGTAAATCTGATTCGCGCCCTGACAGAAAAAACCGGCCCGGTACGCGCCATCGGCAAAGTTATCCAAGTCGGTAACAAAGTCGGCGTTGCCGAAGCAAACATCGTGGATGTCGACGGCAAAATCTATGCGCATGCCACCACTACTTGCCTGATTTTTCCGCTGCCGTAATTCCCGCTGAAGACAGTCATCTGCTAAGGCAACATACAAAAGGCGGAGTTCGCGAGACGCATCCGCCTTTTTGCCTTAACAGATCAGGTCACCACGATCACGCCGGTCATATCCTCATGCCCCGAGCCGCAGAATAAATCGCAGTGAAACGTAAATTCGCCGACTTTATCGGGCGTAAAACGTACTTGCGATGCTTTGCCCGGCAGAATATCTGTGCGCACCTTAAAATCCGGCGCATTGAATCCCATCGGAACATCCAGCGTCGTAAATTCCAATGCCACCGGCACGCCGCGCTTCAACATAATCCGATTCGGCGCGTAGGTAAATTTGCTGGCGACAACCTTAATCACCTGCTCCTGCGAGGAAGTTTGCGCAATCGCGATTGCAGAGGCGGCTAAGCCTATCCCAACACTCGCAGCGCCAATCAGGAAGCGGCGGCGCTGTGGGCTGGTGTGAATATTATTGAGTCTAGTCATGGTCAACCTTTCTGTACGGGGTATTCAGTGATGCTGTAATCAGCACTTTTTTGTGTTGCGTCAACTTCTCGAAATCCCAGACCGCGATACGGTTGCGCGCTATCCCATGCCAGCGGCGTCCGTTTCGGCTGAGAACCCGGCGCTGGCAACGGAAAGATCAACGACTTCGCAGAATGGTGCGCAATGTGCTCGGTCATGTGATGATTTTCCTGATGAATATGACCGTAAAACACCGTAACGTTGGCGTGCGGCATTAACAATTCCAGCGCTCTTGCACCATCGCGTGTCGCCCAGTCCCATTGAGGATAAAGATCAAATAACGGCCGATGCGTAAATACCACTATCCGCGCGTCTTTCGCTTGTTTTTCCAGGTCCAGCGCCAGCCAGCTTAATTGTTCGTCGCCGATGCTCGCACCGGGATCGGAAACGTTATCGAGCACAATAAAATGCACCCCTTTATGATCGAAGGTGTAATGCGTTTTACCAAAAAACTCCTGATAGGCTTTGCCCCGATCCAGTCCGGCATCATGCTCGCCGGGCATAAAATAGACTTGCTTCACCTTCAATTCGCTCACAATCGCCTTAAATTCAGATAAGCGCTTGCGACGCTCTTGCGGGTCGTCGGTGGTATGCGTCAGGTCACCGGTAAACACAATAAACTCCGGCACTTGGTCAAGACTATTGACCGCCGCGACCGCTTTTTGCAGCGTGCCATGCGCATCTGGATTCGGCGCACCCTCAAACCCCCAATGCGAATCCGACATTTGCACAAAAAAGAAATCCGTGGCGGCATTGTCACGGCTGCCTGCCGCTGTCGCCCAACCGCTCAGCCCGGAAACGAACACCGCCCCACCCAATCCTGCAAGCCGCATAAAACTACGTCTATCACATGCGTTCCCCATCACATTCTCCTCCGCGATTTCAGCATTGCCGATCACTTGACCGGTAACATCCAAAACCGATAAGCGCAGCGTTTTATTCCCGTCTTTTCACTTTTTCGGCAGAAAAAAAACCGTATTTAGTGGGAATAAAATTGCCAGCCGAGCGGTATGATAGATAGCCAACAGGAACCTACAGCATGACTGACTCGACCAAAGAAATGCGCTTTCAGACCATCGTGCTGCCGCATCTGAACTCGGCATTTAATCTGGCCAGCTGGCTAACGCGCAACCGTCCGGACGCAGAGGATGTTGTGCAAGAGGCCTATTTACGGGCGTTTACTTTTTTCGATAGCTTTCATGGTGAAGATGGACGTGCCTGGTTGCTGACTATCGTGCGCAATACCTTTTATACGTGGTATCAGCAGAATCAGATGCGGAATACTTTATTTGACGAACAATGTCACAGCGCTGATGGCGAGAATATTGCTGAAAACCACGCTACCGATAACGATCCGGCAAATGTCCTCCTGCAAAAAGATAGCCAGCAGCAATTGTTGAAGGCGCTGCTAGCGTTGCCACTAGCGTTTCGCGAGGTGATGGTGCTGCGTGAACTCGAAGAATTGTCGTATAAACAGATCGCCGTCATTGTCGGGATTCCGCTAGGTACAGTCATGTCGCGTTTAGGACGCGGCCGTCAGTTGCTGGAAAGCAAGTTGCGGGAAGATACAGCGCACGCGCCAGCGATAACACCCATGCGGCAGGAGATATGATGGAACATCAGCAAGCACGCGAACTTTTACCCGCTTACGTCGATCAAGAATTAGGCCTCGGGGAGGCGATTCAGATTGAACGCCATCTGAATGACTGTGCCGAATGTCAGCAAGATTATGCGCAACAGAGCCAGCTCTCTTCCCAGCTAAAAAACCCTGCGTTCTACTTTGAGGCCCCCGCAGATTTGGCCCAACGGATCAATGCGGCCCTCCTGAAAGAGCGCGCAACGCCGGCTTCCGCATCTGCTTCAAGCACAGCCGCCGCCGCACGTCCAAGACGTTGGTATACAAATTGGCAACGCAATTGGCAACGCAACTGGCAACGCAACTGGCTGAACGTCGGTGCACTGTTGACAACTTTGCTGGCGGTATTTTGGAGCGTCGGCATGTATCTGACATTACCAACGTCACAAGATCAATTGGCCAATGAAGTTGTCGCCAGCCACGTTCGTTCGTTACAGGTCGATCACTTGTCTGACGTAGTTTCCTCCGACCATCACACGGTTAAACCCTGGTTCAACGGTAAGCTGAATTTTTCGCCTCCGGTGGTCGAACTGGCAACGCAAGGCTATCCGCTGATCGGCGGCAGATTAGACTATCTGGACGGCCAGCCGGTCGCTGCGCTGATTTACCATCGTCAATTACATCCTATTAATCTCTACATCTGGCCAACCAGCAGCGGCGATACAACACCAATGACGGAGAGCCGGCGCGGCTATCATCTCGCGCACTGGACTACGGGAGGAATGACGTACTGGGTTGCATCGGATGTGGCCGCAACAGAATTAGCGAGCTTTGTCACCTTGCTGCGAGCAGAGCTAAATCAAAATGAATGATTGATTCAACGAGACGTGCCTGACACAAAAATAAAACAGGACACACGCAATACTGCGTGTGTCCTATTTTTTTAAGTGTCAAATTAGCCGGAATTATGCGGCCTTGCGCTCTGCCTCGACCTCGGCCCGCAAACGTTTCGCTGCCAGCACCATGTTTTCCAACGCGGCGTAAGTTTCTGGCCAGGCACGTGTTTTCAAACCGCAATCTGGATTGACCCAGAGACGCTGATCTGGAATAACCCCACGCGCTTTGCGCAGCAGACGTTCCATCTCATCGACTTGCGCCACGCGTGGCGAATGGATATCGTAGACGCCCGGGCCTATATCGTTCGGATAAGCAAATTCTCCAAACCCATCCAGCAATTCCATATCCGAACGCGAAGTTTCTATCGTGATGACGTCGGCATCCATCGCGGCGATCCAGGGCAAAATATCGTTAAATTCTGAATAGCACATATGCGTATGGATCTGTGTTTCGTCCGTCACACCGGCGGCGCTGATTTTGAAGGCGCGCACCGCCCAATCAAGATAATGCTTCCAGTCCCGTGCTTTAAGTGGCAAGCCTTCGCGGAACGCTGGCTCGTCGATCTGGATCATGCCAATGCCCGCTTTTTCTAGATCGCAGACTTCGTCGCGCAACGCTAAAGCGATTTGCAGCGCGGTGGCTTCACGCGGTTGATCATCGCGGACAAACGACCATTGCAGCATCGTCACTGGACCAGTCAACATGCCCTTCATCGGTTTATCGGTCAGCGTTTGTGCAAACTGACTCCAGCCGACAGTCATCGCTTCTGGACGATACACATCACCATAAATAACCGGCGGTTTGACGCAGCGCGAGCCATAGCTTTGCACCCAGCCGTTTGCAGTGAAGGCATAGCCCCATAACTGCTCGCCGAAATACTCCACCATGTCATTGCGTTCCGGTTCGCCATGCACCAACACATCCAGCCCTAGCTCTTCTTGCTTCTGCACGACCAGACGGATTTCGCTGCGCATTTGGTCAAGATAATCCAGATGCCCGATCTCGCCACGCTTGTAGGCGGCACGCGACTGGCGGATTTCAGCGGTCTGTGGGAACGAGCCAATCGTCGTGGTCGGAAAGAGTGGCAAATTCAATTTCTTTTGTTGCTTGCTAATCCGGGTTGTAAATCCGCTAGTGCGTTCTGCATGGGCCTCAGTGACTGCGGCCAAGCGTTTTTGTACCAATGGATTATGAATCCGAGTGGAACTGCGGCGGCTAGCCAACGCGGCGCGTGAGGCGACAAAATGGGCTTCGATTTCTTGTGCAAAAACTGCCGTTGCATCTGAATTCAAAGCCGCTTTCAACGCCACGATTTCCGACAGTTTTTGGGTCGCGAATGACAGCCAGCTTTTCAATTCCTGATCGAGCTTATCTTCATTTTTTAAATCGACCGGCACATGCAGCAAAGAACAACTGGAACCGACCCACAAACGGTCACCAAGCCGCGCCTGCAAAGGCTTGAGTTTAGTGAGGATTGTATCGAGATCGCTGCGCCACAAATTGCGTCCATCGACCACGCCAACCGACAACACCTTGTCTTGCGGCCAGTCAGCGATAAACGCATCAAGCTGCGCATCGCCACGAACCAAGTCCAGATGCACGCCCATTACCGGCAAATCGCGCAGTAGCGCAGCATGCGTTTGCACTTCACCAAAATAGGTTGTCAACAACAATGGCGGCGCAGACGCCGTCAGTTCAGCGTATACCAGAGTAAACGCCTGCACCCAGTCGCTATCCAGTTCCAAGGCCAGAATCGGCTCATCGATTTGCACGGCGTGCACGCCTGCTGCTTGCAAACGTGCGAGTAATTTTTGGTAGCCTGCAACCACTTTTGGCAACAAGTCGAACTTATGTGTCAAACCGGATTTGACCTTACCCAGATACAGCAAAGTCAGCGGTCCGACCAGCACGACCTTAGCTTGATGACCCAGCGCTTGCGCTTCGGCGATCTCATCGAACAACCAATCAACGCCACCATCAAACTGTGTCTCGATACTCCACTCGGGGACCAAATAGTGATAGTTAGTATCGAACCATTTCGTCATTTCCATCGCAAAGTGTTGCTTGCTGCCGCGCGCCAACGTGAAATAATCCGCCAACGTCAATTGTTTGGCGTCAAACCCAAACCGCTGCGGAATCGCGCCGAGTAACGCCAGCGTGCCCAACAGCTGGTCATACCAGGCGAAATCGCCCACCGTCACAAAATCCAGTCCGGCATCCGCCTGTGCTTTCCAGTGGCGTGCGCGCAAGGTTGCACCAGTCTCACGCAGCGCAGCCTCGTCGGACGCACCCTTCCAGAAAGACTCTTGTGCGAACTTCAATTCGCGCTGAGCGCCAATGCGGGGAAATCCTAAAACGTGTGCTAGTGCCATTGCTATCTCCAAGTAAACAAATCCGATAGCTGGCAGTTTGTCGCAACTTACACTATGATTCAAACGAGAAATATTAAGAATCAACTTGAATTTCATTCATAGTCAAAGCGCACTCATGCAATCCATACTCGAACTCCGCCACCTGAAAACCTTGCGCGCATTGCGTGAAGCGGGCAATTTGCTGCGCGCCGCCACGTTATTAAATGTCACGCAATCGGCGCTATCCCATCAGCTAAAACAACTCGAAGACCATCACGGCACCACTTTTTTTGAACGTAAATCGGTGCCAGTCCGCTTTACCCCGGCAGGTGAACGGTTGCTGAAACTGGCCGATGCAGTATTACCGCAAGTTGCAGAAAGCGAACGCGATCTGGTGCGCATGGCGCAAGGTGTCGCCGGGCAATTACGAATAGCCGTGGAATGTCACACTTGCTTCGACTGGCTGATGCCCGCCATGGATATTTTCCGCAAGCGTTGGCCAGAAGTGGAGCTAGATATTGTTTCTGGTTTTCAGGCCGACCCCGTTGGTTTGCTGTACGAGCATCGCGCCGATGTCGCCATCGTGGCGGAAGTCGATCATGACGAGAAGGTCGATTACCACCCGTTATTTAGTTTTGAAATCGTCGCATTATTAGCCCACGATCATCCGCTGGCATCGCGCGATTTTCTGATTGCAGAAGACTTTGCCACCGACACTTTAATTACCTATCCGGTGCCGGACGATATGCTCGACGTGGTGCGCCAAGTCCTTAAACCGGCCGGTATCAATACCGCCCGTCGCACCACCGAGCTCACGGTTGCGATGCTGCAACTGGTGGCAAGTCGACGCGGGATCGCGACGTTGCCAATCTGGGCTGCGCAAAATTATGTGAACCGTGATTATGTTTTATCCAAACGTATTACACCAACAGGATTGATCGGAAAACTATACGCGGCATGTCTGCCGGAAGCATCGGAGAAACCGTATCTGGCCGACTTTGTCAGCACCACGCGCGAGAGTTGTTATCTGGATTTATTAAACGTGGAGTTACTCTGATTAGCGGAATAAAAAAATAGCTAAGCGCCGTATTTGATAATAATTTAGAGATTACTTTCCACGCGACATTAATACTTCAAAGCAAGGTGTTACATCATCGCAACTATTAAATATGTTGATCTGCTTTGAAATGTGAACTATTGTTACACCTAGCTGATCGAACATTTTTAGTGTGTTTTTTTGTGTATTTTCTATCTATACTTTGCTCATAAAAATCACAGAAAGCAGGAAATGATGAAACTAATTAAGTCAGCTATATTTGATGAATTTCTCGGCTCTGACATTTCGCAATGGTCGAGCAGACTGAAATATCCTGTGATTTTTTTTGCGGCCATTTCTTTGACATTATTAGGTCTGATCGTATGCGTCGAAATAACCAGAGAATGGCATTTGAGTGTTGGTAGCATATTAAATAGATCTTTCGATTCAGAAACTTTTATTGCGATCATCGCGATAGGCCTACTAGTTACTCTCGCCATTTTCGCAACTTCGCGCCCACCTCAAAAACGTTGAATAAGTATTGATCGAATAATCAGCGACTAATCAACATCCTGTTGCTGTTTTCTATACTTGTTATAAAAAATTAAATCCTCACTAACAAACTATTTATCAGTTGTTAGTGAGGATTTTTTGTCTGACGCAACGTTACACCGTCTAACCTAAGCGCCATCATTTTTCCACGTAGAGCGTTACCCGGGGTTAACGTGCATTTGTCCGCGCATGCCGTAATAATGCATATCCGCTTCGAATAAGCGAAGTCTTCTATAATCACCTCCTTCAGCATCCGGCCATCGCCGATAAAAGCACAACAAGCTTTCTGCAGAAATACGTTGCCAGATAGACCTGTTGAAATTTACATCCAGAACAATCAAAAAATGCATCAAAAAAAAACATCAAGCAACCTCGCTGGCATTGTTTTGCAAAGTCGTTGATAACTTTGGCGACATTGGCATTTGCTGGCGTCTGGCAAAACAATTAGAACGAGAACATGGCATCGCGGTTACCTTGTGGGTAGACGATTTGCGTAGTTTTCAGCGAATTTGCCCAGAAGTCGCCATTGACCGCGCAGAACAAAAGATTGGCAATGTGACGGTACGCCATTGGCGCGATCAAGACGGTGTATTTGCGGTCAGCGATGTCGCCGATATCGTGATCGAGTTTTTTGCTTGTGACATACCGCCCGGTTATATCACTGCGATGGCACAGTGCTCGCCGCAACCAGTATGGATAAATCTGGAAGGTCTGACTGCGCAAGAGTGGGTAGAAGGTTGCCACACCTTGTCGTCACCGCATCCGTCGCTATCGTTGACTAAATATTTTTTCTTTCCCGGATTTACCGAAAAAACCGGTGGTTTGATGATCGAATCCACGCTGCAAGACCAGCGTGATGCATTCCAGCAAGACCAAATGGCAATGACCGCATTTCTCGGTCAATTTGGCGTAATGCCGACCGAAATGGGATCGCTGAAGATTTCGCTATTTTGTTATCCGCAAGCACCAGTGGCGGCTTTATTCAGCGCCTGGCAGCAGACCGAGACGGCCATTACCTGTTTGGTGCCGGAAGGCGTCGCTAGCGATGCTGTGCAGGCTTTTTTAGGGCAGGCTGGCAAAGCCGGTGCCACGGCGACCCACGGCGCGTTAACCGTGCGTGTGTTGCCCTTTGTTCCGCAGTCAGACTACGACAAACTCTTATGGGCATGCGATCTGAATTTTGTCCGGGGAGAAGACTCTTTTGTGCGCGCGCAATGGGCGGGGAAGCCGTTCATCTGGCATATCTATCCGCAAGATGAAGATTTGCATCACGTTAAATTGCAGGCGTTTTTGCAACGCTACAGCGCTAAAACAGACAGTTTAGTGGCGCTCTCACTGGCCTGGAACGCTGCCACCGGCACTGTTGATGGATCAGCGAATGTCACGCAGACATGGCTATCATTTGCAGCGGACATGGAAAAAATTGCTTTCATGTCACCAGCCTGGCAGCAGAAGTTGCGTGCAAATGGTGATTTCACTAGCAATTTACTGAAGTTTTGCGAAACAGTTCGGTAAATAGTGCCCCAAATCAGGTTAAAATATACGGCTAATTTTTAACGCACTTTAAAATTCAATCAAACGTAGGCTTGCGGCGCTTTCGCCGGTGGGCTACAGATGATTTCTATGTAACCACCTTTTTTACGTATATTCACTATGAAACCTGCAAAAGAAATTCGTGTTGGCAACATTATTATGGTTGACAGCAAGCCAATGATCATTTTGCGTTCGGATGTCAACGGCTCAAGCCGCACCGGCTTCACCTACAAATGGAAGATGAAGAATCTTCTGACAAATAGTCCTCAGGAAAACGTTTTCCGCGGCGACGATAAGTTTGACGTAGTTGTGCTCGATAAAAAATCCGTAACGTATTCGTATTTCGCTGATCCATTGTATGTATTTATGGATGCAGACTACGAACAGTATGAAATCGAAGGCGAAAATCTGGGCGACGCCTTGCACTATCTGAAAGACGGCATGGAATGCGAAGCTGTTTTTTACGATGGCAAAGCAATTTCAGTCGAACTGCCAACGACAATCGTTCGTCAGGTTGTTTACTCAGAACCAGCTATTAAAGGCAACACATCAGGCAACGTCCTGAAAGAAGCCAAGATCGAAAATGCCGTTGAAGCGCATAGCCACACCGTTCAAGTCCCGTTGTTTGTTAGCCAGGACGACATGATCGAAATCGATACACGTACCAATGAATACAAAAAAGTAGTCCGTAACTAATTCACTGCAACTAAACTGTCATTTCCCTGCGCCCTGCGCAGTTCAGGAAAACAGTGTTGACGTAAATAAAATGCCCCGCAGTCAAAATGACTTACGGGGCATTTTTTTATCTACGTTTTAGCGCATCGAAATAATCAGGTAGTATCCCTGCACGTTAAAAATATTCTGTGGCCACGCAATGCGCGTCACGTCACGCCGGTACAAAAAAACTATCAGGCGTGATGCGAATGCCCCGACAAACACCTGGAGAAGATGATGGACCGACCTTCGCCATCAGCAGATTTCATGCGGGCGCATCCGATCTTAAAAAGCTGAATATGCATTCGAAAACGCCATACTTTTGCTTACGGTTGATGTGGCATTAAAAATCTTTTGAACAAGCCCCAGGATTCGGCAGAGAGCTTCACATCGGCACCGATAAACGACAGGCAAGCAAGGTGCGTAGAACACGCCTTCCAGACATTCAACTCTGACGCCTCCTCGGCCCTGCCCTGCGTTTCAGTCGGTTGCTGCCGGGCCGCTTGCATGGCGACGACAAGACGTTGTAATAATGGATTTCTGTGAGCATACAGCGTCAAATTCTCAACCCCATGCGCAATCGCATCGACCACCTTGCCATCACAAAGTATCAGCCAGGTACGCAAAATAATCGCACCGATACAAGAACGATCAATTGTCAGGCACGTATCGACGGCCTTCACAGCCTGTTGCAAATCGCCCCCCGCCAGCAAATACAAGGCATGGTAAAAGTGGACTTCTGCCACGCCCGGTGCCAATGCAGCCGCTTGCATCAGCAAAGCGCCAGAATCGACGTCGCGCCCTTGCAAATGATTCAACCAAGCCAATTGCGCCAGCGCCAATAAATTATTGGGCTCCAGATTTAATGCTTTTTCCACGATAAGCCGGGCCTCGGACGTCCCCTGTGCAGAGTCGATTAGCCCCACCAGCATCAGCGCCAGATAACATTCAGCCAACGCACACCATGAAGGTACGTGCGCCGGATCTAACGCCAGGCATTCCCTGAATTGCGCCGCGGCCCGCGTCAGGCTATCTGGCGTAAAACTACGCAAGTCACGTTTGCCCAGTAAAAATGCCAGCGTCACATTCATAGATGCCTGCTGCGGCACACCAGCGCCCCACTGCAGCGACGGTATGTAACGCGGCAACAGCGTACTTAATTTATGCTGCAATGAAAGCAGCCAGCCCTCTTCTGCAAAATCGACATTTTCTCGATGGAACACCGCATGGTCGAGGGCGCGTACCAATTCCATCCGCAACATTCGGATGCCACCGACGATTACCGAATAGCCGGTCAAATAAAAATCAGGTGCCATGTCTTTAATCAACGCCGCGACCTCAGAAGCTGCGTAACAACTTTTGGTCATTGAGGCCGGAAAAACCGTCAACCCAAACGGCCTGAAGTGCGACAAGCTTTGGATGATGGCATCATGCACCGCCAACATATCGTGATCGCTGCTGCTCATGCGAAAAGGCAGCACTGCCAGCTTGCAGCCGGATGGTTCGGTCGGACGACTATAAATGACGCTGACCGGTTGAGAGAACCGATAACCCTGTCCGTAAACATTTAAAATATAGCGTTTATCCTTGCAGTCCATCAAAATCCTGCGCAGCACATAAATGCAACGGGACAGTGATTCCTCGCTGGCGATTTCGTCACCCCAGACAGTTTCAAGCAATATATTCTTAGGAACAATTTCACCCAGTGCTTCCAGCAGCACCTCTAGCACTGCTCGTTCTTTGGGCGGGAGCGCGATTTCTTTACCATGGTGAAATAAGACGGCGTTCGTCAGAATAAAGTCGCCGATAATAAATTGCTTTTTGCCACCGACACCAATACCGGTCTCAGATTGATCTACTGCACACGCAACGGCAGACGCACATTTCGACATCGTAATTCTCCTATGAATATATTCTTACAGATGTCGATGTTCTAATAAATCGCGGCAGGCCATCAGAATCTGTGACGCATCGCTATCCTAAAGCAATACAACGAAGGTAAACAGTATAGATATCGGAATAACGAAGAGATATGAGAGAACGATGGCGCATGGATGAGAGGATTCTCGATTAAAGCGGAATTTTCGGGAATGTAGATGGCGGTACGCGAACGTTGCACGCATTTCTGCACACTGGTAGTGCGACAATAATACGCTTCACGCCGATGTGCGATGCTGCCTGACACCGGCGCTTTGAGCCTAATCGTAGTAAGCGTTAATTTGTAAACGGAAATATGTTGCTAGGTCGTGCAGCGTACCCGGCTGAAGCGAATCTATGCTGACGCAAACCACCGGCACTAGTGATTACGCTAGCCTGCACTCTTACCATAGGATAGCTGCGCCTGAAGTCTGGTGGACCATCCTTAACGACCTTCGTTCTCAGCAGTGCAACATCGCTCTGAACCATCAAAATTGGCCCGCCTACCGACGTAGCATCGCTCAGTCCTTTGATCAACCTAGCGGTCTTGTCGCCCATATCATCGATATTCGCAGGAACGGGGTCAGTCTGATCAGAATCACGCATATCTAACCGCGGTGGTGACACCTCAAGCTGAGGAACGGGAAGAACTGGCTCTTCGTCCAGATTCTGCGGAAAAACGACCACAGGATCAGGGGGCGGTGTTAATGGACGCAGCGGCGCCGCCTCGACCATCGGTTTCTTGATGTGTTGATTCAGTGCGATAGGTTCCGGTGTGAATTTCCACGGCGGCTGAATCGGCGAGTTCCCCGGAGAAGATGCATCCGGCAGGTAATCTACAGGAGGAGTATCCGGCATGGGAGGAAGAGGAGGTGAAGCGGGTTCAGGCGCGCCCTGGGTAAGCGAAGGATAAACCGGAAACCCTATCGACAGTGGCGGTCTACGCCGATTCGACAGCGGCGTAGTGTCTGAGGTCATCTGGCGAAGATCAACCTCAATCGGCCTTGAGTAATGCGAATAGGGATGCACCAACGTTAATCGCGCAGCCGGTGTTAATCTCAGAGGTTCTCGGGCAGGCGGCTTCCACCTAAGTTTATTTTTATAGTCGTCATCGTTTCTGTTCGGAATAGTGTAACCACCGCCCTCCGACCCTGGCCCGTCACGCTCTAGCGGCAATGGCCGCGGAGGGCCATCAAACAAAGTCGGGCCTGGATGCGATGCAGGCTGAGATGGTTCGGGTGCCAAAGTACGCAGATATTTTGCCGCTGAAGCCACCAGGATGATGTCTTGAGCATAGACATACAAACTTGGCGTATTTTTTATCCTCATATTCCGCGCATTTTCAATTTCATCACCGCAGGCTATCTTGACCATCTGCAGCCCCTGCTTTTTGGAGTCTCCTGTTAAACAACGATTCAATATCTTCTCAAGATGGGCGTTGATCTCTTGTGTCAGCAAACCCGTTGCGAGCCTGTTGCCGAAAAATTTATGATCACCGTTGGCCTGCTTTCTTAACAAGGTCAAAAGCTCTTTTGATATGTGCGTTACATTTTTGTTGGTCGTCTTACTAACACCGCAGGAATAGCCCTCCAACTTGTCCCTCCACATTTCTTGCGCATAGCCCTGACCAAGCTTCTTCAGCGCTTTCAAAGTTGCAGTGGCACTCTGCTTATCACCCTCGGTTTGCGCTGTGCTCAGCTGATGACAGGCATACTCCCTTGCGCTTTCAAGCGTTAGCGCAAATTCCTCCACACAGCGCTGCCCAGTAGAGCTAGACATCTGGTGAAAGCACTGCTTCAGTTTCACCGCCTCGTCCAGGTCCGGGCGGTGCTCACACAAAAGCCGCACACAAGTATCCTGATATTGTTCAGGAAAATTTTCTATATGTTTCAAACCAGTGGGCGAAGCCGCTACCGTCGCACCAACCGCAGGCAAGGGCACCGTTTCAAAGACACGTATTTCCGTCGCATAATCATGCAACAGCGGGTTACGTGTATTTTCCGTTACTGGCGCAGGTGCCGCCAGAGAAAGTGGAGTGCTGTGAACCTGCATTATCCCGGTAGCAAAAGGCATTTTTACCGCGGTCTGAGCGCTAATCGATGGAGGTACCAAAGTTAGGACTGAAGTTCCGACTGAAGTTCCTGACATAAATCCTTCACATGGGTAGTCACTACTTATTTTGAATGCAGGCAAAGCCGCTGCAGCGACATTGCTACGCTATATAGAATGGCGGGTACAAAAAAACGTTGATCAGATATTGATCAACGTCAATCGGCACAACACCTTCACTACAAAAAGACCTTGGTTTATTTCAAAGCTCGCACCGCCGCCAGGCGACAAACAAACTCTTCCTCGGCCAGATAGGGTAAGACTGCCCTCTCATCAGTTGCTGCGCTTTGCAGTTGCGCGACTACCCGGTAGATATCCTCAACCAAGGCCATCGTTGCCAGCTCCCTGGGACCAATATCAATGTCAAACGCCGTATTCAGCGAAAGGCACATATCGAGCAATTCCAGAGAGTCCGCATAAAAACTGTCGACAATATTCGCTTTCGCATCTATCGAAGTCACGTCAACGCAAAAGTGCCCGGCTAGCAATGTCCGAATTTTTGCTTCCTGTTCCTGATTATCGGAGTGGCATTGATTTAATATAGAAAGCGATGGCATAGTTAATGACTTAAATCTGAAAAAATGGGGTATCCGTACTCAGCAGCACGTCAATTAATTTGCTCAGCACCTGCAGCAAATTGTTATACGAATCGTTCCCGTGGGTATATTTCATACTGAGAGTCTGCATCGTATTTTTAAGGTTTTCTTCTTGTGCTTTGAAGCCTGCCTGCCATGCCTGGAATTTTGCCGAACTGAGCACCTGGACGCCATCCGCTAGCTTGGATATCATGATCTTCACAGGACCCAAATCAAGTTTGACTACCCAAACACCTCCAATCTTTTCCACACAAGTAGCCTGATCAGGAAATTTTTCAGGATCGGCAGCCGGAAGCCCCAGACGCTCGGCCCAGGCAAGGGCCTCGGCTTTGTTTTTATGCTGAAACAATTTCACATCGCCGTACTTCTTCTGCAAAGCTACCAATTTCGACTTGAGTGCACCGCTATCGAAACGGATATGGTTTTCTTTGTCCGACTCGTTAATCAAATTCCCCATTTCGGCCAGAATATCGCTGAATTCAGTATAAAAATCCTTATTCTTTGACATCGCGTTTTCATAGACCGATATAAATCCCGCCTTAATTTGCCTGATCGTATTGATCATGTTTAGGCAAATTTCCCAACTACTATCGCCGCCCAAACCGTCTGGCAGAAAACCAGCGAATGGAGCGAATTCCGTCCCCTTAAATTCGCGGTACAAATACTTATAGTCGTCCTCAATCGTCTTCACCTGTGCCAACGGCACCGGGCAAAGCATCAGGGAAAGACTATTGAACGCCATCTCCAGCTTGCGCTCAGCCAGTGCTTCTTTCGCTAGCAGCGTGGGATTTGCCGCATCATAGGGATACCCCGAGCCAGCGATGCGCGTCCCGGTTACATCGCGATTATCTTGTTTTCCGTGTGCTTCATGCATCTCGGTCCGAACCTGCAATATCTCGTCCAGTGCGGCGCGCGCCTTTAATACCGTGCTGCGATAAGGCATCCCTGTATCAGCCGCGCTAATCGATGCAGCCATTTCATTCAACACCGTCCTTTCCTGCCGTTCGGTCGTTACTTTGGCATCCACTTTGTAAAGCAGTGCTCCCGGCGCAGGTCGGCCAACGTTCGCTATATCACTCATATCCTCATCCTAATTTTATTGAATAATTCCAGAAAAACTGGACGTATGGCGTTACGTAAAGCAGCCGCCGATATTTGCACACGCAGACGTAACGCCACAATCCGACTATCCTCTGCCAGTGCTGGCAATCATCGTTTTGATCGTCGAATCGAGTTTGTCCATTTGCGCAAGCATTCGCTGAATTTCTGCGCTGATGAGCTCACTGTCATTCTTACCGCTGTCCTGCGCCTGCGTACTGGCATCCTGCATAGCGCGCGACGCCGTCCGATTGTAATCACCTTCCGAGCGCAGTGTGGCGGCATGCGCCAACTCTCCTGAGGCAGAAAGACTGGCCAAGGTGTGTCCTACACCGATCATTGCATCGCCCTTAGTCTGCAAGCGTCCGTTTTTCACACCAAAAAGACGGTGCTCGCCCTCTAGCTTGGAAGCCTCGGTTTGCAAGGCAGTCAGTTCACTTTGCTTCTTCGCTATATCAAAGGGTTCTACGGCAGTGCCGCTGGTTCTAAACGGTGTACTACCAACCGCCGGTTCTGGATTGATATTTGCCACATTATTATTCTGTTTATGGATTGCACCTTGCAGCGCATCGGTCCGTGTCCCGATATCGTCTTTCAATGCCATCGACTTCCGCAAACCTTTTTCGCTATCATTGATATGATTGATCTCTTTTCTCGATGCCTGCGTTTTCATTCCTATACCAGTAGCAGTCAAAGCAACTTGTGTCGCACTGTGCAATACAGCAGATCTGCTGGTGGCAATGCCTTCATTTTTGACCGCGTCAGCGGCTTTGTTCGCCGTAGCTTCGCTCATTACTGCGATATCTCCCGCCATCACAGTGATACCCGAACGCATATTTTGCAGCGCTATAATGACCAGCATGCACAGCGAAGCCATAGTATTCAAACCAAAATTACTCACTGAGTCAGTCAGAATTTTCTGCTCTTCTATAGAAGGTTTGGTCGGGTTGGTGTTCGGTGCATCAATCACCGGAGCACTCGCATCGCTGCGCGCAAGCTCACCACTTTCACAACGCTGCATGTTAGCGCAAAGAACGGCCGCTATACTGGCGACAGAAGCGACGTTGGATATCACTATTTTTTCGGATAATCCTTTTACGTTACCCAATGGTTCTTTATCCGTGGACCGAAAGTATTCCTGGGGCGATCTATTTGAGACTTCCATCATCTTTTTCCTCTTTATTTATCAATTTACTTAAAAATGGCTTGAATCAAATCTGCCACGTTCTACATTACCTGGCAGGATCAATTGCTATCATTAATCACGCGCGGCGTCTTCCCGCCTGACGCGCACCAGCCAATATCAACCGCCCGGTATTCGCCTCATTCGCGCCCATTTTCGACAAAGCCGTCGTCATGCTATGAATCATATTTTGGTCACTCGGAATTTCATCCATCGCCCTCTTGATGAACTCACTTAGTTGCCGCATCATGTTTTCAGATTTCATAAAATCCGCAGCCGCACTTGCCGCTTTTTCCTCACTTTGACCAACCACAATACCGCCAGCGCCTTGAACCCCGCTGTGCGCCATGGTCATCCCATTTTGTACATGGCCAAAATTTTTTGCATACATCTGCGCGGATAGTTCGTCGGTTTTAAACCCCATTTTTTGGGATACCTGGGTCGCTGCACGTCCAACTACCTGTTCCACTCTGACCATGGCAGTGGCAAATTTCGGCACCATTTTTTTGGCGGCTGCACGAATGACCTTCCCGATCAGGCTAGCCATTTTGCTTGCTACAGCTTGGCCGACCACCATCACCAATACCGTCATTACGATGACCGCGATGGCCGTGATGACGGTGGTCATGATCGCCGAAATTTTTTCGACGAGGTCCTTCGCAATCCCCATATCGGTCAATACGGCACTGATCTCTTTCTGAACAAATTCCATCATTGGCATAATGACGTTTTTCATCAGCGGCTCCATGACTACGGACAAAGCACGATCAGTCAGAGATTGCCCTGTGATCCCACCTACCGCGGCATCTGTCACCATGAAGGCAAGACCTACAGCAGTGGCCACGCCAAAGGTGGCAACGGTAGCGACTACTGCGGCAACCAGAATCAATGCACTAATGATATTGCCGATGCAACCAGCAATTTTCTGTGCTTCTTCGGCCTTCCGCACTTGCGCATCAAACGATTCCGCAGCTTTTTCCATTGCTGCCTGCCGCGACACCTGCATGGCTTCAAATAACGACAGACTATTTTTCAGCGCTTTCGTACTATTCTCGCCAAGCGTTTTAATCAACTCGGCCATCAACAAATTTAAATGCGTTAATTTTGATAAATTCAAATCGCCCATACCAACAACTTGTCCCTTTGCGGCCTCAACTAGCGCATCTAACGCCAGAACCACCGCAGCGGCTTTTTGCTGAATTATGAGTTTTGCTTTAGCCAGAACACCAACGGCGTCCCAGATACTCTTAATTGCAGGCTCGACCATGCCGCTCTTTTCAGAAAGCTCAGTATCGAATTCTTTACGCTGCTGCGCAGTCAAGTTGTTAGAACTAAGAAGAGACTTCAGTTCGGCAATTCTATTATCAATTGCCTTCAATGCCGCCATGGCCGCCTCCGCTTCGGCAGCAAGACCCTCGATCTGATCGATCGCAATCGCTTCCTCCTTCAGCGCGTTCATGGCGTTCAACTCCAGGAACGCGAAGTGTTGCTGCTGCGACGACATCATATTTTTAAAAATACCGAGGCGATTTTTCAAATCACTAACCATGCCCGCGCCGAGCAATGCGACCAATTCTGCAAACAGTTTGGTCATGGTGGCTTCGCTGCTTAAGCCAGCTTCCCGCTTAGGTTGCGCCAACAGCGGTCGCGCAAGTCCGTCACGCGCAAACGCACCAGCGTTGTTATCAGCGTCTTGCTGCCAGGATGTGGCGATCAAATTTTTATGGGCCTCCTGCGCAGCCCCCATAAAATCTCCACTCTTCCGCACATTTACCTTTGCGGCATCGAACAAGTCCGCATTGGCGCGAATACGCTCAAAACCACTCACGCTATCTACCATTGCATTTACTCCTATTTAATTGTGTCGTCTTCAGAATTTTCATCGTGAAGTTCTGTTTCTTCCTGTTGGTCGGATGACGCTTGACCATTCTTCAGCACATCCAGATAAACCTGCGCTTTACTGCACAACGCTGCATCTTTACTTTGTTCGCACACCAGCTCGAAACATTGCCGCGCCTTGGCGGTCCTGTGCGTACCGAGATGGCACTGCCCGGTAAAAAACACGGGGCGATAATCGTCTTTCAATAAAGCAAAAGCCAACACATACAACTCAATCGCTTTTTGATATTCTTTTTTTAGCTGACATACTGCCGCCAGGCCCATGATGTATTGCGTATTGTAGAAATCGTAAATACACAGGAAACGGAAAAATTTCTCTGCATCATCCAAACGCCCTTTTCCGTAAAAATCATAGGCGTGGGCATACAAGTTATCCATCATGTCATCCGAAATACCATGCAGATCTTTTAACGTCGCACCGCTGTTAATGGCGTCCCAGATAATTTGCACCGTTTCTTCGTTTGCCACATCATCGCCAGCATTTTCAAATTCTTTTTTTGCTTCGGTTTTCATCACTTGCCTTTCGCTAATTTCCCGCTTTCGCGTGGTATCAGTACGATGGAAGTATTAAAACATTCACCCCTAAATTCAGCATTCAGGAATCGTCCATTCGTACCATTTTTGTTACTAAAAAAGACAACTTATTGGTCAACGCAGATCACTATTTTTGGGACTATCAGTAGCTGCACCAACATCCAATTCGATCGGCATATCCTGCGCATCAAGCGCCATTCGATGCTCTATCGTTCCTAAATTTTCAGCCGCTTCCAACCAATTCAGAAGGACTAATATCTCGCCAATTTCCTCAGAAATAATGAACGAATAGCGCTTGTGTGTCGTGTACATTCGCCGCGCAAGTGCTATATCGCGCACCACCGGAACGCCGATTTTCTCTGCATATCTGCGCACTGCCAGTGCACGTTGATTGGTTTCGACCACCGAGATAAAGGGAATCGGCACAACGTCCGGTTTATAAAATATCCCAATCGCAATATGCGTTGGATTGGCGATAATCACGCGCGAATTTTCGACATCGGATTTGATCTGTTCAGACAACAATTCCGAATGCAATTCACGCCGCCGATTCTTAATTTCAGGATTACCATCCTGATCCTTACGCTCGCGTTTGACCTCCCGTTTTTCCATCTTCATATCCTTAATGGAGAGAAAGTATTCAGCCAGCGCATCAAGCACAATCACCAACAGCGCGCAGCCCAGACAGGTCAGGACCAGGTTCATCAATAGTTCTTGCCAGATGCCAATTAGTTCAGTCGGTGTGGCATACAATTGCGCCAACACGACGGACTTTTTATTACCCCAAAAAACCACTATAGCAATCGTAAATGCGGTGAGATATAACAACGCCTTCACCGCATCTTTAACTGTACGCAAACTAAATAATTTCTTGAAACCGTTAACCGGATTAAGCGCGTCAAAATTTAGTTTTATCGCCTTTACGGCAATCACAAATCTGGTCTGCAACAAAGTCGGCAAAGCGGATGCCAGAACGCACACGAAAACAATAGGCACGATCAATTTCAACGACATCCATATTATTTGCGTGCTGAATTGATGGATGTCTTGCTGAAAGCCACTTTCAATCGCTTGCCGAAACAATTCCATTATTTCCGTCAGCGATGCGAACGACGTCACAAACGCCACGCCGCATAGCATCAGGCAGGCCACAGTCAGGTCGCGGCTTTTGAAAGACTGGCCTTTTTCGGCCGAGTCGTCTTTCTTTTTCTTGGTCGGCAGTTCACTTTTTGCGCCGGACATTTAGGGAGTTCCTACGGAAAACCAATTAGCCAGTCCGGCCGGATTGAATGCAAGTGCGATCACTTCTGATGGCAACACGGGGCCAAAATACAGCAGCAGTATCAAAAATGCCACCGCGCTTTTGATTGTCAATGCAATCGAAAATGCGTTCATTTGCGGTGCAAAACGCGACAATAATCCCAGCAGCACTTCAGTCAGCAACAACGCAGCAACCACAGGACTGGCGAGCACGACAGCACGACTCATCACATCGCCGAGAATCGGCATAAGCGGCGCAATCTGCAATTCACATCCCGTCAACGGATCGCATAAGCGATAACTGTGGGCAAACAGTTCTAGCGTTAATTGCATTCCGCCGCCGAGTAAATATGCCACCGCAGCAAATAGATTGAAGAAATTCGCCAACTCGGACGTATCAACGCCATTCGCCGGATCTACGCTGCTGCTGAGCGTAGCGCCGCGCTGATTATCGATAAAACTACCTAGCGCATGAAATATCCAGAACGGCCAACTCAGTAAACAAGCCAGCACGATGCCGATCATCACTTCTGCGACCAGCATGCCGACTAAGTGCATTAAATCAAAATTTTCCAATATCGCCATTGACGACAAGGGATGCGGCCATAAACCGATAGCAACGATCAGAATCGCGCTGAGCCGCACCACGCCCGTGATCACGCCGCTATTGAGAAACGGCAACATGAAAAATGCGGGTGCAATCCGCGCTGCGCCGAGCATCCCGCACGCCATCCAGGTATGCAGATCGAGCGCTAAAAAAAACGGCATAACTACCGCCGCAAAGCAAGGCTGAACATCTCGCTACCGAAGTTAAGCAGCGTTTCGCCAATCCAGCCGGATAGCACGTACAAACATAAGCAGACCGCTAACAACTTAATACCGAACGGCAGCGTTTGTTCTTGCAACTGCGTCACAGTCTGGAATAATCCGACCAAAAGGCCGAGCAGCGTCGCAATCGCAATCGGCGGTGCAGACAACAGCAACACCAGATACAGCACCTGATTGCCAGCATAAACAAGATCACTCATGGCATTGCTCCTAAGTCATCAGTTCGAGATACTGCAAGATCAGGCCTTTAGACAGCAAGGTCCAACCGTCCAGCGCAACGAACAACACCAGCTTGATCGGCACAGAAATGGTGACGGGACTCATCATCATCATTCCCAACGAAAGCAAAATACTAGAGATCACCAGATCCACAATAACGAATGGCAGGTAGAGATAAAATCCGATCTTGAACGCGCTCTTGATTTCAGTCAGCGTATAGGCGGGCAATAGCGCTAGTAGCGATGGTCTCGCACCTTCATCGGCAACGACTTCAGCATTACGCGATTGCTGAGCTTTTTCAAAAAACTGGACTAACTCGGGATCAGCGTATTTGGTCAGGTAGGCACGATAGCCATCCAGACCGGTTTCAGTAAATTGCACGATCGATCCGACACTATCGAAACTAATATTCTCGCTGCGGTAATGATCGTAAGCCTGCTCTGCCACTGGCATCATCACAAACAGCGACAACAACAGCGCGACGCCGTTCAGCGTCATATTCGATGGCACCTGCTGTAAACCCAGCGCGTTACGCACCATCACAAATACGATAGAAAACTTGACGAAACAAGTACCTGATGCGACCAGAAATGGCAATAAGGTCGAGAACGCCAGTAAGGCGATCAGGGAAATATCGTTAGGCATCTGCATTCCCGCCGTACAACTGATTAATCTCGACTGCCAGACGATCATCAAGCTGAATTAACTCGCCGTGACCGAACAACATGCCGTTGGCTAAGATGGCAATACGCTTTTCTCTATCGGGCGATAACTCCAGCAACTGCCCTATCGACAACGCACTCAGCTCACCCAACGTAACCAGCTTGGTGCCAAGCGAAAACTCAATACGCACCGGCACGCGTGCTACTGAGCGCGGCGATGGCGCGTAGCCACTTTGATTGCCGACTGCGGTGTCCATATCGTCACCCAAATTTTCATTCGGCCCATCTGGCATTTCATCAAACAACACGCCGTCTTCAAGCAGCGATCCATCCTGATAATTTTCTTGTAATTGATCCACAATAATTCCTTCTTTAGTCCATACATAGCGCCCGATCGTCATTCCATTGCAAGCAATCCGTGATGCAACGCGCCCAATTAATAAAGCATCGCCTATCGCAACACGCGATAACAGCGACACACTGATGTGACTGCATCCCAACTCGAATTGCAACGGCATCGGAAGCGGCAGCGCCCGCAGATGCGGAGCCACAGCGTCGAAGTCGGGAGCAATCATTAGCGGCAACGTTTGCAGCCACACGATGCCTTGCCCAGTTGTAATTCCCGGCAAGGCGATATCCGGCAACGCGGCGCCATCGACCATGCCCCTCACCTGCAATACGTGATAAGCCAGCGCGTCCGGTAACGTCAGTGCTTGCGATGTCGCAGCAAACAGATTCAGTATCTGCGCCCAGCTAGTCGATCCAGTCGCCAGTCGCGCTAATGAGGGCGCCGCATTTCGCAACCAGTCATCCATCCCAATCAAACCGTTCCAGTCGCCGTTCGCGCCAGACGCACGAAATGCGATGTAGCGATTGATGCAAGGCGGTGACGTATAAACCACTGGAATATTCTGTGCCTGCCAATGCATGACCGCCTGGCGTGTGCGTACAACTTCAGAATCAAGCCTACGTAATGTGAGACGATTCACGTTGTTTCTCCCTCATCATGCGGCTGTCCTGGCTGCTGACGATGACCGTGCTCTTCGTCATCTTTCAGTAAAGTCCAATGATCTGGTGGCGCTGAGATCGACAAGTGTTCGCTTAGCCGATGCGCGACGAGTGCATCCGAAGGCTGTAACGTTAATTGCGACGCATAGCCAGACGATTTCGTCTGCACTTTAACCGTATGCCCATCGCCCCATTTACTGAACCGAAAAGTCATCTCGCTACCCTTTAAAACCCCGCTCTGGCTCGCTTGCCGAGAGGTAAGAAGTTGCGCAACCGGATACGGCGATGGCTGCTCTTCAGACTGCGTGTGAACAATTGGACTGGCCCGCACATCTATTAGGGGAAAAGTCGACGCATTCATTCCTGAAAATGTTAGCTCTTGCCTAGGCGCCGGTTTATGCCCCGATAATTCGGCTGCAACAACGGGCCGCGTTTGCGCTTCTTCGCTCTTGATCGAAGCGATTGCGGATTTGGTAGTAGCAACGGGACTGGCAGCGACTAGAACCACATCGGTCTTTGATACTGGCTTTACGATTGCGGCTGCCGGAGCCGCTTTAGAGAGCGTTACTGCTTCTGTTGACATCGATTCTGCGCTGGATGCCGTTGCCATCACTGCTGCTGTTGATTCTGCTTTAGACGCTGGCGCTGCCACTACTACCATTCGTTGTGTTTTAGATTCTGCTACTGACATTGCTAACGACGTTGCCACTTTGGATAACGGCGCTGCTATTGCTACGATCTGTGCCGCTTTAACTACCGGTACTGTTGTTGCAATCTCCGATGCCGCTTTAATAGTGGGTGTTACCGCCGCTGTCACGGTCGGTGCGACTTTCGCGGTCACCGCTGTTGTTGCTATGGACGATATTGCTTTCGCTGCGGGTTCTGTCAATGCCAAGGTCAGTGCGGCTTTGGATACCGACATTGCCGTTCCTACCTTCGGTGCGGCTTTTTCGGCTTTAGATGGGAATATCGGCGCCGCTAACGGCGCCGCAGTGTTCGATATTGATATTGACGCCATCCGTGTCGGCGCAGCTGAGAACACATGACTTTCTGCATGACTAACAGTATTTATCACTGCCTCGTGCGTCAATAAAACCGTCTTACGAGGCAACGTTTTTCCAGAAATTTCAGGGTGGATTACCGCAACCGACGCCAACATCAATAGCTGTGGCGTGACATTTTCTTGCCCAATCTGACCTTCGCCGATACGACCGATATCAGCCTTCAGCTCGATAGGCGGAAGCATCTTTTCGGGCATCATTACAAAGCCCACCACCGCCGGATCGACATTTTCGTCGAGGTCATTATGCTTATGCCACTGCTCCGCTTGCTGCTCGAATGCAAGATGAAGCTCGCCATACTGGGCCTCGGCATCGAGCGATACGGTCGGACATGCTTGAATCTGTGATGTGGTTATTTGCGCCATGAATATTTCTCCTGAATTTCCGTTTCTTCCCGCAGCACCTGACTCAAGCGCATTTGTTGGCGTTCTGAACGCACGCAGCGTTGAAATTTTTCCGCTTTTCGCTGCCAAAAAAGACGCATACGACGCGCCTCTTCCTGTTCTTTCTTAAGCTTGCTGTGTTGCTCACGCATTTCTACGCGTTGCAAGCCGATCATCTGCAATTTTTGCCGACGTACTGCGTTGCGTTGCTGCACCATGAGCAACCCGGCGCGATTGGTCAGACATGGCTGCTGTTGCTGCATCATCATTTTGCGCAAGAGCGCATCCTGCCGGTCTAACGCGGCGATATCGTTGTCGATTTCATCGATTTTTGCTTGCAAATGAGCGATGCTGGCCTCACTGCGGCGCTGACTCAATTCACAGCGCCGGATCAGGCTGATCGCTTTATGCAACAAGGCCATGCATCGCCTCCAGCGTGGCGCGCAATGGACTGCTTTGCGCACGATGCTGGCGCAACCATTGCTGCACCGCCGGACGACGTTCCATCGCGCCATCGTTTTCCTGGTTTTGTCCTTCTTTGTATTCACCCAAATCCAGAAACACCTGCAGATCTTCTAGCTTGGCCAGCAATCCGCGTAATGCCATCGCCGCCCGCTGATGCTCTTCATCCGTAATCTGCAATGCCACGCGACTGGCACTACGCAGCACGTCTATTGAGGGGAAATGTCCCTGCGCTGCAAGCTTGCGGTCCAGATAAATATGGCCATCGAGAATTGAACGGATCTCGTCTGCGATTGGGTCAGGCTCATCGTCGCTTTCCAGCAAGATGGTATAAAACGCAGTGATGCTGCCGCGCCGCGTGACGCCCGGTCGTTCCAATAAACGTGGCAACGCATCAAAGACAGACGCTGGATAGCCGCGCCGCGCTGGTGATTCACCTGCCGCCAACGCCACATCCCGCAAGGCACGCGCATAACGTGTAATAGAATCCATGAACAACACAACTTTTAAGCCGCGATCACGAAAAAATTCTGCCACCGTCGTCGCCAGCAGCGCCGCATTACAGCGGTCCACTGACGAGAAATCAGACGTTGCATAGACCAACACGCAGCGATTGCGCTTATCTGAAGCACGCAAGGTATGCGCAAATTCGGTTACTTCACGGCCGCGTTCACCGATCAGTCCGACCACAAATACATCAGCATCGGCATGATCGATAATCATGTTCATCAACGTCGTTTTGCCACACCCGGCAGAGGCGAAAATACCGATTCTTTGCCCCACGCCACAAGTCAGCAGACCATCAATAGCACGCACACCGGTCACCAGCGTTTCGCCGATAAGCTCACGATCGCCGTATTGCGGCGGTGCCGCATCCAGCGTCAATGTCTCTGCCACGCCCTCGGCCTGATTGCAAAAACGTTCCATCACATTGCCAGAAGGATCAATGACCGCCCCCAACATGGCAGGCCCAATCTCAACGGTCAACGATGCACCGGTAGGCATGAGCAATGCCTGCCGCGATAACCCTTTAGACTGTCCGATCAGACTCAATATCGCCACATCCTGCCGAAATCCCACAACCTGTGCGCGTGCAACGATTTTTCGGTCACTCCAATTGCGACGGATATCGCAGATCTCACCGATGGCCACGCCGGGTAATGGCGCCTCAATAATGGGACCGGCCAGATTCAGCGGATGGGCATACATGCGTATCAGCCGCAACGGATGCTTCACTTTACGATCTCGCGAAATGCATCAGCACGTTCGAGAAAACCCTCCAGTGCTTTAGAAAATTCAACACCGTTTTCAATAAAGCCGGGATGAATCAAACCACTTAACTCCAAATGGCCTTCGTTCTCATTTAGATTCAAATGGTCACTCCGCAAAAATGGCAGTTTCTTCATCTGCTCTTTGATCAACGCCGTTGCATAGGAGCCCAGATTACCTTCGTGATATTCGGTAAGACGGCACCATAGCCAGATATCGTCATCCCGACGGCTGACATAAATCGTCGGCGACCAATGAAAATCCAATGCAATGGTTGAATGGCTATCCAGCGGCCCGATCAGATTTTTTTCGCAACCGGTGTGAATTAAAGCGTCTTGGACCAGTTGTGAAATATCGAGTTGTAGCATGGTGCGTTCCTTTATTTAATGAATGGATTTAATAACGTTGATTGAAACGTTATCGGTAATTTCGCCAAAAGACAGCACTTCCAATTCGCGAAAACGAGATTCAATAAGCCGTTTTACGAAGCGACGTACATCGACCGCTGTCAATACGACCATGTCTTTTTGCGATAGCCTGATACCACTCAAAGCCAGCGCAAATTTATCTAGCAGACTTTCGCTCTGCTCCGGGTCCAGATTCAGGAAATTGCCGTTGGAGGTACTCCGTACACCTTTACGGATGATGTCTTCCAGTTCCGGCGACATCACCAATGCGCGCAGTTCTCCGCGAGTAGAAAATTTGTCGCAGATATACCGGGCCAAGGCACCTCGAACGTGCTCAACTAATGCGATCACATCTTTCTCACGCGGTGCCCAATGGGCTAAAGTTTCTATGACCAGCTTCATATTGCGAATCGAAATCCGCTCTGACAATAGCCGTTGCAATACTTCGGCAATACGCTGCACAGTGGCGTGGCGATAGACTTCTTTCAGCAGATCCGGATATTTTGTCTCCAGCTTATCCAGCATCTGCTTGGTCTCTTGAATCCCAAAATATTCATTGACGTTGCGCGTCAGCAATACCGCAAAACCCTGATAAAACTCGTCCAGCGCGGGACGCAACTGAAAAGCTAATTTTTGCAGCGTTTCTTTAAACTCCGGCATAACCCAGGTGCTGGGCGCAGGACCGCTGGTATCAACAAAATGCGCGATACCTAACTGCGCAATTTCATCGGTTGCATTGACCACCCGCAACTGATCGTAATGCACCGCAAACTCCTCAACGCGAATTTCATTGATCATCACCACCGCACGATTGTCAGCCAGCGCATCATCGGCGCGCAGCAAGATCTCTGGTAACTGGCCGCCGAAATCGATAAAAAATTGACTACTGAAGCGCTTGCCTAATTGCAGTTCTTTCATGCGCGCAAAACGTGCGGCGGGCACTAATACAATCAATGGAATTGTTTCTGGAGCGATTTGCTCCAGATTGCCAATTAATCCAAGTTCGCTATCGGTTTGGTTAGTTTTGGCCTTACCGGTTTGTGCTGTCGGCAGATCTGCGCTCGCTTTTTTAGCTGCGTACCGCCGATAAAAATACAGCCCTGCCAGCGCACCGCCCAGAATCGAAAATACACCCATCGGAAAGCCCGGCAGCATACCGATTCCAACTGCCAGAATCGCCGTAATAATCAATACAAACGGCGTCCCCAACAACTGCATCATGATGGTTTTTCCGAGATTATTATTACCGTCGTCGTTGACGCGCGTCACGATAAAACCAGCGCTGATGGCTATCAGCAATGCTGGAATCTGTGCCACCAAACCATCGCCAATGGTCAGAATCGTGTAGGTGCTCAACGCGGTCGACATATCCATGCCGTGCGTGCTCATGCCGACTGCAATACCACCAATAAAATTGACGAAAATAATGATGATCCCGGCAATCGCATCGCCTTTGATGAACTTCATCGAGCCATCGAACGCGCCGTATAACTGACTCTCGCGCTCTAGCACACTGCGCCGCTCTTTCACACCGGCAGCATCGATCACGCCGGCTTTTAAGTCGGAATCGATACTCATCTGCTTACCCGGCATGGCATCCAGCGAGAAGCGGGCGGCTACTTCAGCCACCCGTTCCGAGCCTTTGGTGATGACGATAAACTGCACAACAGTAACGATCGCAAAAATCACAAACCCGACAGCCAGACTGTCACCGATCACAAACTCACCAAAAGTACTGACGATTTCGCCCGCATCGGCATCCAGCAAAATCAAACGGCTGGTACTGATCGACAGCGCTAACCGGAACAAGGTCGTAATGAGCAGAATCGACGGAAACGACGAAAAATGTAAAATCCGTTCAATATAAAAAGCACCCATAAACACCAGCACTGAGATCACGATATTTAAACCGATCAAAAAGTCCACCAGATAGGTCGGTAACGGAATGATCAACATGGCAATAATCATCACCATCAACAACAGAATCAGCAATTCCGGGCGCGATGTCATACCGCTAAGCGCTTTGTTAAACACGGTTATTCCTTTTTTTTTCGGACATTGATGAAACCGTTGTCGCTATGATTTTTTGTAAGTTCTGCTGTTTCACGATCCATCCTCACGCATCGCGGCGACGTTCGATCAACGCGCGCTGATGCGTCAACTCTGCCAGTTCGTCGAAGCGTTCGAGCAATGCATGAACCTGATCGACATCGCGAAATAATTCCAATGGCAAGCTATGGCATGCCTGGCGAATCAACTGCAATAAAGTAGATCTGTCAACATGCGTCGTCTGCAAGAAAGTCTCACCAAGCATGTCGTCCAGCGTCTGATCGATTTCTTCCGGTGCCTGCAAGGTCGCCAGCATAAAGACCACCCAGTCCGACTCGCAGTCGTTATGCTCACGTACCAACGGGTAACGTAGTAAATGGCCCACAAACAAGCCATCGGCGGAGCGCAACATTTTGAGTTGCGTTAGCTTGTTCAGCAGGTCACCGAATTCAATGCTTGAACAACTCGGGTCCAGCGACATCACATCGGTCGTCAATGCTTCTTCAATGAAGTCGAGCACCTGTTCGCGATGCTGAAAACCGTAGCTGGTGATCCACTCTTCGTAGGTCTCGATATTGCTCTGCATGCCTTCTAAAAATTGCCGATATGATTCGCGCAGCAAGGACGCCTGACGTTGTAGTAGTGTGCCGAACAATCTTGCCTTGATGGCGCAGTTAATACCGGCTTTGACGCGACGCGGCACAGAAGTGGCTTCAACTTCGGCCTTTACTCCCTCCAACCGCTTACGTGTGAGCGCTTCCATCTGACGCCGCCGTAATAGTTCTCGCAATACCAGCAGCAAATCGCTGTCATCCGGAAATATCGACCGCAATTGGGCTAACAGTTCAGCCGATACACCAAACGTCTGCGCCGCGCGCAGCACTTGCTGCACTTTTGGTAACACATCGTCATCAAGCACACGCTCGAAACGATCTTCGCCAGAGTCTGTTTTTAGCAATGCGCGACGATTGCGAAATTGCGCCATTGCTGCGGACATTTCATCGGTCGAGTCAACAAAGCGCTGGCGCATTGCGCCCGGGCTGAGATCTTCCTCTGCCTGCATTTCCTGCAACTGCGCTTGTACGTCGGCGTCCTCCCCTTTCACTGCCTCGGCACGCGGCCTATGCAAAGGGCGAACCGGTGGCAATACGGGTCGGCTAATTTCCATTTTTACGACCAACGTAGTCACGCAGTGCATCTTGCTGCGGTGCTTTTGGCATATCGCCTATGACATCATTGATCAGGTCGCTGGCATCGCGCAGGCGCGGTTGATCGTCGTAACGCGGTTCGATCAGAAATACCCGGACCATATTAGATTCATGCTTGATCTTGGAGCGGAATGCCCCACCGATCCACGGCAAATCGCCAAGGAATGGAATTTTTGCGATCCGATCACGGCCTTCGTCTCGGGTATAGCCACCCACCAACAGGCTGCTGCCTTTTGGCACGCGTGCAATCGTGCTGATACGTGTGCGGGCGACTTTCGGCATAAAAGTGCCCTCGGTCTGGCTGCCATCGCTGGATACTTCGTTACCATCTTCAATATCAAGCGCCATTTCAATCTGGCCATCAGTTGCAAAGCGTGGCAATACCTTGATCAACGTGCCGAAGGTAATGTGCTCAAGCTGGACTGCGCGCTCGCCCTGCAATTTCACGTAAAAAGTCCGGTTGTGATCGAAAAATGCCGGTGTATTTTCTTGCGTCAGGACCACGGGACGCGATACGATGCGCGCCTTTTCTGATGCATTAAGTGCCTGCACCGCTGTCAGGAAACGCGCACCATCAAGCGTGCTGACCGGCCTATTGAAAGTTACGCTGCCTAAATTGGGAATACCCAGACTGCCTTGCCAACTGACGCCCAATTGATCCAGCTGATCAGCCTCCATATCGATAATCCACAATGACAACTCGACGTGGCGTTTAGCGACATCGAGAGTAGCGATCAGATTTTCAATAAAAGTGACTTGTTCGGGCGTGCCTTTAATCAACAGACTGTTGGTGTCGGGATAGGCCAATACACGGATGGTACTTTCGAGATTTTTTGCGGCCGGTGCCGTTACCCGCCCACCCTCCAACGATGGAAATGGTGCCAAAATGGGATTTGCCCGTGATAGTGGTGGCGGCAAAACGGTCATGGGCGATAACGATGACAGCGAAGACAACGGCGGCAAAGGCTCCGGGTTTTGCACAGATGGCGCAGTGCTCATTTCGATCGCAATCTTTTCGTCTTTGAGTATCTGTTCAATCACACTTGCCATACCGAGTATGGTGCTGGTGGTATCGCGCAAAGTAAAAGTACGATCTCCGACAAAGGTATTTTGCAGGCGCACGACGCCGATTTTCAAATTACCTAATGAACGCTCAGTACTGGCGCCATCTAAAAAACGGGCGGTACTCGCCACCAGATCGACATATACCGGCGGTGCAGACAAATAAAAAACGTTACCGCTTTCTGCGCCGCGAAATGGAAAACGCCGATCGTATAAACCCGATTGCTGCAAGAATGCTTGCAATTTTCTGATCGTAATATTTTTCAACGCGACCACGGTATTCCGTGCTTCGCTAGCATCGTAGACATAGATCGACTGACCATCGTGATACCAGATTAATCCTAGTTGCAGCGCCATCTGCTCCAACGCCTCTTGCGGGCGGGTAAGGTCGAAGTCGCCGCTAATTTTGCGTTGCGCTGCCTGTTTGCTGACCACTACCGGCTTCTTTAATCGAATCGAGAGAGCGTTAAAGAAATCGCGAACGCCATCGCTTCGGGCCACGTAGCCGCTACGCACTTGCTGCCGCTGTTCCAATGCAGTGTTTAGTTTCGTATCGAGCGAAGTGCCCTGCTCACTACCTGTAGCTAAAGAGATCGTCGATTCCGGCTCCGCATAAACGGTGCTGGCGTGCAACATCAATGCGAGCAAAAGCACCGAACATGGCGAGCGCATACCAAATTTAAGAATATGCATTTTATTTAACTGCCAATTTAAAAATGTCCGACAGCACCCGCGGCGACACACCAACTTGCCCTTTTACGTCGGTGGAGAAATGCGAACCGGACGCGTAGCCATGTTTCAGCGCGACTTCCGTAATACTGCTATTTTTTTTGCTATCGACCAGTTCCAGCAACGATCGCGCCAAGCGCCAGTTGTTCAGTTCTGCTTTGGCCGAGCAGCCAAGCGCGTAATTGCATAAGCGGCGAAAGTGCGTGTAAGAGACGCCATAACGCTTCGCCAACACACGCAGATTTTTCTTATCGATGGAATATGCCAATAAAAACCGCACCACTGCATAACATTCCAAACGACGCAATAGTGATGAGATTGCCCCTGCCGTTGCCTCTGCACAAAACAGTCTTCCCAGGAACCAGTTTTCGGTAGCGCCACGATTTCTGAGTACCGCCATGCCATCGCCAGAAACCATTACCACCGGCGCTGTATTCGGCGCGACGCGGTATTCAATCCCGCGATCTTCATCCAAAAATGCCTGCAACTTAGCTAATAAAGATATATCGCCTGCTTTATAAGAGGCGCTTCCGGCGACGACATGACAAGCGCCGTGATTGACTAGCAACAAACCTCGCCACCCCGGCACAAAAGAACAAAACCATTCATCTTTGCCGGATGCCGCCTGTAGCTGCAAACCCTCTTCCCCCACTTCCAGCGCGGAGATTCCTGACAAATTCACCAGCGGCGATGCTGTTGACAGTCTCTGCAACGTCTGCGTCAAAGGGTCTTGTATATATACGGGGCTAGTCATTTTTTGGCACTGGGTTAGACATGAAATCAACGGATGTCGAGTTCGAAGCGGACTATAAGTTGATTAAAAAAAACAATCTCGATGTAAATCTGATGAAGCGGCGCCAATGCCAAATTTTTTGAGATTGATCAATATTTCATCAAGATGTAGTTCATCCCCGGTCTTACTCTTCGCGCTCTTCACATCATTGTCTTTAATCTGATCTCACCCTATTTCATGACGTCTACAGAAAATACACTCAGCAATATCGCGAGCGAAGGACAGGCTGTCGTTGTCTTAAGGATATTGACCGGCGCAATGCGCAGTGCAGAGTTCGAACTCACGTGTGGTCATACGCTGGTCGTTGCAGACAGCGCATCAGCGTTCGAGGATGAAAGTCGTTTGTCGACATTCCCCGATAACGCGATCATCGTGCCGCTAGACCAGGGCGCGTGTTCCTTCGAAGTCGTGGTAACAACGGGCGAGGATGGCGTCCATGCCACGCTCAGAGAATCGCATCCGACAGATGGTCGTGAACACGCTTGCCCGTTCAATAGCGTAATAACTTTTGGCGCACTGACATTTGCAGTGAAGCCGCTGGCCGACAGCTGGTCTGCAGCCGTCCTCAATGATGCGGCTGCTCTGCCTGCCGTACCGACGCCGGATAAAACGTCTACAGCAGAGAGAGCGGGAAAAACCCCAATGCCGCTAATGCACCGATCAATGCTCCGCACCGCGCTGATCGCAGCATTGTTGCTGGCAATAGTAGGCGTAGCGCTAGCCACTGCCTACTGGATACACGGCAGCACGCAGCGTCAACAAACCCGCTTATCGGATTTACTGCTGGGATCGGTGGGGGAATATCAGGTAGTGAAAGGCAAAGATGATGTGTTTTATGTATTTGCCGACACGTTGCGCGATGCAAGCTGGGCCAGACAAGCGCTGGTACGCAGCGACTTCAATGCACCGACCAAAGTGTTGTATACGCGTTCAGAAAAGATCAGCATAGAGAAATTGCTCGACCACCACCACAACCTAAACAACTATCACATCTTGCGGCTAGATGACCCGACCACTCCGCGCTTGCTGCTCAGCGCCGAACGCGGACCACACGACCCAAAAGCCCGCGCACGCGCAGCGCAAGAAGTGGCAGCGCTATTGCCGTATGCCACAGAAGTCCTTATCAGCTCTCTAAAGGATGCTGATATTGCCGAAGATGCGCAACGCGGTCTGGACCAACTCGGTATTGCCTATAAACGAATCGATAAAGCGACGAGCGTGACCTTTGAAATACAGCCAATTTTAGATGACAGCGGACTGCAAAAATTGCGTCCTTATGTCGATGCGTTTTATCAGCGCTGGGGTCAGCGCTATGTACATTTTTCTGTCGATTTAAAAGATGACTGGCTGAAAGGAAAATCGTTTAGCTATGGTGATGACAGCTACGTCAAGCTGAATAATTCCCATTGGTATTTTTCGCGCACGCTTAATTAATTCCCACCCCTGATTCACCACCCTAAAAGGAAATTTTCGTGACCAATACTGTTACTCCCAGCTCAACTATCCCCCCCGGCTCCGACGTCGAAACGGAAGTCGGTAATGGCTTCTTGATGGAGTTATCCGAAGCTTTCAGAGATCAAAGTAAAAATCTTAATATTGCACTGCAAAGTGCTCTGGAGAAGCTGAAGAACAATCCATCCGATCCAGCTGCATTGGCCGAATATCAAAGTGCCTTGTCGCAATACACGCTGTACCGGAATGCGCAATCGAGCGTCGTCAAAGCTTACAAAGATGTCGGCGCCGGCATCATCGCTAACTACCGCTAAATCTCTTTAAAGCAGCGCCGGTAAAAGAATTTCCATTCCCGGCCATCGCTTGTCCAAAGGATCAAAAGTATGCATCAAACCACCGCAATAAATGCCTTGTCCGGCGCGAACGCTCTTGCTTTCGATGACATCAGTGTCGATGGGGGCAGCCCGATCTCACTAGAATCACGCGCAATGCAAGCGTATGCCCAATCGGTCATGTCGGCCGAACATAACAAAAGCGATATCATGCTGCGCCTTGAAGCACCCGGGCTAACCTCGCCGGAAGAGTTACAGGCGATTCAAGAGAAAGTGGCCGACTACGGCATCAGATTATCGATGGTCAGTACGCTGTCGCGCAAAGTCACCAGCGCGGTCGAAACCCTGCTGCGGTCATGATCAGGCGCGTTCTTGGCATGCTGTTGCTGGTGGCGCTGCTGGCAGGTTGCCAGAAAGAAGATCTGCTGAAAGGACTTGATCAGCGTCAGGCTAACGAAGTAATCGCGGTCATGCAACGCAATAATATCGGCGCTGAAAAAATCGATCACGGCAAAACCGGTTTTAGCGTCATCGTGAGGCAACCCGATTTTGTCGCGGCTGTCGATCTGCTAAATGTCTACAATCTGCCACCGCAGCCGCGTATCGAAATCTCCCAAATGTTCCCTTCCAGCTCGCTGGTATCGTCCCCGCGCGCGGAGAAGGCCCGTCTGTATTCGGCCATCGAACAACGATTGCAACAGTCGCTGGAAACGATCGACGGTATCGTCTCTTCGCGGGTGCATGTCAGCTACGATATCGACGCGGGTGAAAATGGTTCTACGAAACGCCCGATTCATCTTTCAGCGCTGGCAATTTATAGTAACGATGTGCAACCGTCGATCCTGATCGGAGAAATCAAGCGCTTTCTGAAAAACAGTTTTTCCGAAGTCGAATACGACAATATCTCGGTTGTTCTATCGCAGCGCAGCGCGTTGCAACATGCGCCGCCATCGGTATCGGCACAGCCGAACAGGTTCGATCATCCTGTCGTCATAGGCGCATTGGTTTTACTGGCGCTGTTAGCTGGCGCGGCGGGATTGGCGTGGCGCATGCCGAAGCTGCGCGCTTTGTTGCCGCAAGCGAAGGAATGACCATGTCCGCGTCAACATCAATGTCACCTAGTCTTTTGCAAACAGTGATTTTCGATCCCTTATCGTACATTCATCCTGTGCATTTTATGCTGCCGACGACGTTTGACAATGCAATGCAGCATGCAATTATCAATCGCATGCTCATCGATCATTATCAGCTGTGCTCCGAACTGCCTGTGATCGCATCTGGCAGTCGCGATCAGGTGTTTCTGAAATATTGGTCGCAACTTCCGCAATTGGCTTATTTGCTGGCTTGTCAACGCTTTCGCGTAGCATTATCGCGTGGGGGAAAATTGCTTAATTTGCCACATTGGGCGCGTAGTTTTGCCATGCTGCCGCTGCCGCTATCGAACGACACGCCGATGTCCGTGGGAGTACTAAATACCACGACACTGCTGAAATATGGTTTAACTGATCTGCTATCGCATTGTCGAGGTTTGACCCCGACAATGCGACAACGCCTTCCTTTGCTATTTCCTTTCATCGTAAAAACTAAAACAACGATGCTGCCTGCGCCGTTGCCGATCCTCGCCCCTGCCGCCAAAGCAGGAAGTGGTGATATTTTATTTACTCTCGCGCTACAACATGTCAAAAAAATCCCAGGAAAAACAGCCCTTCCACCTGATTGAAAATGTGCTGATCAGCGCTTCTCGATTACGTCGCATGCGGCGCGACCAAGCCTTGACGAACGATGCGCAATATTGCGCGAGCAAGATCATTAAAGAGGCTACCGCAGAAGCCGAGCGAATAAAATTGCAAGGTTTTAGCGAAGGTTATCGCGACGGTATATTCGCTTCTGCCAACGCAGTGTTGACCTATCTTGACGGGGGGCAGGAATTGGCGCGTCAGTTGCGCGGAGAGATCCAGACGGCAACGCGAGTGATGCTGCGAGAATCGCTGGATCATCCTGAAGCCATTCTCGCGGTGCTGGAAGACTGGATGCGCAATCATCAGGATGCGGCCGAAGAGCAGCTTCATTTGAAACTGCCGCGCAGTGCGCAAGCTTGGCGCATGCGTGTGACGATGCAAATGGAATCCTCGTGGGGGTCGCGGGTAAAGGTTGATTACCATGACGATCCGCGTTTTCTGCTGCGTTGCGGTAACACTGTGGCGGAGTTTGATCCCGTCACGATTGCCGAAAAATGCGAACGCCAACTGCTACGCCAACTGGATCAATTGCCGGCCTGGTGCCGTACTCTGGATGATGATGCGGCAAATGCGTTATGGGTCTTGTTCGAACAGCGTTTTGTCGCGTCAGAGAGGGAAGAAACGCCGACAACAGCGATGAATGTGTCAGCAATGGCAGCCATTAGGTCTATGGAAAATAAATGAATACGCCCCCACTTGCCAGTAACTTTATGTCGGTGCCCAATAACTATTCTGCGCAATCGATAACTGACCTGTCGGCACGTGCTGCGCAGATGTATAGAGCGCAAGTCGAACTTTCACCACATGAGAATACGCCGCCGGAAGAAATTCCGCCCATCACTACGCCGGTGAAGCGGCCATCGAAGGCGCCGCATGGTGAGGAGATTTTTCGGGAACTTAAAAAACTTAAGCCGGAGCGGACTGAGACGGTATTAGAAGATGGCAGCATCCGGGTCACCTACAATTATCACAAGCCGTTTTATGCGTTTTTGAGTAAATTCTCTGGTGCACGTGACGGCAAGCCGACTTATCCGTTGGCCTCGGACTTAATGTATGTAGTGGCTTGGTGCAGACATAAATTGGTGCTTAATCCTGAGCCGGTAGTGCCGCCGCCCGGTGGTGGAATTCTGGTGCCGACTAACTTTGGTTTTGAATTTGGATTGACGCAGACGCTGATGAGTATGATGGCGCTGGATTATTCGGTGAGGGACTGGATGTATGAGTTGTTGACTACCGCCGAAAGACCGGAAGATGAGCAGGCATTTCAGCTGTAATCTGCTAGTCTACATTTTATGCGTCGCGGAAGGTTACGTTGATGGTGGAAGATTGGCTACCGATGGTGCATTTTTAATGTCCATCGGTAGTGATTCAACGCTTGTGAATCGCGTTAATTACTTTTGGCTAGCATATTGAAAATGCTGGAGAAATCTAGTCCGCCAGCACCAGTTTTGCTGTGGATGTCGTAGAGGTTACGGGCTAATGATCCGAGGGGTGTGCTACTGCCCGTCGAGAGGGAGTTTTCCATTGCGAGGCCTAAATCTTTTAGCATTAAATCTACGCCAAAGCCGCCGCTGTATTCTTTTGACGCGGGGGCGTTTTCCATGACGCCGGGGCATGGGTTGTAGACTTCCAGTACCCAGTTACGGCCGGAGCTTTTGGCCATGACTTCGGAGAGAACTTTTGGGTCCATACCGTTTGCCATGCCTAGTCTGATGGCTTCTGATGTACCTATCATCAGGATACCTAATAACATATTGTTGCAGACTTTGACGGTTTGGCCGGCGCCGCTTTCACCTGCGTGGAAGATGGCTTTTCCCATTTTTTCCAGGATTGGTTTGGCGATAGCGAAGGCTTGCTGGGAGCCGCCTACCATGAATGTTAGTGTGCCAGCGGTTGCGCCGCCTGTGCCGCCGGAGACTGGCGCGTCTAGCATATCGAAGCCTTTTTCGCGGGCGGCGGCTGCTACTTTGCGGGCGGTTTCTGGGGCGATTGTTGAGCAGTCTATTAATAGTGCCTGGGGGTTTGCTTTTGCCAGGATGCCGGTGTCGCCTAGGTAGGCTGATTCTACGTGGCGGCTGGCTGGGAGCATTGTGATGATTATTTTTGCTTCGGCTAGGGCGGATTGCAGGTTGGTTGTGGTGGTGCCACCGCCCGTGGTGAATTTTTCTACGCTGGCGGGGAGGAGGTCGTGACCGCTGACTGTTAGGCCTGAGCGAACTAGGTTTAGGGCCATTGGGAGGCCCATGTTGCCCAGGCCTATGAAGACTACTTCGTTGTTCATTTGTTTGTTCCTTATTTCGATTGGTGGTTGTTTGGACGGGTTGCGCTTCGTGGTTGGCTTGCCGAGGGTAACCCGACAGCTAGTTACTTTTTCTTGCTTCAGCTAGGTGCCCCCGCAGAATAAGTAACCAAAAAGAAGGCGACCGCAGATATCGCTGTCCGGGTTCCCAAATTCTTCAGGCGTTTGCCGGGTCGAAAAACCAACTCGCCGCGCTCAAACATGTTTTCCGACAAACCCCGTCAAACTCCTGAAACATTTGGCAGCGGTATATGTCGGGGTACGTCAACTGCCAGTTCAAAAACAACTTCAACGTCCAGTGTGGTTGCGCCTGTAAGGTCAAGAACAGCATCAAAGGTGGCTACGCCTGCAAATTCAAATTCAACTGTGGCTGCGCCTGACTTCAACGGCAACTTCAAGTGTGGCTTCGCCTGCTGTTTAGCTGATTAAATATTTTTGGGTCTTACTTAAAAGTCGGTCCGGCAGATATATACCTGCTGGGCCGACTTTTTTCTGTCCTTATTTCATAGAGATCGTTGTATTGATCTGACCACCATCATCGTCTGGTGCGAACCAGCGGGCGGTAACGGTCTTTGTCTGAGTCCAGAACTGGACTGCTTGCTTACCGTTTGGCCCTAAATCTCCTAGCTTGGAGGCGCGCGAGCCTGTGAAGCTAAAGTAGGCTACCGGGACTGGAATTGGGACGTTGATGCCGATTTGGCCTACATCAATTTCATTTTGAAATTTGCGTGCGGACCAACCTGATGAGGTGAAAATTGAGGTACCGTTGCCGTTTGGATTGGCGTTGATGAAGGCGATGGCGTCGTCTAGTGTTTCTAGTTCTACCAGGCACATTGCCGGGCCAAAAATTTCTTGGGCGTAGATATCCATTTCAGCTGTGACACCGGAGAAAATCGTCGGGCCTACGAAGTTGCCTTCTGGGTAGTCTTTGACCTGACAATCACGACCGTCTAGCAATAACGTTGCGCCTTGTTCTACGCCAGTGCCGATTAAGCGTTCGGTGCGGGTTTTGGCGGCTTTGGATACCATTGGGCCTAAGTCTGCTGTGCGGTCGCTGCCCGGCCCGATTTTGAGGGAGCGCGAGCGGGAGACTATTTCTGGTAGCCATTCTCTGGCTTTGCCTACCAGAATAACTACGGAGTTCGCCATGCAGCGTTGACCGGCTGCGCCGAAGGCTGCGCCTAGCAAATTGTTGATGGCTTGGTCTTTGTTGGCGTCTGGCAGCACGATGCAATGGTTTTTTGCGCCCATCATGCATTGCGCACGTTTGCCGGATTCGCTGGCGCGGCGATAGATGTGAGTGCCAACGTTGGTCGATCCGATGAACGAAACCGCTTTGATATCTGGGTGATCACACAGCATGTTGGCAACGTCTGGGCCGCCGTGGACGACGTTCAGGACGCCTGGTGGCAAACCGGCTTGTTGTGCCAGCTCAACTAGAAATAGTGATGCCGATGGGTCTTGCTCGGACGGTTTCAGGACGAAGGTATTGCCACATGCTACGGCGACCGGAAACATGAAACATGGCAGCATGACCGGGAAATTGAAAGCGGTGATGCCTGCGCCGACGCCGATTGGTTGGTTGATGGTGTAGACATCGACGCCAGTGGCGGCATTTTCTGCCAACTCACCTAATTGCAATGACGTAATCGAGCAAGCGTGTTCGACCACTTCCAGACCGCGCATGACTTCGCCTTCTGCATCCGGCAAGGTTTTGCCGTGCTCAAGCGTGATCAGTGCTGCCAGCGGAGCGATATTTTCGCGTAGCAATTGCTGAAATTTCAGCATGATGCGCATGCGTTGGCTCAGCGATGTATTGCGCCATTTGCCGAATGCTTGCTTGGCTGTCGCAACGGCTTCGTTAACTTCTGCTTCGGTGGCGAACGGGACGCGTGCCACTACTTCCTGCGTTGCCGGATTGAGGACGTCGCGCCATTCTGTGCTGGTGGACTGGACTGCTTTACCGTTGATATACAACGGTACATTTGGGATATTTGACTGGGACATGAGAATTACTTCCTTCAATTAAAAATGGTTCTAAAAATCGGAAAACAGCAATTACGATTGGGCTACTTTTCCCAACGAACACGACGCGTCGATTGGTTTAAAAGCCTGCTCTGCTGGAATAGTGGATAACAGTTTCAGGTAATCCCACGGGCCTTTTGACTCTGCCGGGGTTTTGACCTGGTACAGATACATATCGTGGATCACGCGACCATCGGGACGGATAGAGGCATTGCGCATGACAACGTCGTGAATCGGGATTTCACGCATTTTTTGCGCGACAACTTTGGTATCGTGGGATTTGGTGGCTGCGGCTGCCTTCAAATAATGATAGACACTGGAATACACACCGGCATGTACCATCGTCGGTTTATTACCTTTACTTAGCGCTTCAAAACGCTTGGCAAAACTGCGCGTGTCGTTGTCGAAGTCCCAGTAAAAACCATCGGTATAGACCAAACCTTGCGCATCCTTCAAGCCCAGCGCATGCACGTCGGACAAAAATACGAGCAATGCAGCCAGACGTTGGTCCTTGGTGCCTACACCAAAAGAACGCGCCTGTTTAATCGAATTGACAGTGTCCTGACCGCCATTCGCCAAACCGATTACTTGCGCTTTGGAGCTTTGGGCTTGCAATAAAAATGACGACAAATCGCTGGCGTTCAGCGGATGACGGATTGAGCCGACCACAGTGCCGCCAGAACGTTTGACGACATCGCTGGCATCTTTTTCCAATGATTGTCCGAAGGCATAATCGACGGTGACGAAATACCAGGATTTCTGGCCCATTTTGGTCAGCGCGGCAGCGGCCCCGGCAGCTTGCGAGTAGGTATCAAACATCCAGTGAAAACCGTTCGGCGAACATTCGGCGTTGGTCAACACCGTCGTAGCAGGGCCGCTATATAACGCAATCCCGCCCTTTTCGCGCGTTAATCGCTGCACGGCAAGTGCGACGGATGAATTAGTCAGATCGGCGATGGCGTCGACCTTGTCGCGGTCTATCCATTCACGTGCTTTAGAGGCACCGATATCGGCCTTATTCTGATGATCGGCACTCAATAATTCGATTTTCATGCCCTTGCATTCGGCCTTCATGCAATCTTCGATCGCCATCTTGGCAGCGACCACCGATCCGGGGCCGCCCATGCCCGAATACGGCCCCGACATATCGGTCAATATACCGACTTTAAAGACATCCGGCGCTTGCGCGTGAACCATACCGGCACTGGCTAATAAGGCCAATGCAAAGCAACGTGCAAGACTTTTGAAACGCCTGTTTGGCGAATTGACCATCGTTGTCTCCTGATTTTTATTAATATAGTGTGGCACTATTCTGCATGTGCATTATTATTGGGACAATAGACAATAATCCACAATAGCTTTGCGTTTGTGCACAACGCGATACCAAGGGACAACACTACAATGCCGATGATGGATTGGGACAACCTACGCATATTTCTTGAGCTGACACGCAGTCAGGGCTTGGTCGATGCCGCAAAAAAATTGGGGATAGATCATTCGACCGTTTCACGTCGGATGCGACGCTTTGAAGAGCAAGTTGGCAGTCAGTTGTTCGAACGCAATAATCAGGGCTATAGCCTGACAGCCGAGGGGCATCGTCTAATTGAATACGCCGAACGCGTAGAAAGCACGGTCTACGCTGCTGCAGAAGAATTGAGTGGCCACAATAGATTGTTATCGGGACAAGTCCGATTGGGCGCGACTGAAGGTTTTGGGACGTTTGTGCTGGCACCGCATTTGGCACACTTTTGCGCCCGTCATCCACATATCAGTGTCGATTTGCTGCCGGTGCCTCGTTTTGTCAATTTATCAAAACGAGAAGCCGATATCAGCGTTTCTATCGAACGCCCGCAAAGCGGCAATTACGTGATGACCAAACTCACCGATTACCGGCTCAAGCTCTACGCCACGCCCGCCTATCTGGAGGCGCATACTGCGATACGCACCGTCGAGGATCTCGCTAGCCATCCTTTTATCGGCTACATCGATGATCTGCTCTTCACCGAAGAATTACGCTATAAAGAAAATGTCGCACCGTCGGCATTTCGGGCTTTTCGCAGTACCAGCGTCATCGCGCAATATACGGCGGCCTGCCAGGGTCAGGGGCTGGCTATTCTGCCCTGCTTTCTGGCGCAGCAAAGTGCCGATCTGGTGCCGGTATTGGATGGACAATGCAATATTCAGCGCAGTTTCTGGCTAATATCTGCCGCAGAAACCCGCAACGTGGCGCGAGTGGCTGCGCTCTGGCGCTATCTACGCGACGTAATAGAGCCGAATCGCGCCTTCTTGATGGGCGAATCACGTGACATGGTGTGGCTGCCTTAATCCAAACCGCAGCCATATCGCGCCATGGATCTGTCGATTCAGGACCTGCATACGTTATAATCGCGACTTCCCGGTAATGCCCAATTGCAGCCATCGCTGCCGCAGCCACGCGCATTTTCCCGTTTTTTTGAATACTATCAAGGCAAGCGGCCGCTGTCGCTTGAACCACGCATCATGCAAGAACCCATTTCCGAGCAGCCGATCCCCGCCGTTATCGATCAGCCTGACGAGCAGCTCAACGACTCCGTCGAGACTATTGCGAATAACGTTTCGCTAGAGCAAATCGCCAGCGAAGTCAGCCGTCGCCGTACTTTCGGGATTATTTCCCATCCTGATGCTGGTAAAACCACCCTCACTGAAAAACTGCTGCTGTTCTCAGGCGCGATTCAGTTAGCCGGGACCGTCAAGGGTCGCAAAAGTGGCCGCCACGCAACGTCGGACTGGATGGAAATCGAAAAGCAGCGCGGTATTTCTGTCGCCAGTTCGGTCATGCAGTTTGAGTACCGCGATCACGTCGTCAACCTGCTCGATACCCCCGGCCATCAGGACTTCTCGGAAGATACTTATCGCGTGTTAACCGCTGTTGACTCGGCGTTAATGGTGATCGATGCGGCAAAAGGTGTCGAAACCCAAACTATCAAGCTGCTCAACGTTTGCCGCATGCGCAATACGCCGATCATCACGCTGATGAACAAAATGGATCGCGAAACCCGTGATCCGCTGGAACTGCTGGATGAGCTGGAAACAGTGTTAAAAATCCAGTGCGCGCCAGTAACATGGCCAATCGGCATGGGGAAATCGTTCCGCGGTGTATATCATTTACTGCGCGATGAAATTCTGCTGTTTGCACCCGGCAGCGAAAAAGCCGACCAGACATTTGAAGTTATCAAAGGCATCGACAATCCACGTCTGGATGAGATGTTCCCGCGTGAAATCGAACAATTGCGAATGGAAGTCGAGCTGGTACACGGCGCATCTCATCCTTTCGATAAAGAAGCATTTTTGGCGGGTGTGCAAACCCCTGTATTTTTCGGTTCCGCGATTAACAACTTCGGTATCCGCGAAATTCTGAATGCGCTGATCGACTGGGCGCAACCGCCGGGCGCCCGCGATGCCACCATTCGCACCGTGGCACCGACTGAAAAACCGTTTTCCGGCTTCGTGTTCAAGATTCAGGCCAATATGGACCCGGCCCATCGTGACCGTATTGCGTTCCTGCGGGTCTGCTCTGGTCACTTTGAGCGCGGCATGAAAATCAAACATTTACGCCTGAATCGTGAAATCAAAGTATCCAACGTCGTAACGTTCATGGCGTCCAGCCGCGAGCAAGTCGAGGAAGCCTACGCCGGTGACATTATCGGCCTGCCTAACCACGGCAATATGCAAATCGGCGATAGTTTCTCAGAAGGCGAACTGCTGCAATTCACGGGAATTCCTTACTTTGCACCGGACTTTTTCCGCTCGGTGCGGATTCGTAACCCGCTCAAAATCAAGCAGCTTCACAAAGGCTTGCAACAGTTGGGCGAAGAAGGTGCGATTCAGGTATTTAAGCCAGTGTCGAGCAGCGATTTAGTACTCGGCGGTGTTGGCGTATTGCAATTTGAAGTCGTCGCCAGCCGCTTAATGAACGAATACGGCGTGGATGCAGTATTTGAAGGCACAAGTATCAGCAGCGCCCGCTGGATTAGCTGCGACGATAAAAAGATGCTGGCAGATTTTGAAAGATCATCCGCCGGTAATTACCTTGCGCATGATGCTGCTGGCAATCTGGCCTATCTCGCAAGCTCTGGCGTTAACCTTCGTTTGGCGCAAGAGCGCTGGCCGTTAGTCACGTTCCATGAAACCCGCGAACATGCGGTTAAATTGTCCTAAGCAAGGGATAAGCAAAGCACGTTTATAAACACAACGTGCAGACTAAAAAAAAACGGTCCATCGGACCGTTTTTTTATTTGTCTTACAAGATGCTGATAACGCATCCTGTAAGACTTTCACCTACTTGTGCTGACAAAACTACGATCAGCCTTTGTACTTTGCATGACCGTCAACAGCCGCCAGTTTGGCATCCTGAAGGTCCAGTTCCTGCTCTGGATCGACCTTGCCATCCAGTTGCGCATGCAAACGTGCTTCATCCAGATCGCCCGACCATTTAGCGACCACAATCGTGGCAACGCCATTACCAACTGTATTAGTCAGCGCCCGTGCTTCGGACATGAAACGGTCGATTCCCAGAATCAGCGCCAAACCAGCAACCGGTACGTGACCGACTGCGGACAACGTCGCCGCCAGCACGATAAAGCCGCTGCCGGTTACGCCTGCTGCACCTTTTGAGGTCAGCAACAACACTAGCAATAACGTAACTTGATGCCAGATCGTCAGTGGCGTATCAGTCGCTTGCGCAATAAATATTGCTGCCATCGTCAGATAAATCGACGTGCCATCGAGATTGAACGAGTAGCCTGTTGGAATGACCAAACCGACCACTGATTGTTTTGCGCCCAGATTTTCCATCTTGGCCATCAAACGCGGCAATACCGACTCTGATGAAGATGTCCCCAGTACGATCAGCAACTCTTCACGGATGTACTTAACAAACTTGAAGATACTGAAACCGTGCAGACGGGTAACGATGCCGAGTACCACGAAAACGAACAGCAAACAGGTTGCATAAAACAGACCCATCAGCTTGCCCAGCGACAACAACGAACCAATGCCGTATTTACCGATAGTGAATGCCATCGCGCCAAACGCGCCGATTGGTGCGACCTTCATGATCAAACCAACGATGCCGAACAAGACGTGTGAAAACTTTTCGATGAAATCAAACACCAGCGTGCCGCGTCCACCGAAGCGATGTAGCGCAAAACCAAATAGTATTGAAATCAACAGGACTTGCAGGATGTTGCCTTGGGCAAACGCATCCACAAAACTGTTAGGAATAATATGGAATAGGAAGTCAGTAGTAGATTCCATTTTGCCCGGCGCAGTATAGGCGGCGAGGCTTTTGGTATCCAACGCGGTGACATCGATGTGCATGCCAGCGCCCGGCTGGAAAATATTGATCATGATCAAACCAATAATCAACGCGACCGTACTCATGACTTCAAAGTACAACAACGCCAGTCCACCGGTCTTACCGACCTTCTTCATGTCTTCCATACCGGCAATACCAATTACCACGGTACAGAAAATAACCGGTGCGATGATCATCTTGATCAGCTTGATGAAACCATCCCCCAACGGTTTCATCGCAGCGCCGGTTTCCGGATAGAAGTGACCAAGCAAAACGCCAATAATGATGGCGGTGATCACCTGAGCATACAGCGATTTATACAGCGGCTTTTTTGCCATTTTATCTCTCCATTTACACGTATTGTGCTTAGAATTTTTGCGCTGCCGTGTCAACCCTGAACCTTCTCACCACTGGTTGTCGGTTCACTTTACGACAGCATTTCTTACCTAAGTTATTTTTCAAGACCTGCTGGACGCGCCACCAAATTTCGAAAAGTTTGCAACTTTAGCTGGAACAGACAATATCATTCAAGCTATTTCACTGGATATGTGGAAATCACGTAGGCGTTAGATAAAGACAAGAATAAACCCAGAAAAGCAGATTTGATGCGATTTACCGAGATAAAAAAATAGCGGCTATATAGCCGCTATTATCAAAATTGCCCTAGAAATTAATGCTAATTACGCATAATTACACATAAATAACGCCATTTCTGTTGTTGATGGTAGTGATTACAAAGGACTTGCCGGATATACCTTTACCAACACGATGCGCGGTCCATTCATCTTTTTAACCACAATATCAAAACCGTCGAACGCCACCTTTTGGCCCTCCTGCGGCAAATTGCCCAGCTTGGCCATAATCAGGCCGCCGACAGAATCGACATCTTCAAGTTCTTCAATATCGCCACCCAAAATGCGCTCAAGCGAAAAAATCGGCAGGCTGCCCTTGCCCAACAATGTGCCATCTTCAAGACGGGTCCAATCGTTATCATTGAGACGAAATTCGTCGCGAATTTCACCGACCAACGCACCCAATAGGTTGTCGAGCGTAATAAAACCGCGTGGAACCAAACCCTTTTTACCAATAATTGCAAAGTGCGGCGCACCGCTGCGTACCAGACGAAATAACGCCAACGCAGACATGCGTGAGGAAATATATTGCACCGGGCGCAGGTAATCTTTCAGACTATCGATCGCTTTGCCTTCTTGCTGAGCAAAGAATAAATCCTTCATATGCACAACACCCAGCACCGTGACGCCATCGATATCAAAATAAGGATAACGACTGAAACGGTTGCGATAGATAATTTGCAGGTTTTCTTCCAAGCTTAAGTTAGCATGCAACGCAGCAACTTCATTGATAGGCCGCATTAAATCGGACACTTCCAGTTCGCTGAAATCCAAAGTTTGCGCCAGTACATTCCATTCATCCGGGGTAAATTTATCGCCCGAGCGGCTACTGCGTAAAATCAGTTTCAATTCATCCGCAGTGTATTGGGTATCGTGGCCCTGCCCGTGACCCAGACCGACAATTCTGAGCAACCAGTTAGCGCTTGCATTCAACAGCCAGATTGCCGGATACATCATCCAGTAAAAGCCATACAGCGGCAATGCGCTCCACATACCGATAACTTCGGGGTTGCGAATCGCCATCGTCTTGGGGGCGAGTTCACCCACAACGATGTGCAAAAAGGAGATGACGAAAAAAGCGAAGAAAAAAGAGATGCCGTGGATCAGCTCGACCGAAGTAATCCCAATCCAGCCGAATACGGGTTCCAATAGTCCGGCAAAAGCGGGTTCGCCGATCCAACCCAGACCAAGTGAAGCTAATGTAATACCCAGCTGACAGGCCGATAAATAGGCGTCTAGCTGGCGATGCACAACGGCAAGAATCCGTCCGCGAGTGCCATGGGTTTTGACAATCGCGCGAATCCGCGTTTGACGTAATTTAACTAAACTGAATTCGGCGGCAACAAAAAAGCCATTGAGCGCAACCAAAAATAGCGCAGCAATGACCAGTAACAGGTTATTCAATGCATCTCTTCCCTAATATATCGGATCATTAGTATAGGCGAACGGGGTAATAAAGGGCCGCCTAAATACTTAACTGTCAGCGTAGCCTACTTGCGGGAGGCATGATAAGGGGGAGGAATATCGTCTGCCCAGTCCTGTTTGCAACGTTTTGGGCTTTTCAAATAATGCTTATTTAGCATTATCGGCGGTTTGAGACCGCTTGAGGATGCGTGCGAAGAGAGTAAATAGTGGTCGTAACTAACACCCTATTTACCCTCCCCCGCATTATTTAAAACAATACCGCTAACCGCTAGACCACACGCGGATAACGCAGGTCAATTACAACATCGTCGCCAGAGCACATTCCCGATAATGCTCGGAAGCCTGCTCAGTATGTTCCAATCCTTCATGCAACTGCGCCAATTTTAAGTGCGCCTCGCGGATGGTGCGCGCCTCGGTCGCATCTAGCAACGCCTGCTGCAAATGACGCTGTGCCTTGCCCCACAACTTCTGCTTCAGGCAAAAGGCGCCAAGGGTTAGCGCTAACTCCGCTTCTTGCGGTTCCTTGGCTAACCAAGCTTCGCAGCGCTCGATCTGAGTGCGCAAGGCCGGCGTGCCTTCATCGGCGGCAGAGTCACGATAAACCCGCATCAGGCGCACATCCCATTCGACAGCAAGAGACTTCTCGACCATGTTGCGCGCTTCATCCTGCAAGTCATGCCGATTAAATGCGCGTGCAGCGCGAATAACGATAGAGGGCTTAACCCGTTCGTCCGCCGGAACCGACTGCCACAGCCGCTGAAGTGATTCTGCGTCGTGCGATGCATCGGATAACAAAGCATCATAAGCCATCTCGCGCAGCCGGTTGGACAGAACCGCATTTAATGCGCCGTGCTTATCCAATGTTTTAATCAAGCGCAGCACTTCAGGCCAATTCTTGGCTTGCTGATTGGCTTTGAGGGCCAGACGTAACGCTTGAATATGACGGATGCCGCTGGCGTTCAATGCGCTGACCGCCGCGAGAGCCGCTTGCGGTTTATGTTCGTCGACCAGCAAATCCAACGCCGTCATCAGACGCGCCGTTTTCATCGCTTCCTTGTCTTCAATGCTCGAAAGCCAGATATCACGGCGATCAGACTGCCCCATCCGATGCGCGGCACGGGCGGCAATCAATGCGGCTACGCCGAGGTTTTCATTTAACTCAGCCGCGCGCGTGGCGGCCTTTTCGGCTTGCCCAAAACGTCCTTCAAACAACGATTTAAGCGAATCACGCAGGGCTTTATTAGATTTTTCTTCGCGTTTTTGACGACGATAAGAAATCACTTTCCCCGGCAATTTCTGGGTAGTCCGAATCGCCCTGATCAAGATATATAAAGCAATGAAAAATATGCCGGTCAACAGAATGAAGAAATTCAGTGACAGATCGATCCGATACGGTGGGTAAAACAACACCACATTGCCCGCGTTATAGCGTGCGAGAACTGCCAGACCGATGGCGGTAGCAAACAGGGCAATAAGCCAAAGAAAAAATCGCATAAGCCTATCGCTTGTTTTTGTAGGTACGGATCGCAGCCAGACTGTCTAGCGCTGGCATATTGATCGACAGATTATTCCCTTGCACTTGCTTTAACAACGCCTGTGCGGTCTGCGTCTGCTTGGCACGCGTATCAAAATATTTGACGATAGTCTCTTGCGCCGCGATCAGATCGCTGCGAAATGCCGATTCATTATGCGACAGCAAACCCAGGCGCGCATTCAGCAAGCGCAGTTTCAAATTCTCACGCGCATAGTAAGCCTGCGTCGGTGACAACAATAATGCGTCAGGTGTATTAACCGTCCGTACCCGTATCAACTGGCTGATTTCAGTCCACATTTCAGCGGTCCAGCGGGTCCAGATATCTTTTACGAAACCGCCCCAGTCAGTGGTCGTACGGCCATTGACGCTGGTGGTGTGATCAGGATTGGAAACCATCGGAGGATTAGCCGACTTGCCAGCGCCAGCTTTAACTGTTTTCGTCGCCACCGGGGTAGCCGGCTTCACAACCGGCTGGCTAGGCAATGCCACCGCTACCGGCTGTGCATCAGACAACAATGGCATGCTATCAATTTGACTGATCAGGCTATCGAGACGCACGGCAATGCCGGTGGTATCCAGCGTCGGAAGCGCTTTAAGGCGATCAATATCGTGTGCAATCGCGCTGCGAATGACGACAAATTGCGGTTTATCGGATCGCGCCAGATTTTTATCCGCGTTTTCCAACGCAATCAACGCACCCGAGACATTGCCAGCCAATTGCAGTTGCTGACTTGCTGTCGACAAAACATCCTCAACTTCTGACAGAGCCCAGTCATCGCCATTTTTAGACAAATCCTGATACAACTGCGCCAACGCGAGTTGCTGACTTTGCGATTCGACTTGCTTATTTTCTAATACGGCGATCTTGGCTTGCAAATCTTTGGTGCCGTCCTGCACCGATTTCACGACAGCTTTAGTATCGTTATTAGTGCTGTCCCCGACTTGCAGGCGACGCGCCATTTCGGTGCGCAACTTAACGTTGTCGTTATGCGAACTCCACCATAGCGCCACCAGCAAGCCTGCAACGATCAATATCAGCACATACACTGTGCGTAACTGTTTGCCAGCGCTTTTGTCGCTATTTAGCGCATATGGCTGCAGCACGGGAGAGTGCGGCGGTGCCGAAGTGACTGTAGGACCAGCGGACTGGTGCGATTCTGGAGTGGATTGCGGTTCATTCATAGCGGGAATTGTAACGCGTCGAGTAGTCGTTCGTCCCCTGAGCCTGTCAGGGTTATTGCAGTAAACCCCAGCGCGCGTGCTGTATCGGCGATACGCGCATGCGGAACGAAGAGATTTTTCCGTTGTATTTTTGCAACACTATCAGCATTGCCCGGCATATTTTCTAACGCTTGCACCATCTGCATCAGGATCCTTAAAGCTTCTGAACTGGTGACTATCCAGTCATTTTCGTGCGTCAGTAAGTGCTGTAATTGACTAATAAGCGCCGTCGTCATCAATGGTGCACGGCGTTGATACGCGGATAACGATACCACTTCGACACCCGCTGCCCGCAGACTATCGGCCAGCAGTTCTCGCCCGCTTTCACCACGGACCAGTAACACGCGCTGACCACTAAGCTGCGGCAGGTCCAGCGCTTGCAACAAGCCTTCCGAATCAGTCTTGGTCGCATCGGGAGGACTAAAAATAGTCGCATTTTGTGCCGTCACGCCGTGTCGCCCCAAGGCTAAACGACTGCCCTCACCAACGATGCCAATTGCCACGCTTTGCGGCCATTGCAAAATGTATTGAAAGGCAGCATCAATCGCATTCGGGCTGACAAACACCACCAAGGCATAATCCTCTAACCGGGCCAGCGTTGCTTGCAAAATCTGTAATGCAGCCGACTCGGTTAGCTGAAAAATTTCCAGCAAGGGGAAAATAACCGGCTCTCCCCCTAGTGCAGAGATCTGTTGCGCCAGCGTCACCGCTTGCGCTTGCGGCCGGGTAATCACTATCGGTCGCAGCTTACTCATACTGATCTCCCTCCTAATTCAGTGTTGGATACAGTGTTGAATACATCGGCGATATTTTGAGATGAGCGTACCCTAGTTATTAAGCGTCTTTACAGGCTAAAAGAATAGCAGCCGCATCTTGTCGCTCCAGTGCTTCTGCGATCTTTTGGCCCAACGCTTCCGGCGCATTCGCCGCACCGCTAAGGTCAGCGGTAACAGTACGCAAACCATCCGGCGTACCGATCATTGCACGCAAGCGCATCGATGGGCCATCAATCGTCGCAAACGCCGCCAACGGAATTTGACAACTGCCACCAAATATTCGCGACAGCGTGCGCTCGGCAGTCACAGCCTGCTCAGTCGGTACGTGATTAAGCGGGGCCAGCACTTGTAACAAATCCTCGCGTCCGCCACAAATTTCAATCGCCATCGCGCCTTGGCCTGGCGCCGGTAAACTTTGCTCGGGTTCAATCAACGCCTTGATCCGCTCAGACAGACCAAGCCGCTTCAAACCAGCCGCTGCGAGAATAATCGCCGCATATTCGCCTTTATCTAGCTTGCCCAGCCGGGTATCCAGATTGCCACGCAATGGCTTGATCACTAGTTGCGGAAAACGCGCCGCAATCAACGCCTGCCGCCGCAAACTGCTAGTGCCGACAATCGCGCCCGCAGGCAGCGCAGCAAGTGAATCATAATCGTTAGAGACGAACGCATCACGCGGATCTTCACGCTCCAGGACTGCGGCCAGCACAAACCCTTCCGGCAACGCCATCGGCATATCTTTCAGCGAATGGACCGCCAGATCGGCACGACCTTCAGCCATCGCCACCTCCAACTCCTTCACGAACAGACCTTTGCCGCCCACTTTAGACAAGGTACGGTCAAGAATTTGATCCCCCCTTGTCGTCATACCAAGAATTTCTATGACGCACTGAGGATATAATTCGGCTAGTCTGTCGCGCACGTTTTCTGCTTGCCACATGGCTAATCGGCTTTCACGCGATGCAATTACTAACTTGGAGGGAGGGGACATTTTCAGCACAAGCTCTTTCAAATTTTATCTACGCGGCCCAAATCTTGCTAGGTCTGCGTAGTCAGCATGTTCGGTTCAGGCCAAATTCTAGCATGCGTCCCTGGTTATATTTGATTCAAAACACGGCTGATATGGGCATGTTCTTGATATATTGCCCATGACGTTGTTGATTTATTGGCTATTCAGGTTGATATTAAGTCGGTACTAAGTTGGTAGACGTTAGTAAGTAGGTTGTCATCCGGGTTGACAAAAGACCGTCAGCCAACCTTCATCTTTTACGCAGAAAAGCAGATCGCCACGTTTCTCATGTCAAAACCTCTCATCGCAAAACAAACACCTCCCGCACCCCGCATCAAGAATTCCCTCCCTAATAAAGACGCACCATTAAAAGAAGATATCCGCTTGCTGGGCCGTCTTTTGGGTGATGTCTTGCGCGATCAAGAAGGCGACGCCGTCTTTGAAGTCGTGGAAACCATCCGCCAGACCGCCGTCCGCTTTCGCCGCGAATCGGATCAGCAAGCCGGAGCTGAACTCGACAAGTTATTGAAAAAGCTCACCCGCGATCAGACTAATTCAGTGGTTCGGGCCTTTTCGTATTTCTCGCATCTGGCGAATATCGCCGAAGATCAGCACCACAATCGCCGTCGCCGCGCCCATTTGCTGGCGGGTTCCAGCGCCCAACCGGGCAGCGTTGCCCACGCGCTGACCAAACTTGACGATGCCGGCGTTTCTGGCGCTACGGTGCGTAACTTCTTGAAAGATGCGCTTATTTCACCGGTATTGACCGCACATCCGACCGAAGTACAACGTAAAAGTATTCTGGATGCGGAACGTGAAATTGCGCGCCTGCTGGCCGAGCGCGATCAACCGCATACGCCGAAAGAGCTGCGCGATAACAGCGAACTGTTACGAGGTCGGATTGCGACGTTATGGCAAACCCGGATGCTGCGTTACTCCAAATTGACCGTAGCGGACGAAATCGAAAACGCGCTGTCCTATCATAGGATTACTTTTCTGCGCGAATTGCCAGCGCTGTATGACGAAATCGAAGCTGAAATCGCGACACAGTTCCCAACCCGCGCACGGCAGACCGGGGCGATTGCACCTTTATCGCCTTTCGTTCAGATGGGTAGCTGGATCGGTGGCGACCGCGACGGCAATCCGAATGTGAACGCTGGCACGATGCAACATGCGTTGCAACGGCAATCGACGACTATTCTTGATTTTTATCTTGAGGAAGTCCATGCACTCGGCGCGGAATTATCCGTTTCCACCCTGATGGTAAGCGTTAATGCCGAGCTGGAAGCGCTGGCGAAGTCTTCGCCGGACACCTCAGAACATCGCTCGGACGAGCCGTATCGCCGTGCTCTGATCGGCATTTATGCCCGCCTTGCCGCGACCGCCCGCGATCTGGGCGCAACCAACATCCTGCGCCATGAAGTCGGTCCCGCTGCGCACTACGCCACGGTAGCTGAATTTACGCAAGAGCTGCAAATCATCGAAGATTCGTTGATCGCCAACCATGGCGCGGCATTGGTTAAGCCCCGCTTATCCACGTTGAAGCGCGCCAGTCAGATTTTTGGCTTCCATTTGGCCTCGCTCGATATGCGTCAAAGCTCGGACGTGCATGAGCGCGTGCTGACTGAATTGTTGGCGAATGCCGATGTCGAGCCCAACTACAAACAACTAGGCGAAGAACAAAAAATCGCCCTGCTATTAGCCGAATTGCACAACCCGCGTCCGCTGTACTCGCCTTATAGCAGCTATTCGGATGAGACCAATTCTGAACTCGGCGTTCTGCGCATGGCACGCGAAATTCGCCAACGCTACGGCGCACGGGCGATTCGCAACTATATTATTTCGCACACCGAAACCGTCTCCGATCTGCTAGAAGTCATGCTGTTGCAGCAGGAAACCGGCTTATTGCATCAACTTGACCCAGCGCACACTAGCGCTAAAGCCGTCACCAATAGCGAACTTGAGTTGATGGTCATTCCGCTGTTTGAAACCATCCCCGACCTGCGCGCAGCCGCAGCGATCATGCAGCAATGGATGGCATTGCCGCCAGTTGCGCGACTGATTGTGGAGCAAGGCCGCCTGCAAGAAGTCATGCTGGGATATTCCGACTCAAATAAAGATGGCGGTTTCCTGACCTCAAACTGGGAGCTTTATAAAGCTGAGATCGAACTGGTCCGCGTATTTAATACCGCTGGTGTGAAACTGCGCTTGTTCCATGGCCGGGGCGGCACAGTTGGTCGCGGCGGCGGCCCAAGCTATCAAGCCATTCTGGCGCAGCCACCGGGCACAGTAAACGGTCAGATTCGACTGACCGAACAGGGTGAGATTATTGCCTCCAAATTCTCTAATCCGGAAATTGGTCGGCGCAATCTCGAACTGCTGGTAGCAGCCACACTGGAAGCCAGCCTGATGCCCAATACTGCGGTCGGCAAGCAAGCTAAAAAACTCAGCGAGTTCGAGCAATTAATGGATGGCTTGTCCGAGCGTGCTTATCAGGCTTATCGCAATCTGGTCTATGAAACCCCGGGCTTTACCGACTATTTCTTTGAAGCGACGCCGATTGCAGAAATCGCTGAACTGAATATCGGCTCACGCCCGGCATCGCGCAAATCAACCCGTCGGATTGAGGATTTACGCGCCATTCCATGGGGCTTTTCATGGGGCCAATGCCGCTTGTTGTTGCCGGGCTGGTATGGTTTTGGCAGTGCCTTGTCAGCATGGCTAAACGATGGTGACGCGAAAAGTAAAACGCAAAAAATGACCACTTTGCGCAGCATGTACAAAGAATGGCCATTCTTTGCCACGCTGTTGTCAAATATGGATATGGTGCTATCAAAAACCGATCTGGCGGTGGCCTCACGCTATGCAGGGCTGGTGACTGATCGCAAATTACGCAACAGCATTTTCAAGCGCATCGTGCAAGAACATGAATTGACCAGCAGCTTGCTTTCATCGATCACCGGCGCGAAAGACCGACTGGCAAATAATCCATTGTTAGCCCGTTCGATCAAAAATCGCTTTGCCTACCTAGATCCGCTGAATCATTTGCAGGTTGAGTTGATTAAACGTCACCGCAGCGTGACTGCTTCGGGAAAAACCACGGAAGAACGCGTCAAACGCGGTATTCATTTGAGTATCAACGGTATCGCAGCAGGCTTACGCAATACAGGTTGATAAAGGTAACGATTGATCTGAGGACTGCGTAGTAATAGCAAAAAGCCGGGGAAATCACAACGTTGATCCCCCGGCTTTTTTACGTCTGTATCGGCGCGTTCTATCACCATCTTTATATATCGCCATTTTGATTCTAAACATCACAGCGAAATCATCCCATAACGATTGCCCATTTAATCAACAGAGATAAACAACTTTCTAAATAGGCGCAAACCATTTGCACGGCATAGCCAATGCCATCGCCCAAGATTTTTCCATCAAATACCCAAGGCTATTCTCGGCAATTAATAGACAACCCGACATCATTTGAAGAAATATCTGATAGCCGAACGATAAGCCAAGGCGATAAGGTTGATCTACAGATAAGAACCCCAGCAACAACGTCAGCGCCAAGACGTTCATTCAACGCACAATAGGAGAATATTTACATGTCAAAACATGCATTGATCACCAAGATTCGCATCGTTATCGCGGATGATCACCCCGTCGCCCTTTCTGGCGTAAAAACGCTGATCGAGCAATGCGCCAATATGATCGTGACGGGCATCGCCGCCAGCCCTCGTGGCGTTTTCCAGCAACTCGACAAGCAGCAATGTGACATTCTGGTGACCGACTTTTCTATGCCAGTCCAGAATGAAGTAGACGGCATCGAAATGATCCGTCAGATACGTCTTCAATTTCCGATGATCGCGGTGGTCGTCTTGACGGCGATGAAAAAAGCACCGTTATATACCGCGTTACTAGAATTAGGAGTGCGGGCGATTGTCAACAAAGATAGTGATAACGGTGAAATCGCCCAAGCGATCAATCAAGCCTTTAACGGCCTGATATTTTTGGGAAGAAGCAGCGCAGAGTTAATGAAGATGCGTCAACTCATTACAGCGGACGATATGCATAACAAACAACATTTGTCAGTCCGTGAAACCGAAGTATTGCATTTCCTTTCGAGAGGCGTCTCCGCCGATGGCATCGCCCGCATCCTGCACCGCAGCATCAAGACGATTAGCCATCATAAGCGTTCAGCGATGGAAAAACTCAATGTAGAAACGGATCTTCAACTCATGCGCTATTTTGCAGAGAAAGAGCTGGATGACGTCGCCCCTGCGAATATTGTCCAAAACAGCGTCATGAAATAAACGTTGCATTAGAGGTTTTTTTGTAGAAACGTAGCCTTACCCATTTCTGGATTCAATTCATAGCCAGCAAAACCGCAGGATTTATAGAGGTTAGTGGCAATCACGTTTCCTTCCAATACTTCCAGTGTGACTTTGCAACAGCCTAGCGACGTCGCAAGAAGCGACACATAGTCAATTAACTTTCGGCCTATCCCCTGCCCCCTAAATGCCGTAGCCACTGCGAGATCATGAATATTCAATAATGGCCGGCAAGAAAAGGTCGAAAAACCATCCATGCACATCGCCAGTCCCGCTGGCATACCATCTACAAAAGCGAGCACTGGCCGAATCGTGGGTCTTTTTCTCAATTCGGCAATTAAGTTTTCTTTGACAAAATCGGCTAACGGTTTGTTGCCTCCCATCGGGTCGGTTGCATAACCATCGAGCAAAGTCAGAATCGCTTGCGTGTGATGGGGATTACTTAAATCCGCGTTGATTATTTCTGTCATCTAATTTGCTTGTATAAGGTCGTTAAAAGTAGGTAATCTAACACTGAGACTGTCATGGCTTTCCTTTGTCTCTGTAGAATTACGGAAATATCCACTCATTCCCTGAAAAATTAAAGCACCCATGACAACTTCAACGCCCGCACTCGCCGCCGATCTGAAATCGTTTATCGAAGGTTTGCCAAAAGCGGAACTGCATTTGCATATTGAAGGCACGCTGGAGCCTGAATTGCTGTTCGCGTTGGCCCAGCGCAATCAGGTGCAACTGCCGTATGCAACGGTGGAAGAATTACGGGCCGCTTACGCTTTCAGCGATCTGCAATCGTTTCTGGATCTTTATTACGCCGGTGCCGCAGTGCTGCAAACCGAACAGGATTTTTATGAAATGACTGCGTCCTATATCGGACATTGTCGTAGCGATAACGTGCGTCACGCTGAAATCTTCTTCGACCCGCAAACCCACACCGAGCGCGGCATCGGCATTGAGATTGTCTTCGCAGGCATCGCACGCGCACTGCGCGAAGCACGGGATGCGCATGGCTTTAGCAGCGCGATAATTATGTCGTTTTTGCGCCATCTTCCTGAGGAAGAGGCATTTATCACGCTAGAAGCAGCGCTGCCATTGCGCGACCAATATCGTGATCTATGGATTGGTATAGGTCTTGATTCTGCCGAGCGTGGTAATCCACCAGAAAAATTTACCAACGTATTTGCCCGCTGCCGCCAACTCGGTTTCCATCTGGTCGCCCACGCAGGCGAAGAAGGACCACCGGAATACGTGCGCGACGCGTTGGATATGCTGCATGTTGAACGCATTGATCACGGCGTGCGCAGCGAAGAAGACCCGGTATTAATGGCACGTCTGGCAAAGCAGCGCACACCGCTGACGGTGTGTCCGCTATCGAATCTCAAGCTCTGCGTAGTGAACGACATGACCGAGCACAATTTGGCACGCTTGCTGCACGCTGGCCTGGCCGTCACGATCAACTCCGATGATCCTGCTTATTTTGGCGGCTACATGAACGCCAACTATCTGGCTGTCGCCGAATCACTACAACTCAGCCGTACCGAATTGGTCAAGCTGACACGAAATAGCTTCGAAGCCAGTTTTTTACCAATAGCGGAAAAACAGCGGCTATTGTTAGAGCTTGATGGCTATTGCATGGCGCATTAATACATTGCCCCTGTAGTCCATAGTTAGTTATTACAGGCAAAATTGCAGCAGAATCAAATGCGGCGCGCTGAATCAAGACAAACCATGAAGGCAAACCCTTGATTCTCCGGCGCAATCAACTTCACAGCCAGGATTGCTGCCAACGTAGGCCAGCCAAAAATCAAAACAAAAAAAAGCCCGCAGAACCTTTCGGTTGCGGGCTGAATCCAAACCTTAGGAGGTGTTGGAGGAGACAGGTGTAACTATATCGAGTCTTGTGTCACGTGTATGCTTAATTATTCGAATACCTGATATTTCAGAAATGTATAACTAAAAGTTCTTTGCACTTTTAAAACTTTTCGCCTAGGCCTTATTTAAGCCGAAACATACTTTAAATAGAATCGTCGATCGGATCACGCTCTATCTTCAGAGCCAATATCAGGAGAAACTTATGAATGATAAAGAAACACGCGATCAATATGCGCAAGAATTGACGCGTCGCTTTGACGAACTAAGAGAATGGGCGCTTAGCAATTGGCCAGTGAAGTCCTATCCGCTGATGGAATCCGATTTCAGCGCGTCAGGCAAAGAAATTAGCGAAATTTTGGGGCCAAAACTGGCCAAAGGCGAGAGTGGCAGCGCCGATGACAGCAAATCTCATTGCTGTGACGATCAGCCACAATACATTAGCGTCACACCGATGCCATGGCCATAAACAATCACTTTCTACACAGCATACAAATTTGCGTCTTAAGACCAATTTAGAAGGAGTTCATCTTATTTTCACCAGGGTTCTTGCTAGTACGGCATTTTTCGCGCAAGATCGATGAGGAACAAAATAGTTTGCCCGGCAGATGTTGCAACCAGCTCTACCAAGCAATATTTCTGATCACATTGGCAACATGAATAGCACCTGTGGAGATTACGATGGACAACGTACTAGCTGCACCGCGCCTGACGCGCGCCGGGATTCTATTTTCAGTGATTGTTAATTACCAGCACTATCAATGCCTTGTTCCTGCTGCCACCCTCGCTGCTCTGTCCCATTCAAAAGATCCAAAATTAGACTTATTAAATACCTATCGCGCCTTTCAAACCAAAATTGAAGGCGTAGCACGGCGCGTTATTAACGCCGGGGTCGCTGGCGTTCCGGTAGTTGTCAGTAGCGGCTACTTTCATTAGCGCTAGCCTGAACTTTATGCGCCCATAACACTGCGGCGCATTAAACCCTCTTTTCTTTATAACCTGAAGCGCCCTCAGCGCTGCGTTAGCACGCGTGCCTTCGATCAGCGCTGTGCGCTATTTAGCGGGCGCAGTGGATGCGGCGGGGCTTGCTGCAGGCGTTGGCGTCACGGTTTGCGGTAACGGCGCATCTTTTTTCTGACAACCAATAAGTAGCACCGTTAATAGCGTGATCGCAAAAATTGTTTGGCGATGCAACATATAAACCTTTCTATATCAGGCAAATAAAGAAGGAAGATTATCGACGTTGCGCGTTACCAACTTTTTTACCGCATCAAAGCGAAGATTGCAAATAACCACTAGACAAACAATATTACGCGCGATTATTGTTCATAAGAAACGTCGCGTTGCAATCATTAAGACTCTCGATAAGCGCTATATCAAAGTAACTTAAGTCAGGGAAGCTTTTCTGACAAATGCAGCTTCCATAGCGGACCGGAAAATAGTATAAATATAGCAATCATCGTAGCTTTTAACATCAGAATACTAGAGGAATATTATGCGAAATACTGACGATCTTGGTAAATTCATCCTCCGCGCAACTTTGGCGATATTGATTCTTTTTCATGGTATTTCAAAAATGATTAGCGGTCCCGGCTTTGTGGTGGGATTGGTTAGCAGCGCTGGCCTGCCTCCGCAAGTGGCCTATTTAGTCTATATCGGTGAAGTGTTAGCGCCATTGATCATATTGTTCGGCGTCTGGACGCGGGTAGGTGCGCTAATTGTTGTCATTAATATGCTATTTGCTTTTGCGCTGGTGCACAGCAAACAAATACTGACCTTATCTGACACTGGAGGATGGGGTCTGGAACTGCAAGGTTTTTATCTCTTCAGCGCGGTTGCGGTTCTATTGCTAGGCGCAGGACGGCTGAGTATTGGCGGCACTGCCGGGCGCTGGAATTAAGTATTTTTAAGTGATGGCGTGTCTACCTTAAACCGCTGCAAAGTCAGCACTTTTGGGTGCGCCTTGCACGGCGTTACTTACGTCATCCGATAAAACGTTACACAAAACCCGCCTTCTGGCGGGTTTTGCTTTTTATCATTACGCCACTCTCCGTAAAATTTATATCGTAATTTGATATAATTTCTATTTTCCCGCTCACCAATCTCACAAAAGCCCCCTCTGCATGACAGCTAAAACCACCGCCCCGCTTACCAAAGACGATTTCGAAGCGCTCTCAACATTTCGCTATCAATTACGCAAATTTTTGCGCTTTAGCGAAGAGGCAGCGCAAGCCAACGGCGTCACCCCGCAACAATATCTTCTTTTGTTGCATGTTAAAGGGTCGCCCGGCCGCAATTGGGCGACCGTGGGGGAATTAGCTGAACGTCTGCAATCGCAGCAACACAGCGTAGTCGCATTGATTTCGCGCTGTGAAAAACTTCTGCTAGTAGAACGTCGTCCCAGCGAAGTCGACCGTCGCCAAGTCAATATCCATCTGCTGCCAGCCGGTGAGAGTTGCCTTGCCACCCTCGCCAGCCTGCATCACGACGAGCTGAATACGCTAACGGATACTTTCTTGATCCCTAACGTGAATTTCACCCGTTAATGTCATCCCCTCATTGCCAGCGTTAACTTTATATGCTTGCTTCATCCGCTTTATTCCACCCCTATTCGCCTACCTCACCATGCCCTCAACCCAGACAAAATCAGGGCATTCTGCCCTCCATCACCTCCGCCGCGATTTCTCTGCCGATCCCCGGCTATTAAGAATTTCGTTAATCGCCGTCGTTATCGGTGGCTGCGGAACGCTGGCTGCATTCGCGTTGCTGGCCTTGATCCATCTTTTTACCAATCTATTCTTCTTTCAAGTATGGTCATTCACCGCCCGCTCACCCGCGGAACATCATCTGGGCGCGTGGGTAATTTTGTTGCCCATCATTGGCGGCCTGATCGTCGGTCTGATCGCACGTTTTGGTAGCGAAAAAATTCGGGGGCACGGCATCCCGGAAGCGATCGAAGCAATCTTGTTTGGAAAAAGCAAAATGTCGGCAAAGGTGGCTATTTTGAAGCCATTGTCATCCGGGATAGTTATCGGCAGCGGCGGCCCATTTGGCGCAGAAGGGCCAATCATCATGACCGGCGGAGCCATCGGCTCGCTGATCGCGCAACACTTCCATTTAACCTCCGCCGAGCGAAAAACCCTGCTGGTAGCAGGCGCTACGGCGGGCATGACAGCGATTTTCGGTACGCCCATCGCGGCCGTATTGCTGGCAGTCGAGTTATTGCTGTTCGAATTGCGTCCACGCAGTTTACTGCCGGTGATTGTTGCCTGCACCGTGGCGGGATTTACCCGTCCGCTGTTATTAGACAGTGGCCCGTTATTTCCACTGCAAACGGCAGATGTCGGCATCGTGACCATGTTTTCCTGCGTCATTGCCGGGATTTGCGGCGGCGCGTTATCGGCATTTATGTCGACTGCGTTATATAAGATTGAGGACATATTCCATAAATTGCCGATCCACTGGATGTGGTGGCCTGCCATCGGCGGCATCGCGGTCGGGATTGGCGGCTATTTCGAACCACGCGCTCTCGGCGTCGGCTATGACGTCATCGGCGATTTGCTAAATAACCATTTGGCCTTACAAGTCGCTCTCAGCCTGTTGCTGGTCAAAGCGATCATCTGGATGCTGGCGCTTGGCTCGGGCACGTCCGGTGGGGTTCTTGCACCGTTATTAATTATTGGCGCTGGCCTGGGCACCGTATTAGGACCTTTACTGCCCGGCGGCGACGCCCATTTATGGCCGTTAGTGTGTATGGCGGCGGTTTTGGCGGGCGTTCTTGGCGCACCGCTGACAGCAGCAGTATTTGCCTTCGGATTGACCCACGATGCAAACGCACTTTTGCCATTATTGCTGACTTCGGGCGTTGCCTATGGCTTTACGGTATTGACGATGCGGCGCTCGATCATGACGGAAAAAATCGCACGGCGCGGCTTCCATATTTATCGCGAATACGGCGTAGACCCGCTAGAACGCCAGCACGTGGAAGAAATCCAGAGCAGCGTGGTGTCATCGATACCGTCGCATCTCAGCATCGGCGATACGCTGACTCTCTATTTTGGTGCCGATCAAAAATATCGCAGCTATCCGGTGATCGATGCAGAGCAACGCCTGCTCGGCATGATAGATCGCGCCAGTATCAGTATGCACACTGGCACCGACGCAACAAAGCCTATCCTGACGTTGCTGAACGCAGCAGATCCACAGCATCCGCTGATCGTTGCCTTGCCCGGTGAAACCTGTCGTATCGCTGCCGCCAGAATGGCGACGCATCATGTGGAAAGGCTGCCGGTAGTGTCCGATCTGCAAGAGAAACGTCTGATCGGGATTATTAGCCGCAGCGATCTGATTAAGACCTATCAGTCATTTTTTGACGACGAGCAAAAGCGTGAGCGCCTGCTGAACAGCTAAATAGTTGCAAGTTGCGGGTTGCGGGTTGAAAGCGCACGATAGACGCCGAAACGTGTCTGTTGAGAGCGGCAACCCGCCAGTTACGTTCAATTATAAATAAAAACATTTAAGCACTTGCATTCGGCTCGCCAACGGACAATAATATAAATGAGAATCATTACCATTTAAAGCAATCAGGCAATCTCATAAGGAGTCCAACTTGACGAATCCAGTGGCGGCCACAACCCCGGCAGCGGCATCCGATACGATCTTAATCGACATCAATGCCCACAATATTCCGCCTGAATTGCTCGTGTCAGCCGTGCTCCAGCGTATCTCGCAATTCAATACCCGCAGTCAGGAAAACGGTGCCTGCGCGCAAGCTGCCGCGACGATTGAATATCATTTACGTACATTGGCTGACTTACCGAATTTAGCCCCCGTTTTGCGCGCCACTTGTCAGCAATTATCGGAGCAATGGGCACTGGTAGCAGAACGGGCTATCCCCAAGGCGCGCTCGACTTCTACTTTTATTGCGCGCCTGATTTCGGGCGTACGTCCACACTAAATAACGATGCATTCCAGCTAAAACCAGCATTTATCGAATTCCCCGGGAAGGGAGTACCCCGTTTTTCGTTCGTCACACTACCGATGTAGTACCGCCTACCCCACCATCTCAAGGCGATTGCTACGAAAACCATCGGTATTAAAACGTGCGTCAAACGGTTATGCGTGTGTTGTCGGCATTAGCCAACTGCCAATCTGTATCGGTCTCTCCTCCTGATACAGCCCAGTAGCCAAGCCGATCTTTTTCGCCTGCTTTCCCCCTATAAAGCAGTCTACAATTGCAAAGGGAGCCATTAATTGGCTCCCTTTTGTTGTTATTGCCTGTATCGGCAACGTGCCTTCAAGACAAAATCAGCCTCGCTGCCTATGGCGCTCTTTTTGTAGCGCATAGGTGGCCTTTTACTCAGCACTATCGCCAACGATTGCACGCTCACCATCCGCACTATAAAAAGACGCCAAGATCAACAAAAGACGACTCAAGTCGGGAAGCGACAAAAAGACTTTTTGGATCATCTACCGCATTTGCGCGCATCAGCGCGTTGTAGCCATTTGCGAGCTTAATTACAGGACATCCCAATCCCGTTAATCGGAATATTTTTGCAGCCAAGACTTCCATGACCGCATAGAAATTACCGTGCCCGACATCTCTCCCCGCTGCCATGCCTTTGATGTGCGGATTTTCTCGCGCCTGACTGAAATCACGCACCTGAAGCGCGGCCTTTGCTAACGGAGTCGTGCTGATGGTCGGAGGCTGAACGCGAGACGTATTTACTGAAGTTACTGCGGCAATGGGCATCGATTCTTTATTAGAGGTGAATTGTCGGCATTTCGGGCGACCATTCCCAAACGCCAGCAATGCAACCATTTCAGGTCAAAAGGGAAAGAATCCATTTCCTCTCAAACGGTGCACGCACGGGCAAATGGCAGATAAGCGCTAATTGGATAAAAGGTGTACTCCCTTTGACGCTCACCGTACCTTAGCGCAGTCCTACAACATAAAATCCGCTCGTCCTACAGCCAGTTCATGCAGACAAAAGTACAATAATGTTGCCTCATAGTCACGCGCTGGCTTTTGCAGGCAGGCAATATCCCCTTGAGCAAACATAACGCTTTTTCCACGCGCAATGCCGCACCAGTAGCGCCTTTGAAAGGATGCATATGAATATCGGCCTCAACCTGACCCCCGTCGTTTCGCTGATTGCCGGGATACTAATCCTGGTGATTCCCCGCCTGCTCAATTACATCATTGCGCTGTATCTAATCGTCATCGGCTTGATCGGGCTATTCGGCGCCAGATAAAACATGTCTATGTTGCAATCTGGCAGACAAACCCAGCGTCGCCGGATTACAACATCGCCGAACAAGGTGACGCAATCATCTTGCTACAATTGCTTGACACAATCTGCGTACATCCTCTACATTAGACGAATGTCTTCTGCAAAACCACTCTCCCGCTCGCTGTTGCACACCTCTGGCTCCCTGCCAGCGCTGCTGCTACTACTGCCGCTACTAGCGCTATCGCTACTACGCGCTCTATGATCTCGACCCCGTACTAACGGGGATGCAACTGGCAAAATGCAACACTCCAGCCAGCCGCAAAAAAGAAAATCCAAAGCAGTAAAACAGTAAGTCTGGCAACAGACCTCGATTCTGAAAAGCAGGATGCAATGTATTCCAAGCCAACCTCCGTTAAATTTATCCGCGCCGCAAAAGTTGCCTGCGTCGGCACGCTTTCTGCCGCGACACTCACCCTGCTTCCCCACCTGCTACTGCTACTGCTACCGATCGGTTGCCTGGCCTCGCGTTAATCTTCAAGTGGCAGTCAGGCAGCCTTTTCGCCACAACAGACCTATCCCAATTTCATCAGATCAAATATAGAGGCTCACCATGATGTTGCAAAATCCAGCTACAAAATACCGTCCGTTTCCGCCGATTCCATTGACCGACCGTACTTGGCCAAATCAAGTGATCAGCGCGCCGCCTATCTGGATGAGCACCGACTTGCGCGATGGCAATCAAGCGTTGATCGAACCGATGGATGCTGAGCGTAAACTGCGTTTTTTTGAATTGTTGGTAAAAGTCGGTTTGAAAGAGATCGAAGTCGGATTTCCGTCTGCATCCCAGACCGATTTCGATTTTGTCCGCAAGCTGATCGAAGAAGACCGCATTCCCGATGACGTCACCATCATCGTATTGACGCAATCGCGCGAAGAATTGATCCGTCGCACAGTTGACTCACTCAAAGGTGCAAAACAAGCGATGGTGCATCTGTATAACTCGGTCGCACCCGCATTTCGCAAGATCGTCTTCAAGATGTCCCGCGACGAAATCAAAGAAATCGCTGTTGCAGGCACAAAATTGGTCAAGCAATTGACTGACGCCATGCCAGAAACCGAATGGCGTTTCGAATACTCGCCAGAATCATTCAGCATGACTGAACTGGACTTTTCCAAAGATATTTGCGATGCAGTATCGGCCACCTGGGAAGCCAGCCCAACCCGCAAAATCATCTTCAATCTGCCCGCCACGGTTGAATGCAGTACCCCAAACGTCTACGCCGATCAAATTGAATGGATGCACCGCAATGTGGCGCGTCGCGATGCCGTCATTATCAGCGTGCATCCCCACAATGATCGCGGCACCGGCGTCGCTGCCGCCGAATTAGCCGTCATGGCCGGAGCAGATCGGATTGAAGGCTGTTTGTTCGGCAATGGCGAACGTACCGGCAACGTTGATCTGGTCACATTGGCGCTCAACTTGTACACCCAAGGCGTCAACCCTGGCCTCGACTTTTCTGACATCGACGTAGTCCGTCAATGCGTTGAAGACTGTAATCAGCTTCCAGTCCATCCACGCCATCCGTACGTCGGCGATCTGGTCTTTACCGCGTTCTCTGGCTCGCATCAGGATGCGATTAAAAAAGGTTTCGCGGTACAAAAAGCCGATGCCATTTGGGAAGTCCCTTATTTGCCTATCGACCCAGCCGATCTTGGCCGCAGCTACGATGCCGTGATCCGCGTCAACAGTCAGTCCGGCAAGGGCGGCATGGCCTATTTGCTGGAGCAGGAATACGGTCTCGCGATGCCGCGCCGCTTACAAATCGAATTCAGCCGCGCAGTACAAAAAGCGGCCGATGCCAGCGGTAAAGAAATCGCCTCAAGCGATATTTATCGGATCTTCAAAGAAGAATATCTCGACAAGCAATCGCCGTACGTTTATTGCGCCCATCGGATGACCGAAGATTCCAGCAAAGCCGAACCGATCCGCATCGAAATCGATATCCAGCGCGACGGCCAGCCGCATACACTGCAAGGCGTCGGCAACGGACCGATTGATGCTTTCGTCAATGCCTTGGGATTAGATGTAAAACTGATGGATTTCCATGAACATGCGATCAGCGCCGGCGCCGATGCACAAGCAGCCAGCTATATTGAATTGCGCCTTAACGATGCGCCAACCGCTTTTGGCGTCGGCATAGACGCCAACATCGTGACCGCATCGTTCAAAGCAGTCCTGAGCGCGATCAATCGTCAGATCGACATCGCCAGCCAGGCAGCTAACCAAGAATCGCAAGAAAGCATTAAAACCGCCGTTGCCGCCTAACGCATCAGGCTATTTATAAAGAAATGCCGGGCTGTTATGGAAATCACGGGACACCCGGATCGGCATCCTGACCTTTTACCGCATCGTCAGGATTGCTGAAAAATTGATCTAGTGCGCTTTGCCTGTCACAAACAGCAAAGCGCACGCCGTATTACTTAATGAGTAATAAGACATGCGCTTCGATTATTGATGATTGTTGCAGTCAGGCGCGGATGCTTATCAGCACCCTCCCCAACTTACTAGTTGATTCTTAAGCTACTGCAACCGCAGAAGTCAGCGCACTGATACTAGCGCGTGCCGCTGCAAAGCCAGCTTCTTTTGCATCAGGACCATAGTTCAAACCATCCGCACGCACCACTTCAATATCCGTAATCCCTACAAAGCCGAAGACCAGTTTCAAATAGTCCTCATGCGCGATGCCAGACGGTGTACCGACGTGTTTACCGCCAGAAGTCGAAACGATCACCACACGTTTACCTTTAGCCAATCCCTCAGGACCATTTTCCGAATAGCGGAAAGTCACGCCAGCCACACAGATCAGATCGATCCATGCCTTCAACTGAGTTGGGACAGTAAAGTTATACATCGGCGCGCCCAGTACAATCACATCAGCGGCCATAAACTCCGCCAAAATCGCTTCGCCCAATGCAACTTCTTGCTGCTGCGCTAGATTGCGTTGGTCAGCCGGTGTTCCTTTGGCGGCAAATGTACTGCCCGAGATATGCGCAGTCAGGTCCTTGCTTAAATCGCGATAAACCAGTTCGACGCCCGGCTCTGACGACTGCAAATTGGCCACGACTTCGCGGGTTAATTGACGCGAAGCAGAAGCGTCGCCAAGAATACTTGAATCGATATGTAATAATTTCATGATTTTTCCGTATAGAAAAGGGTAGCTGTTCAATAGTGTTCGTGTACCCGGAGCAACATTAACTGTTCCGCCCCACGCACAACAAAGTGCCTAAATTCCGACAATGCCGGTTAGCGCATTGGTTAGGCATGATCCTACTCGTGGAACCGGCATTGAACTAGTCATCAATATTGAGATATATTGTTCGGCAGGTAGAACAATGAAAGCCACCTATGCAAGACCTGAATGACCTGTATTTCTTTGCCAATGTGGTTGAACAAGGTGGCTTCACCGCTGCCGGACGCAGTCTTGGCATCCCAAAATCGCGGCTTTCGCGTCGCATATCCGAATTGGAAACCCGATTGGGCGTCCGATTATTACAGCGAAATACGCGTGGAATTGCCCTCACCGACATCGGCGGCCGCTATTACAAACACTGTCAGGTCGTATTAGCCGCGGCAGAAGCGGCAGAATTTGCTGTCACCAGTTCGCTGGCTGAGCCCAGCGGTCACGTGCGAGTAAGTTGTATTGTGGGTATTGCCCGCGATGAACTGGCACTTGAATTACCTGCTTTTTTAGCACGCTATCCCCGCGTTAGTGTCGATTTAGTGCTGACCAACCGGCGCGTCAATTTGCTGGAAGATGGCATCGATATAGCGGTCCGCGTCAGAACGGCTGAAGATGAAGATCCTAATCTGGCGACAAGACGGCTGCGTCAAACCGAAGGTTATATGGTCGCCGCCCCCGCGCTATTGCAACAATTTGCGCCACCAGAACATCCACGGGCGCTGACCAAATTTCCTTTTCTAGCCGCCATCAATCAAGACCGACGCGCCCATTTCGCTATGATTGGCCCACATAATGAACGCCACACCGTCATCGTAGAGCCAAGATTGTCCGTCGAAGACTTTATGATTAGGAAGCAAGCCGCCTTGCGCGGTTTAGGGATAACAATGTTGCCTTCCGATTATTGTCAGACAGAAATTGCAAACGGAGAACTAGTACGCGTATTGCCGGAGTGGTCGCTTCCCACTGGCACGCTGCAATTGGTGTATCTGACGCAACGCGGTTTACTGCCTGCCGTGCGGGTTTTTCTGGATTTTTTGATCGCCCATCTGGCGGAAAATATTGCAGTCGAAACCAAGCCGCCAATCTCGCTAATTCCACGAATTCCGCAAGAATGACGACAAGACTGAAAAACTTAAGAACGCGCTAAACGCATACCGCTGAATTGCCAACGCGCAGTAGCAGGGAAAAAATTGCGATAACTCAAACGGGTATGTCCGCTCGGGGTCACGCAAGAAGACCCGCGCAATACATATTGATTGACCATAAATTTGCCGTTGTATTCGCCGACGGCCCCTTCAAGCGCGGTATAGCCCGGATACGGCGCATAACTACTCGTCGTCCATTGCCATACTTGGCCGAAATAATCCGTTTCATCGTGTACCGCACTGCCGGCCGCCACTGCTGCAGTTTCCCACTCAGCCTCGGTTGGCAAACGCGCACCGGCCCAGCGTGCGTAGGCTTCGGCCTCAAAAAAAGAAATGTGTGCCACCGGCTCGTCCAGCGCAATCGGTTGCAGGCCATTCAACGTAAATTCTTGCCAGGCCGAATCAAATTGCGACACCGATTTTTGCCAATATAAAGGGTGCGCCAATTTGTGCTGCGTGATCCATTCCCAGCCTGCCGCCAGCCATAACAGCGGATTCTGATAACCGCCCTCTTCAACAAAAGCGAGGTACTCCCCTTTGCTCACCAACCGCGATGCCATCGAAAACGGCTCAACAAATTGACGATGACGCGGCGTCTCGTTATCAAAGAAAAATCCTTCGCCATCATGCCCAACCTCGACCACGCCGCCATCAAATTTTTGCCACTCCAGATCAGGCAAAGCATCAGCAGCCAAACCCTCTCTCAGTTGATCGGCATTCGGCAACGTGTGCAGCAATTTATAAGGCGGCTTCAACGGATTTAACGAAAACAGATGCTTGATATCTGTCAGCAATAACTCCTGATGTTGCTGCTCGTGATGCAAGCCCAATTCAACCAGCGTCGCCATCTCGGCAGCACTCTCATCAGACAACGGCGCGACAAAAACCTGCTGCATGCGCTGATCGATGTTACGGCGATAAGTCCATACTTCACGCAATGAAGGGCGCGTGATCAACCCCCGCTGCGCACGCGGATGTTGATCACCCACGCCGTCGTAATAAGAGTTAAACAAGACCCGAAAAGCCGGATGAAACGGCTGAAAATCAGCTTCAAAGCGTTCTAGAATAAAGGTCTCAAAAAACCAGGTTGTATGCGCCAGATGCCATTTAACCGGGCTGGCATCCGGCATAGACTGGACGCAACAATCCTCATCCTCCAACGGCTGCACCAAGGCTGCCGTTTCTTCGCGCATACGCGAAAACTGCGCTGCCAATGCGCCGATATTTGCAGGCTTTGCGGATGCCGCCGCGAGTGTTTTCATGTCCACTATGCCCCTCCTTGCGCGTGACATACCATGAACCATTGATCTGGATCGCACCAAGTCTGGATATTGTTAAATCCGGCTTGTTCCAGCAGCGCGACAAAGCTCTCTTGCGTATATTTGTAGCTGCTTTCGGTATGAATCCGCTCACCGCGCACAAACTGTCGCAGGCCACCATTTTTCCAACGTACAGTAACATCCCGTCTGGCTTCCAGATGCATCTCTACCCGGTTCTGCTGCGGATTGAAAAAACCACGATGGCACCAATTACTCAAATCGAAATCAGCATCAAGCAGACGATTCAGGTGCAGCAACAAATTCAAGTTAAATGAAGCCGTGACGCCCAACGCATCGTCATAAGCCGCATCGAGAATCGCCTTATCTTTAATCAGATCAATCCCAATCAGCAAGCCACCGGTGCGATCCTGCGCGGCGCTGTTGTCATGGGTAATGGACTTGCGGATCCGCAATAAAAATTTCAACGCCTCCAGCGGCGTGTAATTACCGATGGATGATCCGGGATAAAAGAATTGACGGCGTTCGCGTCCAATGGTGTTGGGCAATTCAAGCTCGCTTGAAAAATCCATCCCCAGACAAGTCATGGCGATATGCGGAAATTGCTGCCGCAAACCGGCTACGGCCTCATGTAAAAAGGTTTCCGAAATATCGATCGCCACATAATGACTGGGATGCAAAGTTGGAAATAACTTCGCCGCCTTCGCGCAATTGCCTGCGCCAAGATCAATCAACGTCGCGCCGACACCGACCGCTTTAGCGATTTGAGGCGCGTAACGATCAAAAATCGCCGCCTCGGTGCGGGTCGGATAATATTCCGGCAACTCACAAATCGCCGCGAACAGTCGCGAGCCAAGGACATCGTAAAGATATTTAGGCGATGCAGAAGCCTGTGGCGCTAGCAATCCAGCCTCAACCTGGGCCACGATGGCATGTTTAATATAATGCTGTGCTGCGCCGTTTTCCGGATGCTCCGGTTGCTGCATTTGAACCATAGAAAGCCTCCCAGAATTGGTAAAAGTACAATTTATAGGTCTTATGCGTCAAAAAACTGGTCCGCATATGCCGATGATGCCGATCCTGATTTGCTTTACGACAATGAATTACCAACAATTCTGCGCCGCGGCGCAACATCTACTACACTAGCAGACTAGTTTTATGTCTACCAACTCCGTCTGCAAATAATGACGTTTCTATAATTTATCAGAGTATCGACAATCCGTTTAAAAACAGGTTCAAAGCAGGTTCTAAAGCAAGTTTTTAAAACAAGGTTTTAAGCAAGCGATATAGCAGGTTTCAAAGCGCTTTCACACCCACCGCGCAGCGATCGTGCAGCATCGTACAGCACAATAAGTTAAACAATCAGCAATAAAATAAAAGCAACATGACAACCACAACCAAAGAACCTCAAAAAGCCAGTCTGGCGACCCTTGCCGGATTACTTCCCTACCTCGCCCCTTATAAACGCCAATTTTTCTTGGCTGGTATTGCGCTGTTAGTCGCCGCCGGAGCGACCCTGGCGATTCCGTATGCTTTCAGGCAGATGATTGATCTGGGATTCGGCGGAAACGGCATCAAAGACCCGCATCACATCGATTTATATTTCCTGGCCTTGTTTGGCGTCGCCTGCGTGTTGGGTGTGGCAACTGCGGGGCGATTTTATATGGTGTCATGGCTGGGCGAGCGCGTCACCGCCGATCTGCGCAGCGCTGTATATTCCCACGTTGTCACGCAAAGCCCCCAATTTTTTGAGACCACTAAAACCGGTGAAGTCCTGTCACGCATCACCACCGACACCACGCTGATTCAGGCATTAGTCGGCACCAGTATCTCTATGGCGCTGCGTAACGGACTGTTGTTTTCTGGCGGTCTGATCATGTTGTTTGTCAGCAGCATCAAACTCAGCTCAATCATTATTGTCATGCTGGCGGCCGTAGTATTACCGATAGTCTGGTTCGGACGCCGGGTCCGCAAACTATCCCGCGCCTCGCAAGATCGCGTTGCAGATGCCTCTGCCATTGCCGGTGAAATCTTGAATGCCATGCCGACGGTACAAGCCTTTACCCATGAAAACATCGAAGGCAAGCGCTTTAAAGGCGCCATTGAAACCGCTTTTGGCACCGCTATGGAACGCATCCGCGCCCGTTCGCTGCTGACGATGATGGCGATTCTGTTAGTCTTCGGCGCAATCGTATTTGTGCTCTGGCTAGGCGCGCACGCGGTGGTGCAAGGCCGTATGAGCGGTGGTGAACTTGGTCAGTTTATTTTGTACGCAGCGCTGGTCGCCGGTTCCATCGGTGCATTAGCCGAAGTCATGGGCGACACCCAACGCGCCGCCGGTGCCACTGAACGCTTGCTAGAATTACTGGCGGCAAAGTCCCCGGTCCAATCAGTATTACTGCCAGAAAAACTGCCGCCACGCACAGCCCAAGGCGCAGCAGTCGCGCTAGAAAATGTCGCGTTCCATTACCCATCTCGTCCCGACACAGCGTCGTTGTCCAACTTTTCACTCGATATCAAACCGGGTGAAACAGTCGCCATCGTCGGTCCTTCCGGCGCAGGCAAAACTACCCTATTCCAACTGTTGTTACGCTTTTACGATCCGCAGCAAGGCAGCATCACACTAGATGGCGTGGATATAAAATTCCTTGATTTGCATACGTTACGTAACGCCATCGGGATTGTGCCGCAAGACACCGTAATCTTCTCAGCCAATGCGATGGAAAACATTCGCTACGGTCGCGTCAACGCCACCGATGCGGAAGTCATTGCCGCCGCCACCATGGCCGCCGCTGATGAATTTATTGTGCGTCTGCCAGAGGGTTATCAATCGTTCCTCGGCGAGCGCGGTGTGCGTTTGTCCGGCGGGCAGCGTCAGCGTATCGCCATCGCCCGCGCCCTGTTAAAAAATCCGCCGCTGTTATTGCTGGACGAAGCCACCAGCGCGCTAGATGCAGAATCAGAACGCGCCGTACAAGGTGCGCTGGAAGCAGCGATGGTTGGCCGCACCACACTGGTCATTGCCCATCGTCTGGCAACGGTACAGCGCGCAGACCGCATCATCGTATTGGAACACGGCCACATCGTTGAAACCGGTAATCATGCCTCACTGGTAGCACAAAACGGGCTGTATGCCAGTCTGGCTGCACTGCAATTTAATACTGTTAGCGTATAAACTTTTAGGACATGCCATGAGCAAATTATTTTCACCACTCGTCTTGCGCGGTATCACTCTGCCGAATCGGATTGCCGTTGCGCCAATGTGCCAATACTCCGCGCAGGACGGTTTTGCCAACGACTGGCATATGGTGCATCTGGGCAGCCGTGCAGTTGGCGGTGCCGGTCTGGTGATGTTTGAAGCCACCGCAGTCGTGGCAGAAGGCCGTATCACGCCGCAGGATTTGGGTATCTGGAAAGATGATCATATCGTGCCGTTACGTCGGATTACGCAATTTATCGCGCAGCAAGGTGCGGTTCCCGGTATTCAGTTAGCGCATGCAGGTCGCAAAGCCAGCGTCACGCGGCCTTGGGATGCGAATCAAGGCAGCATCGCGCTGGATCAGGGCGGCTGGGAAACAGTTGGGCCATCGGCACTGCCATTCGATGGTTTTCGTCCGCCGCTGGCAATCTCAGCGGCGCAGATTGCCGACGTTGTGCAGGCTTTTGTAGACGCCGCGCTGCGTGCGCATCAAGCTGGATTTAAGGTTATTGAAGTCCACGCTGCCCACGGTTATTTATTGCATCAATTCCTATCGCCTATCAGTAACGTGCGCACCGATGAATACGGTGGCAGTTTTGAAAACCGCACGCGCTTTGTGATGGAAGTGGTGACGGCGGTGCGCCAAGCCTGGCCTGCAGAATTGCCAATGTTCGTGCGAGTATCGGCGACAGATTGGGTTGAGGGTGGCTGGAGTGCGGATGAAACGGTGGCATTAAGCCGTTTGTTTCGAGAGGCTGGCGTTGATTTGGTGGATATTTCTAGTGGTGGCAATGTTGCCACTGCGGAGATTCCGGTCGGGCCCGGGTATCAGACCCAGTTTGCTGAGCGCGTTAAAAAAGAGGCGGGAATTCCGAGCGGCGCAGTGGGGATGATTACCGAACCGATTCAGGCTGAGCATATTTTGCGTACCGGGCAGGCTGATTTGGTATTGCTGGCGCGTGAATTATTGCGGGATCCGAATTGGCCGTTACATGCAGCTGAGGAGCTACGGGCCGAGACGCCGTGGCCGCCGCAATATGCGCGTGCGACTTCGCGCAAAATGCCGATACGGCCGTCGATTAATTATGGTGATGATTAATTTTAATTAATTTGATAAATGTTTTTTTGGAGAAATGCTTGGCGCTTTTCTAGCTGCTTTGTAATTCTCTTTTAACTGCACTTTGCAGGGCTCTTTGCAAAATTCTTTTAGCGCTGTCTTTAAGTATCTTTAGTACCAGTACCATTTAATGAAGCCTGTCGGATTGTTCCGGCAGGCTTTTTTCGTTCGGCATGATTTTCAATTGGGGATTATTTTGTAATTATTTTCGGCGCGTTTTGTTGACGTCGTTTGTGGCGCTTTTCATGTCTGATAATTTGCGTTTGACGATGGGGCGGCGTAGCCGATTTTTTTAGCTATCACTCGGAAATAGGCGGGAAACATGTTTGAGCACAGCGAGTTGCTTTCTCGATCCTCGGGATGGCTAAAAAATTTGGAGACCCGAAGGGTAGCCATTCACCGCCCACCCAACAACCAAAATTAATGTCAAGTAGCCGCCATCCCCAACCCAACAGCCACCTCCGAAATCAATCTCCGCAACCAAACTACATCCGGCGCAACATGCGACCGCGTATGCCACAACATATAAAACCGCATCTTAGGCATATCAAACGGCAAAGGAAAAACCTGAATCGGCCAATCCCGTACAAAATAATTCGCAAACTGCCGTCCAGTAGTAAAAATCAAATCCGACTTAGCCAACACATGCGGCACCAACGCAAAATACGGAATCGCTACCTGCACATTACGCTTCAACCCCAATTCCGCCAACGCCGCATCGATACTGCTACGATGCCCCTCAATGTACGGCGTAGGTGCCAAATGTGGCATCTCCACATAATATTTCAACGTCAACCCCTTCTTCGCCACAGGATGATCCCGGTGCATCATGCACACCACATCATCCTCAAACAACTGCGCCAAATGCAAATGCTCCGGCGGATCAGGCCAGTTACCAATCACCAAATCAAGCCGCCCTGTCTCCAGCGCGTTCGAATAATCCAACCCTGCATCTAACGCATGCACCATCAAACTAGCCCCCGGCGCACGCCGCCGAACCTGCTCGATAATCGAAGGAATCAACAAAACATTCAGATAATCCGGCGTCCCGACATGGAACACCCGCGCCGTGCTACTCGCCTCAAAAGCCGCGACCGGCGCACCAATCTTCTCAAATATATCCAACCCCTCCTTCGCAAGCGCCAACAACTCCTGACCGCGCTCAGTCGCCACCATCCCACTCTTCCCGCGCACCAGAATCGCGTCCCCCGTCAACTCACGCAAACGCTTCAACGTATTACTGATAGTCGGCTGCGATTGCCCCAACTTAATCGCCGTGCGGGAAACACTCTTCTCCACCAGCAAGGTATGCAAAACTCGCAGAAGATACGTATCGAGATGATGGTTAGCGCGTGAAGTCATTGATGCTCAAGGTGAAGAATTCATTGAAAGTACAAAAGTGAAGCGGCCTGCGAGTGCACACAAAAACACACACTTAGATGTCGAATTTTTATGCAAAAATTAACATAACAAATTGCATAACAAATTTACGTAGCAAATCAACATGCAAAAATAAACATATATGCTTATTTTTTTATAGGATAACGGATAACTTACGCCGTTGGTATAGCCATAGCCGTATAGCGCCTCATCGAAAATGCCACGCCCGGACAATTCCGCATTCGCTTCTTTTATTGATATTGGATCCAAATAATTACTAGACGACTGGTCTAATTAGGTCTAGACTACCAAAATCATGCGAACAACCTACGACACCACCAGACGCCATATCCTCGATGCAGGCCAGCAACTCATCGTGGTGAAAGGCTTTGCAGGCGTAGGTTTAAACGAAATACTGACAGCCGCGGCCATACCAAAGGGCTCGTTTTATCACTATTTCGGCTCAAAGGAACAATACGGCTGCGCGCTGATGGAGCAATACTTCAGCGACTATCTGCTGCGACTCGACCAATTACTCCACCCTTCGCCAGAAGCCGCAGACGCCTCATCGGCACGCGCACGGTTAATAACCTACTGGGAACGCTGGGTCGATACCCAATGCAGTCAAGACGTCAAAGAAAAGTGTCTGGTGGTGAAATTAAGCGCCGAGGTCGCCGATCTGTCCGAAGATATGCGCATGATCCTATGCGAAGGTACAAAACGCGTCAGGGCTAGCCTAACCGCCTGCATCGCCAATGGCGTCACCGATGGCTCGCTGCAATCTAGCATTGATCCAGAAAAAACCGCACAAATGCTCTATCAAATGTGGCTAGGCGCTAGTCTGCTAGCAAAGTTGCAGCGGGATCGTACACCACTGGAATACGCATTCGCTACCACTATCGCAACCTTGCGAGAGCCTGTTAGCTAGCCGCGGTGGCGGTTTTTCTGTCAATTCAGACTTAGCACATCGCCGCTCCATCACTCGTACTTTTATCACGTTCAATTTTCCAGTCGTCGTCCCAAACCAACGTCGGCGGCATTAAAAATTTCACATTACGCCACACACGACTAAGTCGTGTATTTTTTAACCCAATAACTAGTTGACCGGTCTAATTAAGGAAAAATATGTTTAATTTCGAACTCTACAACCCTACAAAAATCGTTTTTGGTCGTGACACCATCACCAAACTATCTACTCTTGTTCCACCAACAGCGCGCGTACTAATTTTATTCGGCGGTGCAAGCGCACAAAAAAACGGCACGCTCGATGAAGTAAAAGCAGCACTCGGCAACCGCGAAGTACAAGAATTTGCCGGTATCGAACCGAATCCGTCTTACGAAACATTGATGCGTGCAGTTGAACAAGTACGCCGCGAAAAAATTGATTTCTTGCTAGCAGTTGGCGGCGGCTCCGTCATCGACGGCACCAAATTTATCGCCGCTGCCGCCAACTTTGAAGGCGAACCATGGAACATCGCCGTCAAAGGCGGTGCCAACATCACCAGTGCGCTACCGTTCGGCACCGTGCTGACGCTGCCAGCGACCGGCTCAGAAATGAATAACGGCGGCGTTGTCACACGCAAATCCATTCAAGCCAAACTAGCGTTCCGCAGTCCGTTGGTCTATCCGCAATTTTCGATACTCGACCCTAGCAAAACCTTCACTTTGCCAACTCGCCAAATTGCTAACGGCGTCGTCGATGCTTTCGTCCACACCGTCGAGCAGTATTTAACCTATCCCGTCGATGGTCAGGTGCAAGACCGTTTCGCAGAAGGATTACTCCTCAGCCTGATCGAAACCGGACCACGCGTTTTGGCCGATCCGAACGATTACGATGCCCGCGCCAATCTGATGTGGGTGGCAACGCTAGCCTTAAATGGCTTGATCGGCGCAGGCGTGCCGCAAGATTGGGCCACGCACATGATCGGGCATGAACTGACCGCGCAATATGACATCGATCACGCCCGTACATTGGCAATCGTGTTGCCATCATTGCTGACAGTCCAGCGTAAAAACAAACACGCCAAACTGCTGCAATACGCGGCCAGAGTATGGAATATCACCGAAGGCAGCGAAGAAGCGCGCATCGATCAAGCCATCCAAAATACACGTAATTTCTTTGAAAGCATGGGCATCAAAACCCGTCTGTCCGATTATGAATTAGGTCAGGCAGCAATCGACATCGTCGTCACGCAGTTGAGCGCGCATGGCATGACAACGCTGGGCGAGCACAAAGACATTACACTTGAAGTCAGCCGTAAGATTCTCGAAGGCGCTTTATAAGTCGCAACATTCAGTAGCCATTAGTAGCAAAAAACGCCAATTCACCGGCGTTTATTTCCCTCGTTTAACACTCTACAAGGAGCCGCAAACATGCCACAAACCAACACCGTCAATCGTCGCATCGTCCTGGCCGCCCGTCCGCATGGCGCGCCCACCCCAGAAGATTTCAGACTGGAAGAAACCGCCGTGCCAACCCCGGCGACGGGTCAAGTATTGTTGCGTATCGTCCATTTATCGCTAGACCCTTATATGCGTGGCCGCATGAGCGATGCAAAATCCTACGCAGCATCAGTGGCGGTTGGTGAGCCGATGGTTGGCGGCACCGTTGCCCGCGTCGTCACATCGCACCATCCCGACTACAAACAAGACGATCTGGTCCTTAGCAACAGTGGCTGGCAAGACTATGCAGTGTCAGACGGCACAGACCTGACCAAACTGGATGCCAATATCGGCAAGCCATCGTATGCGCTTGGTGCGCTGGGAATGCCAAGCTTTACCGCCTACATGGGTCTGCTGGATATCGGTCAGCCAAAGGCCGGTGAAACCGTCGTAGTGGCAGCCGCCACTGGCGCAGTTGGTTCAGTCGTCGGACAAATCGCCAAACTCAAGGGCTGTTACGTTGTCGGCATTGCCGGTGGCGCAGAGAAGTGCGCGTATGCCGTCAAAGAACTCGGCTTCGACGCCTGCATCGATCATCGCAGCGCCGACTTCCCACAACAACTGGCGGCAGCTTGCGCTAAAGGGATCGACGTGTATTTTGAAAACGTCGGCGGCGCAGTGTTTGATGCAGTATTGCCGCTGCTCAATACCAGCGCCCGCGTACCGGTTTGCGGTTTGATCGCAAACTACAATGCTACCGAGTTGCCAGCTGGACCGGATCGCCTGCCGTTATTGACACGCACCCTGCTGACACGGCGCATCAGAATGCAAGGCTTTATTATTTTTCTTGATTACGCCCACCGTTATAACGAATTCTTTAATGACATGAGCGGCTGGTTGAAAACGGGGAAAATAAAATTCCGTGAGGATATTGTGGAAGGCCTGGAAAATGCACCACAAGCGTTTATTGGTCTTCTTGAAGGTAAAAATTTCGGCAAATTGATTATTAATGTTGCTGAAAACGGCGCTGAATAAAAAGTGTTCTTCAGGTGCCGACCCGCATGGGTCGTGCACCTGAAATCGGTCCGGGTTCGTTTCCTTTATTTCTCTATCTTTTCTTCGGTACAAACATCTGCCTGACTTGAGACCGGTGGGCATTAATGCTCTCGGCTTTTGTTTTGCAAACGATCCGTCTGGTATGACGAACCAGTGACCGTCGCTTTACCAAATCCCACATCAGCTATCTGACTGAGTAATAATCCCCGATCATCCAACTCCAGCGTGCTGGAACTCAGATGATCGATCGGGCTATAGTGCAACTAATTATTCCCAATACTACCCGGTCTGACAGGGTTCCAATGCAGGCCGCCCTCTGCGGTAATCACCTGCAAGTTTTCACTAGCGACACTATCGCTGCGCATTTTGCACACGCGTGTCCGCCTCCGTCGTACATATAGCCTTCACTCGTCTACGCCATCTTCGCGCACAACCAGCGTGACCAATCACTTGGTTACGCGCGTCCGAGGGCAACTCGCCCGTGTCGCCCGCAATCTGGCTGGGATTGCTGGTAGCCGCAACGGCGATCTTGCGGGTATATTTTTGCGCGCCGCTATGCCGCAAGGTATCCAGATTGCCACCGCTATCGTAGTCATCAGTCTAGGTATGTTTCGCCATGTGATGCGGGTCTGTGGCCACTTGCACAGCCGACAACACAAGGCCGTGACGTAGCATGCTGATGAAAAAAAGTAACTTCAAACTCCCCCTATGATTACAAAGTCCATTTTTGAACGGACCTAAAGCCAGTGCGTCGACAGTAAAAAATCGAGACCAGAGAAAATGCTCGGTTTATGAGTACGCTGCTCAGATGACGAATCTGGTCAATCTCATTTCTTCGTTTTTGGGAAAAACCCCATTCTTGATTTCTGCTGTATTGGCGATAATTCTCTCAACGAATCGCGGCTTAGATAGCCTTCAATAAAAAGCAAATTAAGAAGTAGATAACTCTCTCTTTCACATTTCGATCAGTCAAAACCGCGCAAGTCGATTACCGAAAACCGCATCCGAATTCAGCGTTAATTGCCTTATTTTTTCCCGCCGAGGACGCGATGTCCTCGCACGACTAACTTTGCAGCAAAAAATATTAAGCGCGCTTCCACATAAGCGGACCAGCGCATGGGATTTTTTTTGCTGTTTTTTGAAAGTGACTTATGTCCTCAACTATCACAGCAAAAAAATGCATCATGTATCGCCATTTCTGTTCTTCTGATCGGCTGCGGTGGTGGTGGCGGTGGAAGCGGTGCAAATAATCCAGGCACGCCGGGTGTGATCTCTACCCAGCCAACAGTCATTACGCCAATAATTGGCACGGTAATCAATCCAGACAAATCTACGACGCCGGTTATTACCCCAAAGCCAGTTAAGCCGCAAAAGCCCGGCGCGTTTAATACAGACGATCCTTTTAAAGTAAAGCAAGCACATGCAAATGGCCTGACTGGAAAAGGTGTGAAGGTCGGGATTGTCGATGGTGATTTCAATTCATCGCATTCGGAGTTGGCTGGTCTTACCGAAAAAACTTTTTATCAAAACGGCGGTAAAGGTAATGGCAGTCAGCATGGCGCGGTAGTGGCTGAAATATTGGGCGGTCGCACTTCAGGCGTGGCACCGCAGGTTGAAATGATTGGTGCCGCAGCCGGAGTAGATGAACCACAAAAGCGTTCTATGCTGACGCGAAAGATGTTTGCGGATCTGGCAGCTAAAGATGTGCGCATCGTTAATATATCGCTGGGTTCCGGCGACATCTCGACAAAACCAAAAGATACGACGGAGAAATGGTCTTATGTCGGCATGCCGAATACCGGCGAAGATCTCTTATTCGTTTTCGCAACAGGAAATTCAAATCAAGCGAATCCGACAGTCAACGCCGGTCTGCCTTACTGGTCGCCAGAACTAGAAGAACGCTGGCTTGCGGTAACGTCGGTCAACGCCATCGACGGCATGTATGGCAAGGCGGGGGAATTTGCTGAAGGCGTTAATCGTTGCGGCGTTGCACAAAACTGGTGTTTAGCCGCTCCAGGAGACTTTCAGTCAAAAGTAGCTGGAAAAAGAATGGACGGCACCTCATTTGCCGCGCCAGCAGTCAGCGCCGCTGCGGCGTTGGTGCAGCAAGCCTATCCGTGGATGAATGCCAGTACCTTGCGTCAGACAATTTTATCGACGGCAACGCGTCAGGAAGATCGCAACACATATGGCTGGGGTGTATTAGACGCCAGCAAAGCCGTAAAAGGACCGTCTTTATTTGATAAGAAATTAACGCTGGCTGGTGATTTTATTGCAGATTTGGGCAGCGATGACAATGCCTACACGTTCAGTAACGACATCGCTGGCAACGCAGGCCTGTTCAAAGATGGTAACGGCAGCTTGACCTTATCCGGTGCAAATACTTATACCGGTGAGAATCATGTGCAATATGGCGAATTGAATATCACTGGCTCAGTACGCGCCGGTGTCACAGTCGCATCGTTCGCCACGCTGCGTGCCGACAATGGCAAGATCGGTGGCAATGTACAAAATTCGGGCACGATGACAGTCGCAGGTAAAGGGATGACGATTGCTGGAAATTATGCGGTAGATGCAGGTGCAACGCTGAACAAACACATTGGCGCGCCGTTGACTATCGGTGGAACTGCAACACTGGATGAATCAAGCTTAATAATGCATCCACGTACAGGCCAGGCGGCCAGTTTTGTTACTGCGCAAGGAACAAAAGATACGATACTGCAGGCAAACGGCGGCGTAATCGGTACGTTTGAAGACGCCTCTTTTGCGGGCAAAGATAGCAACATTGCATTGTTAAATACAGGCTTTGAATACACAAAAAATCAGGTCGATCTGACGATTCAGCGTAAAAATATGCGCGACATGGCAGAGCAGTCTTTCGGCGGCGATGCAACACGCATGAACTCGGCTGAAAATCTGGAACAAGCAATGCAAGTGGCGGATACGCTGGCCACGGCAGGAAATACTGAGGGTACACAAGCGACGTTTATGCGCGCCGCTGCAGAGCTGCAAAATACGACAACAGCGAACGTTGCGGACGTGATCGATAGCCTTTCAGGCCAGATCCACGGTTCTGCACAAGCGCTGACGTTTCAGCAGTCGCAAGCAGTGAATCGTGATTTATCGAACCGACTGGCGCAATTCGGCAACAATACTGGTTCGACGGCAAAACACGGTTTATGGACTAGTGTGATCGGTAGTTCAGGTAAGTTGGCGCAAGATGGTTTTGCCGGTGCGAATACATCGCTGGCAGGCGGTCAGTTTGGTGTAGATACGCATCTGAATGAAAAAACAGTGATCGGTGCGGCCTTGGCTTATTCGGACAGCACGGCTCACTTTAACCGTTTCGGCGGTCAATCAAAAAGTCAGAGCGTTGGTGTTTCGGTCTACGGACGTCACGCATTTGAGGTCGGCAGCACCGATGTGTATGTCAGTGGTCGCGGTGGTATCGCCACCGTCAATAGCCGCGTTAATCGTAGCGTGATGATGGGATCGACAACCGATACATTAGATGCACGTCACAACGACAAAGTGTTATCGGCGTATCTGGAAACAGGGTTCGATCAGGCACTTTCTGGCAACATCAGCATGACACCGTTTGCAGGCGTTTCGTATGATCGCGTCAATCGTGGCAGCTTTACTGAATCGGGTAGCGCGTTCGGCTTGACCGCTAAAAATCAGTCTTATCAGCAAGTTGCCAGTACCTTGGGTCTGCGTGCAAACTCGACATTTACATCATTCGCCGGTAAAAGTTATGTGCAGATGTACGCCGCCTGGCAGCATGCTTTTGGCAGCGGAAAACTTGATTTCGATGCCAATTACACCGGTGCGCCAACGACTGGTTTTCAGGTAAAAGGTATCGGCATGGCGCGCAACACCGGTTGGGTTGGTATTGGCATAGCAACCGATATCACCAAACGCTTAGGCTGGTTTGCAAACTATGATGCGCAATTCGGTCAGGCAGGCAAATTGAATAATGTGGTCTCTGCGGGTATTCGGCTTCATTTGGATTAATGCGACAACGTGATTTCGCGCTGCATAAAAAAGCGCGCACTACGATTGTTTTGTAGTCACGCGCTGTTTCCTGCTGTTTCCTGTTCTTTCTTGCTGTTTTTTGCTGTTTCTGTATTGCACCGCAAAGAATGATGCGGCGGGTAAATCTTCAAAAACTATTTTGTACCGAAAATCCGGTCACCGGCATCGCCTAAACCAGGAACAATATAGGCGTGCTCATCAAGATGCGAATCCAGGCTGGCAACATATAACTTAACGCCTGGATGCGCATCCTGGAATACTTGCACGCCTTCCGGTGCAGCAACCAACGCCAGGAAAATAATCTGCGCGTCGGTGACGCCACGTTGCTTGAGGACATTGACGGCGTAAACAGCTGAATTGCCGGTAGCAACCATCGGATCGCAGAGAATAAATGTGCGCTCAGCCAGATCTGGCAGGCGTACCAGATATTCGACTGGCTCTAATGTAGTGGGATCGCGATATACGCCGATATGCCCTACCCGCGCCGATGGCACCAGATCCAGCAGGCCATCACTCATGCCGATACCGGCACGCAATACTGGCACCACAGCCAACTTGCGGCCTGCGATTACGGGCGCATCCATGCTTTGAATCGGGGTATCGATGCGTTGCGTGGTGAGCGGTAAATCACGGGTGATTTCATAACCCATTAACTGGGTAATTTCGCGCAGTAGCTGGCGGAAAGTCCGCGTGGAGGTTTCCTTGCTGCGCATGTGCGTCAGCTTGTGCTGAATCAGCGGATGATTAAGGATAAAAAGATTTGGGAAGCGTGGATCGCTGAGCATGATGGGCAGTTTCTAAGCCGAATGTGAGGCTGTTTGTAAAATAAGTAGAGCGCGCATGATTGTCGCTCACGGCGGGTAAGACACGCTATAACGATCTATGGCGATCGCAGCAAGACTATGCCTATTCCCGGCCGCTAACCCGCGCGATCTAGTGCTAGTGATTATTGCCTCTTGGTTGCTACTGAATAATAACTATTTAGTGGCCGCAACCGTTTTCGCTTCAGGTGCAATTGTCAGCAACGCCAGAATCTGCTCTAACTCATGACGCACTTCAATCAAATTAATCTTGTTTTGGGCCGCCTCTGCCGCTGCCGCCATCGAATCTTTTTCAGCTTGCGCCAAGCGACCGTCAAGCTTATTGCGCGCACCGCTGATGGTAAAACCTTGCTCGTATAACAGTTCCCGGATGCGACGGATCAACAATACTTCGTGATGCTGATAATAGCGCCGATTGCCGCGTCGTTTGACCGGCTTAAGCTGCGTAAACTCTTGCTCCCAGTAGCGTAAAACGTGCGGCTTCACACCACACAATTCGCTCACTTCACCAATGGTGAAATAACGCTTTGCAGGAATCGGCGGTAGGACGATAACCTCAGACTTACTAATACGATCATTCATGGATTAGCTTAAAGGGAGAGGGAAAAAGGTTGTTGAGAGGTAGCCTCGACCATGCCCTTCAGCTTTTGGCTGGCATGAAACGTTACTACGCGACGGGCTGTAATAGGGATTTCCTCACCTGTTTTTGGATTGCGACCTGGCCGCTGTGGTTTGTCACGCAACTGAAAATTGCCAAAGCCGGATAACTTCACGGCCTCGCCACGTTCCAGCGCATTGCGCATTTCGTCGAAAAAAGTTTCGACCATATCTTTGGCTTCGCGCTTGTTGAGACCGACTTGTTCAAACAAGAGTTCCGCCAACTCTGCTTTGGTCAATGTTGGTAAATCTTTTTCGGCCTGCGAACGTGCCTGTGCCTCGCGCATCGCTCGATTCAGATCGGCGTCCAGAACGGACTCAAACTCGACTGCCTGCATATCGCTCATTCTGCGTTCATTCTGTTTATTACCCTGTTTTACGTGTCATTGCATCGTGTGGTGCTATCCAATCGACGCAACGCTTAGTCGTGTTCCAACAACTGATGAAACCACCCGCTGCGCCGACGTAAATAAAGTCGGCGCGGCATTCCACTAATTTATTTTTTTAACAATTTCCGCGTCTGCCGAGTCTGTTCAGGTACGCAGTTTCGCACCATCAAGTTTGCTGACTGCAGCAATCAAAGCGGTCATAGCAGCTTCCACGGTGTCGTCTTGCAGGGTATTTTCAGTATCTTGCAAGGTAAATCGGAAAGCAAGACTTTTTTCGTCATTTTCCAGTCCCTTGCCGTGATATTCATCAAATAAAACAAAGGCTTGCAGAATTCGGCAAGCATTGTTAGTACGCTTCTCGGCGGCAAAAATATCCAGTAAATCTTGCGCTGGAACACCCTGTTTCACCACCACAGCAAGATCACGGACGACGGCTGGAAATTTTGATAGTTCGGCGTATTTTGGTATCGCGCGTTGTTGCAAAGCATCTGCGGTAACTTCGAATACGACCGGTGCCAAAGGCAGCTCATACTTCTGCTGCAAGCGCGGATGTAGCTCGCCAATAAAACCGACTACTTTGCCGTCTAGCAGTACTTGCGCTGCGCGGCCCGGATGCAATGCCGGATGCTCTGTTTTGGCAAAGCGCAATGTTATTGGCGCAAACAGCGCCTCAAGATCCGCCTTGACATCAAAGAAATCCACCGCCCGGCCAGGTTGGCCCCATTGCTCTTCGGCATACGGTCCGTAGGCTAATCCGGCAACGTGTTTAGGCTGATCGAAACCTGCTACCGATAGTGGGCCATCTTGCACGTCTGGATTGCGCGAGAATACCGTACCGGCCTCGAAAATCCGTACCCGACTAACCTTGCGATTCAGGTTGTATTTAACGTTGGCGACCAGGCTGCCGACCAGCGACGAACGCATGACGCTCATCTGGCTGGCAATAGGATTGAGTAGTTTAATCGGCTGCGCGTTAGCGGCAAAGTCAACTTCCCACGCTTCTTCGACAAAACTGTAGTTGATCACTTCCTGATAATCTAGCGCGGCTAGTTTATGACTAATGGCGAACAACGAGCGCGTATTTTCCGGCGCAATAAACATCGTGTTTGGCGCAACTGGCGGCAATGCAGGGATGTTTTCAAATCCGTACACGCGAACGATTTCTTCAATCAGATCTTCTTCAATTTCAATATCGAAGCGATACGATGGTGGCGTCACCTGAAATACACCCGGCTCTTGCGAGAAAGTCAAACCAAGACGCGTAAAGATGTCGGCAATCAATGCATCTGTCAGCGGCACACCGATGACTTTGACGGCGCGTGCGGTGCGGATAGTCACTGGCAATCGCTGCGGCAAATTAACCTGCTGATCGTCGATAGGGCCGATCTTGGTATCTGCATTGCCGCAGATATCGATTAATAGCGCGGTGATGCGTTCGAGATGTTCAACGTTGGTAGCGAAATCAACGCCACGCTCAAAGCGATGGCCAGCATCGGTCGAAAAATTGAAGCGACGTGCACGGCCTTGAATCGCTTGCGGAAACCAAAATGCGGCTTCCAGATAAATATTTTGTGTATCGAGCGATACAGCTGTCGCATCGCCGCCCATGATGCCCGCCAGCGACTCAATCTGCTGTTCGTCGGCAATCACACCGATCCACTCATCAACGCTGACGGTGTTGCCGTTTAACAGTTTTAGCGATTCGCCGGTTTTGCCCCAACGCACATCGAGGCTGCCATGGATTTTATCCAGATCGAATACGTGGGTCGGTCGTCCCAATTCCAGCATCACATAGTTGGAGATATCCACCAGTGCTGAAATCGAACGCTGACCGCTGCGCTCCAGACGCTGCTTCATCCATTGCGGTGTCGCAGCTTTGGCATTCAGACCGCGAATAATACGACCTGAAAAACGGCCGCATAAGTCAGGGGCGGAAATTTTGACCGGTAATGCGTCAGCAATATTTGCGCTGACGATTTCAAATGTCGGCTGCTTGAGCGGCGTACCAGTCAAAGCGGATACTTCACGCGCAACGCCCAGAACGGACAGGCAATCAGCTTTATTTGGGGTGAGTTTGATCGTAAATTTCAGATCGTTTAACTCATAATAATCACGGAAATTCATGCCGACTGGGGCATCATCGGCCAATTCCAGCAACCCATCATGATCCTCGGACAGCTTTAATTCGCGGGCGGAACACAGCATGCCTTGCGATTCTACGCCGCGCAACTCGCCTATTTTGATCTCGAAAGGCTTACCGTCTGCGCCCGGTGGCAGGATCGCGCCCACCATTGCGCACGGCACTTTAAGACCGGCGCGCACATTCGCAGCGCCGCATACGATCGTTAAATGTGTCCCTGTGCCAACGTCCACCTGACAGACATTGAGCCGGTCAGCGTTCGGGTGTTTGCCGATCTCAAGCACGTGGCCGACGACGATCTGCGTGAATGGTGGCGCGACGGGCGCGATCTCTTCCACTTCAAGGCCAGACATTGTCAGCAAATGGGATAGTTCGTCCGAAGTCATCTTCGGATCGACCATGGTACGCAGCCAGCTTTCAGAGAATTGCATAGGGTAAACCTTCAAAAACTATCAGGGAAGACTCGGATCAGTTGCGCGTCGTAAATAAGGCGCATGATCCGAGACATCTTGGGTGACCAGCTTTAATTAAATTGCTTTAAAAAGCGCAAATCGCCTTCGTAGAAGAGACGCAAGTCGTTGATGCCATAGCGCAGCATCGTCAGGCGTTCGAGGCCGGAGCCGAACGCAAAACCAATGTACTGCTCAGGATCAAGGCCCATATTGCGCACGACACTTGGATGTACCTGACCGGCACCGGAAACTTCTAGCCATTTACCTTTGAGCGGACCGCTGCCAAAGGCAATATCGATCTCAGCGGAAGGTTCGGTAAACGGGAAATAAGAGGGGCGAAAACGTACTTGCAAATCGTCTGTTTCAAAGAACGCTTTGACGAAATTCAAATACACGCCTTTAAGATCCGCGAAGCTGATATCTTCAGCTATCCACAATCCTTCGACCTGATGGAACATCGGCGAATGGGTGGCGTCGCTATCGACCCGATAAGTACGACCCGGCGCAATCACTTTGATCGGCGGCTTACTCATCCGCGCATAACGTACCTGCATCGGGCTGGTATGCGTGCGCAGCAATAATGGCTTGCCTTGGGTGTCGTTGCCTTCGATGTAGAAAGTATCTTGCATTGAGCGCGCCGGATGATTTTCGGGGCTGTTCAATGCGGTGAAATTGGTCCAGTCTGTTTCGATTTCGGGGCCGTCGGCCACATCGAAACCAATCGAGCGGAAAATCTCTTCAACCCGTTGCCAGGTGCGCATTACCGGGTGAATACCACCGACACTGCGACCACGTCCCGGTAAGGTAACATCGATGGCCTCAGCGTTTAAGCGCGTTTGCATCTGCGCATCTGCCAACGCATCACGGCGCGCAGTCAGCGCGTTCTCGATCTGCTGTTTGGCGATATTGATGACGGCACCCTGCACTTTGCGTTCTTCAGGTGCCAGCTTACCCAGCCCCTTCATTTGCTCCGTGATTTGACCGGTTTTGCCAAGATATTTGGCTTTGGCATTTTCGAGCGCGGCAGCATCGATAGCGGCGACAAAATCAGCCTGCGCCTGCGTTACAAGTTGTTCTAGGGAATTCATGCAGTTTTTCCTGCTCCGACGGAATCTATAAATAAAACAAATTGGCACTGAAAGCACAAGCGGGGCATAAGGTGTTGACCTCTGCCCCGCTCTGGATTGCTACGCTGCTTGATGATAAATAATAATACTCAGTGATAATTACTTGTAATCTTACTCAGCACTACGCATTATCAATCGGCCGCTTAGCAAACTACAAAATCACTTATGCAGCGATGTTGGCTTTAACTTGATTGACAATCGCAGCAAACGCTGGCTTGTCCATCACTGCCATATCGGCCAGGACTTTACGGTCCAGTTCGATAGAAGCACGTTTCAGACCGTTCATGAATACGCTGTATGTTACGCCATGCTCACGGGAAGCAGCGTTAATACGGGCGATCCACAATGCACGGAAAACGCGCTTCTTGTTACGGCGATCACGGTAAGCATATTGACCAGCGCGCATAACTGCTTGCTTGGCAACACGGTAAACCTTACTGCGGCGACCACGGTAACCTTTTGCAAGGGCTAATACTTTTTTATGGCGGGCACGAGCTGTAACCCCACGTTTTACTCTAGGCATAGTAACTCCTTAATAGTGTGAGGTTAGCCGTTTGGCAACATTGAACGAACAGAGACCATGTTTGTATCATGGACACCGACTGAACCGCGCAATTGGCGTTTGGTCTTGGTCGTTTTTTTGGTCAGAATGTGACGTTTAAACGCTTGACCGCGTTTAACAGTACCACCCGGACGGACGCGAAAGCGCTTCTTAGCACCGCTTTTCGTTTTCATTTTTGGCATGATTCTATCTGTCCTTCAGGACAGCTCCTTTTTTAACATGATTGCAGGTGGCAACAATCGTTGCGCTTGGATGCCTACTCTCACTTGTTTAAACCTCGCCACCTTATTCCGTGACCAGATTTTGCAGCAGAATCAAGTCTGCTGCTTTTGGACGAAGTGCAGTAAAACGCACACTCCGCCACAAAACTGATAAAAGAAGTAAATATTAACTACTTACTTCTTCTTTTTAGGGCCAATGATCATGATCATTTGACGCCCTTCCATCTTAGGCCACTGCTCGACTTGTCCGAACGGCTCCAGATCAGATTTCAGGCGTTCCAGCATGCGCACACCGATATCCTGATGGGCCATTTCGCGACCACGAAAACGCAATGTGATCTTGGTCTTGTCGCCGTCTTCCAGAAACTTGGTCAGATTGCGCAGCTTGATGCCGTAATCGCCATCATCGGTACCTGGACGGAATTTAACTTCCTTCACCAGAATAACCTTCTGCTTCAATTTGGCTTCGTGCGCTTTCTTCTGTTCCTGGTATTTAAACTTACCATAGTCCATCAAACGCGCTACCGGAGGCTGCGCAGTCGGCGCGATTTCCACCAGATCTACGTTTGCCTCTTCAGCCAAACGAAAGGCTTCTGCCAGGGAAACGATACCGAGCGGTTCGTTTTCAACGCCGCTGAGACGCAATTCAGGTGCTGTTACTTCACCATTTATGCGATGTGACTTGTCCGTAGCTATTGCAGTTTCCTTTAAAAATCAAATAAATAAGCCGTGCTCCCACGCTCCGGACTTTCCCGATCAGGCTTTGGTTTCGACCTCAGTTTTGAGGCGTTCTACCAATGCGTCAATTGACATGACACCCAAATCGACATTGCCCCGCGCACGCACGGCCACTGTATTTGCATCACGCTCCTTGTCACCTACAACGAGGATATAAGGCGGTTTTTGCAAAGAATGCTGCCGTATTTTATAGGTAATCTTCTCATTACGCAAATCGACGTCTACTCTAAACCCTTGTTTCTTCAGCGTTTGTGCAACAGTTTTGACGTATTCCGACTGCGCATCGGAGATATTCAAAATGACAACTTGCACTGGTGCCAGCCACAACGGCATCGCTCCGGCATGGTTTTCAATCAAAATACCGATGAAGCGCTCCAGCGATCCAACGATGGCCCGATGCAACATGACCGGTACCTTGCGATTATTGTCTTCTGTGACATATTCTGCGCCCAGACGACCCGGCATAGAGAAGTCGACCTGCATCGTGCCGCACTGCCATGAACGTCCGATTGAATCCTTTAAATGGTATTCAATTTTTGGCCCATAAAACGCGCCTTCGCCCGGCAATTCTTCCCAAGAAGTGCCAGAGGCGCGCAAAGCATCGCGCAATGCATTCTCAGCAGTATCCCAGACGTCATCCTCGCCAACCCGTTTTTCAGGACGCAAAGCCAGCTTTACAGCGACTTCGGTAAAGCCGAAACGGTCATAGACTTCGCGCACCACTTTATCAAAGGCGGCGACTTCGCTCTGTACTTGCTCTTCTGTACAAAAAATATGTCCATCATCCTGCGTAAAACCACGCACTCGCATCATCCCGTGCAACGCACCGGACGGCTCATTGCGATGACATTGGCCGAACTCACCAAAACGTAGCGGCAAATCACGATAACTATGCAAAGTTGCATTAAAAATCTCGACATGGCCGGGGCAATTCATCGGTTTTAGCGCATAACTGCGGTTTTCCGACTCAGTTGTGAACATATTGTCACGATAATTTTCCCAATGCCCGGTACGTTCCCACAGCGAACGATCCAGAATCTGCGGCGCTTTTACTTCCTGATAGCCGTTTTCCTGATAAACCCGGCGCATGAACTGTTCAACTTGTTGCCAAATAGTCCAGCCTTTCGGATGCCAGAAAATCAAGCCCGGCGCTTCTTCTTGCATATGGAATAAATCCAACGCGCGTCCGAGCTTGCGGTGATCGCGCTTTTCAGCCTCTTCCAGCATATGCAAATAGGCTTCCTGATCCTCTTTTTTAGTCCAGGCAGTGCCATACACACGTTGCAGCATTTCATTCTTTGCGTCGCCGCGCCAGTAAGCGCCCGCCAACTTCATCAGCTTGAAGACTTTCAGCTTGCCGGTAGAAGGAACGTGCGGCCCGCGACACAAGTCGGTGAAACTGCCCTCTGTATACAAGGAAACATCCTGATCCGCAGGAATCGACTCAATCAACTCTGCCTTATAAGCCTCACCAATCGACTTGAAGTAAGCGACCGCTTCGTCACGCGGCAATACTTTACGGGTCACCGGCTCATCTCTTTTAGCCAGCTCCGCCATTTTCTTTTCGATAATTACCAAATCGTCCGGAGTAAACGGTCGCTTATAAGCAAAGTCATAATAGAAGCCATTCTCAATCACCGGCCCGATAGTCACCTGCGCATCCGGAAACAACTCCTTAACAGCGTAAGCCAACAAATGCGCGGTCGAATGCCGAATAACATCCAAACCCTCAGCATCCTTATCAGTAATAATCGCCAGCGCCACATCACGCTCGATCAAATAAGAAGTATCGACGACCACGCCATCGACCTTCCCCGCCAAAGCCGCCTTAGCCAGCCCCGCGCCGATACTAGCGGCAACCTGCGCAACTGTCAGTGGCGCATCGAACTGGCGCTGTGAACCATCTGGAAGTGTGACTGAAACCATAGTGAGTCCTATATCAGCCATCGCGCGCATTGCAACGATGCCGAATTAAATAAAATGAATGAAGAATGCTAAAAAACAGTACAAAAACGCAGACGAAAAAAAACGCGGACCAGCCGCGCTTTTTCGAACAGAAAAAGACCTCGACTAGCGTCGCGCACAGATTGTGGTGGTAGTTCGCGGTGTCATAACCAGGATGCCTTTCTCGCTCTTACAGATATTGATCTACATTTAAATACCGCCCGCTTATTAGCGGAAGATTTTCGGATGATACCAGAAAATTTAGAATTCATGCCAAGCCACATACTATACAACCCACCAAAAAACCGATAACTGTAGCCTTAAAGTTACGGTGCCGTTGCACTTGCAAGCGCAACGACAGTTGAAGTTGCCTTTGAAGTTGCAGGCGCAACCATCTTTGAAGCTGTTCTTGAACTTGGCGACGCAACCACCTTTGAAGTTGACTCTGTTTTTAAACTGACAGTTGAGGTACCCCGTCATGTAGCGCTGTCAAATTTCTTAGCTGTCACTCGGGAATTGTCGGAGGACATGTTTGAGCCAAAGGCGAATTGGTCCTTCTACCAGAAGGGCAGCTAAGAAATTTGGGGGCCCGAAGGACCGCAATACCTGCGGTCGCCTTCTTTTTGGTTACTTATTTGGTTACTTATTCTGCGGGGGACGTCTGAAACAAGAAAAAGTAACCGGCTGCCCCCCCCGGCTTGCATCGACGGAGGACATACCCGTCCAATCAACCAACAAACCTATCGCAAACCATCAGCCAAAATTTCCCCCCGATTCCACCAACCTCCCCCCAAAGCCTGAAACAACGCCGCGCTATCAGCAAACCTCCCAGCCTGCGCCTGCGCCAAATTAATCACCGCCTGCTGATAAATCAACTCAGCCGCCAGCAAAGTCTGCGGGCTACTAGCCCCCAACCCAACCGATCTCCGCGCAATCTCCACACTCCGCGCCGCCGCCCGCTCGGCCAAAACCTGCCCCCGCAACGTCTCCGCATCAAACTGCAAAGCCCGCAAACTATCCGCAACATTCTGAAACGCCACAATCACCGTACTCCGATACTGTCCCGCAGCCTGCTCTAACAACGCCTCCGAAGCCCGCTTCTTATGCAACAAAGCCCCACCAGCAAACAAAGGCTGCGTCAACCCACCAGCCAACCCCCAAAACCCAGTGCCGCTAGTGAACAAGTTCCCGAACTGCGTCGCAGAGCTTCCAATATTCGCGCTCAAGGTAATCTGCGGCAACATATTGGCCGTCGCCACGCCAACCGCCGCCGACGCAGCATGCAACTGCTCTTCCGCAGCCCGCACATCAGGCCGCTGACGCACCAACTGCGACGGCAAACTCACCGGCAACTGCTGCGGCAACTGCAACCCAGACAACACAAATTTCTCATCCAACTCTTCGCTAGGAAACCGCCCCGCCAACGCAGTCAAGCGATTCCGCTGCTGCGACAACGCATTTTGCAATGGCGGCAAAGTAGCCTGCGTCTGCGCCAATGTCGCCTCTTGCGTCGCCACATCCGCCTGCGCCACATCCCCCAACGCATACTGACGCTGCAACAATCCCAGCAACGAAGTCTGCATCGCAATAACCCGCTCGGTCGCCCCGATCTGCGCCCGCAGCGAAGCCTCCTGCACGGCAGTCGCAACAACATTAGACGTCAACGTCAAATAAGCCGCCTCAAGCAAAAATCGCTGCTGCCCAGCCTGCGCCTGCAAATCTTCCACCTGACGCCGATTGCCACCAAAAGCATCCAGCGTATAAGCCACATTAACCTGCGCCGTATGCAAATTAAACGGCGACACTTCACCCTGAGCAGGCGTCCCGGCCAGCTTCTGCCGAGTAGGTGCCAGGCTAGCATCAACACTAGGGAAATAGCTGCCCCGTTGCGCCGCCACCTGCTCATCAGCTGCACGTAATGCAGCCCGCGCCGAAGCCAGATCGGGGCTAGCCTTCAGCGCCTGCGTAATCACCGCGTTCAACTGCGGCGATTGAAACAATGTCCACCACTGCGCCGGAATATCCATGCCAGCAACGAACTCCTGCGCTGTGCCGCCAGTGGTATCGGCAGAAACTGTTTTATCCGGTAACGGCGTTTTGGTATAACCCTGCACCGTCGGCGCATCCGGCTGCTTAAAATCCGGACCAACCGCGCAGCCGGATAACGCCACAAGCAATATTGAAGGCGCTGCAACAGAGCGCAATAATGTTTTCTTCATGTTCTTCATCTTTAAGCCTATTTTCAAGCCTCTACACTTTTATCGTGTGCAATGGATCAGCACGCTATCACCGACTAATTTCCGACTATCGATTACCGACCATCAAGCGGTCTGGCAATCCCTTTACGGCGTTCGATCCAGCGTTCCAGCGCAAAATAAAATGTCGGCAAAATAAACAGCGTCAGCAATGTAGCAACCACCAATCCGCCCACAACGACCGTCGCCAGACCACGCTGCACGTCTGTGCCAACACCGGTCGCCAACGCCGCTGGCAGCATCCCAACGGATGCCACCGTCGCGGTCATCAAGACCGGGCGGAAACGTTCGGAAGCGCCCGCCAATACTGCCTCCATTAACGCCATTCCCTGTTGTCGCACCCGATTAATATTAGAGACCATAATGATGCCGTTTTGCACCGCCACGCCAAACAACGCAATGAAGCCGACGCCGGTCGCCACGTTGATCGTGTTGCCAGTAACTTGCAGCGCAACCAATCCGCCCAGCGCGGCCAATGGCACCACGCCCAAGATCAATAACGCCTGACGCAGCTTGCCAAATCCGGCATATAAAATAATCGCCATCAAACCCAGCACCAGACCGAATACAACGATCAGCCGTGCCTGGGCCCGTTCTTGGTTTTCAAACTGTCCCGCCCATTCCAGACGATATTTCGCATGATCGAAATGGACATCTTTAGCCACCTTGGCTTGCGCTTCTTCGTAGTAGGACAGCAAATCGCGGTCCGCGTAATCCAGCCGCACGGTTAACTGACGATGCGTGCTTTCATGCGTAATCGTGCTCTCGCCAGTGCTGGTCCGAATATGCGCCAGTTGCGACAACGGAATCCGTGCGCCATTGGATGCTGTCAACAACAAATTACCCAACGCCTCCGGCCCGTTGCGGCTATCTTTCGGAAACCTTACCGAGACGTTATAGATACGATCGGCAACATACATTTGCGTCACTGGCGCGCCGCCAATACCGGTCTGAATCAGGTTCGAAATATCCGCGATATTGATACCCAGACGGGCAGCCGCAGCACGATCAATATCGATCACCATCTGTGGAATCGGCGGTTCCTGAAAAATCGACACATCGGCGCTGCCTCTGACACCGTGCAAGACGTTAACGATATCATTGCCGATACGTCGCAGTTCTTTAAAATCATCGCCATAAACGCGGATTACCAGTGGACTATGCGCACCACCGACAGCATCATTCACACCATCGCTGATAGGCTGACTAATCCCGACCGAAAATCCCGGCAGCTGCACCAAACGCGCATTCAGGCGTCGTACAAATTCAGCCTTATTTTCACCGTTGGGCCACGTGCTATACGGCTTCAATCCCACCGGCACTTCCATATGCGAGGGCGTCCACGGATCGGTCCCGTCATCACTGCGCCCAAGCTGGGTAACAACGTAAGAAACCTCAGGAAACGACAGCAATGTACGGCGCAGCTCAGCCGCCATTTCACTGCCTTTTTCCAGCGACAGACCGGATGGCATCTGCACTTGCAGCCACAGCGTGCCCTCATCCAATTGCGGCATAAACTCACGACCAGTCGCACCACCCAACACAATCACGCCCACCAATGCGATAGCGCCAATGCCATAAGCAATTACCGGTTTATTTAATAAATTTCCCAGCGTTTTACGATAGCCTGCACTCAGCCATTCGAGCGGCTTATTATGGAAAATACGACGCGGTTTGCGCAACGCCATATATGCCAATCCCGGCACCAAAACGATGCTACACAACAACGCGCCCAGCAACGCATAACTGACCGTAAATGCCATCGGCGACAACAATTTTCCTTCGGCACGTTCAAACGCAAACAAGGGCAAATACGCGGCAATAATGATCAACGTCGCAAAGAAAATTGGCCTGATGACTTCAGTGGTAGCAGCACGGACTTCCGCCTCGCTTAATTCTTCCGTCGGCTTGGCTTCGCGCCGCCGCAAAATTGCCTCAGTAACGACAATCGCACCATCGACAATGATGCCGAAATCAATCGCGCCCAACGAGAATAAATTCGCTGGCATCTTGGTCAGATACATCATGATAAAGACCGCCACCAGCGCCAGTGGAATAGTCACTGCCGCCACTAATGCGCTGCGTGGGCTGCCCAGAAAAAGGATCAAAACGATACACACCAGACCAATACCTTCGATCACGGTATGACTGACTTTATGCACGGTGAGTTGAATCAATTCGTCGCGATCAATGTACGGAACAATCCGGACACCTTGCAGTGCTAATTGTTTCTGTAATTGCGCAACTTTGGCATGCACATCCTTAATCACTTCTGAGGCATTTTGATATTTCAACAGTTTGACAATCCCTTCAATCGTGTCAGGATTATTGTCCTTGCCGAGAATTCCCTGGCGCTCTTGATGACTGTATTGCAGCTTGCCCAAATCACGCACCAATACCGGTACGCCATTGACTTGCTTGACCACGACATTGCCCAAATCGGTCAAGCTGCGCATCATGCCGATGCCACGCACCACATAACCCTGTTCACCGCGTGAAATCCGGCTGCCGCCTGCGTTGGCGTTATTGTTGTTGATTGCGGTCGTCACATCGGACAGCGACACACCAAAACGCTGCAACTGATCCTGATCGACTTCAAGTTGATATTCCATCGTCAAACCGCCGAAATTACCAACGTCGGCAATGCCCGCGACTTGCCGTAATTCGGGCATGACAATCCAGCGTTGAATCTCGGACAATTCCAGCAAATTTTTGCTATCCGATTCCAGCGTATAACGATAAATTTCGCCCGATGGGCCACTGACGGAATCAAGACTAGGTGTGATCCCGGTCGGCAACGTAGCTTGCGCCATTCGTTCGGTCACGCGTTGACGTTCCCAATAATCTTCTGCACCGTCTTTAAACGTCAGCGTAATCAGCGACAACCCAAACGTGCTGGACGAGCGCATGTGCACCAATCCGGGCGTGCCGCTTAACTGGCGTTCTAGCGGGATGGTGATTTGCTGTTCGATTTCTTCAGCAGCCAGACCGGGGGCCTGGGTGGTGACTTGAGCGGAAACGTCGGACAGTTCCGGATAGGCTTCTACCGCCATCCGTGTCCAGGAATAATAGCCAAATAACGCTACCAAAATCGTCACCAGAATCACTGCATAACGCTTTTGCAGGCAATAGCGAACGATGTTATTAATCATTTAAGAGCACTCCGCCCTTAGTCACGACGCGATCGCCCAACTTAAGTCCTGACTGGATGCGGACACTACCATCATCTTCACTGCCTATCGTCACCTTGCGCCGGACAAAAGTCCACGGCGTCAACTCCAGAAATACCGTCGTGTCGTCATTGTTCATCAATAAGGCCGACGTCGGCACCGTTGGGGCCGCTGCTTGTACGACGCTAAATGCCGCCGTTGCAAACATATTCGGCTTCAACTTTCCATCGGCATTTGGCATGCTGATGCGCACCGCAGCACGTCGTGTATCGGGCTGTAAAACATCGCTGATAAAGGCGACTTTTCCCTGAAACGCATTGTCAGGATAGGCAGGAAAACGGATCGCCACTGACTGACCGTTCTTAACCGATGCCAGCATATTTTCTGGCACGTTGGCGGTGACCCAGACGCTATCCAGATTTGCGATTGTCATCAATACGGCAGTCGGATCGTTAAGGCTCTGGCCGACGCCGACGGCTAGTGCGGTAATGCTACCGGAGGTAGGCGCAACAATATTCAGGCGCTGTCCATTACTCGCGGCACTGCCGTTGGTTGCGGCGCTCAAAGACTTCACGCGCGTATCGGCGCGGGTAAATTCCGACTGCGCTTGAATATGCGCGCTTTCAGCTTGCTCCAAATCCTTGGCTGCACCCGCACCGGCATCTTGCACGCCGCGCTGACGTTCCAGCACTTTGTTAGCCAGTTGTAATGCATCGCGGGCCTTTTGTTGGTCCGCCGTGGCTTGCGCAAAATCGCCCGATGTCAGCACTAACAACAGCTGGCCTTTTTTAACGTGATCCCCTAGACCTACTTTCAATTCCAATACTTTCCCGGCCACTGGCGGCACGATGTTTACCGTACGCGCAGGATCGGCTTCTACCTGCGCTGGCAATGCCAACGTATGGTCGCTTCCAAGCGCCTCTACCGCCTGGACCACAATTCTGTCGCGTAAGGCGGACTGCGCAGGAATAGAAATTTCTTCGCCGCTGCGGACAAAATTCGGCTCAGGACGGACTTCAGTAGCGTGCGCCAGACTTTTGCCGACGCCGATTGCCACTACCCAGGCAATACACACAGCGACGAAAATAGCGATGGCGATGATGAATACGGGTTTTTTTTGTTGCGGGAGTGATTTTTGCATGATGGGACTTTAAATAAATATCGTTGTATCACTGGCTTAATCGTTAGAACGCCTCAATTTCTTGCATTTTTTTGCAACCGCGTTATTGCGTACCGAGTTGCAAAAGTAGCGTCAGGGACTGGGGGGACGATCAATGCTGGCAGCGGGCTGCGTTGCCGGACTGATCAATTTGGATGCCAACACAGCAGCTTGTCCAGTCTGCTGGTCGACGATCTTGAAGGTGATTTTTTCAGCATTGAAAAGCTGATATAGCTGCTCTTGCAGATAGGTATTCTTATAGCCTTCAACCTGCATCGAAAAGCTATCATGCTTCCCATTTTTGGGATCGCTTGCATTCACAGTATGTGTGCCTGGATTGGTTTCAATGACCAGATAAGTCAACGGCGCCAAGGTGCCGATCCATTTTCCGTCTAGAAAAATATCTGATTTTTGCAGTGGTGCCATGGTGCCTGACCGCGCCAGGTAAATTTTTGCCACCGCATCGGATGGCGCGTCAAATTGCTTGGCCTGCGCATCGTCAGCGGGCGTTGCCAGCGGAACTGAAACGCAGGCAATTTGATGCCAAAACCGTTGGCATGGCACGCGTGCATCCTGCGCCTTGGCGGGGAATAGCACGGTAATGCCGACCAACAGCAGCGCCAGACTAAAAATACGGTTGAGAGGAAAATTCATAAAATGCGACTTCGTGCGCCAGTAGGGAAATGGCACAGAAGATCCAGCTAACCGCCAGATATCCTGCGATCCCATGAAGGGATGACAACAGATTACCGATTGATTCTGTCAGAAACCTGAAAGAAACCTGACAAAACCCTGACAAACACCAGCGACTGCAAATAAATAAGAAAAAATCAAGAAGCGCAGCATGCGGATTGCGCATCATTGAGAAGAAAATCAGCCCCACTCGTCCCCAGAAACCGTTAAACCGCTGATAGTTAATTCCAAATGCGCATGAACTCGTTCCTATTCATCGTTTGCTAGCGCACCCCAAAAAGAACAATAATTTTCCGTCGAAATACACATTACACATCTTTTCCAAATGGGGGCAGGCATGACGCAACGCTATCAATTATTCATCAACAACGAGTGGGTCGATCCACTTTCCGGACTATGGTTTGATACGCTCGATCCGTTCAGCGGTGAAGCATGGGCAGAAATCCCCCGCGCCAACAAGGAAGACGTCGACCGCGCTGTAGAAGCAGCGTCCGCCGCAATGGACGGTCCGTGGGGCACGATGTCGGCCACCGATCGCGGTCTGTTGCTGCACAAACTTGGTGAATTGATCGAAAAGAATGCAGATAACCTGACCCTTGCCGAAAGTCGTGACAATGGCAAATTGTCCAGCGAAGTCGGTGGTCAGGTGCGCTACATGGCCAAGTATTTTTATTACTACGGAGGACTCGCAGACAAGATTCAGGGCGCGGTGATCCCGATGGATAAACCAAAGGTTTTCAACTACACCCGTTACGAGCCAATCGGCGTGGTCGCGACGATTACGCCCTGGAATTCATCTTTGCTGCTGACTGCGTGGAAAATAGCCCCGGCATTATGCGCGGGCAATACCATCATCGCTAAACCCTCAGAACATACTTCTGCATCGATGTTTGAATTAGCAAAGTTATTCATCGAAGCTGGTTTTCCGCCGGGCGTATTCAACGTCATCACTGGCTTTGGAAATGAAGTGGGCGAGCCGCTGGTAACGCATCCAAAAGTACCGCGCATCGCCTTCACTGGCGGCGACGAAGGTGGAAAGAGAGTAAACCTGTTAGCCGCACAGCACTTAAAACGTGTATCGCTGGAACTAGGCGGAAAATCGCCGCACATCATTTTCGACGATGCCGATCTGACCCGCGCAGCCAACGGCGTCATCACGGGCATTTTCTCAGCAGGTGGGCAGACTTGCATGGCCGGTTCACGCCTGCTGCTGCAAGAAGACATACATGATGAATTCATAGAGCGGCTGCTGGCTATCGCTGGCAAAGCCAAGCTGGGCGACCCAACCAGATCGGATGTGCAAGTCGGCCCGGTGGCTACGCGTCCGCAATTTGAAAAAATCATGGAATACATCCAAATCGGTAAAGATGAAGGCGCGCGTTGCATCTTGGGCGGAAACGCCCGTACCGGCGAGGGTTTTGGGGCCGGACAGTTTGTGGAACCCACCATTTTCGTCGACGTGGACAACAGCATGCGTATCGCGCAGGAAGAAGTGTTTGGGCCGGTGCTGGCGGTCATCAAGTTCAAGGATGAAGCGGACGCTATCAGGATCGCCAATGACATTCGCTTTGGACTGGCTGCAGGTATCTGGACGAAGAGCTTGCACCGTGCGATGCTGATGTCGGAGAAAATCAAGGCAGGTACGGTCTGGGTGAATAATTACCGCTCAACCAGTTTTACAACCCCATTCGGCGGTTATAAAGATAGCGGTCTGGGCCGTGAAGGCGGGATTGAGGCGGTAAAAGAATATCTGGAGACGAAGAGCGTCTGGATCTCGACCGATTTAGACATGCCGGATCCTTTTGTGCGCAAGTATTAAAGAGCGGTCGTCTATTGCGTCGGAAATGTTATGGCTTCGACGCGCGATTTTCACGAAAGATGAGCGAACCCCGTTCGCTCATCGCGTCGGTAGCCATCCGCAACAACCGGCAACATTAGAGAAATAGAACAGGTACGCACTATGCATACATCATCAGAAACTGCGGCGAGTATTGATGCCAATAAAGTTACCAATAAAGATACCGACCTTCTCGTCATCGGTAGCGGTATTTCCGGTCTCTCCGCAGCGGTAGCAGCGGCTACTGCCGGTGCCCGCGTCGTCGTGCTGGAACGTTCCGCGAGAGAGCAATTCGGCGGCAATACGCGCTGGACCGAATCTTATTTCCGCATGAAAAATGACAATGAAGTCAGCGACGATTTCGAGGAAAAACTGATCACCAATGCTGGTTACAATTTAGACCCGCATATTGTCCATGAAGTGGCAGCCGAATACGCCACCTGGCCGCCGTATGTCAAGGCACACGGCATGCCAGACCCCGAGCTTATTTCGACACTGTCGGAACAAGCCGGACCCACCGTCCAATGGCTGAAAAGTTTCGGCATTCGTTTTGATACGCTACCAACTTATTTCGTCACAGCAGCAGCACCGCGTTTGATGCCGGTCGGCGGCGGTCTTGCAATGCTTGAAGCGCTGTTGACTGAGGCAGAGAAACTTGGTGTCACCTTTAAATATCACACCACGGCAAGCCAAATGACGCGTGCAGATACGCAGGGTAATTTGCAGGTATTGGTCACTGGCGAAGGTGGCCAGCAACAAACCTTGTACGCAAAAAACGTGATGATTGCGTCTGGTGGCTTTGAAGGTAATCCAGAAATGTTGACCCAATATCTGGGCAACAGCGCTAAGTTTGTACGGCCGGTGGCACCGGGCGGCTATTACAATCGCGGCGAAGGCATTCGTATGGCGCTGAATGCTGGCGCTGCACCTGCCGGGGATTTCGGCTCATATCATGCCGAACCACTGGATCCACGCTCGAAGGAAACCGAAGCGCTGGTCATGAATTTCTCCTACGGCGTACTGGTGAACAAACGCGGAAAGCGCTTTCTGGATGAGGCTCCCGGCCCGGTCGATGCCCACTATGACCATATCGCCCGCGATATCGGCGAACAACCGGACGGCATTGCCTATGTCGTGTTCGATCAGCGCATCAATGATGTTCCCAATTGGAAAAAAAGCATACGTACCGACCAACCAGCCATCCAGGCAGACACGCTGGAGGCATTGGCGCAAGCCTGTAATCTGCCGGCAAGCGCCTTCATCCGCACGATCGATGAATACAACGCTGCCTGTACTGATGGCGAATTTTCGCCGCTGAAAGAGGATGGATTGGCAACGCAAGGTTTGGATATCAATAAATCGCATTGGTCACGGCCGATCAACCAAGGGCCGTTTTGCGCCTATCCGATTATTCCCGGAATTTGCTTTACGTATGGCGGCGTCAAGACAAACAAGCTTGGTCAAGTGATTGATCATGACGGGCGGACGATTCCAGGGCTTTATGCGGCCGGTGAATCGGCTGGTCTCTACTATCAAGTTTATACCGGCGCGACATCGGTATTGCGGGGCGCAGTTTTTGGAAAAATAGCGGGTGAACACGCAGCAATTCGCAGCAAAACGAACGTGCAATAAACAACGCTAGACGGCACTACCAATTCAAGAAAAATAAACAAAATAGACATTTAGCGACAGCACTATCTTTACCCAAAAAAGTTGACCGGAACGACCGATGACCAGTTGGATCATTGAGGGAATTTTGCACCTTCAATTTCGGACTTCGCAGCAATGTAGACATCAAACAAGAAATAAATACTTTCATCAGGAGACATATATGAAAACCAATTTCGTCCATGGCGCGCTAAAAATAACCGCGATCTGCGCAACAATATTCGGTCCACTTACGGTCGCGCAATCGCAACCCGTCCCAAAGATTTCAGACGATGTCGTCCGCATCGGCGTGCTGACCGATCTCAGCGGCACCTTTTCAGATTTCGCCGGTAAAGGCGCGGTAGAAGCCGTAAAAATGGCGGTGGAGGATTTTGGTGGAAAAGTAGATGGCAAACCGATTGAGGTCATTGCAGCCGACCATTTGAACAAAGCAGATGTCGCCGCATCGACCGCACGCGAGTGGATTGATCAACGCAAGGTCGATATGATCGTTGATATTTCCGGCTCGGCCACAGCGCTTGCCACGATCAAAATTGCAGCGGAAAAGAAACGTATCGCGATTGTCACTGGCGGCGGCACAACCCGTGTCACCAACGAAGATTGCACGCCGTATAGTCTGCATTACAACCACGACACCGCCGCGCTGGCCAATGTCGCCGGTAAATACATTGTTAAACAAGGCGGCACCAGTTGGTACTTTCTGACTGCCGATTACTCCTTCGGTTACTCGCTGCAAGCCGATACAAGCGCGGTCGTGGAAGCCAACGGCGGTAAGGTCCTCGGCAATGTTAAGCATCCTTTTAATACTTCAGACTTCTCATCCTATTTGTTGCAGGCGCAATCCAGCGGCGCAAAAGTTATAGGGCTGGCCAACGCTGGTTCAGATACCATCAATTCGATTAAGACTGCGGCTGAATTCGGCATGCTTACTTCTGGTAAACAGAAGTTCGCAGGGTTGCTGGTATTCATCAATGATGTACATGCTTTAGGATTAAAAACTGCACAGGGGCTGTACATTACCGAAGGTTTCTATTGGGATTTAAACGATGAAACCAGAAAGTGGTCTGAGCGCTTCTACAAACGCGTAGGCAAAATGCCCTCTGCAATTCAGGCTGCTGATTATTCCTCCACAATGCATTATCTGAATGCGGTTAAGGCAACCGGGACTGACAACGCCGATACGGTAATGAAGAAGATGAAGGAAACGCCGGTCAACGATTTCTATACCAAAAACGGTAAGATACGCGCCGATGGTTTGTTGGTACACGACATGTATTTGATGCAAGTTAAATCACCGGCGCAATCGAAACGGCCTTGGGATTATTACAACTTACTGGCGACTGTTCCTGGCACGGAGGCTTACCCTTCACTCGCTAGCGGCAGCTGTGCTTTTGCCAAGAAGTGATCCAGAACAGGCGCTAGGAAAATAATATGGATGCCATTCTGGAAACCAAAGACCTGACCAAGGAGTTTCAGGGTTTTACAGCCGTCAGTGCTGTTAATTTACGTGTCGCGCGTGGTCATATCCACGCTCTCATCGGCCCGAATGGAGCCGGGAAAACGACTTGTTTTAATCTGCTGACAAAATTTCTGGCACCGACATCGGGCCAGATTTTGTTTAACGGCAATAACATTACTGCCGCAGCACCAGCGCAGATCGCGCGTAAAGGGATTATCCGCTCGTTCCAGATTTCTGCAGTTTTTCCGCACTTGAGTGTGATGGAAAATGTACGGATCGGATTACAACGCCGACTTGGCACATCTTTTCATTTCTGGCGCAGTGGCGAGTCTCTGAAGCAATTGAATACACGTGCGATGGCGCTGTTGGATGAAGTCGATCTGATTGACTTCGCTGCGACGACTACGGTCGATTTACCCTATGGTCGCAAGCGTGCGCTGGAAATTGCGACTACGCTGGCGATGGACCCGGAACTGATGCTGCTAGACGAACCAACACAAGGCATGGGACATGAGGACGTTGATCGGGTAACCGCGCTGATCAAGAAAGTGTCTGCCGGTCGCACTATTCTGATGGTTGAACACAATATGCACGTCGTCGCGGGCATTTGCGATCGCATCAGTGTTCTGCAACGCGGCGCGATGCTGGCCGAGGGAACGTATGCGCAAGTAACCAATAATCCACAAGTGATGGAAGCGTATATGGGCGTCTCTGAAGGTAGTCTGGAAGGAGCACATTGATGCTAATGCGCACTGCAACTATGCCCAGATCGGCATCAACATCGGCAGATCACCCGCCAGTACTTGAGATTTCTGACTTGCAAGCCTGGTATGGCGAATCACATATTTTGCACAACGTGAATCTGACCGTGCATCAGGGCGAAGTAGTCACGCTACTGGGGCGCAACGGCGCGGGCCGCTCGACCACTTTGCGCGCCATTATGGGCTTAACTGGCACTCGCAAAGGATCGATCAAGATCAACGGCCATGAAACCATCGCCTTGCCGATCTACAAAATCGCGCAACACGGAGTCGGATATTGTCCGGAGAAACGGGGAATTTTTTCATCATTATCGACCGAAGAAAATCTGATGCTTCCACCGCTTGTTTCAAGCGCAGACAAGAGTATGTCGGTCGCAGAAATATACGATATTTTTCCTAACTTAAAAGAGCGCAAAAATAGTCAGGGCACGCGCCTTTCCGGCGGCGAACAGCAAATGCTGGCGGTTGCACGCATCTTGCGAACCGGCGCACGCTTGCTGTTGCTGGATGAGATATCGGAAGGCCTGGCACCGGTCATCGTGCAAGCATTGGCAAGGATGATCCAGACCTTGAAGGCTAAGGGTTACACGATTGTGATGGTGGAGCAAAATTTTCGTTTTGCAGCACCGCTTGCCGACCATTTTTATGTAATGGAACATGGCCAGATCGTCGAGTCATTCGCCTCGTCCGAATTGGAAGCCAAGACCGAGACGCTGAATGCTTTGCTAGGAGTTTGAGTAAAGCGATCGTTATATTTCACCAGCGAACGCATCACCCGCAAGTCACCGGCGACCAGTTAACAACCATCATTCATCATTCATCATTCACGCGCCATATTAACTAACATTTACAGCTAACACGCCTCATGCATATATTCGGCATTCCCTTAACTGCGTTCTTCAGCCAGCTATTGCTGGGGCTGGTGAACGGCTCCTTTTACGCTACGCTATCGCTGGGTCTGGCGGTCATTTTTGGCTTACTCAATGTGATCAATTTCGCTCACGGCGCACTCTATATGCTGGGGGCATTTGTTGCCTGGATGGGATTAACTTATTTCGGCTTGAACTACTGGCTAATGTTAATTCTTGCGCCGCTAATCGTTGGTCTGTTTGGCGTCATCATAGAAAAAACGATGCTGCGCTGGCTATATAAACTGGACCATCTGTATGGCCTGTTATTAACCTTTGGTATTACATTAGTCGTTGAAGGCGTTTTTCGCACCGTTTATGGTGTTTCCGGTCAGGCCTATTCGGTGCCAGAGTCGCTGCAAGGTGCAACTGATCTGGGTTTTATGATCCTTCCCAACTATCGTGGCTGGGTCGTTCTGGCGTCGCTGATAGTATGTTTTTCCACCTGGTTTGTGATCGAAAAAACCCGTCTGGGTGCGTATCTGCGCGCAGGAACGGAAAATCCTAAACTGGTCGAAGCGTTTGGAATCAACGTACCGCTGATGGTGACGCTGACTTACGCCTTCGGCGTCGCGTTGGCAGCCTTCGCTGGCGTGCTCGCCGCACCAGTGATTCAGGTGTCGCCGCTGATGGGCTCGAACCTGATCATTGTAGTATTTGCAGTGGTCGTGATCGGCGGCATGGGCTCTATCATGGGATCGATCATTACCGGCCTGGCGCTAGGCGTCATTGAAGGTCTGACACGCGTGTTTTATCCAGAAATATCGTCGACTGTGGTGTTTATCGTCATGGTTATCGTATTAATGATTCGGCCTGCCGGATTGTTCGGCAAAGAAAAATAAATCCTATGATGAATAAAAAAATCGGCTACAGCATTTTATTGCTCGCCGCACTGGCTGCGCCGTTTGGTTTATATCCTGTGCTATTGATGAAAATCTTGTGCTTCGCCTTGTTTGCGTGCGCCTTTAATTTGCTGATCGGCTACACCGGTTTATTGTCGTTCGGCCATGCCGCTTTTTTCGGTAGCGCCGGGTATATTGCCGGACTTGCGCTAAAAGTCTGGGGCCTGCCAATGGAAATCGCATTATTACTTGGTGCCACTATCGCCGCATTGATTGGTCTGCTGATTGGCGTTCTGGCGATTCGTCGGCGTGGCATTTACTTCACCATGATTACCCTTGCGTTAGCGCAAATGCTTTTCTTTGTTTGCCTGCAAGCACCCTTTACTGGCGGCGAAGATGGCTTGCAAGGCATCCCGCGTGGCAAGCTGCTGGGAATGGTCAATTTAGAAAATGATTTAACGCTGTACTACGTCGTGCTGGCAATTACCGTCGCCGGTTTTGCGCTCATCGTACGCACCATTCACTCCCCGTTTGGCCAAGTATTGACCGCGATTAAAGAAAACGAGCCGCGCGCGATCTCGCTTGGTTATGACGTTAATCACTACAAACTGCTGGCCTTTGTTTTGTCGGCAGGATTGGCCGGTCTGGCCGGATCGCTCAAAGCACTGGTGCTGGGCTTTCAGACGCTAACCGATGTGCATTGGAGCATGTCCGGCCTGGTAGTTTTAATGACGCTAGTCGGTGGTTTAGGGACCATGATCGGTCCTATCGTCGGGGCGATCATTATTGTCATGTTAGAGAATAAACTAGGCGATATCGGCAACTGGCTGGCGGGCGTGACGCATATTCCATGGTTCAGTACCTTGGGCGATTCGGTAACGATCGTAACCGGCATTATTTTCATCCTGTGCGTGTTGGCATTTCGCAAAGGTATTGTCGGTGAAATGGCCGCTTTAGGCCGTCGTTCGAAATTGTTTGTCTGACGCTCGCCGTTAAACCTGGGTCATGCAACATTCTTGTCTTCACTGTCCCCAAATTGTCCATTGTGCGATGCTAAAATGAAGAATCACGTAACGGTCATCGATCGTTTTAATGTAGTTCTTCATGGAACAAAATCAATGCGCAGAAAAATTCCCAGCACCAGTATGTTGGAGGCATTTGATTCAGCCGCGCGTCATCTCAGTTTTACCCGCGCCGCCGAAGAGTTGGCATTTACCGAAAGCGCGATCAGCCGAAAGATCGCCCTGCTAGAAGATTATCTCGGCGTTAAATTATTCAGCCGGGTCAAAAAGCGGTTGCAACTGACCGACGCAGGCAAAAGCTACAGCTTGCTGGTGCAGCAAAGTCTGGATAAGCTCGAAATGGATACCACCCTGACGATGGCGCATGATGCTGGGCGCATCTCGTTAGAGTTGGCGGTACTGCCGACTTTTGGCCTCAAATGGCTGATGCCACGCATGCACGAATTTAATAAACTGCATCCCGAGGTGACCATCCACGTCACGGCACGGGAAGAGCCGTTTCTGTTTTCTGAAGATCCATTCGATGCGGCGATTCATTTTAATCATCCGGTGTGGGCCAACGCCATCAGCACGTATCTGTTCACGGAAGAACTGATTCCGGTGTGTAGTCCTGCGCTGATCGGTGGCCCGACTTGCCAGCATCCATCCGCATTGCTTGACTATGTTTTGATGCAAAAAACCGGTCGCCCCGAGGCCTGGTCGCGTTGGTTTGAGTTGGCGGGTTGCCCCGATGCAAAAGCATTGAAGGGTCCACGCTATACGATGTACGCAATGCTGATCGACGCGGCCCGTATGGGGGCAGGCATTGCATTGGTCCCCCGGACATACGTTGTGGACGATATCGCATCGGGCCAGCTAACCGTGCCGTGGGACGTCTTGGTGCCCGGCGTAAAAGACTATTATTTTGTAGTCCCTGAACAGAAGCAAAACTCGCAAGCGGTGCAGTTATTCCTAGGATGGCTGCTCAAGGCCTCAGCACACTATCGGGATGAAAAAAAAAGGCTAAGGTCGCAATTTCGTCGGCGTGCCAAGAATAGGAAACGGAAAATGCACTGCGAATATCGTGCCGCCAACTGCGCCGGGATCAACCGAAATTCTCGCCCCGTGATCATTGGTGATATCGCGCACAATCGCTAAGCCCAGGCCATTGCCCGCGATATTGTCATCGATCCGATAAAAGCGATTAAAAATCAATTCTTGCTCGGCCGAGGCGATCCCCGGCCCTGAGTCTTCAACCGAGAAAATCCCGCCGTCTTTGCCTTGTATCGTATTTACTGTGACCGTGCCTTTCGGTGGTGAATAACGAATCGCATTGTCTATCAAATTATCGATCAGATCGCGCAACAAAAATTGATCACCCATGACACGGGTTGTTTCCAAATTGAAGCCGAGATCGATGGATTTTTTGTCGGCCTCCTCCACAAAATGTTGTATCGATTCTTCTACCAGTTTGTTCAACTCAATGACTTCCAGCCGGTCTTTCTCAAACTTGGTCGGCTCGGCCCTTGCCAGCGCGAGAAGCTGATTAGTCTGCCGGATCATGCGTTCGGTAGATGACACCATGAGCTTGATCGAGTGCGCCGTTTCTGGCTCGTTGGTATATTTTTGTAGCAGCCATTCCAGTTGCGTTCTGAACCCTGCCAACGGCGTACGCAACTGATGCGCCACATTTGCCAGAAAGTTTTGCTGCTTTTTTGCGCCGATTTGCACTTTGTTCAGTAAGCCATTCATCGCACTGACGACCGGGCCAAGTTCCAAAGGAACATTGTCTTCAGCCACTGCCGACAAATCGTCGTGATCGCGTAAATTCAAATCAATTTGCATCTTTTTCAGCGGCAACAAACCCTTACTGACGGCGAACCAGATCGTCGCAACCAACATTATCGCCAACACGGCCTCTAGCAAGGACAATGCTAAAAATATGACTGAGCGAATATGATTACGTTTGCGCAGCGTTTCGGCAACACCGATAAATACCGGTTGCTGTCCGATCATGGTTTGCAGCGCAACTATCCGTACCGGTTCGCCGCGCATTTGGCCATCGTAAGGCGACGGCTCGTTGAATAATTTTTGTCTGGGCAAAGGTGGAAAATCGGCATCCCCGGCAAGCAATTTGCCATCTCCGCTGCGAACGACTAAATAAATGGCATCGAAATGGTCGACCCGCAATACCTGCTCGGCTTGCTTCGATAAGTTGATATCAACCTGACCATCTTTCTCTTGCAATCGCGGCACCATGGCCCAACCAGCATCGGCCAGGCTTTGATCGAAGGCGATTTGCGCAGGAATCCAGGCAAGCCAATAACTGAGACCAGCGCCAATAAAATTCACCAGCAGCAACGGTACGATCAGCCATTTCAGCAGGTTAATGCGGATGCTATTCATGGTCGGCTTTTTCCAGCATGTAACCAAACCCTCGAATGGTACGAATTTCGATACCGGCATCGGCGATTTTCAAGCGTATGCGAGAGATATACACCTCAACCGCGTTCAGCGTCAGTTCGGCGCCCCACGGCAAAATCGCATCAATAATTTGCTGGCGCGAGACCACGCGGGAAGCTTGTTGCAACAGATATTCCAGCACCGCCCATTCGCGTACCGACAGTTCGATCGTCTTGCCATTAATTTTTGCGCGACGCGAGGAGGTATTTAAGGATAGGCCGCCCAGATGCATTTCTAAAGGTTGTGGCGCGCTGCGGCGTAACAAAGCACGTACTCGCGCGACCAATTCTTGCGTTGCAAATGGCTTGACCAGGTAATCGTCAGCACCGATCTCCAAACCGTAGACCCGATCCTGTACAGAGTCGCGAGCGGTCAATAGCAAGACCGGAATCTGGCTCCCACGTGCACGCAGCCGACGCACGACTTCAAAACCATCAATACCGGGCAAGCCGATGTCGAGCACCACAACTGAAATTTCGGTGCGCTGTAACAACGCATCGGCATCGCTACCGTTCTGGACCACGTCGACGACCATCCCATGGCTTTTGAAGATGCGCAAAATACCATCTGCGAGGACCGAATCATCTTCTACGAGAAGAATGTGCATAATTTCTAAATCTAAAAAGGCCTTGCGGCGCTGGTCTGTCTTGTCGATCGTTGGTGATAAAAACCAACGCGAATCTGCAACAAAATACTAATGCGCCCTTGTGGGTCCTAAACCGTCAAGGTTTTGGCATTGCGCCATTGGCCGCTACTGCATAACTCTTCTGCGACTTCCAATACCAGCCGCTCGACCGCCGCCGCCGCATTCGTCAATGGAATATTCTTCGACGCGCACAACACCAACCTGCGCGATAGCACCACGTCGCTAATCGTGTAAGCCTGCATTTCACCGCGTTCGATCTCCAATAGCAATGGCGCGACAGGTAAAATTGTCGCGCCAATATCGGCCAGAATCGCGGATTTTAAAATTGTCACAGAGTTGATTTCGATGACGTTATCGATTGATAAACCCATCGTTCTGACGATGTTCTCAATCCGGGGACGCACGCCATGCAAGCGGCCGGGCAAAATTAAGGGTGCCTTGACTACTTCGCTCAAAGTGATTGACCCGGAGGCTGAGGATGCCGTCGCATTCTGCGCGTCGGCATAGTGCGAATCGCGGCGTGTGATGAACATCATTTCCTCCTCCACCAACGGCATGGTGGCAAAGGATGTCAATTGTCCATCATCAAACAAGACTGCCAGATTGATACGGCCGGTTTTCAACTGCTCAATCAGGTTGCCGGTCAATTCTTCTGTCAATTGCAGCGAAATTTCCGGGTAGCGGGCACGGATTGCTGTCAGGAGGGGAAGCGCGAGTACGCCAGAGGCACTTTGCGGAATACCCAACGCGACGGTGCCAGTAGGATTGTCGGTAGACTGCCCCACTGCCGACTTGGCATCGCCGACCTGCTTCAGAATTGCCTGCGCATGCTCGTAAAATATTTTTCCGGCATCGGTCGCCATGACACCTTGGGCCGAGCGGTGCAGCAATTGCGCCTCAAGTTCGTCTTCCAGCTGCTTGATTTGCTGCGTCAGCGCGGGTTGGGCTACGTGCAGGACACGGGCGGCGCTGGAAAGCGAGCCGTGATCGACAATGGCAACGAAATAACGCAGTTGACGCAATTCCATGAAGGGGTGATCCTAATCATCAAAAAATCAAGACTCAAGCAAAATTGTGCGCGCAGCACCAGCGTTCCTCAAGCCGCGGAAGATGATCTGTTCGTCGCGACGTTTTTACGTCAGTCCCGGAAATTATTTATTCATACAAAGTCGCAACATTATGTAATATCGCTAGCTGCAACGCATTATTAGTTTGGTTGTATTTCCTCGTCTGGCAGTAATTCATCGCTGAGCAGACAGAAAAAAGGCTTACGAAAAATTGTTCAAGTACGACATATTAACGAAAACAGCGCACGGTGCATGCGCGATTTTACGTAAGCCTGACGTAATAAAACAGACTCCTTAATTACAATTACACATAGAGGAAGACATGGTTGCTAACGTTGATAGTTATAGTTCCTCCGCTCCCCCCGCATTTGAAACCGCCACCTATGCCAAAGTAACATGGCGTTTGCTACCGTTGCTGTTTCTCTGTTACGTCGGCTCCTATCTGGACCGCGTGAACGTCGGTTTCGCCAAATTACAAATGCTGAACGATCTGAAGTTTAGCGAAACAGTCTACGGACTCGGCGCCGGCATCTTTTTTATCGGCTATTTTATCTTTGAAGTCCCCAGCAACATGATTTTGCATCGCGTGGGCGCACGGTTATGGATCGCCCGCATCATGATCACGTGGGGACTGGTCTCCGGCGCGATGATTTTCGTGAACACGCCAACGACGTTCTACGTAATGCGGTTTTTGCTCGGCGTAGCAGAAGCAGGCTTCTTTCCCGGTGTGATTTTATATCTGACCTATTGGTATCCATCCCATCGTCGCGGCAAAATCGTGGCCCTTTTCATGACTGGCATTCCTATTTCAGGCGTCATTGGAGGCCCTTTGTCGGGATGGATCCTGCGTAACATGAACGGCACAAACGGTCTCGCAGGTTGGCAATGGATGTTTATTTTAGAAGCGATTCCATCATTAGTTCTGGGTATAGCGGTCATTATGTATTTGCAGGATCGGATTCGTGATGCCAAATGGCTGACGGAAGAAGAGAAGCAATTGCTGGAAGTTCAGGTAAAAGCCGAAGCCAGCCAAAAGGAAGAACAATCGCTCGGACAAATGGTGGCAAATTCCAGGACATGGCTGCTGGCGCTGATTTACTTCTCTTTTGTGATGGGACTGTACGGCGTCAGCTTCTGGCTTCCGACCATTATCAAAACCACTGGCGTCACCGATTTATTTGATATCGGCATGTTGACTGCCATTCCGTACGCTTTCTCGGTAGTCGCCATGTTATTGATTGCACGCAGTGCCGATAAACACCGCGAACGCCGCTGGCACGTGGCAATCCCCGCCGTTCTGGGCAGTATCGGGCTGTTATTGAGTATCGCGTTTGACCACAATACGTTGTTGGCAATGAGTGCGTTGACGCTGGCAGCGATTGGTATCGTTTCCGTGCTGCCCTTGTTTTGGAGTTTGCCAACGGCCTTACTAGGCGGTACCGCGGCAGCTGCCGGGATTGCGCTGATTAACTCGGTAGGTAATCTGGCTGGTTTCGTCAGCCCTTACGCGGTCGGTTGGCTGAAAGATACGACGCAAAGCACCAATAGCGGAATGTTCTTGCTAGCGGCTTCGTTGTTGATAGGCGCAGTTCTGACAATGACGTTACCGCCACGTTTAGTGAACAAATAACGCAGCGCTCGCAGGACACGCAGCCCACGCTTTGCTTCGGCAAAAGGTGGGCTGCGCCATGTATAGTGCGTAAATCTTCGTTTTAAGGAAAAGTCCATGATCGTCATCGCAAGCGTTTTGATTGCTCTGGTTGCGTTGCTGCACGTGTATTTTCTGGTGCTGGAAATGTTTTTGTGGGATAAGCCAATCGGGTTGAAAACTTTTCGTCTGACACAGGAGTTCGCCACCGCCTCGAAAACGCTCGCCGCGAATCAGGGTTTATATAATGGGTTTCTTGCGGCGGGGCTGATTTGGGGTCTTTACCTGGGAACGGCGGGCTTGGCGATTAGTGTGTTTTTTCTGCTTTGTGTGATTATTGCAGGAATATTTGGCGCGGCTACAGTAGGTAAAAAGATCCTGTTCGTTCAAGCGCTGCCTGCTGCCATTGCGTTGGGGTTTTTGTTGGCGGCTTGAGGGGCTTTTTTCGGCCTGAATGCATTGGACTGACTATTGATATTAATCGCAGGCTGATTGGTTGGTTTATCAGGTTGCTTTGGATTTGCACTGACTGATCATCTCCGTGGCGATCTTTAGAGCCTCCTGCTCGGCTTCTGCCTGAGTGCTGAAAATGTGCTCGACGGAAACGCGCTGGTTGGGGAATATATTGTTGCGGTGCATCGGGTTGGGTGACGGTGCGAAGATCGTTACGTAGGCTGCCCAGTGTTCGCTATCGGGCAGTAAAACACCTGAATACTCAATTTCATACGTACCTATGGTAGTGGATGGCATTGTAGTCTCCTAGTTGTTATTAGGATCGTACCATGGAAAAAAGTGGACGTGCATTGAGGGGGTTCTTCGTCTACTGGACGAGTGTTAGGCGAACCAATTCACTTAACCAGAAAAGCCCCAATGCGCTTCTTCTCCAGCACCATTTTTCCAACCAAACGCCCAACAATCCACGAAAGCGCAACCCCAACTCCAAAAACCGTCGAATTCTCCCAAACAGGACTCTCAATATACCTAGGCAGAATTACTTTATAGAACAGCACAAACACGCCAATCAAGACCCATGACGCAACTTGTCCAACATATTTAGTATTGAAAAACGATGCTTTTATAGAAGACATAAGCGCGCCCTAAGCAAATATTGAATAGTGCACTGACGCAATGGCAAGCCAGCCTCAGCCGCCCTCCACAGTGTTAACGCAGCGGAAAACAAAAAAGGCCTTTCCGAAGAAAGACCTTTTATATTCTGGTGGGCGGTGCAGAATTCGAATCTGCGACCCCTTGGATGTCGACCAAGTATTCTAACCAGCTGAACTAACCGCCCGTTTGCAACAGGACGAAATAATACAACAACCTTCGCATCTGTACAACCTTAATTTTAATGATTTTCCAACAGCAATCAGAAGAGGTCACAATGATCGCGCTTTCGCGCACTTAGTTTAGTACAACCTCAACCTCTGCCTTATGCCAAATGCATACCCCTCTTACTTCCTTATCCAGACTAGCCAAAACCACCTCGTGATCGGCCAGTTCTTCGGTATTCGCAAGCCGTACAAAAATCTCGCCCAGCGGTGCTAACGGCAACCGTACCCCATCCTCGCCAAGACTCTCATCCCCATCGCCAAAATCAATACTGAAACTATTTTGCCCCCGCGTCATCGCCAAATAAACTTCAGCCAACAACTCAGAATCCAGCAACGCGCCATGCAACGTACGATGCGCATTTGAAATACCGTAACGATCACACAGCGCATCCAGCGAATTCCGCTTGCCGGGATACATCTCCTTCGCCTGGACCAGCGTATCGATAACACCAGCGATTTCATTGCTGAAAATCTCACGATCCAGTCGCTTGAACTCAGCATCCAAAAAGCCCAAATCGAACGGAGCATTATGAATAATGACTTCGGCACCGGCGATGTACTCTCTCAACTCCGCGGCAATCTGTATGAATTTCGGCTTGTCGCTGAGGAATTCCGTCGTCAATCCATGCACCGCCAACGCGCCATCTTCAGAATCACGCTCGGGATTAATGTATTGGTGATAATTGTTGCCAGTTAAACGTCGGTCGATCAATTCAACACAGCCAATTTCGATGATGCGGTCACCGGTGCGCGGATTAAGACCGGTAGTTTCTGTATCTAGAACGATTTGTCGCATAGTCACTTCAATTTTTTAAAAGTATTCGGAAAAGCAAATGGCAAACATCACCCATTATCAGGCTACAAAACAGTGAGTACGCCCCGATTGGCAAGCTGATCAGCACGTTCATTGCCAACATGGCCGGCATGCCCTTTGATCCAGCGCCATTGCATCTGATGCTGCGCCTGTGCCGCATCCAACGCTTGCCATAAATCGACATTCTTCACTGGTGCCTTGGCGGCAGTTTTCCAGCCACGCGCTTTCCAGCCATGAATCCACTCGCTGATCCCTTTCTGAACGTATTGGCTATCGGTATGCACCGTGACCTCGCACGGCTTTTTGAGCACCTTTAAGGCCTCAATCACAGCCAACAACTCCATCCGATTATTGGTCGTATTGCGCTCACCGCCAAATAACTCTTTTTCGTTGCCGCCAGAAATCAGTAACGCGCCCCAGCCGCCAGTGCCGGGATTGCCCTTGCAAGCGCCATCGGTGAATATTTCTACTTTGTCCATGCTTGTCTATTTCTTGAAAATTGAATCAGAACGAAATCGTTTGCAATGCAATTACAGCGCGGCCGCCAAACACTATGCCTGCAGCGCAATTCCCCGCTTATTTTTCGCCCGCTTTATGTATTCGGTTGGTGGCTGGTACGCCCTTGCCCGCCTGGACTGCTTTTTTACTAAACGCCGGTCCAATCAGATGCATACCTTTGACCCGTTTAATCGCTTGCACTATATAAGTAGCGCCAAAATAAGGCCACCAGCGGTTACCGGCTTTCTCCATAAACGAAAAACGGTGCAACCATTTAGCTGTGGAGCATGGCGGCGCGTAACAACCGAAACGGCCACGATTGACTTCCATATTCAGCAGCTTTAACCAGTCTTTCAGGCGCAATAAACTAATAAACTCTGCATTCTGCGGCAAAAAATGCGCGCCCGATAATCGGCCCGTAGATTGCCGTATTCCCCATAAACTGGCGGGATTAAACCCACAAATAATGACCTGCCCTTCGGGAATCAATACCCTCTCCACCTCCCGCAAGACCTGATGCGGCTCGTCGGCAAACTCCAATACATGCGGCAACACCACCAGATCCAGACTTTGTGAGGCAAATGGCAACTCGGCGAAATCGTGCGCGATGACTATTTTAGAGCGGCCCGATGCGTGATCCGGATTTTGCTCCTGCAAACCACAACCAATCAGCGGATTTTGCGCTGAGCCGACAACAACTTTGCTATCGCTCAACCATTTATGCCGCATTCTGTTAGCCTGCAATGCATCGATTTCGGGCAACCCAATTTGCATCGCATTAAAACCGAAAATATCGGCGGTCATTGCGTCCAGATGCGCCTGCTCCCATTCCAGCATATACCGGCCTATGGGTGTTTGTAGCCATGGACCGAGCGCTATAATAGACTTTTTTGAAGACGGATATTCCATGACTGCCTTGTTAAATAACGCGTTGAGTGTAGTAGCGATTCCGGCTTTCAATGACAATTATCTATGGCTTATCCATGATGGGCAGCACGCCGCAATCGTCGATCCCGGCGACGCCGCGCCGGTAATTGCAACGCTTGCGACCCTCGGACTCAAACTGAGCGCTATTTTACTGACACATCATCATGCTGACCATGTTGGCGGGGTGGAAACATTATTGCAGCATAATAATGTTCCTGTCTTTGGCCCGGCGGGCGAAGTTATCGCGAATGTTACCAAACTATTAAAAGAAGGCGACGTTGTAGAGGTTCCGCAATTACCGCTAAAGTTGTCTGTACTTGACGTACCCGGCCACACCCGCGGTCATATTGCGTATGTGGCGCAGTCAGAAAACTGGTTATTCTGCGGCGATACGCTATTTGCTGGCGGCTGCGGGCGTTTGTTCGAGGGCACACCTGCGCAAATGGTCGCATCGCTTTCAAAGTTAAGCACATTGCCGCCACAAACGCAGGTATTTTGCGCCCACGAATATACGATGGCGAATCTGCGCTTTGCACAGGCTGTTGAGCCAGGCAACCCGGCACTGCTCGAACGGATTGCCGCAGATCAAGCCAAGCGTGATCGCAATATCCCGACCGTACCGTCGAATATTGCCTTGGAAAATGCGACAAATCCCTTCTTGCGCTATCGACAGCCAGAAATTATTTCCAGCCTTCAACAAAGCGATTATCTGAACGCTGCTGCAAACGACGATCCGGTGGCTGCATTTGCCGCGTTGCGTTTATGGAAAAATAATTTCAAATAAACTGCCAATAACTGTATATATTATTAGAATAATATTTATTTAGCAGTTGTGAAATATCTCTTCAAAAATAGTTGTTGCATCCCACCGGCACATTATTCCCCTCCATAGGCAATTTCCTAATCTATGGAACGCTGTTTAGCGTAATTGCGCTATAAATCAATCACTTATGCAAAAGTGATAGCGTATTTTTTGCTTGACGCGACAAAAGCCGGTTACGTACACTGCGCTTTAGCCTTTTCGCTGTCCCTTTTATACCGGCTGCTTCCTATGCCGTCAGAAAAAAGAATCCATGCAATTTACACTCAAGACATACGCGCTTGCCGCCATCGCATTTTTCGGCGCACCGCTATTGGCCCAAGCCAATGATATTTCTATCTACACCCCCAATTTTAGTTTGATTGATCCATCCAACCCCAATCCTGCAGTGATTGGGATGTCGCAGTTCGATGTCTGGACCCGGATACGCAGAGGATTTAGTATTCCAGACCTCGACAATGCCCAAGTCGTCTCGCAAACCGAGTTCTATAGCTCCCGCCCCGATTATTTTGAACGCACCACGCTGCGTGCCTCGCCTTATTTGTTTCACGTCGTACAAGAGTTGGAAAAACGGGGCATGCCGACCGAACTCGCGCTGCTGCCATTTATTGAGTCATCGTTTAATCCCCAAGCCTTCTCTAGCGCCAAAGCCGTAGGTTTATGGCAATTTATGCCAGCGACGGGACGCGATTTCAACCTCAAGCAAAACATGTTCAAAGACGAGCGCCGTGACGTGCTTGCCTCCACCGACGCTGCATTAACCTATTTACAAACTTTGTACGCCATGTTTGGCGACTGGCAACTGGCGCTGGCAGCCTATAACTGGGGCCAAGGCTCGGTCCAAAAGGCTATCGACAGAAATCAAGCCGCCGGTTTGCCTACCGACTTTGCTAGTCTGGCACCGCTGATGCCTGCTGAAACTCGCAATTATGTGCCTAAATTGCAAGCGGTAAAAAACATCATCGCAGCGCCTGAGGCGTATAATATTGCCCTGCCAAAAATCGACAATGAACCATATTTTGTCACCATCGGCAAAACCCGCGACATTGACGTGAAAGTTGCCGCGCAACTGGCGGAACTGTCACTGGATGACTTCAGAGCACTCAATCCCCAATTTAATCGTCCTGTCATTATCGGCAGTTCGGATACTAAAATTTTGCTGCCGCAAACGAATGCAGAAAAATTTAAGAAAAACATCATTAAATGGACGCAGTCTTTGTCATCGTGGACGTCGCACACCGTTGGCAGTGCACGCGAACGGATTGAGGCAATTGCGATCAAATTCGACACGACGCCCGCCATTCTCCGCGAAGTAAATCATATTCCGCCACGGATGTTGCTCAAAGCTGGCTCGACTATTCTGGTGCCAAAAACCGAGAGCGAAAATAGCGACATCACCGCTGAAGTCGCCAATAACGCCACTATGGCAGTCGCGCCAGACGTCCCTGAGACGCGGCGGATCTTTGTCAAAGTAGGAAAGCGCGATACGCTGGCATCCATCGCCGGTCGCTATAACGTCAGCGTCAGCCAAGTCAAATCCTGGAACAGCTTGCATCGCGACGGTGTCAGCCGTGGTCAAAGTTTGCAATTACAAGTACCGAACCGCATGGCCTCCTCCGGCGATGGCAGCATCAGACGCGCTTCTGCCACCACGCAATACCACAAGGCGGTGATAGTCAACAAGCGTGGCGAACGTAAGGAGCGCATCGTAAAAGTCGCACAAACCGCCAGCAAGACACATGAGAAAAAAGCAGTTATCGTTGCTGCAAGCAAGAAAAGCAAACCCCAAAGCACAAAGACAGAAATTCTGGCGTCAGCCCGAAGTTCTCGAAAACAATAAAGCGTGACAACGGCATCGTAAGTAACGCGATCAGGGCAAGCTTAGTTGCCCTGATCGCAATGAACCCCTACAATCTGCCCTTATTCGCGTAAAACCCCCATCCGTTATTGTGCCAGTGACGCGTGTCACCCGGCAGGTAGCGCATTGCACAACCTCGCGGCCGCACCTCGCACTTGATTTGCGGCGCATTTATCTGGAGTCAACATGGCATTTCTGCAAGGAAAAAAAATCCTCATCACGGGCGTATTATCGAATCGCTCAATCGCCTATGGGATCGCCCAGGCTTGCAAGCGCGAAGGTGCAGAACTCGCATTTACCTATGTCGGCGAACGTTTTTTAGACCGCATCACTAAATTTGCCGCTGAATTCGACAGCACATTGATTTTCAATTGCGATGTTGGCGATGATGCCCAAATCAATGCATTGTTTGCTGACCTTGGAAAATCGTGGGATCAATTGGATGGCCTAGTACACGCAATCGGCTTCGCTCCGGCAGAAGCGATTGCTGGTGACTTTTTGGATGGCTTATCACGCGAAGGCTTCAAGATCGCGCATGACATCTCGGCGTATAGCTTTCCGGCGATGGCAAAAGCAGCGTTGCCGATGCTGCGCCCAAATTCAGCATTACTAACCCTGACTTATCTGGGTTCAGACCGCGTAGTACCTAACTACAACACAATGGGTCTGGCGAAAGCTTCGCTCGAAGCCAGCGTGCGTTACCTCGCTGAATCGCTCGGCCCAAAGGGTGTACGCGTCAATGGTATCTCTGCCGGTCCAATCAAGACATTGGCGGCCAGCGGCATTAAAGGCTTCGGCAAAATCCTCGGCTTTGTGGCAGACCATGCTCCTTTGCGTCGCAACGTCACGCTAGAAGATGTCGGCAATGCATCAGCCTTCCTGTTGTCCGATCTAGCTAGCGGCATTACCGGCGAAATCACCTACGTAGATGGCGGTTTCTCCAAGGTTGTCGGCGGCATCTCGGAATAAATTTCTGACGGAGTCAGGCATCCCAGGATTTTCCAGAAAAACGTCCGAGCCTTCTCGGACGTTTTTGTTGCTATTGCGCACTATCAACAAAGGCACCTACAAACAAACGCCGTTATTTATGTGCAATCGCAACATTGAGCGTGTAATAGGATGAAAAATACTGTATTATCCGGGGCTGCGTTGCAATATGACGCAAGCAATGGTTAGACAACAGTTTAATCATTAAGAACAAAAACAAGTAGCTGCGCAAGCCTAAGCGTGTCTTGCATCAATTTAAGACATTGCATTGTAAAAGCCCTCCCGCCTTGTGTGTCGTTTAACTGACACCGTCCCGGCGCAAAGCTTTTGTGCCGAAATTTCTTTGTCGTTTCATAGTAATTTCGTTGGTCGGCGTTGCTTTTTTGCGTTCTCTGCATTTGTCGTTTTACGACTGCTTGCAGAATATAGCGCTGAACTTTACGAAAGAAAATAATGACATTTGAATCCCTAGGCCTGCACGCGTCCGTTATCCAGGCATTGACTGAAGCCGGCTACACAAAACCAACTAGCGTTCAGGAACAAGCTGTTCCAGCCGCCATCGAAGGCCGCGACCTAATGGTATCGTCGCAAACCGGTTCCGGCAAAACTGCAGCATTCATGCTGCCAGCACTGCATAAATTCGCCTCTGAGCCAGTAGTTGACCAGACCGGCAAAACACCAAATCAAGAAATGCAGGCATCGCGTTCACGCGGTGACCGTCCACGTTTTAAAGCCGCTCAGCCAAAAATGCTGGTGTTGACTCCAACACGTGAATTGGCATTGCAAGTAACAAGCGCGACTGACAAGTACGGTTCGCACATGAAGCGTATCAAAGCAATTTCGATCCTTGGCGGCATGCCTTATCCAAAGCAAATGCAATTGCTTGCCAAGAACCCAGAAATCCTGGTTGCTACACCTGGTCGTCTGATCGATCACATGGAATCGGGCAAAATCGATTTCTCGCAACTGCAAATTCTGGTACTAGACGAAGCCGATCGTATGCTGGACATGGGTTTCATCGACGATATCGAAAAAATCGTTGCTGCCACACCTGAGTCGCGTCAAACAATGCTGTTCTCCGCTACGCTGGATGGCGTTGTCGGTAACATGGCAAAGCGCATCACCAAAAACCCAATGATCATTCAGATCGCTGGTTCGGCAACAAAACATGAAAACATTCAACAAAAGGTTCATTTTGTCGACGATCTGTCGCACAAGAATCGTTTGCTGGATCATTTGTTGCGCGACGAAACCATGGACCAAGCTGTCGTATTTACAGCAACCAAGCGTGATGCAGACAATATCGCTGACCGCCTGAACATCGCTGGCTTCGCTGCTGCTGCACTGCATGGTGACATGCATCAAGGCGCGCGTAACCGCACTCTGGACAGCCTGCGTCGCGGTCAAGTTCGTGTATTGGTAGCAACTGACGTCGCCGCTCGCGGTATCGACGTCCCAGCCATCACCCACGTATTCAACTACGATCTGCCGAAGTTCCCAGAAGACTACGTCCACCGCATCGGCCGTACCGGTCGCGCTGGCCGTAACGGCGTTGCCGTGTCACTGGTAAACCACGCTGAAAGCATGAACGTCAAACGCATCGAACGCTTCACCAAGCAATTGATTCCAGTCGATGTCGTTGTTGGTTTCGAACCAAAGAAAACAGCATCAGCACCACGCTCGAACCACAAACCAGGTGGCTGGAAACCAGGCGATAACCGCGGTGCACCAAGCAAGCCAAGCGGTGGCCGTACATTTAGCAAACCAGGTGCTCCACGCCGTGACGGTGCTGGCGCAGGCGCTGGTGCAGGCGGCGGCTACAAAGGCAACCGCACAAACGACAGCAGCACACGTCGCTCGTTTGGCGATCGTTAATTAGCGCTCAATAATAGTTAGTCCAACAATCATCACTGATTGTTAAACTAAACAAAAAACGGCCATCGGATTACTCCGATGGCCGTTTTTTATTTATCAGTACAGATCTAAACTCTAGCCCAACCTCGGCTATTTAATTCAAACAAAATTCTCACTCCCAGACTGACATCACGACGATGACCAAGTCAGCAAGAAAAGTGCTTTGAATCAGCTAAAGAACGTTGAAGTTGCTTTTGAAATTACAGGCAAATCGGGCGCCGAGCCGACGCAAAAGAAAGTGACCGGCTGTCGGGCCGCCCCCGGCAAAGCCCCAACGGAGCGCCGACAGTATCAAATCCCCAAACATCGTTCTAAATCAGCCCCCTACCGCCGAGTCCGCCCAGAACTCAAATAATCCGCAATAGAATCCTGCGTAACCTCACCCAAATAACTACTATCATGATCAATAACAGGCATCCAACTAGTACTATGTTTATACATCTTAGAAAGCACAACCCGTAAATTCTCATCCGGCGTAGCACTAACAGGAAACGGCTTCACCTTCTCAGAACAAGCTCCCACCGCCCCCCGAGCATCGCGCCGCGAAACAAACCCCATAGCGTGATTATCACCATCAGTAACAGTAACATAGCGATAATCATTCTCGTCCATCAACCCATAAGCATCCACCAAAGCAGAGTCATCCCGTACCGTGGCAGAAGTAGTAGCCGCATCCCCCGCCCGCACCAAAAGCAACCGCTTCAAAGTAGCATCCTGGCCCACAAAAGAACCAACAAACTCATCCTTAGGACGCGCCAAAAGTGTATCCGGATGATCAATCTGCACCAACTTACCAGCCCGGAAAATAGCAATCTTGTCGCCCAGCTTAATGGCCTCGTCAATATCATGACTAACCATAATCACCGTTTTATTAAGCTGCCGCTGCATTAAAAAAAACTCATTCTGAATAGACTCGCGATTGATCGGATCAACCGCACCAAACGGCTCATCCATCAACAACACCGGCGGATCAGCGGCCAACGCCCGAATCACCCCGATACGCTGCTGCTGCCCACCAGACAATTCACGCGGATAACGCTTCAAATACAACTTAGGATCCAACGCCACCATCGCCATCAATTCAACCGCCCGTTCACGACAGCGCTTTTTATCCCATCCCAGCAAGCGTGGTACAACGGTGATATTTTCTTCGATAGTCATGTTAGGAAACAGACCAACTTGCTGAATCACATAACCAATATGCCGCCGCAGCGTAACCTCATCAATCCCGGTCGTATCCTCGCCGTTTAGCAACACCCGCCCCGAAGTCGGTACGATCAACCGATTGATCATCTTTAGGGTAGTGCTCTTACCGCAACCCGAGGGTCCCAAAAATACGCAGATTTCCCCCTCAGCGACAGTCAGACTTACCTCATCAACGGCCTTCACTTTAACGCCATCTTTTTGAGTAAAAACTTTGCTTAATTTATCGAGAACTATCATAATTTTTGCATTCCTTTCGGTGTTAATACGCGTTGCAACCACTGTAGCAGCGCATCGGCGACAATCGCCAGAACACTAATCAATACAGCGCCAACGACAAGTTTCTGCATATTGCTCTGGCTAATCGCATGCAAGATCAATACGCCCAAACCGCCTGCGCCAATCACTGCCGCCACCGCCATCACGCCAATATTCATCACCACGGCTGAGCGCACGCCGCCTAAAATCACAGGGACTGCCAACGGTAAATCCACCAGGCGCAAGCGCTGCCAAAACGTCATCCCGATACCGATACCGGCTTCCTTTACGCCATCTTCGATTCCATCCAGCGCCAAATAAGTATTCCGCATGATCGGCAACAAAGAATATAAAAATACCGCCGTAATAGCCGGTAACGGACCGAGTCCCTGACCGAAACGCGAGAACAGCGGAATCATTAAGCCGAACAAGGCAATCGACGGCAATGTCAAAACGACAGTCGCCAAACCCAGCATCAGGCTAGCCAAACCGGGATGACGAATCATCACAACGCCGAGCGGCACACCAACCAAAATCGCCAGACCGACGGCGATACTCACCAACATTAAATGCTGCATGGTGAGATGTAATATCTCAGGCCATGCGCCAGAAAGATAATTAAAAAGTGTCATTTTGTGGTCCTCACAGCAAACCTTCGGCACGCAGGAAATCTTCAGCGACTTTCTTTATCGGCTGTTGATCGATATCGACTTTCTTATTCATCTCGGCCATTTTCTGGGTGTCGATTTTGGAAGAAAGCGCATTCAACTGTTCAGCCAGTTTGGGATTGGCAGCAAGAACCTCTTCGCGCACAACCGGTGCGGCAGTATAGAAAGGAAAGAAATGCTTGTTGTCTTCCAGCAGTTTCAAGTTAAATCCTTCGATCCGTCCATCGGACGAATAAGTCAAACCGACAAATAATTGATCGTTTCGCAATGCCGTGTAGACCAGACCGGGGTCCATTTGCTTGACCTCGCTGCGGTCAAAGTTCAAACCATACAACGCTGACATCGGCCCCAAACCATCCGGGCGCGACGCGAATTCAAAATCGACGCCAAACAAATGTTTTTTGTCCGGATTCTGCGCGTTATCTGCGGCAATTTTGTTAGCCAGATCTTCTATCGTTTTCAGGCCATATTCTTCAGCCCGCTTGGCTGGTACCGCTAATGCATAGGTGTTATTTAATCGTGAAGGCTCAAGCCAGACCAAATGCATCTCGGCATCAAGTTTTTTTATGCGTTCATAGGATTGCTCTGAATCGAGCTTATCAAAGACTTTATGAACGACGATCAACGATCCGCCGGTGTATTCCCACATAATATCGAGCTGCCCGCTTTCAATTGCCTGACGCATGATGGTGGAGCCCAAACCATTTTTCAGTTCAACGTCGTAGCCTTTGGCCTGCAAATATTGCTGCGTCATCGTGGACAGAATCAGTTGTTCAGTAAAATTTTTACCGCCGACCGTCAACGTTGCCGCAGCGGCAGAAGTGGAAGCCACCAACCCCAATATCGTTAATACGCTTAATGCAATCGCCAATAACGGCTTTACGCGCAATTTTTTTATACTATTTTTCATAGTGTTTACCCTTCTAAATGGAGGCAAAAAATGCATCCGAATACATCATTAGCACATCCCGATTAGCGTAATAAACCGCGTTTGGTGAGATACGCATTACTGCCGATAGACACAATGGCGTCCAACATCAATGCCAGCAATGCCGTTGCGGTAGCGCCGAGTAGCAATTGGTCCTGATTATTCAGATAAATGCCGGGGAAAATAATGCTGCCGAGACTTTCGCCGCCAATCAAAATCGATAGGGGGGCGGTCCCGACGTTAATCGCCAATGCAGTGCGAATACCACCGACAATAATCGGGATGGCGTTCGGTAACTCAACACGGAATAAGATTTGATAAGGTTTCATGCCGATGCCTTTTGCAGCATCGCTCAGCGCGGGCGGTACTTGCTTCAGCCCCTCGTAAGTATTGCGCACTATCGGCAGCAATGAGGCAAGCCATAAAGCAATGATCGACGGTTTATCGCCGATACCGAAAAACGCCAACGCGAGGGCCAATACGGCAATCGACGGAATGGTGTTCCCGATATTAAAGATTTGCATGAATTTTTCTGCGTGGCGCGCGAATAGCGGACGGCTCAGCAAAATACCTGCGGGCAGACCGGTCGCCAAAGCCAATAACATTGACCAGCCAACCAACTGCATGTGACGCATAGTGTAATAAATCAGATCGCCTTGATACCGCTGAATAGCGTCGGCGCCGACCGTCCAGCCGATACTCGCCACAACCAATAGCGTGATGGCTGTGCCGACGATGGCATTACGATAACGACTCGTCATGTTTTACTCCTTCCTGCAAGACGTATCTACAGCACAGGAAAAACCTGCACAGTCCGAGACGCGCGAGCATGACAAACAACTGTCAATTAATTTATCCCACTCCGTATCCCGAAAGGATTGTTCAGAGTGAGTCGACTGCCGCATTGGGGCGGCAAACTGAGTGCGAGGATATCCACGACTTTTGATGAAACTCCGACGTTTGTCAGAGCATTGGACGACCCGCTGATGCAGGTCACGCGGCTTAACTACACCATTTTGGGGTGGTGCAATATTTTAAAGAGGACTTATTTTAATGATTTTTCTTGATGAAGTCCAGTAATGCCTTTTATAAAAGCTATTACCGGAATGTCTATTGATAACTAAAAAGTACTAATTTTGCTAAAAACAGCGGAAAAAGAAGGAGTAAAAAGCGGCAATACGACAATTTTTCGACGCCTTAGAAAGTCTTAGCACTTCAATGACAACTTGAGTGACGCCGAAAAATTTAATGCAGAGAACATCGATAGCGGCCGCAAAATAGCCGCTATGATCAAGGTGTCATTACGAAGCGCGTAACTGGCTAGCCGCCAATGCTAATGCAGTGATCCGTGCCCAATCGCCCGACTCCAGCGCATCTTTAGGCGTCAACCATGATCCGCCAACACATGCGACGTTTTTGCATGCGAGGAATTGCGGTGCAGTCTGCTGCGATATTCCGCCAGTAGGACAGAAAATCACATCGCTCAGTGGCCCTGCAATCGCATTCAACATGCCGACGCCACCTGCTGGCACCGCTGGAAACAACTTGAGTTGACGGAAACCGGCTTCACGCGCTGCCATCACTTCTGACGGCGTCATAACGCCAGGCAACAAAGGCAAACCGCTCGATTTTGCGGCGGCGATCAATGCAGGGGTCAAGCCAGGCGACACACCAAAGACAGCGCCAGCATCGCGTGCAGCAGCAAATTCTTCCGGCTGAGTTAACGTACCGACGCCGACAATTGCTCCCGGCACTTCTGCCATGGCGCGAATTGCTGCCAAACCATGAACTGTCCGCAACGTCACTTCCAGCACGCGGATACCGCCTGCCACCAATGCCCGCGCCAACGGAACGGCGTGTGCAATATCATCAATCGCGATCACCGGAATAACGGCGGAGGTGCGCATGATGTCCAGTACTTCGTTGTCGTACAAATATTTAGTCGTTGTCATAGTAATGATTTCCTAGTTCGTCAAATATCGCAATATCAATTATCCAACAGTCACTGCCACCGTATCCAATGCTGGTGGCAAGTCAAAGATAGTCGCACCCTCTTCTGCCGCGCTAATCGCGTTGCGGAACACGGCAAACAACTCGCGTCCCATACCAACCTGATTTGCACTCAAATTCACCACTTCACCCTGACGCTGCGCCCATTCATCCGCAGGAACCAGCGCCTCAAGTATGCCGTGTTGCGCGTCCATCTTAATCATGTCACCAGTTCGTACCAGCGCCAATGGCCCACCGGCCAGCACTTCCGGCGTGACGTGGATCGCCGCCGGTACTTTGCCTGATGCACCCGACATTCTGCCATCGGTTACCAACGCAACGTGGCGTCCTTTATCTTGCAACAGGCCCAGCGCCGGTGTTAATGCATGCAATTCCGGCATCCCGTTGGCGCGCGGTCCCTGAAAACTCAGCACGGCGACAAAATCCCGATCCAACTCACCCGCACGGAACGCCTTCATGAATGCCTCTTGCGAACTAAATACAATCGCGGGTGCCTGGACTATCCAATGTTCTTTTTTTACAGCCGAAATTTTGATGACCGCACGCCCCAGATTTCCGGTCAATAATCGCAAACCGCCATCTGCCGAGAATGGTGCCGACGCGGTGCGCAGCACCGTATCATCGCCACTTTTTTCCGGAGCAGGCTTAAATATGACCGCGTCTCCTTCCAGAAATGGCTCAGCACAGTGAGCGCGTAAACTATCGCCCAAAATCGTCGAGACGTCTTCATGCATCAAACCGGCATCCAACAACTCGCGAATCACGAAACCCGTACCACCGGCGGCATGAAAATGGTTCACGTCTGCATCGCCGTTTGGATAAATACGCGTGATCAACGGAACCACGGCAGACAACGCATCAAAATCGTTCCAATCAATCACGATCCCGGCGGCCTTGGCAATCGCCACCAAATGCAAGGTGTGATTAGTAGATCCACCTGTCGCCAGCAGTGTAACGATGGCATTGACGATACTCTTTTCGCTGACCACATGCCCGACGGGACGATAATTACCGCTATGGTCGGTAATCTTCAAAGCCTGACGCCCTGCTTCGGCGGTCAATGCATCGCGCAATGGCGTACCCGGCGTGATAAACGCAGAACCGGGCAGATGCAGGCCCAATGCCTCCATCAGCATTTGATTACTATTAGCCGTACCGTAAAAAGTACACGTCCCGGCGCTATGGTAAGACTGCGATTCGGCCTCTAGCAAACCGGCGCGGTCAACTTTGCCTTCTGCATATAACTGGCGAATTTTGACTTTTTCTTTATTTGTCATACCGCTAGTCATCGGTCCGCCCGGTACAAAAATCGCTGGCAGATGACCGAAATGCAAAGCGCCTATTAATAGACCAGGGACAATCTTGTCGCAAATGCCTAAATACAATGCGGCATCAAACATATTGTGGGACAGCGCTACCGCCGTTGCCATCGCAATCGCATCACGCGAAAACAACGACAACTCCATGCCCGGCTGCCCTTGGGTCACGCCGTCGCACATCGCTGGTGTACCACCGGCAAACTGGGCTACGCCACCGGCAGCGCGCACGGCATCTTTGATAATTTGGGGAAAATACTCGAATGGTTGGTGTGCAGACAACATGTCATTGTAAGACGACACGATTGCTACCGAGAGATCTTTATCTTGCTTTAGTCGCAACTTATCATTCACTGGAAACGCGGCAAATCCATGCGCAAGGTTGGTACAGGACAACGCACCGCGCTGTACATCTTGACGACGGGCTATTTCGATACGCGCTAAATAGGCACTACGATATGGCTGGCTGCGCGCAATAATGCGCTCGGTAACTTTAGCGACGCTGGCTTGAACGGACATAGTGGAGATCCTTGAGAGAGATAAGCTGGACACACGCTGAATTCGACCGCATGCGCGCTTGGATAAAGACTGAAATGCTATAAATATGAAATTTTACTACAATTTACTTTGATTTGCGCTGCACTAGCTGCATTTTTCTGACGGTCTGTCCGCCGGATACAAAACGTATTTTGCTGCAATAAACCACATAATGATAGGTCTTTATTTACGCGAATTGATGGCAAAAGGTAGAGTTCCTCAGCAACCGATCAAAGGACGATGAGTGAAAAAATACGTAAATTAGCTAGTTAGACGCAAAAATAGTATCGAGAATAATTTGTAGTGAAATTACCATAAACTATTGCAGGTATTGTATAGTCTTACATAATTCCAGATGCCAAGAGACTACGGACATGCCCACTACTGCGCACGACATTTCTAGCCTAAAACCTGATTCTCCAGCCTTTATAGCGCTGCAAAAGCACCACGCTGCGACGACAAAACAAACCTTACGCGACCTGTTCTCTGCAGACTCTCAACGCTTTACGACGTTTTCTATCGAAGCTGCCGGGTTGTTTTTAGATTACGCCAAGAATACGCTTACAACCGACACTATGTCGCTGTTATACGATTTGGCACGTGAACGCAAGGTAGAGCAGCGGCGCGAAGCGATGTTCATCGGCGAAAAAATCAACACAACCGAGCAGCGCGCAGTTTTGCACACCGCCCTGCGTGCGCCGTGGCCGCCAGTGGGTGCCCCACTCGTGATCGACGGGCAAGACGTTAACGCTGACGTACATGCAGTGCTCGAACAAGTCGCAAAATTTACCGAGGCGGTGCGCTCCGAGTCATGGCGCGGCTATAACGGCAAGCCGATTACCGACATCGTCAATATCGGTATCGGTGGCTCCGATCTCGGTCCTAAAATGGTCTGTCAGGCATTACGACCGTTTCAGCATGCACGTCTGACGATGCATTTTGTATCTAACGTGGATGGTCATGATTTGGATGCCGTACTGTCGCAGGTTAACCCTGCCAGCACGCTTTTTGTCATCGCCTCCAAAACATTCACCACGATGGAAACCATGATGAATGCGCATAGCGCACGCACCTGGTTTTTGCAGCACGCCGACGGCGCGCAGGAAAGCGATCTGGCGCATCACTTTGTCGCAGTGTCCACCAATACAGAAGGCGTCAAGGCCTTCGGCATCGATCCGCAAAACATGTTTCCGTTCTGGGATTGGGTTGGCGGTCGCTATTCTGTATGGGCATCAATCGGCCTGTCAGTCGCGCTGGCAATTGGCTTTACGCAATTCACTGAATTTCTGGCCGGTGCACACGCGATGGATACGCACTTTCGCACGGCCCCGCTTGCGCAGAATATGCCAGTAATTCTGGCATTAGTCGGCATCTGGCAGCGCAATTTTTGCGGCAGCGCTTCGTTATCCATTGCCCCCTATCATCAGGATTTGGGCAATTTTCCGTCCTATTTGCAGCAATTGGAAATGGAAAGCAACGGCAAGCGCGTCGCCATCGACGGTAGCCCTGTTGAGATCAAAACCTGCCCAGTTATCTGGGGCAATGTCGGCACCAATGGTCAGCATGCTTACTTCCAGCTATTACATCAAGGCACGGATATCACGCCCGTTGATTTTATTGCCGCTTTGACAGCCAGCCATCACCTGCCCGGTCATCAGGCAGCATTATTGGCGAATTGCTTTGCGCAATCCGAAGCCTTCATGCGCGGTAAAACACCGGATGAAGTGCGCGCTGAAATGCAGAGCAAAGGATTGTCGGAAGCGGAAATCGATGCACTGTTACCGCACCGCACCTTTCCGGGCAATCGTCCTAGCAATACCATTCTGATGGAAAAACTCACCCCGGCGTCGCTCGGATCATTGATCGCCTTGTATGAGCACAAAGTATTTGTTCAAGGCGTGATTTGGGGCATCAACAGTTTTGATCAATGGGGCGTCGAACTCGGCAAGGTACTTGCAACCCACATTCGGGATGAGCTGATCGGCCAACCTTCACCCGATCAACACGATAGCTCTACCAATGGCTTGATCGCACGCGCTCGCGCTGCGCTGTAATTTGTCGCAGCCATCAAGACAGCACTCTTATATTTAGTTCCTATATTTTGGTTGTAGTTTTACAGTGCAACAAACCCACAAAGAATATTTTAGTCAAACGGATAATCACACATCATGGCTCTAGCAGAATTTGATCTGGCAATCTTTGGCGGCACCGGCGATCTCGCCATGCGTAAATTGTTACCGGCAATGTACTCGCGCGACCGCGCCGGCGATTTACCACCGCATGCGCGCATTCTTTGCATCGGCCGACACGACATATCGCATGAAGATTTTCTTCAACAAATAGACGGTGACGCGCGGCCGCATATTTCGATGGAGACCTTCGATAGCACGATCTGGGAACGCTTCTGCAAGCGTATTCGCTATGTCGCCATGGACGCCACCGATGCCGCATCCTATAAAGCATTGGTTGCCGCGATGCGGCCGGATCCGCAAGTCACCAACGTCTTTTATCTGGCGACACCTCCGGCACTGTTTTCTAAAATTTGTCGCAATTTATCCAACTGTGGATTGGCAACGCCAAACTCACGCGTAGTGCTTGAAAAACCGCTCGGACGTGATCTTGCCAGCGCCAAACAAATTAATGCTGAAGTCGGCCAGATATTTTCCGAATCTCAAATTTTCCGGATCGATCATTATCTCGGCAAAGAGACCGTACAAAACTTGCTGGCCCTACGCTTTGGCAACGTCTTGTTTGAGCCGCTCTGGCGTCGTGAATGGATATCCGACGTACAAATTACGATCGCTGAAGAACTCGGCGTCGGCAATCGTATGGGCTACTACGAAAGCTCCGGCGCGCTACGCGACATGCTGCAAAACCATTTGCTGCAATTGCTGTGTATTGTCGCGATGGAACCGCCAGTCTCCATCACATCGGATGCCGTACGCGATGAAAAACTCAAAGTCCTGCGTTCGCTGAAACGCTTTACCCCTGTCACCCTTGCACAAAACGTCGTGCGCGGCCAATATCGTGCTGGCCACGTCAACGGCATTGCGGTGCCGGGCTACCGCAAAGAGCAGGATGCCGATCCACATTCACGCACCGAAACGTTTGTCGCCATCAAAACCGAAGTCGATACATGGCGCTGGGCTGGCGTACCGTTTTATCTCCGTACCGGCAAGCGCATGGCCGATTCATTGGCTGAAATTGTGATTCGCTTCAAAAAAATTCCGCATTCGATTTTCACTCAGCCGAACAGCAGTTTTGAAAATAATTGTCTGGTAATTCGCTTGCAACCCGATGAAGGTTTGCATTTGAATCTGATGGCAAAAACACCTGGCGATGGGATGCGTTTAAAGCCAGTTGAACTCGAATTGAATTTCCGCGAAAGTTTTAAAGCGCCGCGCATGGAAGCCTACGAACGATTGCTGCTCGATGTATTACGTGGCCAGCTGACACTCTTCATGCGCAGCGACGAACTGGAAGCCGCCTGGGAATGGGTTGAGCCGATTCTTGAGTATTGGGAGCAAGAAGAGAACGAACCGATTCCTTACAGCGCCGGTACATGGGGACCTGCCGCTGCCAGTGCCTTGATCGGACGCGACGGCTTGCAATGGCGCGAAGAAGCGCTGCCGGAAGTATAGAAATTAGTTCATTTTTAGTTGCTCAAATACGCGGTTGAAAATCGCGTATTTTTCCTTCTGGCGAAGTTGCTCTTCGCCATGGCAGATGTACAAAAGTGACACAATGCACTAAGGTTTCCCCCGCGTTTGGCACACAAAAATTCATCGCAATTTTTCTGCTTATTTAGCTGAAAAGCCTTCCAGGAACATCAACGTGGCAATGTTACTCGATGCAATTCGCACCCAAATTGACTTGTTATCAAAGTCAGAGAAAAAGGTCGCCCTGACGATTCTCGATAATCCGCAACTGGCGTTATCCGAGAACATCACCGCCTTAGCCAAAAATGCACAAGTTTCTGAGCCGACGGTGGTACGTTTTTGTCGCGCTATCGGTTATGAAGGCTGGCATGATTTCAAACTAAAACTGGCACAAAGTCTTGCAGTTGCTTTGCCGGGCGCAAACGAAATGCTGGCGCAGGATGATATCGCAGCCGATCTGGTCAACAAGATTTGCAGCCGCTCAATTAATACGTTGCTTGACCTGCGCAATCATCTCAGCCCGGATGCAATTCAACGTGCGCTGGATGTCTTGCTGAAGGCCAACAAGATTGAGTTCTACGGTCAGGGCACTTCCGGTATCGTGGCCGCCGATGCGCAGCATAAATTTTTTCGTTCCGGCGTGCCGACGGTCGCCTATTCCGATCCTCACATCCACAGTATCGCAGCCTCACTCTTACAGCCAGGCGATGCGGTAGTCGCCATCTCGCAACGCGGTGGGAATGCCGCTTTGCTGCGGAGCGTGCAACTAGCAAAAAAAGGCGGTGCCGATATCATCGTGCTCGGGCCTAGCGGTACGCCATTGGCAGAACTGGCAACCGTGCTGGTGCCCATCGATCTGAGCTTTAATACCGATCCGTATACACCCATCTCGGCAAGGCTTGCGCATCTGGTTGTCATTGATATTCTGGCAGTCGGACTTGCACTTAAGCGCGGGCCGGAATTCCGCAAGAAAATGCAAAATGCGCAGAAAGCGTTGCAACAGTTCGACATGCAGTTTGATTCCTTTTTTCGCTGATCGCACCAACCTGCAGTTGCCATTTCCATCCATACGCAATCGTCAGTAATACCCACTACAAAAATAGCGCAAGTCCGCGAAAGACCGTAATAATTCGCGGCATATAAAAATCGAGACAGACAAAATGACCCAGCCATCCCCCTTTCAAACGCCAGCTTTCCTGCACGCACAACTGCGACGCGATATCGCTTTTTTTCATCCGCGCACGATTGATCCTAGCGGTGGATTTTTTCACTATCTGAACGATGATGGCAGTATTTACGATGCCGCCAGCCGCCATCTGGTCAACAGCGCCCGCATGGTATTTTGTTACGCCCTCGCCTTTCGGCTGGATGGTAAAGAAGAATATCGCGACGCTGTACGCCATGGCTTGCGTTTTCTCGAAGAAAAACACAAACAAGCGGAATATGGCGGTTACGCCTGGGTGCTGGAAAACGGCATTCCGGTTGACCGCACCCAGCATTGCTACGGCTTGGCATTCGTCTTATTGGCACACGCCCACGCGTTCAGAATTGGCATCAGTGAAGCCGAAACCGGTATCAGCGCAACCTTCGAATTGATGGAGCGCCTGTTCTGGTCGGAAGCCGACGGTTTATATGCCGATGAAGCCAGCCCCGATGGCGTCGTCTCACCCTATCGCGGGCAAAACGCCAATATGCATAGCTGCGAAGCATTGATTGCCGCGTTTGAAGCAACTGCTGATGAACGTTATTTGCATCGGGCCGAGCTGCTGGCGCGCAACATCACGCTACGTCAGGCCGCGCTCGGCAAAGGCTGGATTTGGGAGCACTATCACTCCGACTGGCAAGTCGATTGGGAATATAACCGTCACGATAGCAGCAACATGTTTCGCCCTTGGGGCTATCAACCCGGTCACATGACCGAATGGTCAAAGTTGTTATTACTGCTGGAACGTCATCGCGCCCATCTGCAACACGATGGCGATTGGCTCCTGCCACGAGCGCAAGCGTTGTTTGATGTGACAATGCCGCTTGCGTGGGATGCACAATACGGCGGACTGCACTATGGATTAGCGCCGGACGGCACGGCTTGCGACGACGATAAATATTTTTGGGTGCAAGCGGAATCACTGGCGACGGCGGCGCTATTGGCGCAACGATCGGGCAACGCGGAATACTGGGATTGGTATAACAAATTATGGCAGTACAGCGTCGACCATTTGATCGATCCGCAGCAAGGCGGCTGGTATCGGATTTTGCATCGGGACAACACTCGCTATGGCCCGGAAAAACCGCCGCATGGCAAAACAGATTTCTATCATCCAATGGGAGCCTGCCTGGAATCCTTGCACGCCGTTGGTTGTGCGCTTGCCTAAATCGCAGATACAAAATAAATCACTCTTTATAACCTTGACCAAAGTTGCCCGAACATCATGACTAACCGACCTGCCAGCAACTCAGTTAATGTAGACGCGTCACCATTACCGCTACCTTTGTTTATTAGCGCGGGTGAAGCGCTCACCGATTTAATTCGCACCGATGACGATCAGTGGCTAAGTAAAACTGGCGGCTCTGTCTGGAATGTGGCCCGCGCAATGGCCAGCCTTGGAGTCTCGACAGGATTTGCTGGCGCCATTAGCCAGGATTGGTTCGGCGACGCCTTATTTGCAGCAAGTCAGGAAGCCAATCTCGATCTGCGGTTTTTACAACGCGTCGCCCGTTCGCCCTTGCTCGCCATCGTCTATGAAACCACCCCGCCGCAATATAACTTCATCGGCGAGAACAGCGCAGACCTCGCCTTTGATCCGACATTATTGCCTGCGAATTGGCAATCTGCTGCGAAATGGGCGCATTTTGGCGGTATCAGCCTGACCCGCACACCGCTTGCTGAGAAATTGATCGCGCTGGCGGAAGAGCTTAAACAGGCTGGCGTAAAAATCAGTTACGACCCTAACTTCCGCAATGTGATGACGCCGCAATACGATCCGGTGCTGAAACGCATGGCGCAACTGGCCGACGTCATCAAGGTTTCCGATGAAGATTTATGCGGCCTGTTCCGTACCGACGATCAGGATGCCGCGCTGGCTACATTGCGCAGCTTCAATCCAGAAGCCGCGATTCTTTTGACTTTGGGTGCGCAAGGCGCAACGATGTTGGTCGGCGAGCAAGAATGGCACGTTATGCCGCCCGCGATTCAGATTGTCGATACAGTCGGTGCGGGCGATGCCGGGATCGCAGGACTTATTTATGCACTTATACAAGAGTCTCAAGACGCAACTACACCATCTACCGAAATTGACTGGCACCAACACCTGCGATTTTCGGTCGCCTGCGGATCAGCCGCCTGCATGACCGCGGGTGCCAAGCCCCCACAACTCGCGCAAGCAGTTTCTCTGCTCTCCAGCATCTAAAGCTATAAATTCTTAACTAAACAGCATCAAGCCGCCATTCTGACCGTCTGCGAAGCGCGGAAGGAGGGCGGCTAGTATCGCTTGGACAGTCTCATCCAAAATTTCCCTCAAAATGTACCAAAGCTACTTGTAGTAAAAATACATATCGCCGTGATTTATCACGAAAAAAAAGGCTTTATACCTCTACCGATAACCATTTCTCGTCTATCGATCACATTTTTGATTGAACCCCGAACCTAAGTAAATAGGAATATGCGGCTTTTTAGCAACACAGATATAGTAAAACTACATAAATAAAACAAAAATTATCTAATTACGTTTACCATCGGTTTCAACAAAGCAAGCCTGCATTGCACACCAGTTGCAATCGCAAGCTTCATGAATTTCGAGCTAACAAGACTCGAAAAACGGTGGATAACACCATATTTTTACTTAGGAGATAAGATGAGCAAACCAGTTTTAAAGACTCTGCGCGCGGGTGCCCGCCTGCCAATGGTAAAACCACTAGCAGTAGCGATCCTTCTTGCCGCCACTTGCGCCGGTCAAGCACAAGCACAAACTAATGTCACTATTTACGGTCGTGTTGACGCCGGTATTGATTATCAAAGTAACCAATTCAACGCAGCCAACAACACTCGCGGCGGACAATGGGGCACGGGCGGTAACAGCTGGGGCACTAGCATGTTCGGCTTCAAAGGTACTGAAGATCTGGGCGGCGGACTGAAAGCCATCTTCACACTGGAAAACGGTTTTAATGCAGGCAACGGCCAAACTAACGGTGGCGGATCAACACTTTGGTCACGTCGTTCGTTTGTTGGTCTGTCAGGCGATTTCGGTACTGTAAAAATCGGTCGTGACTTGACACTGCCAAGTGACATCGTCTGGGGCCTGGATCCAACTGGTCAACAAGCGCTAAGTTCAGCAACGTTAGTAAAAGGACGCAGCTGGCCACAAACTAGCAATCAAGTCCAATACATCTCACCAAGTTTCGGTGGTTTCACTGCTCAAGGCGCATATGGCTTCGGTGAAGTTGCGGGCGCAACAAAACCTAAGAGCAGCAGCGGTGTTGCGCTATCGTTCGTACAACCGGCCTATTCATTGGTAGCAATGTATGACGTTGCAAATGACAACAACGGTCAATACTCTACCCTGTTCACCAATTCGAAAGAATTGACGATCGGCGGTACTGTGAATATCGACAAACTGAAACTGTATGCGGCCTACCAAAATCTGTCAGCACCGCAAACTGTTGCTGGTCCTGATAAAGCAAACCATTTCTGGGTCGGCGCCAACTATCAGTTGACACCCGCACTGACACTGATCGCAGCTGCGTATCACGTCAAGCTGAACCAAAATGTCGGCAGCGCCAATTTATTCATGCTGGGCACCAACTACAGCTTGTCAAAACGCACTCTGCTGTACGCAAGCATCGGTACTGTACGTAACGGCGCTAACACCAATTTCCAAGTTGAAACAGGCGATGGCACAGGTTTGACAGGTCAAAACCAGAACGCGTTCTACACAGGTGTAAGTCACTCGTTCTAAGCAATACCCGGGTAAGCAGGATTGGTCGTGTCGCTTGAGCTCGGCACGATAGGTCCTTCTTATCTTTTACTTGCCGATTAGTGGCAGCAGCAGACGACCCTGGGGTATCCCCAGATTTTGCCCATTCGTACGTGAGTGGGCATTTTTTATGGGCAAGTCAACTATCTAAACGCCAACGTATTTGACGATGCAGAAGCCTCCCAAAACCCATCCTCGCCACGCGTGCTGCCCTGTGTCAAAATAACTTTCCTGGAAATTTATCGGACAAGATTATGCAGACCGCAGCTTTCCCACCGCAGCGCTTCTCACGTCCCGCACAATTTTTACATTGGGCCATTTTTTTACTGGTCGCCCTGGCCTACCTCGCGATTGAAGTTCGCGGCCCTAAAGGCAGTGCATCGCGGATATTCTGGAGCGCAACCCATTATTGGGCTGGCATTAGTGTCCTGGCGTTATCCGTTATCCGGCTGTGCTGGCGGTTTTATCAGCCCCCTCCAGCACCAGAGCCAGATACCGCCATCCTGCTTTTCCTCGCAAAAGTGACGCATCTGATGCTATATATATTTATCATCGCCCAACCCATACTCGGCATCTTGACAATTAACTTTGGCGGACATCCTGTGACGTTAGCAGGACTAGGCTCGTTCACCATCGTTAGCCCTAACCACGATCTGCGCGATACGGTTAAATGGCTACATGAAACGCTAGGGAATGCTTTCTACTTTGTGATTGGTCTGCATGCGCTGGCAGCGCTATGGCATCACTTTGTGAAACGCGATAACACACTGCGCCGGATGCTATAAAGCATGGCGCAGGCTGACAATCAGGGGACGGTCGATTCGCTGGATTTGCTCAGCGTCGCTGACCGAATAGTCGATCAGCGTCGTGAATAGGAATCAAAGAGGATGAGAATATTACTTAGTATGGGAAATCAGATTCGGCGCTAAAGGCGTATCGTCAGCAGATTGCGCAGAAGATGTAGGCGATCCGTCTCTGGCGGCAACTTTGTCGCTGGTGCCATCATCCTGATTCGAAGCGATATGCGCCAAAATACCGCGTTTTGCCTGCCGCTGAAGCTCTGCAAACGGACTGGAGCGGTTCATCGAAATTCCCACCGCCAACACGTCAATTAATAGCAATAACAATATCCGCGAGACCATCGGAATGTGCATGTTGCTGCCTTCGTCATGCTCCACCGCCAAGGTGTAATCGGCACGTTTCGCCAGTTGCGAATTGCTCGGTGCCAGCGCAATAATCGTCGCACCGGAATTCACCGCAACTTCTACCGCTGGCGCTAGATGACGCAAGCGGCCGGAGTTAGAGATAATTACCGCAACATCGGTACTCTTGAGCAAAGAAGCTGAAATTTCCTGCAATTGCGGGTCTGTGTAAGCCGATGCAGGAATCCCCAAACGGAAGAATTTTTGCTGTGCGTCCTCCGCCACCAGACCGCAACTGCCAAAACCATAAAACTCCACCCGAGAAGCCTGACTCAGAATATCGATGACCTTGGTTAAAGTGTCGGCATTCAAATTGTCACGGACTTCCATCATCGCAGAAATAGTGTTGTCGACGACTTTAACCCCGACGTCCAGCGCCGAATCGCCGACATGTACCTGACTGTGCGCTACTGGCACAGTACCGGTCACGCCCGAAGCCAGTTTTAACTTAAAATCGGCAAGGCCCTGACAACCCATGGTGCGGCAAAATCGAATAACGGTCGGCTGACTAACCTCTGCACGACGGGCGATTTCAGAAATCGGCTCGCTCATCACGGCACGCGGATGCGCCAAAATCAAACTGGCCACTTTTTGTTCTGCAGGTGAAAACTGGGACCGTGCTTTACGGATACGCTCCAGAATCGGTACGGCATTTCCGCCGCCCAGATGTTCTGCCAAAATAGCGGCGACACCAACAAACGCAGGATAAGGCGCGGTAATCACATAGGTAGGAATTTTCGCCATGTACGAGGCGAACCGGCCTTTGTTTTCAAAGCGCGCACGGAATGACGAATTGGCAAAATATTCGCCCAGACGCGGCACCACACCGCCGCCTATATAAATACCGCCCAATGTGCCTAGCGTTACCGCCACGTCGGATGCAACGGTGCCCAGCATTGCGCAAAAACAATCCAGCACTTCAACGCATAAAGGGTCGCTGCCATTCAGCGCACGCTCAACGATTTGAGCGGTATGCAATGCTTCAGGATTGGCAATACCGCGCAAGTCAGCCAAGGCCTGATAAGTGATTTCAATCCCCGGCCCGGATACCATACGTTCGGCAGAAACGTGTGAATAAGTGCGCCAGCAATACGCCAATACAGCCGCCTCACGCTCATCGCCGGGCGCAAATCTGACATGACCGCCTTCGCTACCTAAGGCAATCCAACGACCTTCCGTGGGGATCAATGCGCCCACGCCCAATCCAGTTCCGGCTCCAACCAGCCCAACCACCCCGCCCGCCAAAGGCCTGCCGCCGCCAATTTGGACGCAATGCGATTGCTCCAGATGCGGCAACGCCATCGATAGCGCAGTGAAATCATTGACGATCAGTAAAGTATCCAAATTGAGCCGCCGCCGCGTGGCTTCAATCGAAAAAGCCCACGAATGATTCGTCATTTTGATTTCATCACCATCCACCGGATTCGCAATGGCGATGGCGGCATGACGTATTTGCGGGTGCGGATTGCTCGCCAGATAAGCTTCAACCGCCAACACAAACTCGGCATAGTCAGCACAGCGCAACGTCTGTATGGCATCAATTTGACCGGGTGCGCTTTCTAGCGCAAAGCGGGCATTTGTACCGCCGACATCTGCCAGCAAACGCGGTCCGTCTAAATAACCATCGGTTTGGACTGCGCCAGCATGTATGACAGAAGATGAAGACATGAGGTAAAAACTTTCACTTATAACGCTAGATTTAATTAACAAAAAAGATCACAGCCGATTCATCACGCAGACAAGACATTCAAAATGCGTCGCGTATCGGTTCACATCTGCAGCTTTAGCGATCTTCAGGCCATTGCGCCCCGGCCCTGGCCATCATCGCAAATGACGCCGTCGGCCCCCAACTGCCAGCCATATAAGGCTTGACCGGCGAGGCGTTAGTTTGCCAATGATGCAATAAAGGCTCTACCCATTTCCAGGCCGCTTCTTGCTCATCCCGACGCACAAACAGCGATAAATTACCACGAATTGCATCTAGCAAAAGGCGCTCGTAAGCTTCTGCGCGGCGTTGATCAAAGGCTTGGTCAAACGCCAGATCCAGCGCTACCGGCTGCACAATCATGCCATCGCCCGGCTGCTTAGCCAGACAATGTAATTGGATCGACTCATCCGGCTGCAAACGAATCACCAAACGATTGCTCATGGCACCGCTCGGCCCAAATGGCATCGGTAAAATCGCGTGGGGAATCGGCTTAAACGTAATAATAATTTCTGCGGTCCGTTGCGCCAAGCGCTTTCCGGTACGTAGAAAAAATGGTACGCCTGCCCAGCGCCAGTTATTAATCTCAGCATGCAACGCCACAAAGGTTTCGGTCTGCGACTTGGCACCGATGCCGGGTTCTTGCAAATATCCCGGCACAGACTGTCCGTTGACCGCACCCGAAACATATTGACCGCGCACTGCGCGCAGCTCCAGATCTTCAGCGGTGAACGGTTTTAAAGACCGTAATACACGGACTTTTTCATCGCGGACTGCGTTTGCATCGAATGAAATCGGCGGTTCCATGGCCACCATGCACAACAGCTGCAACAGATGATTTTGCACCATGTCGCGCAATGCCCCGGTGCCATCGTAAAACTCGCCACGCCCTTCCACCCCTAACTGTTCAGCAATCGTTAGTTGCACATGGGCAATCGATTCTCGCCGCCAGAGTGGCTCGAACAGGCTATTGGCAAAGCGCAAAGCCATCAAATTCTGTACTGATTCCTTACCTAAATAGTGATCGATCCGATAAATCTGGTCTTCAGAAAAAACCCGCGCAACGGCATCATTAATCGCATGAGAAGAAAGCAAATCATGACCAAGCGGCTTCTCCAACACAACCCGCGCTTGCGCCAAATTGATAGTACTACTTGCCAGATTGGCGCAAATCCGCTCGAACAATAACGGTGAAGTCGCCAAATAAAACACCAGGCCAACCTTACAATCGAGCAACATTTCAGCTAACCGCAAGTAGCCGGTCGGCTCGATCAAATCCAGCGCCAGATAATCAATGCGGGCCAAAAAACTTGTCCAGACCGGATCATCCGGATCTACCGGCGTGGTGCCTTTGACAAATTGTGCGGCGTTTTGACTGACCCAATCCAGATAGTCATCTCGGGTAAACGCCTGCTTTGAGACACAGATAATGCGGCCATCCGGATGCAGCTTAGCCTCTCTGTGGGCGACAAAAAGCGCAGGAAGAATCTTCCGCATCGACAAATCGCCGGTAGCGCCAAACAACGTAAAGACAAAGGGAGGTTGAGTTTGCATCACTATTTTGTAATAAATAAAAAACTTATATTGCAATATTAATGTAGCATTACTACAATTACAAGCGATGAAAGGCCTGATTTACGGGTATTATCGGTTTAAATCATTTTTGCATGTAGTTTTACTAGCTCGATGTTGTTTAAGAAATATCTTATTAGTTGTGAGGGAACAAAAACCGACATCAACGGCAATAAATAGCCAGGCTCTAGTAGCAATAACATTAACAAAAATGACCGGAGCACGCGTAGGTCGGTCTGAATTAAACGGCAATACAAAAAAATATTGTCATCTGGAAATATGCGGCACATTTTCAGCAGCAAGCGGTGCAGCGCCAACGCACCGATAGTGATAGGTGTTTTTCAGTTTGCATAAGCAACCTAGCAGTCAGCAGCCACGGATTGAAAATAACAAGCACCTTATTTAGCGTTTTTAATACAGGAGACAAGTATGAAACTGCAGCAACTCATTAAATCAACAATGGTCACGACAATAGCCGCCACCGCAATGCTGTCGGCATCCCCAGCAGTGATGGCCGCGCAAGTCGAAGTGCTGCACTACTGGACTTCCGGTGGCGAAGCCAAATCAGTCGCAGAACTGAAAAAAATCATGGAAGCCCAGGGCGTTACCTGGAAAGACTTCGCAGTTGCTGGCGGCGCGGGCGAAAACGCCACCACCGCATTGAAAGCACGCGTCATCGCCGGTAGCCCTCCGACTGCAGCGCAGATCAAGGGCCCATCGATTCAGGAATGGGGCCAAGAAGGCGTACTGGCAAATATCGATTCCGCTGCCACTGCTGGCAAGTGGGATTCCTTGTTGCCTAAAGTCGTCTCCAACACTATGAAGTATCAAGGCCATTATGTTGCGGCACCGGTCAACGTGCATCGTGTCAACTGGCTCTGGATCAACCCGGAAGTATTGAAAAAAGCGGGCGCAAAAACACCGACCACGTGGCCGGAATTCTTTGATGCAGCTGACAAAATTCAAAAAGCAGGCTTTATAGCAATTGCCCACGGCGGCCAGCCTTGGCAAGATGCAACTGTCTTCGAAACCACTGCGCTAGGTGTCGGCGGTGCCGATTTCTACAATAAAGCGTTGGTAAAACTGGATCAGGCGGCACTCACAGGCCCAACCATGATCAAGACTTTTGACACACTGGGTAAAATAAAAACCTACATCGATAAGAACGCACCGGGCCGTGACTGGAATCTGGCGACCGCGATGGTCATCAATGGCAAAGCCGGTATGCAGTTCATGGGCGACTGGGCTAAGGGCGAATTTACTGCTGCAGGCAAAGTTCCAGGCAAGGATTTCTTGTGCGTGCCTGCACCTGATACTGCCAAGTCTTATACTTACAACATCGATTCAATCGCGATGTTTAAAGTGAAAAATCCAGAAGAGCAAAAAGATCAGTTGTTGTTGGCAACTGCCATCATGAGCCCGCAATTTCAGGAAATTTTCAACTTGAACAAGGGATCAATTCCAGTCCGTCCGGATATCCCACGTGGCAAGTTTGACAGCTGCGCGATTGAATCAATGAATGACATGGCAGCAGCAAACAAAGCCAATACATTGGAACCAAGTATGGCGCATGGCATGGCGGTCAGTTCAGCTGTGCAAGGTGCGATGCTGGATGTGATTGCCAAGTTTATGAACTCGAACATGACATCGCAAGCGGCAGCGCAAGCGTTGGCAAAAGCAGCAAAGACGAAGTAATCCGGTTGATGCCGTAGATAATCAGCGCCTCTAAATACCGTCGCAAACAGCCCTAAAGGCCAACGCAGGTTTTCAGAGGTGACTTATTTGAAAACGCATTAACATCTCAAACGTTACATATACATAAGCTCGCGTACAAAGCTGACGAAGTAAGTTAGCGATCCAAGTGATGTAAATAAGTATGTAAATTAGAACGGGATGTCGACGCGGTTATTACCCTGTTACTACATAATTGTTACGTAGTAACACATGCTGCGCTGGCATCCGCCCGGTCTGAATGCCTGCTATTGTGCGAGCATCGATGACCCGGCTATGATCCTGCATCAGGAGACTTGTATGTCCGATCAAACCCTCCCTTATACGACTGTACCCTCTGGGAGCACAGTTAAAGCCTCAAAAAATCTGGCGCCGCGAGGACGCTTTGCCGCCATTGCCGATAATTGGCTGCCGCGACTGGTCTTATCACCGACCATTATTATTTCACTCGTCTTCGTCTACGGATTCATTGCGTTGACCGCATGGATTTCGCTGACCGATTCGCGCATGATGCCCAACTACACGCTGGTTGGGTTCCATCAGTACACCGACTTATTTGGTCTTGACCGTTGGTGGACTGCCGCCGCCAATCTGGGTATTTTCGGTGGTTTGTTTATCTTTTTCTGCCTGGCAATTGGCCTGTTCATGGCAATTTTGCTGGATCAGAAAATTCGTGCCGAAGGCGCTCTGCGCGCGATTTATCTGTATCCGATGGCGCTATCTTTCATCGTTACCGGCGCAGCCTGGAAATGGATTTTGAATCCCGGTCTTGGTCTCGAAAAAATGATGCATGACTGGGGCTTTACCCATTTCACCTTTGACTGGCTGGTCAATTCAGACTTTTCAATTTATACGGTCGTCATTGCCGGTGTCTGGCAGTCGTCCGGCTTTGTGATGGCGCTGTTTCTGGCTGGTCTGCGTGGTATTGATGACAGCGTCATTAAAGCAGCGCAAGTCGATGGTGCCAGCCTGCCGACGATTTATCGCCGAATTGTGATTCCTGCTTTGCGCCCGGTATTTTTTAGCGTGATATTGGTATTGGCACACATTGCGATCAAAAGCTTTGACTTAGTGATGGCGTTAACCGCTGGCGGCCCTGGTACATCGTCGGATGTACCAGCAATCTTTATGTACCAATATTCCTTCTCGCGTGGACAGCTCGGACTGGGCGCAGCTTCGGCCATGATGATGCTGGCGACCGTACTGGCAGTGCTAGTGCCGTTGATGTACCTGGAAACCAAAGGAGCGCGCAATGGCCGCTAACAGTAATGGCAGTACCGTCCATCACGACGGCAGTAAACTGACGATTGGCCGCGTCGCCATCTACATCTTGCTCGTATTTTGCGCGCTGTATTATCTGGCACCGCTGTATGTAATGCTCAGCACTTCGGTAAAAACGCTGGAAGAAATACGCACCGGAAATCTATTGTCGTTGCCGCATTCTCCTACCGGCGCAGCCTGGGTGAAGGCTTGGGGCAACGCCTGTACCGGCGTCGATTGCGATGGCCTGGCGCCATTCTTCTGGAACTCGCTCAGAATGGCGATTCCGGCAGTTCTTATTTCTACTTTGGTCGGCTCGCTCAACGGTTACGTGCTGGCGCATTGGCGCTTTCGCGGTTCGGAGATCGTATTTACTGCACTCATGGTCGGTTGCTTTATTCCATTTCAAGTCGTGATTTTGCCTATGGCACGGTTGCTGGGAATGGTGAATTTATCCAATACCACACCCGGACTCGTATTTGTTCATATCGTGTACGGGATCGCGTTCACCACGCTGTTCTTCCGTAATTACTACGTCACGGTGCCAGAAGAATTGGTGAAGGCAGCAAGGATTGATGGCGCGGGTTTCTTCATGACGTATCGGAAAATCATTTTCCCGTTATCACTGCCGATTTTCATGGTGTGCTTCATCTGGCAATTCACGCAAATCTGGAATGACTTTTTGTTCGGCGTGGTGTTTGGCGGTTCGGATGCGAAGCCGGTCACGGTCGCGCTGAATAATCTGGTCAACACATCCACCGGTGTCACGGAATATAACGTCAACATGGCGGCGGCTATCATCGCGGCGTTGCCAACGCTAATCGTCTATCTGTTGGCTGGAAAATATTTTGTTCGTGGACTGACTGCCGGGGCCGTTAAAGGTTAACGCCCTGACGTAAAACTACTCGGGGATTTCACCCCATTATTTGCTGCAACCGACCTCAAGAAGTCGGTTGCAAAGATCGATCAGGAGATGGTGTAAAGATGGCTAGCTTATCAATTCGCAATGTGCGCAAAGTGTATCCGAATGGCAATGAAGTTCTGAAAGGAATCGATCTGGAGATTGAGGACGGCCAATTCCTGATTTTGGTAGGCGGTTCCGGTTGCGGAAAATCAACGCTACTCAACATGATCGCCGGACTGGAAACAGTCTCCGAAGGCGAAATCATGATCGGTGACCGCGTCGTCAATGATGTCCCGCCAAAATCCCGCGATATCGCGATGGTGTTCCAGTCTTACGCGCTGTATCCAACCATGACCGTGCGTGAAAATATCTCGTTCGGTCTCGGTATTCGTAAAGTACCAAAAGCCGAACAAAAGAAAATCGTTGAACGGGTCGCGCAAACCTTACAAATTACCCACCTGCTGGATCGCAAGCCTGCCCTGCTATCGGGTGGTCAACGTCAACGCGTCGCCATGGGCCGTGCGATTGCACGCGATCCATCGCTGTTTTTGTTCGACGAGCCGCTATCCAATCTGGACGCCAAATTACGCGTAGAAATGCGCGCAGAAATCAAACTGATGCATCAGCGTCTGGGCAGCACCATCGTCTATGTCACGCATGATCAGATCGAAGCCATGACGCTAGGCGATAAAATCGCGGTTATGAAAGACGGCGTCGTACAACAATTTGGCAGTCCGCAAGAAATTTACGATAATCCGCAAAACTTGTTCGTCGCAGGCTTTATTGGCTCTCCTTCGATGAATTTTTTACGTGGAAAACTGGTTGCCCACGGCAGTAATGGTGGCGCCGCGTTTAATCTGGAACATGCAGGACAAAATACATTAGTCCCGCTACCAGCCTCCCATACTGAAACACCGGGAATCGCAAAATGGATCGGTCGCGAAATCGTTCTGGGCATTCGTCCTGAGCATGTCACCGATGCTCTCAGCGCCCGTGGTTCGGAATTAGATGGTTCGCACGGCGACTATCGCCCAAGCGAAGTATCCTGCACCATCGAACTAACAGAGCCGACGGGGCCGGACACGCTGGTATTTACGCATTTTAACGATGCGCGCATCACCTGCCGCACGCACCCACGCGCCGCAGCAAAACCAAAAGAGCAAATGCAACTGGCTTTCGATTTATCCAAGGCGGTGTTATTTGATCCTGCATCGGAACAACGGATCAGCTAAAGCATTTACGGTGCGGTGCCGTTGTGTTAATCCTAAAGAAAAGGCCGACCGTAACAAAATAATAACGTGATGTAAAAAAAATAAAAAGCCTGCGACTATTTAAACAGTTGCAGGCTTTTTAACATCTCAAAAAAATGACGATCTATATCAATCCTGATCCCAGGCTTCGACGTTGGTGATCATCGCGCCGCAGGCTTTTCCCTCTTCGCTGGTAGAGATAAAACGCAAGCGGAAGTCCTCATTTCTTGCGTTGTTAAAGTAGCGGATACTTTCGCTTTGCCACTCCGGATTCATGTAGCCAGTGCTGCGTAACTCGCTTGCGACGCCGAGGTTTATCGCCTTCTCGATCACGACTTCATCGTCTGGATTAACGATTTGAACTTTAAACGTCTGATCCCCTTTAAAGAATGGCGATTGACGACTATCCAGCGCACAGCGCGGTGTAGCATTTTTTCCTGCCCGAAACGCAATCCGCAACTCTTGCCCACGAAGGATATAAATATCCTGCTCAAAGCCACCCGGAACACCGGGCGCACCCAACCAGTCTACCTGGCCATGTAAATCTACGGCCTGCGCATTCCGCCCCATTCCCAACACAAAATTCGCCATCAAGCGCACCGGTTGCGTGGCGCGCCAACCACCGAATGTTTCGCCCGCAGATTTAGGATGCGCCATCGCATTGACGATCTTCTCTTGCAACAACTTGCCATCCCTCATCGGAAACTCTCTAAAGCGCCCACAAGCACGATTGACGGACGGTATTACTCCTGCGTGCTCCGGATTTCGACCGGTCCTAACATCCAGCAAAATTTGTCGATCAATCTGAAGCGCGGCTGGCAACTCCAGACAAGAAGAAGGAGCTGGATCAGCGTTCATCAAGCCGTTGACCCACCAGGTAACATCACGCGGCTTTCCAGTACGTCGGTCGATGGCGGTCAGCGTCCTCACGGCTTTGTCAGAAAATCGGTGAACGCCACTGTCATTGCGCTCACCGTCAACGTCTATCACGATCTGCTGCCCTGCTACACCCGAAGCGACGGCGATCAGCTCGACGCTGCCCGGCGCTACGATTTTGTAATCACCATAATTCGGATTAGCCGAGTACGACATTCCCCCATTTTTTCGGACCAATGCGCCTTTGATATTCGCAGCTTTAACACCGCCCGGAAATGCGACTTCATCCTCGCCTGTCCCGAGGATTTCGCCAATGGATTCTTCCACTGCAATACCGCCGCCGGGGGTGTCCAGAATATAGAGATGATCGCCAAATGCTTGCGTAGATGCTGGCCCATAGGCGCTGCTGGTGATACCGGAATTGGCAGGCATGCCGGGTCGGATTTTAAGATTGCCACCATTCGGCATCCGTGGCAAAAGTCCGTGCTTAAAAACTTTTTCAATAGGATCGTATGCGCCGCTCACACTTCTGAATAACCAGCGCTGATCGGTGCGCCACACGATGGCGTCAACATTGTAATTTTCGTGATTTTCGTTATCGGCTAACGCATTTTTGAGGTTGACACATAACGTCGCTGTGGTTGTTAGCCACGCCTGATACCAAGGCTGCTGGCGGATTTCCTCATCGGCCCAAGCAGGTTCTTTACCAACGCCGGGAACGCATTCGGGTGGCATAAAAACGGTACGGGAAGAATGACCGTTATGAAGGGCATCCGAGGGATTTGAAAAAGAGGACGTAATATTGAAGGAGGCGGGTTGGGATGCGGCTGCAACAGAACCCCACGCAAGGCAGGTTAGCAAAAACGTTTTTTTGAATGGCATATTCATGATGGCGATAAATGAATTTCCCGTCGAAATTGACTCTTCGGGGAGAGGACATAAATTCTATGTCCGGTCATTATCGATATTAGCCATACCCAATGAAACCAGAATAGTCTGAAAATAGACCAAGATTTATCTAAATATTTTCGCGCATGTATCCATACAACTGCGCGCACATTTCAAGTCAGTCCGTGCCCCGTCATAACGCCTCGCCGGCAAAGAAACTCGCATGCACATGCCGTATATGTTCTCGCATTGCAGCTTTGGCGCGAAGCGGATCTTTGGCGGTAATCGCGGCACAAATGGCGCGATGGTCGACGTTCCACACTTCCGATTCATCATTGCCATAATGATTTTCGAAGCTGACAAAAAGTTGGTCGTAGCGCTGGTTATTCCATAAAGTACTCACAAATTCCGCGAATACAAAATTGTTCGCCATCTCCGCAATCAGTTGATGAAATTGTTCATCCAGCGTCAGAAAAGGAACTTTCTTTTCCGATAGCCCGTTCATGGCATCCATGATCGTCGCGAGCCGCACCAACTGCTCTTCGCTGGCATTTTCCGCCGCTAAACTTGCGGTTTCGCCTCCAATCAGTTCACGCGCTTTCAGTAACTCTTCCACGCTGGCGGAACCGGGCTGATTACTTGCTGCTGATTGCGGTGATCGGTCGCAGACAAACACGCCGTGACCGGTTTTGATATCGACCCAGCCAGCAATTTCCAGCGCAATCAACGCTTCCCGCACGGAAGATCGACTGACGCCTAGCTGTTGGGCCAGATCGCGTTCGGCTGGCAAGGCCGTACCCGGTTCAAACTCGCGACTTTTGAATTTTTGGATCAACAAATCCGAAATTTGACGGTATAAACGCTGAACTTTGACAATAGGTAAGGTAGCCATAAAACTTTTCAGGATAGGAAAATGAGGATTTTCGCGCAGTAACCGGCAGTTGCCAGGCGTATTTGCTGGCGTGCGACGACGGCGTCGGTTGATCGATAATGGCGATATTTTTATTGGCCCGACCAACTACCGTATTTTACTATCACCTCGCGCTTTTAAACGGCAATCCCCCTTTAGCCGTCGCATTCCCAAACCCCATGTTTGTCGAAACGCAACACTATTATGATCATCATCAACCGTGCAAATACGCATAGTCTGGCGCGACAAACACTGCCGTCTTCGCACTTTCTTGTTGTGACGCCGCTACATTTCGGGGCGAGCGCACAGTTTATGTGCTTTCGATCAGTCTATGGCATAAAGCTGCGTTGACGAAAAAAACGCCATTATCTCAATGACTTAGCGATTTTTTTCATCGATTTTTAGTGCAGGCACGGTAAATGCTTTAATAAAAATTGGTCCGGCCGCCATGCCGCCATACCAATTTTGGTGTTAAATTGCGATTCGTGATGTTCGTCGTTTTTTTAAGTCATCACAGATGTTCATTAGGATGCGCATCGACAATTTAACGTTTTTAATAATACTAGCGCCGCAGGGCCTGCAGGGGAGAACAGTTTTGTCTACATTGGATTGGGTTGTATTAAACGCATACTTCGTGCTGATGATCGTAGTTGGGGTCTATGCACGTAAGAAAGTTAAAAGCGCCGCGGACTTTTTTACCGCTGGCGGCAATATGCCATGGTGGTTGTCTGGCATCTCGCATCACATGTCCGGCTACAGTTCCGCCGTATTTGTGGGTTACGCAGCCATCGCCTACACCACCGGTTTCAACTTATACATCTGGTGGGCACTTTCCATTTGTACCGCAATGGTCATTGGCGCATTTACCTTTGCCCCACGCTGGTCGCGGTTGCGACAGCGCTTGAATATCATCTCCCCTACCGAATATCTCGCTACCCGATATGGTTTGCCAACGCAGCAGGTATTGGCCTGGAGCGGATCGGCACTCAAACTGTTTGATGTCGGCGCGAAATGGACTGCTACCGCGATTTTGCTATACGTTTTTGCGCAAGTACCAATTGGCCTGGGGATTCTGTTGACCGGCGGCGTGACGTTGATTTACTCAGTGTTTGGTGGCCTGTGGGCTGACGCGATGACTGATTTCAGCCAATTTATCATTCAGTTGCTGGCAGGCGTTGCGATGTTTGTCGCCGCGATGATGCATCTGGGCGGCGTGTCGTCGCTGTGGACTATCTGGGACCAATTACCGCCTAGCCATTCGCAAATGTTCAATGGTCAATACACACCGATATTCGCCATCGTTTTCTTGCTGGTCAACACCTTGTCGTACAACGGCGGCACCTGGAGCCTTGCACAGCGCTTTATCGCTTCGCCAAATGGATCTGACGCAAAAAAAGCGGCGTTACTTTCCGCCGCGCTGTATTTGATCTGGCCGCTGATTTTGTTCTTCCCGATGTGGGCCGCACCTCTCATCCTGCCTAATCTGGCCGATCCTAGCCAATCCTATGCTTTGTTGACACAGCATCTGTTGCCTACCGGTCTGATCGGACTAGTACTTGCAGGATTGTTTGCGCACACCATGGCAATGACTTCATCCGACGCTAACGCTGTGGCCGCCGTCATCACCCGGGATATCTTGCCTGTGGTGTGGAAGCGCGTTACCGGTTTCAGCGACAAACAGGAATTGCTCAATGGTCGGATTTTTGTGTTTGCCTTTATCGCCATCAGCATGCTGATCGCATTGAGCGCCAAATCTTTCGGCGGCGTGATCGGTCTGATTTTGTTGTGGTACGGCGCGTTGATTGGCCCGATTGCGATTCCAATGCTGTTCGGCATGCTGCCCATGTTCCGCCGCTGCGGACCGAATGCAGCGCTGGCATCATGGAGCGCCGGTATCGTCGTCTTTATCCTCGTCAAATATGTGTTCAATACAACCATCGCAACGCTGCATCCGAATTGGGTGACGACCTTCACCGTGGCTGGCCCGGTTGCCTGCTCCATCATCATATTCATTCTGGTCGGATGGTTGAGACCGGTTGAATCCGCTGTGGTTGACCGGCTTATCGACTCTCTTGCCGACGATGGTCCCGCTGCTGCTAAATAACCTGAAGTATTGAATTGATGGCAGCGTCCACACCTTACGCCAGCGTGGAGCCAGCCATCGATTCCAACTATTTTCCGCAATGTAAATCGCCATACCATAGAGCCTCAACGCTCCTTGGTAGGCCCTCATTTCGCAAAAAAAAAAGGAAGAGCTATTATGTTTATCAAGTCTGCTGATCGTTCTAACGTCAACTCTGTGCGCTTTTCGTCTGCATTGCGCAAAACCTTACGCATCTCATCCGTCGGCCTTTTGGTCGGGATGGCACTTATAGCAGGCAAGGCTGAAGCGCAGAGCAATGTCCAGATTTACGGCGTAGTCGACAACGCCATCCAAACGACTTGGGGCAAAGGACCATCCGGCCAAACCCGCACCGAAATGACCAGCGGCTATTTTGCGGCATCCCGATTGGGCTTCAAAGGCACCGAAGACCTCGGCGACGGCATGAAAGCTTTCTATCAACTAGAAATGGGCTTCGGCTCGGACACCGGCGCGCTGCAACAAGGTGGCCGTCTATTCGGACGCACCTCGCAAGTCGGTATTAATACTTCGCTCGGCTCTCTTGCATTCGGACGTCTCGGCACGCCCGGCTCTGGCACCGGCCCGTATAACATGACCAATGGACCGAAGGCAATTGATCCATTTTATCTGGGCTATGGCGCAGCAGGATGGGCCAACACCAGCAACGTGATGGCACTGCCATTGCGCGGCGATAATTCGATAATGTACCGCTCGCCTAACATGAAGGGTCTTACCTTTGCGGGACTGTACTCATTCCAACGGGATGGCGCGGAACTGCCGGGCGGAAACTCTGCAAATGCCAGCGTCATCGGTCTGGGTCTGAGCTATGACCATGGACCGTTGTTTGCCATGGTCAGCTACGATCATATCAATAACCCGATCACAGGCAAGCCAGCGCAGACGGCGTTACAAATCGGTGCAGTCTATGATTTTAAAGTGATGAAACTACACTTTTTGGCCGGTAAGGAAAGGGGTGAGTTCTTGTTCAGTACTGCCGTCGAACAGGCTGTCTCGGATGCTACTTTTGCCGATGTCGGTATGACAATTCCGACTACTTCGGGACGCATCATGCTGTCCTTGCAATCGCGGAATGCCTCCCAAAGTCAGGGCGCTGCGTATGGCCGCCGTATTGCCAGCGTGGGATATACCTACGATTTGTCGAAGCGGACTGCACTAAATATGGCTTTTTCGGATTCGATGGCGAACAAATCCATGTCAGGCAACAAAGACTTTAATTTTCTGCAAGCAGGTTTTGGTATCTCGCACTTTTTCTAATCGGGCACCGAACCAGAATTCAGAAATCGAGAGCCGCATCACCATCTGAACCGATGATGCGTTGGTTGCAAGTAATGACCGCCGCGCCCATAGCGCTACGGTCATTTTTTCGTTTTATCCCCTAAATACCTTGGTTCGGCCATCTTTTGCAATAATGCCTTCTTAATAATTAAGCTTGGCCTATGCTACAGAGCAGCTTTTCGCCTACCGCCAAATCTGCCTTAAAACGAACCGATTCACTGAATCGCCATCAAACGGTCTTATCGTCAAAATGAAGTCGCCAAACAACACGGCGATCAGACCAAATAGCACGTCTTAATATTGTTCACGCTTTGGTTTGCTTCCAAATCTTGCGTAGAATGATTGCAGGATATTTTCGATCAACCCGTTACCGTGACCACAACCGCCATGAACCAACTAGAACAACTTAAACAGTTCACTACCATTGTTGCCGACACAGGTGATTTTCAGGCAATGAAAGCGTTCGCACCCCGCGACGCGACGACTAATCCTTCCCTCATTCTAAAAGCTGTGCAAAAAGCGGAATATCAACCGCTGATGCAGCGTGCAGTAAGCGATCACGCCAGCTTATCGACGGACGATATTATTGATCAGCTATTGATCGTTTTCGGCCTTGAAATCCTCAAACTCATTCCGGGCCGCGTCTCCACCGAGACCGATGCACGCCTGTCGTTTGACACGCAAGGAACCATCGAGAAAGGCCGAAAATTAATCGGACTGTATGAAGCCGCCGGGATTGATCGCCAGCGCATCTTGATCAAAATTGCATCGACATGGGAAGGCATCCGGGCTGCTGAAGTTCTGGAAAAAGAAGGCATCCATTGCAATCTGACGTTGCTGTTTTCGTTGCCGCAAGCCATTGCTTGTGCAGAAGCAAAAGTACAGTTGATTTCACCATTCGTGGGTCGTATTTATGACTGGTATAAAAAATCGACTGGTCTGGAATATACCGGTGCCGATGACCCGGGCGTGCAGTCGGTCAAGCAGGTCTACAGCTATTTCCGCAAATTCGGTTACGCCACTGAAGTGATGGGAGCAAGCTTCCGGAATACCTCGCAAATTATCGAATTAGCTGGCTGCGATCTGCTCACGATCAGTCCAGAGTTGCTGCAAAAGCTTGCAGAGAGTAACGATCCGGTTTCCCGTAAATTGAGCCCGGAAGCATCGAAAGAAGCCGACATTCAAAAAATTAGTTTGAACGAATCCGCATTTCGAAACATGCTCAACGACGATGCGATGGCGACCGAAAAACTAGCTGAAGGTATCCGTCAATTCAGTGCCGATGCAGTCAAGCTAGAAAAACTCATCGATGCATTGCGTTAATGTTGCGTTGATAGTTTTGGGTGGTCCATCGCCCTTGCGTTAACAAGCTGGCGATAACAAAAAAGGCACTATGCAGACACTGAAATATGTCTGCATAGTGCCTTTTTTTTTTCGCCAGATTTACCGCTACGATCTCATCAGGCGAGAATTACAAACGCTCAGTATCGCCGGTCTTCGGTTGCCATTTCATCAGGCGACTCTCAATCAAGCCGACTATCGAATCGAGTATTAATGCAAATGCGGTCAGCACCAAAATACCGGCAAATACCGTGTTGATATCGAAAGCGCCTTCCGCTTGCAAAATCAGATAACCAACACCGCGTGCAGAACCCAAATACTCACCAACAATGACGCCGACAAAAGCCAGACCGACCGATGTATGCAGACTGGAAAAAACCCATGACGTTGCCGACGGCAAATACACAGTACGCAACAATTGACGTTGATTGGCACCCAACATGCGGGCATTCGACAATACAACCGGACTGACTTCCTTGACGCCCTGATAGACATTGAAGAAGACAATAAAAAATACCAATGTCACCGCCAATGCGACTTTGGACCAAATGCCAAGGCCAAACCACATTGCAAAAATCGGTGCCAAAATAACCCGCGGCATCGCGTTCGATGCTTTGATATACGGATCAAGTATGGCCGAAGTCAATGGCGACAAAGCCAGCCATAGTCCGACGCCCAAACCTAAAACAGTACCGATACCGAAAGCGAGCATCGTCTCCGTCAGCGTCACCAGAAGATGAGAATAAATTTCTCCCGGAAAGGTCAGCGTGAACCAGGTCGAATCGCCAAAGCCGACATCCAGGCTGCCGCTACCGACGGTAAACCATTGCCAGACCCGGACCAATACTTTTGCTGGTTCGCCGAAGAAAAATGCCGTTTGTTCATTACGCGTTGCCAGATGCCAGATCGCAAAAAATAAGACCAGCACCAGCGCCTGATAGACGCGCATATTTTTATAATTAGGTTTAATTGCTTGCCACATGATGTCGTGCTCTTTCTGTTTTTTTGTTGGTAGAAGCCACAAGAAACTGTTGGGATGATTGGCTAAAAATACAGCTATGAATAAGCTAAAAACATAGCTAAAAATACAACGGCCTATTTATCCTCAGGCAATTTTTTTCTGTTGCTGATAGCCCTTCAACACTTCATCTCTGAGTACGCTCCAGATTTGCTGATGCAGTTCGACAAAACGTGGATCAGTGCGAATTTCGGCCACATCGCGTGGACGCGGCAGGTCGATCACAAACTCGCCAATCGGATGCGTTCCCGGGCCAGCCGACAACACAATCACACGATCCGACATGGCAATCGCCTCATCCAAATCATGCGTGATAAACAAAACGGCTTTCTTTTTTGCATTCCACAATGCCAGCACTTCGTTTTCCATCAATTGACGGGTCTGGATATCGAGCGCCGAAAATGGCTCATCCATCAAGATGATGTCCGGATCAAGAATCAACGTTTGCGCCAACGCCACCCGCTTGCGCATACCGCCCGATAATTGATGTGGATAACGGTCGCCAAAACCTTGCAAGCCGACTCGCGCCAACCATTCTTCGCCGAGCTTTTTTGCTTCTGCATCTTCCATTCCGCGATACTGCAAACCGGCAATCACATTTTGTAGCGCGCTGCGCCACGGCATTAATGCTTCCGACTGAAACATATAACCAGCGCGTTGATTGATGCTGGTCAACTCTTCGCCAAACACTTTGACGCTGCCGGTAGATGGCTGCAACAAACCCGCGCCAACATTCAGCAAGGTTGACTTGCCGCAACCAGTCGGTCCCACAACCGACACAAACTCACCCGGTGCGATGGACAGAGTCGTATCGGCGACAGCGGTATAACGCTGTGAACGATCATCTTTTGAAATAAAGGTGCAACTAATATTATCCAGAAACAACGCTGGCGTCAGTGGTGCTGTAGTCATAAGAAAAATGGCGCAAGCCGAAAGAATTGCTATAAAAGAAAAGCCGCAAATGCGCAACACAGCGGCACGCCTCAGCGTATTTGAACAAAATAAATCGCCCTGCGTTCCTAGCGGTGCAGGGCGAAATTTGTTCTAAGCGGTAGTCAAAGCTCCGTTAAGCTATGGTCTTTTCGCTTACTTGTATTTGAGATCTGCTTTTTTTACAAACGCATTGGTATAAGTTTTGGACAGATCGATTTTCTTATCAGCCAAGGTCGGATCAAATGTTTGCAACGTGCGTAGCGCAGTCGCTGGGCCGGCTTCAGGGAATACGCCGTCCGGCGAGATTGCCTCACGGACTTTCAAGAAGGCATCAATATACAAGGCGCGATCGCCGAGCAAATAGCTTTCTGGGACGGCTTTAACAATGTCTGACGGACCGGCTTTTTGCAACCATCGCAACGCCCGCACCATGGCGTTGGTCAACGCTTGCGTAGTGTTAGGGTATTTCTTGATGAAATCTGCTGAGGCATACAAGGTCGCCGCTGGCATTGGTCCACCGAATACGGCGTTCGTTTCTTTCATCGTGCGCGTATCGGAAATAATCCGGATTTCATTTTTCTGTTCCATCATCGTGATGAGCGGATCAAGATTGGCGATAGCGTCAATCTGGCCTGAACGTAATGCCGACAATGCACCAGCAGTTGCGCCAACGCCGATATACGATACGTCGGTCGGCTTCAAACCGCCTTTGGCCAATACAAAGTTACTCATCATGCTGGTTGAAGAACCGGGCGCAGTCACGCCGATTTTTTTACCTTTTAGATCAGCAATGGTTTTGTAGTTAGGCATAGTCTTGTTAGAGACCGCCATCACGATTTGCGGTGCCCGGCCTTGCAACACGAAAGCGGTGATGATCTGATTTTTGGCTTGCATGCTGATCGTGTGTTCGAACGCACCCGAGACCACATCTGCACTACCGCCAATCAATGCCTGCAACGCTTTTGCACCACCGGCGAAATCGGAAATCTCTACCGTCAGGCCTTCATCCTTGAAATAGCCAAGTTGATCGGCGACTGTTAATGGCAGGTAATAAAATAAATTTTTGCCGCCTACCGCGATCGATACTTTTGGTTTTTCCAGTGTCTGCGCGAACAATTTACTGTTGAATGTTGCGTAACCAGCCAAGAATAAGCAAAGCGCAATACCGAACTGTTTCCAGTTAAATTTCATGTTGTCTCCTCGTCAATTTTACTTACGACTGTCATCCGTCGATGGATACGACGGACTCGTTCTTATTGTGATTCCGGTAGAAATCTGTCCACATAATACCGCAGGGTGATAGCGGTCACATGCCAAAAAATATGCTGCGGCGCAATATCCGCATCAGGTTATACGCATTAGGTTGCGCGACGATCCAACATCGCGCGGGCGATAGTGCCTGCATCCACGTATTCCAGCTCGCCCCCAACCGGCACGCCACGCGCCAGACGGCTGACTTGCAGACCGCGTGCTTTCATGGTTTCGCTGATGTAATGCGCCGTCGCTTCGCCTTCATTGGTAAAGTTAGTCGCCAATACAACTTCTTTAACCACACCGTTAGTTGCGCGAACAATCAATTTTTCTAACTGCAAATCTTTAGGACCGATACCGTCTAGCGGTGACAAACGGCCCATCAAAACAAAATACAGTCCCTTGAAAGTCAGCGTCTGCTCAATCATTAACTGATCTGTCGGTGTTTCGACAACGCATAGCAATCTGGCGTCGCGCTCGGGATCGAGGCAGACTTCGCACAGTTCGTTTTCAGTGAATGTATTGCACATGGAACAGTGCTGAATTTTCTCGACTGCCTGGACCAGCGCACGGCCGAGCAATGCTGCGCCATCACGGTCATGCTGCAGCAAGTGATATGCCATGCGCTGTGCCGATTTAGGACCGACGCCGGGCAGATGACGCAATGCTTCTGTTAAAAAAGCCAGACTATTAGGGGTTTTCACATCAGACCTTAGAAACCACGATAAATCTTACGGCCCACCGGGGCATAGTGAAGAGTGGGCGGAAAAGGGTCACAAAAATGCTGCAATAATCTGCACCATTGCTGATATTGAAACGATTGCAAAAAACCGACTGTGTGATGCTCCAGCGTTTGCCAGCGAACAAATAAAATATACCGGTTTGGCTGCTCCAGACAACGCTGTAAATCGTGCGAAATACAACCAGGCATGGAGGTGAGAATTTTCTTCGCCTCCATGAAAGCCGTTTCAAACGCGGCTTCCTGTCCTGGAATAATATCTAACGTAGCAACATCAAGAATCATTGCAGAGTTTAAAACGGCAATTTGAAACCAGCTGGCATGCCAGCCGTCAGGCCTGACATTTTTTCTGCTGAAGTTTCTTCTGCCTTACGGACTGCATCGTTGAAAGCCGCTGCAACCAGATCTTCCAGCATATCTTTATCATCTGCCAGCAATGACGGATCGATAGTGACACGCTTGACCGCATTTTTACAGGTCATCAGGACTTTGACGAGACCGCCGCCAGATTCGCCTTCAACTTCGATCAAAGCCAGTTGATCCTGCGCTTTTTTCATATTATCTTGCATCGCTTGTGCTTGCTTCATCAAGCCTGCCAGTTGGCCTTTCATCATGGTATTTCTCCTGTTAAGTTAATCAGTGTCGTGCTTAGGCAAATGCTTAAGTACGGTGTAGTCGTTAATATTATCAATATTGCATTAGGTCGGCAATTTACCAGAACCCGGCTTTATCCGTCTTACGTCAGCGGTTTAATCGATCCCGGCACAATCATTGCGCCGAATTCGCGCACCATGCTTTGAATGAAGGGATCGTTTTTTGCCGTCTCTTCAGCTAGTCGCTGGCGCTCTGCTTGCTCCGCTTGTGCCCTGACGTTGGCGGTGTGGTGCACCACCCCAATTTCTGTTTCGACCCGTACCGGACGCCCAAACCGCTCGGACAATGCCGCAGCCAATTTTTCAACGTTACCGGACAAACGCAAAGTTTCCAGCGGAATCCGCAAATGCGCCTGAATAGTAGGACCGCTGCTATCGAATCGCAGTAATTCGCTTTGCTGCGCGAGTTGATGCGCTACGCCACGGACCGGCAACGTTGCCGCCAACGACGGCCAATTACCATCCCAGTTCAAGGATGCATCAGGAACATAAATAAATGCATCTGCGGGCGCTGGCTGCGATGGTGCCGGTGTATCGATACTGAGCACGGCGATGGGCTTGGCTGGCGCAGACGGTGTACGCATCTCGGTCGGCGGCGCTGTTCGTGCTGCAGGGCGGGCTTCCGAGCGCATTTTTGGCGTACTGTCATAGCCAGAATCAGAAAAATCATCGTCAGGCAAGTCCATCGGCAGCGGAATTTCCTCCTCCCACGGCGGCGGCGATGCACTGGATGCCGACGCTTTTGGTGCTGGTGCAGGCGGTAACTTAACCTCTGGTTTGACGATCTCTGGCTGCGGTCTGACAACCATTGCAGGCTTGCTGACCGGCGCAACGACAGCTACCGGTGCAGGTTGCGCTGCCGGAGTCGCCATCGGACGTTTGCTAGCAACGCCACCGCGGGCAGCGGCTAATGCTGCCATGCGCGGGCTAAGCGTCTCATCTGCACGCGCAACCGGAGCGCTGGCAGAGGCAACTTGCGGAAGACTGCTTAAACGGGCTGCCGGTGGCGATGGCGCTATAGAAGTCGGCGCTCTCTCAGCCATAGACGCTGGTGCGGATGGCCGCGATGGGGCAACTTGACGCGCTTGCACTGGCGCAGCGACGGCATTTTCACCCGGCCCTGAACCTGGCTGCGGCCGAAACGCCAACATACGCAACAATGTCATCGAAAATCCGGCGTACTCATCCGGTGCCAGACCCAACTCATTGCGGCCATGCACCACAATTTGATAAAACAACTGAATTTCTTCTGCATCAAAGGCCGAAGCAAGGCGCATCACGTCTTCGCGCTCCGGCAAATCTTCTGCTAGTGCTGCGGGAACACTTTGGGCCAATGCAATCCGATGTAATAAAGTGCCCAGATCTTGCAACGCTGCACTATAAGACAAGCTGCGAATCGCCATTTCGTCGGCAACGGCCAGTAAACCAGCGCCATCATTCGCCGCCAGAGCATCCAGTACGCGGATCAAATAAGTCTGATCAAGCGATCCCAACATGCCCTGCACTGCTTCCAAAGTTACCTTGCCAGCCGCATACGCAATCGCCTGATCGGTCAACGATAAAGCGTCGCGCATCGAGCCATGCGCACCCTGCGCCAGCAACCGTAAAGCAGGTGTCTCAAAAGCAATTTGTTCCTGCCCAAGGATATTGTCGAGGTGGCTGATGATGTGGCCGGGCGGCATCTGTTTCAGATTAAATTGCAGACAACGCGACAGCACGGTAACGGGGATTTTTTGCGGATCGGTGGTTGCCAGGATGAACTTCACATGTTCGGGCGGCTCTTCCAGCGTTTTCAGCATCGAATTGAAGGCATGATTGGTCAGCATGTGGACTTCATCGATCATGTAGACCTTAAAGCGGGCATTTGATGGCGCGTACACCGCCTGCTCCAGCAACTGGGCCATTTCATCGACGCCGCGATTAGAAGCGGCATCCATTTCAATGTAATCGACAAAACGTCCGGCATCGATCGCTACGCAAGCGTCGCATACGCCGCATGGTTGCGCAGTAATGCCGCCGTTGCCATCGATACCCTGACAATTTAACGCCTTGGCAAGAATCCGCGACAGCGTGGTTTTGCCTACACCACGTGTGCCTGTGAACAGATAAGCATGATGCAAGCGCTGTTGTTCCAGCGCATGTGTCAACGCCCGGACGACGTGTTCCTGACCAACCAGCGTCTCGAAACTTCTTGGGCGATATTTACGGGCAAGGACTTGATATGACATAGGTAGCGGGCGCTCGTTGCTGGCAGTTAAATACAACCAGCATTTTACCTTAGAGGAAGCGCGCATAAGGTTTTTAAGAAAGCTGCCCGAATCTACGGCAAATCACATCATCCGGAGACTGGCACGCAAGCCAAATTCGGTCTACGCTAGCAGCACAATCGTTGCAACTCACCAGCGACAAATACAGTCGTCAGTCAGGAGATTTCCATGCAAGCGTCAACGCCGCAAGCCGAACTACACGCCAACAATCAGGTCCCCGAGCTGACCGACAATAATCTCTACGCCGACGATTCGGTGTTAATGGCCGGGGTACAACGGCACCACGCCGGTTGGCACGCTGCTGAATTAGCGCGCTATGGCGCAGAATTGGGCAGCAAGGAAGTGTGGAATCTTGCCGAATTAGCAAATCGCCACGCGCCAGAATTGCAACGTTACGACCGCGCCGGAAATCGCATCGATGTAGTCGAATTTCATCCTGCCTGGCATACCCTGCTAGGCATGCTGCGGCGCGAGAATTTGCATGCGTTGCCGTGGTCCACACCTAAAACCGGTAGCCATGTAGCGCGTGCAGCAGGCTATTTTTTGCATGCACAGGTTGAATCCGGATCGCTGTGCCCCACCACCATGACCTTCGCCTCAATTCCAGTTCTACAACAGGAACCGGCCTTATTCGCCGCCTTGCAAGCCAAATTGTATGCCTGCGACCACGATAGCCGCGACCTGCCGCTGGCGCAAAAAACCGCCATGCTGATCGGTATGGGGATGACCGAAAAGCAAGGCGGCTCCGACGTGCGCTCCAATACCACGCTGGCGACGCCTATTCCCGGCGGCGGCGGACGCGGTGCGGATTACACGCTAACGGGCCATAAATGGTTTTTTTCCGCGCCGATGTGCGACGCGCACATGGTATTAGCGCGCACAGAGTTGGGGCTGAGTTGTTTTTTTGTACCGCGCTGGCGGCCGGACGGCAGCAAGAATACGTTGCTGGTCCAAAGGTTAAAGGACAAACTCGGCAATCGCTCCAACTCTAGCAGCGAAGTCGAATTTGATGCTGCTTTCGGCATTATGGTCGGCGACGAAGGCCGCGGGATCGCCACCATTATCGAAATGGCAAACCACACCCGGCTTGATTGCGTGATCGGCAGCGCGGCCTTGATGCGTCAGGCGCTGGTGCAAGCGCTGCATTATGCGCGCCATCGCAGTGCTTTCGGCGCAATGCTGGCTGAGCAAGCGCTGATGCAAAATGTCCTGGCCGATCTGGCACTAGAAAGTGAGGCCGCAACGCTGTTGATGCTACAACTCGCCAGCGCTTTCGATGCGCCAAATGATCCTTTACAAAAAGCTTGGCGACGCATCGTTACGCCTGCCGCAAAATTCTGGATATGCAAACGCGCACTGGAATTCACCGGAGAATGCATGGAAATCTGGGGTGGCAACGGCTACGTCGAAACCGGCCCGATGGCGCGTTTTTACCGCGAAGCGCCGGTCAACTCGATCTGGGAAGGCTCCGGCAATGTCATGTGTCTGGACGTCTTGCGCGCCATCACGCGTGAACCGGAAAGTTTTGCATTGTTACTAGAACATCTCAGCAGCATCGCAGCCAGTCATGCCGGTTTAAGCAAAATGGTCGATAGTCTAAAAAATACCCTATCCACTCCACCAGAACAACACGAAAGAATCGCACGCTATTTCGTCCAAAAACTAGTCCTGACGATACAAGCAGCATTGATGGTGCAAACTGCGCCACAAACGATTGCCGATGCCTTTGTCAGCAGCCGTTGCGATGCCGAGAATGGCCGCGTGTACGGCACTTTAAGCAGCTTGATCAGTGCAGAGGCGCAGAAAGAAATCCTGCAAAGGGTTGTGCAATGAGGTCTATCCTCATCGCCACCCTTTTCAGACATTCACATTCAAACAGTGTTTACCAACTGGACTCCATTCCCAGCAAGCCGAGAATTTCACGCCGTAGCTCAACCAAATGAGGATCGTCGCGATGCCGTGGATAAGGCCGGTCAATCACCAGTTCTGCCTTAATGCGGGCCGGACGTTCGCTGAAAACAATCACCCGCGTCGCCAACAATAGCGCCTCTTCCACATCATGCGTCACCAGCAAAGCGGTGAACCCGGCACGCTGCCACAACGCCACCAACTCCCCTTGCATCGTTAGTCGCGTCAACGAATCGAGCTTCCCCAATGGCTCATCCATGATCAACAACTTGGGTTCATTGACCAAAGCACGTGCCAGCGCCGCACGCTGCGCCATGCCGCCAGACAACTGATGCGGATAGGCCTCCGCAAAGCCTGATAAACCAACCAGTTTTAGCGCATCGTCTACCCGATGCCGCAACTTCGGCAACAACCCACGGGCTTCTAATCCCAACGCTGCGTTATCCCAGACGGTGCGCCATGGATATAGCGTCGGGTCCTGAAACACAACTACCCGCGATGGATCTGGGCCATCAATAAGCGCATCATCCACCGTCAGCGCTCCACTGCTAGGCAAATCTAATCCTGCGACCAGTCGCAACAACGTTGATTTTCCGCAACCGCTCGGACCCAGCAGCGCGACAAATTCACCCGCCTCAGCCGTAAAGCTGACTTGGTCCAGCACCGGCAACGCGCTGCCTTTCAACTGGAAATGATGATTGACATTGCGCACCGCCAGCTTCACGCCTGCGGATGGCGTTACTTGCGATGGCTGCGCGTTGGTGGCGCGCGTTTCTACTTCTTCAAGTACCGCTGAAGCTACCATTTAACCGCTCCTTTTTGCCAAGCCAACGTCCGATCTCGCACCACGAAAAGCAACGTAATAATGCTGGAAAAAACCACAGCCATCACCAGCAATAATGCATACATGTTGGCGTAAGCGGCCCACCCCTGTGCCCATTGCAGATACCATCCCAAACCGGCCTTCACGCCCAACATCTCGGCCACAACCAGCACAGAAAAAGAGGCACCCAAGCCCATGAACAGACCGACGAACACACTCGGCATCGCGGCAGGCACTGCTACTTTCAGAATCAAGAAACGGCTTTTTGCACCCAGCGTGCGGGCGACATCGTAATAAGCGCTATCCACAGCCGCCACACCGGACCAAGTCAATACCGTGACCGGGAACCAGGTTGCCAGTGCAATCAGAAAAGTGCTGGCGCTGCTGCTAGATGGAAAAGCAAAAAAGGCGAACGGCAACCACGCTGTAGCAGGCAACGGTCCCAGCAAACGCAATACCGGATGGACCCAATAACCAACCGCCTGCGACCAGCCAATCGAGACTCCGGTAACGAAACCTGCAATAGCGCCCAGCAGGTAACCGGTCGCCAGCAAGCGCAACGAATACAACAGGCTGATGCCGATGCGCGACCAGTCATCAACAAATACTTCCAGCAACGCTTGCGGTGGGGCAAAAAATGGCACCGGCAGCCAGGCTAGCTTAGCCGTAACCAATTCCCACGCAATCAGCAGCACCGCCAACACCACCAGCCATGGCGCGGTGCGTTGCAATCGATGCAAGCGTGCGCCGGGGACCAGCAATCGCCGTCCGAAAAGACCGAGTAAACCGAATACCGCGCCGCCCGCCGTCAGCAACCACGCTAATTCGATGGTCTGCGGCCATTCATCTGCGGCATCCGGCCAGAAAGCAACTACGCCAGCGGCCAAAAACCACGCCAATGCGGCGACTACCCCACCAATCCAGAAAAATGGCTCCTCTAGTTTAGTGCGGGCGAATAGTGAAGATGGCTGCGTGTGATGATCTAATGAATATTCCGTACTAGCTAAGGACATTGGCATACACACGCTCCGCAAATTTACTTGGATCGGTACTTGGTTTCAGGACAGAAACCAGTTTGAGTTCTTCTGCATAGAGTCTCAGTTCGGTTTTAAAATCGGAACCGACCGGATTGTGACCGTGGGTGTGGCTTTGCAACATGGCGGTGACTTCTTCTGGGGTTGCCTTGGCAAATTTCGCAAATGCTTTTGCGGCAGCTTCCGGCTGCATGCTGGTACGCATTTGCGCTTCCAGCAGCGCTTGAGTGAGCGCACGTGCAGTTGGTTTATCTTCACGAATCAGACTGCCACGAATGCCGATGACGCAGCAAGCACGGTTTTTATACTCGCCGGATAAGTTGGTGGCGATTTCTACTAAATTTGTATCTTTAGTGGATAGAAACAATCTTGGATCGCCATCGGCAATGGCCTGCGCTTCGCCTTTTTGCAAAGCAATTTTTAGCAAATCGGGCGGAAATTGACGCCATTCGACATCTTTGACTGGGTCGATGCCGCGCTTGGCTAACATGATGGCGAAGAAATTTTTAGCCGGACTCGCCATGTCGCTGACGCCGATGGTTTTGCCGCGTAGCTGGGCCAGATCGGTAAGGCCGCTGGCTTTGCTGCTGACTAGTCGCAAGCAGCCGCCACGGGTACCGCCGGTTAGTTTGACATCGAAACCTTGCTCCAGAGGTTTCAGCCAGCGCAGCGCCATGCCTACGCCTGCATCGGCTTTGCGAGTGGCGATCGCTTCGAGTAATTGTTCGGTTGATCCGCCAAAATTGATCAATTCTACGTTGAGATTATGTTTGGTGAAAATGCCTTCTTGGAGGGCCAGGGCAACTGGTGCGAGGCAGGGCGCGGTGGCGTTCCACGCCAGTTTGATGGCTTTGGGTGGCGTGGTTGCGACAGGTGGTGCATCGGCGGCGTAGGCAGATGAGCCGAACACATCGAATATGGAGCGCGCGCTGGCGTTGGTGCGGCAGATGTCGTCTGTTGGTCTTGTGGAGAATCCGAGGAAGCCGAGTGGTGCAGCGACGGCTGCTGCTCCGGCTACACCGAAGCGGCGCAATAGCTTACGTCGTGCGATAAGCTTTAATTCGTCACGCAGATATTCTTGGTCCTGACTCACAGTTTCTCCCTATTCGGCTCGATGAAACGCTTGCTGCGGTTGCAGTTAGCGATGATGTTGGTTTTGTTTGATGGCGTTGGTAACGCTAGCAATGTGAGCCGATTATTGATGCATATATATTATTTTCAAAATAATATTTCTGTGCTTGCTAATAGGGAAATTGGAGTTTTTGAGGAGGCTCCCCTTGGCTGCCGGGGGAAGACTGGATGATGCATATTAATATGCGGAAATATTTTTTAGGATCAGGGGATTGGTGGTGGTTTAAGTTCGATTAGTTGTTGATTAAAACGGGCTTTTCTTCGTGGATGCAAGCCCGTGTCATTGAGACTGTAAAAGAATTTGAGGCTGTAAATAATTCTGTGTAACCACCCACCCTCAACTCAACTAAAATACCGATTCGCAACATACGGCAACCCAAGATTATCCCTCAAAGTCTTCCCCTCGTACTCAGTACGAAACAACCCCCTACGCTGCAATTCCGGCACAACCAAATCCACAAAATCCTCAATCCCAACCGGCGCAGAAGAAAACATAATATTAAATCCATCAGCAGCACCGCCAGTAAACCATTCCTCAAAATCATCCGCAATAGTCTGCGGCGTACCAACCAAAACCCGATGCCCTCCTCCAGTAAATTTCTTGTACAACTCCCGCACAGTCGGCTGCTCTCTCCGTATCCAGTCAACCAACAATTTCTGCCGACTTTTATGGGAGTTAGTCACCGGAACCTCATCCGGCAGCGGCACCAAATCATCCAACGAATACGCCGAAAAATCGATCCCCAAACTAGCGTATTGCGACAACGACCGCAACGTCAGCACCGGATCCCGATAACGTAATAGCTGATCATATTTATCCTCAGCCTCACTCTGCGTGCGACCAACAATCGGCGACACCCCCGGCATAATTTTGCAATGCTCCGGCGCACGGCCATACTTCACAACGCGTGACTTAATATCAGCGTAAAACAACCGTGCCTGCGCGATATCCTGTTCCGCGGTATACAACATCTCACCCACACGGGCTGCGATCTCTTTGCCGTCTTCCGACGAGCCAGCCTGGGCAATCACCGGATAACCCTGAACCGGACGCGGCGCGTTCAGCGGACCTCTTACAGAAAAATGCTTACCCTTATGATTCAGCTCGCGCATTTTGGCAACATCAAGCCAAACCCCAGTTTCTTTATTCTGCACAAACGCATCGTCCGCCCAGCTATCCCACAACCCGGTAACTACGTCATAAAATTCATTAGCCCGCGCATATCGATCAGCATGATCCAAATGCGCATCGAGATTAAAATTCTCACCGCCTCCGGTAGATGTCACCAAATTCCAACCCGCCCTACCGCCACTTAAATGATCAAGCGAGGCGAACTTTCGGGCGACGTTAAATGGCTCGTTATAACTGGTACTGACCGAAGCAATCAAACCAATATTGCGCGTCACCAATGCCAGTGCTGGCAAAATAACCATCGGATCCCAGCGCGGCGTTTGCGCACCATGCGCCAGCAGGATCGGGTCCGTTGGGGTAATCACGTTATCAAAGAAAAACAGCGCATCGAATTTGCCGCGTTCCAACGTTTGCGCGTATGACTGATAACGCGCAAAATCCTGCACCGCATCGTTCGCCACGTCGGGATGTCGCCAACTGTCACCAGTGACGCCGGAACCGCTCATGTAAGCAGCTAATTTAATTTTCGGTTTTTGCACAGACATAATAATTTCTCGATGAACTGAATCTAAAGCTAAAGGAAACAAGTGCGGATACGGCCTACACCAAATGACAGGCAACTAATCGCGTTGCACTGATCGGACGCAAAACCGGCGCTTCGGTTTTGCAGCGGTCTGTCGCGTAAGGACAGCGAGGATGAAATTTGCAGCCACCGGGCGGATGCAACGGGCTAGGCAGATCGCCTTGCAAGACGACATGTTTACGCTTATGTGCCAATCGAGGATTGGTCGACGGCACCGCCGCCAGCAACGCACGGGTGTAAGGATGTAGTGGTTCCTGCCACAGGCTTTGGCGATCAGCCTGTTCGACCACGCTGCCCAAATACATCACCGCAACCCGATCCGCCAAATGTTTGACCACCGACAAATCGTGCGAAATAAATAGGTAAGAAACACCGAATTCTTCGCGCAGGTCCAACAGCAAATTCAGCACCTGCGCACGAATCGAGACATCCAGCGCCGATACCGCCTCATCGCAAATAATCAATTCAGGACGCAACATCAGCGCACGTGCAATGCCAATCCGCTGACGCTGTCCGCCAGAAAATTCGTCGGGATAACGTTGCGCCATCTCGGGCCGCAAACCGACCCGCGCCATTGTCGATGCAACCAGTTCCTTGCGTTCGCTTGCATTCCCGCGTCGATGCACGATCAATGGTTCTTCCAATATGCGGCCAACAGTCGAACGCGGATTAAGCGAGGCCACCGGATCTTGAAATACCATCTGCATACGGGCGCGTTGTTGCAGCCGATCATTCGGCGAGACCGTATTCAAATCAACGCCATCGAATGCAATGGCGCCAGCACTAATCGGCAGTAATTGCATTGCGGCCTTGCCCAGCGTTGATTTACCGCAGCCGCTTTCACCGACCAGGCCGAGCGTCTCCGCACGCGCCACTTGCAAATCAACGCTATCAAGTGCATGGACAACCTGACGACCGGTCGTAAATTTCTTGCTGACACCCTGTAGATGTAAAAGTGGCTGGGTCATGCGTATTTAAGCTCCGGTTCCAAGACGTCGAAACCAATCATCGGCGCTGCATAGCAGGCGACTTTACGCCCATCTGGGCCAGACTCCGGCCATTCCAATAAGCGTGGTGAGGTTTGTAGACAGGATGACGTAGCTTGTGAGCAGCGCGGTGCAAAAGCGCAGCCGCGTGGCATGTCTAGCAAAGACGGCACGGTCCCTGCGATTTCTGGCAGACGATGACCCGGCTGTGCGTCTTCAATTTGCAATGAAGCTAGCAAACCTTGCGTGTATGGGTGCCACGGATCGTCAAAAATACGTTGTACTGTGCCCTCTTCCACCACTTTCCCGGCGTACATAATTGCCGCCCGATCCGCGACTTCCGCAACCACGCCCAGATCATGCGTGATCAAGATAATGCCCATCCCCATTTGTTGCTGGATACGTTTGATCAATGCCAGAATTTGCGCTTGAGTGGTGACGTCTAGTGCCGTCGTCGGCTCATCTGCGATTAGCAAATCCGGTTCGCACGCCAGCGCCATCGCAATCACAACCCGTTGCCGCATGCCGCCGGACAAACGGTGCGGAAACTCATTTGCACGTTGACGCGGGGAGGAAATTTGTACCAAATCCAACAGCGCAATCGCCCGTTCCCAAGCCTGCTTACGGCTTAACGGTTGATGCAGGCGAATAGCTTCTGCAATCTGACTGCCTATCGTGAATACAGGATTAAGCGCCGTCATCGGTTCCTGAAAAATCATTGCAATCCGATTGCCACGATAACGCTGCATTTCAAGCGCATCAAGTTTCAATAAATCGACGCCATCAAACAATACCTGCCCGCCTACGATGCGTCCTGCCGGGGCCGGGATCAATTTCAAGATGGAATAGGCAGTGACGGATTTGCCGCTGCCGCTTTCGCCGACCAACGCCAGCGTTTCTCCGCGCGCAACTTTCAGATCCACGCCATCGACCGCTTTTGCGATACCGGCGCGGCTATAAAACCAAGTCTGAAGACCTTTAATTTCGAGTAGCGACATGCGGCTCCTTAGCGTTCCCGCAAGCGCGGATTGAAGGCGTCATTGAAACTTTCGCCTAGCAGATTAAAGCCCAATACCGCCACCATGATCGCGAGACCGGGGAAGCCACAGATGTACCAGGCGTCGATTAATTGTTCACGGCCACCGCCGATGATGGTGCCCCAACTCATCACATTGGGATCGCCCAATCCCAGAAACGCCAGCGCCGCTTCTGTTTGAATGGCGCTTGCCACGGTCATGGTGGAGAGCACGATGACCGGCGGAAGTGCGTTTGGCAATATCTGCGTAAAAATCAGACGTATATCGCTCATGCCCATGGCCCGTCCTGCCAGCACAAATTCGCGTTCACGCAAGCTCATGAATTGCGCTCGCACCAACCGTGCTGTGGCCGGCCATGACACGATGCCGATTGACAGCACGATGGTAGCGACCGACGGTTTGAAGATCGCCACCAGCACGACAGCCAAGACGAAATTGGGAATCGTTTGAAAGATTTCAGTCAGGCGCATCAGTACGTTATCGCATTTGCCGCCGTAATAGCCGCCCAAAGCGCCGATAGTGATCCCGCATACGGCAGCGATCGTGGCGCTGACCAATCCGATCAGCAACGAGACCCGTGCGCCAGATACAATGCCGCTGGCAAGATCGCGCCCCATGATATCCGTGCCAAGCAGATAATGACTATCCTCACCCGGCCACAATAGCGGCGAAGCCACCATATCCCAGGGGCTATCGCGGTAAAACCAAGGACCGATAATCGCAATCGACAGCAACGCCAACAAGCATGCAATGCCGAGCAGCGCCGATCGATTGCGGCTTAATTGATATAGAAATTCCCAGCGTTGTGACTTCATGTCTGACGATTTCCGAGTTCGACACGCGGGTCTAGCAAGCGATACACGATATCCACAAGCACATTAATTAACGTCACCAAAATCGCACTGAGAAAAAGTATTCCCAGCAGCAAATTTAAGTCTCTGGCGATGATCGCTTCAAATGCCAGCCGCCCCAATCCCGGCCAGCCGAATACCGATTCAACCAATACCGCGCCGCTGAGCATCGCAGCAACTTGCAGCCCTAGCATAGTCACCATAGGCAGCAGCGCATTTCTGAGAGCATGGACCAGCACCACCCGCGATTCGGACGCCCCTTTGGCGCGGGCAGTACGAACAAAATCCGCACCGTAAAGCTCCAGCATTGCCGCGCGTGTCAATCGCGTATACACAGCTAGATAAAAGGTCGAAAGCGTCAATGCAGGCAAAATTAAATGCGCTGCGACATCACGAATATGCGCCCAGCCGGTGTACTGTTTATCGAGTGAAATCATACCGCCCGAAGGTAGCCAACCCAGCTTGGCCGAAAACAGCACAATCGCCATCAAGCCAAACCAGAACGTCGGCATTGCGTGCGATAACAGCACAAACACCGAGATCAAATTATCCACTGCCGTGCGTACTCTGGACGCCGCCAACACGCCTAAAGCGCACCCTACGCCCAGTGCGATGACCAACGCTGCGACCATTAATAAAATAGTTGCAGGTAAGCGGCCCATGACCAGTTCCAATACCGGCATATTTTGCCGAAACGAGAAACCCAGATTGAATTGCACCAAATTGCTCAGATAGCGATAAAACTGAATATATACCGCTTGATCCAGACCAAAAGAACGCCGTAATTCGGCCATATATTCCGGTGATGAACCACCTGCATCGCCAGCAAGTACATCGACTACATCGCCGGGCGCAAGCTGCAAAATCAGAAAATTCAGGCAAGCAATTCCGATCACGACCGGAATCACTTGTAGCAAGCGACGCCAGATAAACGACAGTGTTTCTGAGGTCATGGCGGCGTCAAAAATACATCCGAGAACGAGGCAAACAAACCATCCCCCTGCGGGTTGACTTTATGCATTCTGGCGGTGGAGACATTCACCCAGGTTAGCTCGACCAGATCGAGGATCGGTAAATCTTCTTGCGCAATCTCTTGCCACTGGCGGAACAGCTCTTTGCGCTTGCCGTCATCAGCCTCTTTGCCTGCCGCTTCCATGATGCGATCAAGCGTTGGATTGGAATAGCCGGAACCATTGGTCCATGGCGCTTTGACGATATTTTTAGTCCAATAAAGTCGCTGCACGCCTAAGGTTGGGTCTGGCAGCATGTGCAAACTCGATACCATCAAATCGTAATCGACATCCGTGAAAATACGGCGCAAATAAGTTGCCGCATCGCTGCTGCGCAATTCGATCTGTATCCCGACTTTGCCGAGATATTGTTTGATGAACTGGCAGGCGCGTTCTTCTTCCAGCGAACTTGCGCCATAGTCGAGCGTGACTTTAAGACGTATGCCATCAGCACCGCGTTTCAATCCGGCTGCATCTAATAACTGCTCCGCTTTTTTAGGATCATAAGGATATTGCTTGGTTTGGCCGTTGTAATATTTTTTTACCGAAGATGGAATCGGACCCGTGGCCGGTTTGCCATAGCCGCGCCAGACCAGCCGCACCAACGCCTCTCTGTCAATTGCATGCAACGCTGCCTGACGCACGCGTTTGTCCGACAAATTTGGCCTGCGCACATTGAACTGCAGCAGAAAAATCGACGATAAAAATTTACCTTCATCGAGATTAATTTTGTATTTTTTGCGATCGGCAAAACGCGTTAGATTGGGAATCGGAATAGATGTTACCGCTAACTGTATTTCACCAGCTTCTAGCGCGACGGTTCTGGCCGCTGCATCGGGAATGAAACGGATGACAATGCCGTCCAGATAAGGGCGACCCGGATCCCAATAGTTTGCATTGCGTTCCAATCGTACATGGCTGCCGCGCTGCCATTCTTTGAAAACAAAAGGCCCCGTGCCTATCGGCGCTGCGTTCGCCGGATTGGTCAAAATGTCCGTACCGTCATAAATATGCTTGGGCAGTATTTGCGAGCCGTAAGTATTGATGTAAGAGAAAATATATTGCGCTGGCGCTGATAAATGCAGGATCACCGTGTGACGATCTGGAGTGTCGACTTTGTTGACGTTGGCGTACACCGCACGGCCAAATGGATGCAGTACTTTCCACACTTTAAGCAACGTAAATTCAACGTCTGCTGAAGTAAAATCTTTGCCATCATGCCATTTCACGTTTTCACGCAAAACAAAGCGAATCGTCAAACCATCAGGACTGACCGTCCAGGATTTAGCTAGCGCTGGAACGGGGTTCAGGCCGCCGTCGTAAGTGACTAAGCCTTCCAGTATCTTGCTCGATACCATGCCAATCTGCATCGTGGAATTGAAGGCAGAGACCAGCGTAGTCGGTTCGCTGGGAATCGTCATATTCAGAATGCCACCTTTGACTGGCGCTGGCTGAGGTAACGCCTGCGCGCCGCTAATGCCTGGCACCCCCATTCCCATTGCGGCCAATATGCCGAGGTTACCCGCACCCACTAATAAATCACGACGCTTCATTCCATTCCCTTTAATTTTTATTGATGCTGTGTATTGCGTCGCTGATGTGCACCATGTGCGTATTTTTTCCTCGGGAAAATCGCGCTGGCGCACAGTCATTGAAATACGCATTGCATGACTGATGACTGATGCTTGATAGCGATAGGTGTGATTTTTGGCAAAAAGATAGTGCGATTCGCACTCACACCAAGAGGGTCATTGTAGGAAGCGCAACAAGCATTCTCAAACGAATGAATTCGCGTTTGCTAATACTAAGGGCGCATGTAGAGAAGGTTCGACGCATCATCACGGTAAAGATTGCTTATGCAGTTTTCAACTTAATAAAGTCGATTATCTTCTTTGGAAATAAATCGACCGGGTTCGTATACTTGCTATCCGGATGGCCTTAGCGATTTTTCCTCGGCATCAAACAAAGCACATTAATAAGCGTTTCCCGTGGTCCAAAGTGCGCCAGATCGGGAGCACTTTTTTAAGTAAATAAAGAAGGAAGTCGGAATGATTATCGTGATCGGTGCTGGGGTTATTGGCGCGTCTGTTGCGTATCGGCTCGCCAGCGCTGGTGCTGCGGTCACGTTGCTGGATGCGGGTCGCATCGGCGGCGGTACATCCAGCACAAGTTTTGCCTGGGTCAATTCGCATCATAAGACACCGCGTGCATACCACGATCTCAATTTCGCGGGGATGCAGGCGCATCGCGAGTTGCGAGAGGTTTTCGGCGATGCACCGTGGTGGCATGGCGGCGGAACGATTGAATGGGAAGGCGGCACTGAGGACGACCATATTAAATATCGTCAAAAGGTGGCCTTGCTACAGTCTTGGGACTACGCCGCAGAATGGCTGGACCATCGACAGTTACTGGCGTTGGAGCCGGATATCGATCTGACAGCAGTCGGTGATGCGCCGGTGGCGTATTTTCCTGATGATGGCTGGATCGATCCCGTGGTTTATTGTCAGGCGCTTATCTCTGCGGCAAAAAAATTTGGCGCTAAGGTTAAGCTGAACACACGCGTTAGCAGCCTTACTATGACGCGACAGCGCGTGACCGGCACGGTAACCGAGGATGGCACAACGCATGCAGCGGATATGGTCATTAACTGCACGGGACGCTGGGCGGATCAAACCAGCTTCCCAACTTCCCTGCGCGTACCGCTAGCGCCCTCAGCAGGGTTGATGGTATTTACACCTCCGGTTGCGAGCAATGTCAGCCGGGTTATTTTTTCACCGAACGTGCATATCCGCCCGGACGGTGCAGGCCGGTTATTAATTTGCCGCAACGATCTGGATCTGAGTCTGTCTTCGGGGACGACGCCATCGATCGATAGTCCACAAGTAAGTGCATTGCTGCAAGCCGCGACCAAGGTCTTACCGGCGTTGGCTGGCGTTGAGGCCGAGGCGGTACGAGTGGGTATTCGCGCCATCCCCGCAGATCAATTTCCGGCGATTGGACCGATACCAGACGTCGATGGTTATTACGTCGCCGTCACGCATAGCGGAGTGACACTCGCGCCGTATATCGGGCTAGCAGTAGCGGATGAACTATTAAATAAAGCTATCCGGTCAGAATTGGAAAGCTTTCGGCCCAGCCGATTTGCAAGCCAATCACGTTAAACAATTCGATTGAAATAACATCACTACAGAAAGTATTTATGGCAAGAATAAATCACGTCAATCGCGACACATTAGACGATGAACGCCGTCAGGCCTACGACGATGAAATCGCACGCGTCGGTTTGGTCACCAACATGAAGCAGACGATTTTGCATTCGCTCGCGGCGCATCAGGCCTATCACGGCTCTTACCTCATCAAGGCGGAGCTGATTAAGTTGCTGGGAAAGCGCGGGTTTAGCATCTATGCGCATGCAATCTCATCAGCCTCTGCTTGCCTGTTATGTTCAACCTTTTTCCGTCGCCAACTCGCCGCAGAAAATATTTCTCCGGCCGATTTTAATCCGACCGAGGAAGAGCAATTGCTAATCGATGTCGGCAGCACCATCGGCGGCCGTGCCACTGCACTGGATGAGGATTTGTGGCGCAGGCTAAAAGAACGCTATGACGAAACAGCCATCGTGAATTTGATCGCGTTCGGCGGGACGATGGTGGCAACGAATATATTCAACAGCATTCTGGAAGTCGAGTTAGACGACTATCTGCTGGACCAGTAATTGTTAACTTCAAATAGCGTTCGCTGATGGCAACGCTCTGAAAAAAGGAAGTAAAGATGTCTACGTGTAAGAAAACATATTACGGTGTGTCGGTCGGGATTCTGATGGTGAAGACCCATTTCCGTCGTTATCTGGGTGATATTGGCCATGCTGGAACTTGGCCGTTCCCGGTGCAATATCGGATTGTGGAGGATGCGGTCCCTGCCAAGATGACGGATCTCCATAATGTCAGTTTGCTAGAGCCATTCAAAAAAGCGGCGCAAGAATTGATCGATGCTGGCGTCGATGGGATCACGACTACCTGCGGCTTTCTGTCGATTTATCAAAAGGAGTTGACCGACTTTTGCGGCATACCGGTGGCGACCAGCAGTTTGCTGCAAGTGCCGATGGTGGCGCGCATTATTGCATCGAATAAGAAGGTAGGCATCTTGACCTACAACAGCGAATCGCTCGGCGGAAAGTATCTGGAAGCCGTCGACATTGCGCCGGATACGCCGGTATATGGCATGCCACAGGATTCGGAATTTGTACGCTCGATTCGCGAAGGAGATGATTCGGTCCCGTATGCGGTGCTGCGTCGGGAAGTGCTGGATTTGACTGCGCGCATGTTGCGTGAAAATCCAAGCATTGGCGCTATCGTTTCGGAGTGTACTAATCTCGCGCCATTTACTGCGGATATTCGTAAGCGTGCGCTCAAAACCGTCTATACCTAATCCTCAAATGTCCGCATGATTGCGTTGGAGGGTACAAATCGATTGTGCCCACAACTTCAAATTATGGACACAAATATTGAGTCGGTTACTCCCTCTAAGCGCAGTGGTTATCGGCAACATTCGATTGATTTCAAACGCATGGTGGTCGAACAATCCTTGATGGCTGGGGCCTCGGTGTCGCGGGTGGCGCGGGCCCACGATGTGAATGCGAACCAGGTATTTACCTGGCGTAAATTGTTTCGTGCAGGAGCCTATGAGATTGCCTCAGGCAAGTCCGTCAAATTGCTGCCAGTAGTTCTTGGCGACCCTCGGCAACCATCCCCTGCCAAGCCAGTCTTCACCACGGCCGTTACACCGACCGGCGTGATGGTCCTGGAAATAGGTAAGGCGCGACTTCGAGTCGAGGGCGTGGTGGATCCGTCTATGCTTTCCATGGTGCTGGCCCGGTTGCTGGCATGATCGGTTTGCCAGCAGGAACGCGGATCTGGATCGCAGCAGGCGTGACCGATATGCGTTGCGGTTTTAATGGGTTGGCAGCCAAGGTGCAAACGGCATTGGCCGATGACCCGTTTAGCGGTCACGTCTTCGTGTTTCGTGGCCGACGTGGCGATATTTTGAAGATCTTGTGGTGGACCGGCGACGGGCTGTGTCTGCTGGCCAAACGGCTGGAACGCGGCCGCTTCATCTGGCCGCAGGCAAGCGAAGGCGCGGTTTGTCTGTCGCAAGCGCAACTGTCAATGTTGCTGGAAGGGATCGATTGGCGACGTCCCGAGCGCACGCAACGGCCCCTGTCAGGCTTGTAAACATCGACGTCATTCGGTAAACTACGGGCATGTCAACGCCGCCCCACCTTCCCGACGATATCAGCGCTTTAAAAGCGATGATTACCGATCGTGATGCGGTCATTGCGTTGCACGGGGAAACGGTGGCGCAGCTACAGGACGCACTGTCCTCACATCGCATCGAAATCGAACACCTCAAGCTCTTCATCGCCAAACTCAAACGGCTGCAGTTCGGCCGCAAATCCGAGAAGCTGGACCGGCAAATTGAACAACTCGAATTACGGTTAGAAGATTTGCAGACAGAAGAAAGTGACGTTGCCAGCGCTGCCCCGGCAACGAAGCCAGTGCGTCCGAAGATACCACGCAAACCGCTACCGCCCCATTTGCCCCGGGACGAGAAGATCTATACGCCAGAGCATGCCGCCTGCCCCGATTGCGGTGGCGATTTGCGTCATCTCGGCAGTGACGTTGCCGAGCAACTTGAATTCGTCCCGGCCAGCTTTCGGGTCATCCGGCATGTGCGTCCCAAACTCGCTTGCACCTGCTGCGACTGCATCGTCCAGGCGCCGGCACCCAGCCGTCCGATTGCACGCGGTCTGGCGGGGCCCGGATTACTCGCCCATATTCTGGTGAGCAAGTTCGCTGATCATCTTCCGCTCTACCGGCAATCGGTCATCTATGCCCGGGAAGGTGTGGAACTGGATCGGGGATTATTGGCAGACTGGGTCGGTGCTGCCAGCAGCCTGCTGCGACCGCTGGTCGATGCGGTACGCCGTCATGTGATGGCAACGACCAAATTACATGCCGACGACACCCCGATCCCGGTACTGGCACCCGGCAATGGCAAGACCAAAACAGCCAGACTGTGGACGTATGTCCGCGACGACCGGCCATCGGGATCAACCGATGCCCCGGCAGTCTGGTTCGCTTACACGCCGGACCGCAAAGGTATCCATCCTCAGACCCATCTGGCGAAATTCGCCGGCGTTCTGCAGGCCGATGCGTATGCCGGATTCAACGCGATTTATGCAACCGGTCGTGTACAGGAGGCTGCGTGCTGGGCGCACGCGCGACGCAAATTCTTCGACTTGCATGCAGCACGGGCCTCGCCAATCACCACTGAAGCCTTGCGCCGCATCGGCGCATTGTATGAGATCGAAGCAAGCATACGTGGCAAACCGCCACAGGTAAGACAGGCAGTGCGCCAGGCGCAGTCGCGCCCGCTCATTGATGCGTTGGAAAGCTGGCTGCGGGCAAGTTTGTTGACGCTGTCGCGCAAATCCGATACTACTGCGGCGATCCTGTACGCCCTCAATTTATGGCCAGCATTAACCCGCTATTGCGACGATGGCAGCATCGAGATCGATAATTCGGCCGCCGAACGCGCATTGCGCGGTATCGCCATTGGACGACGTAATTATCTGTTTGCAGGCTCCGACAATGGCGGCGAACGTGCCGCCGCTATCTACTCGCTCATTGGGACGGCTAAACTCAATGGCGTCGATCCGGCAGCATGGTTGCGCTACGTCCTGACGCATATTGCCGATCATCCCGTCAATCAAATTGATGACTTCCTGCCTTGGAATCTGGCATCTAGGCTGGCGATCATATCTGCGCCAAAGCAATAGCCGCTGAAATGCGGGGCTGTCAATACGGCCTTTGAACGACGCTTACGGATATTCAGGCGACATTCGGTTTGCCAATTTACGACACGGTATCTTTGGTCAATTGGTTTCACGCAGGCTTACGACCACGGCGTTATGCGCCGGAATAATGGTATAAAAAAAGCGTGTTCACCACGCTTTTTTTTGCCAATAAATTACCAGGCGGGAATCACTGCACCATTAAACTTACTAATGATGAATTGTTTGACGGAATCCGATTCAAATATCTTAATGAAACGCTGAATCCGTGGATCATCTTTTCGATCAGCGCGCGCCGCCCAGATGATCGCCCACTGCGAAGTCTTGTCTTCCAGCAGCAATGCATCCTTTGGATTCAGCCCAGCCAGAACACCTTTATTAAGCGTGATCACACCTGCATCGATATCAGTCAAAACACGCGGCAACTGAACTTCATCGAGCAATACAATCTTTAACTTTTTAGGATTCTCGGCGATATCGGTGACGCTGGCATTTAAACCGGTGTTGAGCTTGAGTTTAATCAAGCCAGCTTTTTGCAATAAATACAGCGCACGTGCTTCATTTGCAGGGTCATTCGGAATACCGATTTTTGCGCCTTGCGGAAAGCTTTGTATCGAAGTGTGCTTTACAGAATAAATACCCGCAGGGGCGACAAAGCTAGGCTTGATCGAGACGATCTTATAGCCCCGCGACGCGTTTTGCTTTTCCATGTAAGGCACATGCTGAAAGTTATTCAGATCAATGTCGCCTGACTGCGTTGCTTCGTTAATCTGCGTCGGCTCGGTGAACTCAATCACCTTCACCGGAAAGCCCTGCGCATTGGCAAGCTTTGCTGCTTCTTGCAAAAAATCACTGAATGGTCCGGGCGATGCGCCAACGCGTAAAGGCGCGTCTGCGGCATGAACGATAGAAACTGAAAAAGCAAGTGCGGCAACGATCAACGTCTTGCGCAATAATCCGGATGTAAACACTTTCTATGCCGTCCATTTTTGTTTGAAAATTAATTCTAACAGTGGAGGTAGTGAATTATTAACGTCGTTTTTTGCACTTGAATATGCGGATTTTGAGCGTGACTTTATTTATGGGTTTTACTCCCCTATTTTTGAAGAAATGAAACTTTCACCATGCAACAAACAGAGATAAAAATATTATCTCCTCGCATTGATTGATTTCTCTGCCCTTATATCATCAGAATTATCTTGATAAACTCCTTGTTTTTTCTGCTTATTCCATCACTGCATTCCTCTGTTTTCTATCGATTTAAGCTAGCAAAATTACGTCTTAATACTTTGCTTGAATTAAAGCTCAAACTCTCCCTAATTTAAGAAGACGTAATGAAAAATAAGCTTAGTGCAGTTCCCTTACAGCATGCATGGTGTACGGTTTCCACATGGGAATACGTTCCTGCAAGTAAACGGGCAGACGTCCACCAATCCGGCGAAGTTAACACTGTCACCAAAATTGTCTGCCGTCGATGCATCGGCCTATAGCTATCTGAGTTTTCGCCTTGGCCATACCGCAAGCGGAGACAACGCGGCTCCGCTGAAATTATGGGCAGAGCTTGATCGCGATGTTGCCCGCTTACGCATCCGTGGCGAAGGTGCGGATTATGCAATGGTGTGTAATGCACTTTCACCAGCCTATCCAGAATACAGCGAGGGCACGATCTACAAAGGCGGAGATACGGTCAACAGCGCAGGTGGTGTCTATGAGTGCAAGTCCTACCCTAACAGCGGCTGGTGTGGTCAAGCCAAGTCGTATTACGCGCCAGGTACAGGTTCAGCCTGGCAAGATGCCTGGATTAGAAAATAAGAGAACTCTTTTAAAATCGCACTCGTGCGAGATTGGTGTTCGGTGTTCGGTGTTCGGTGTTCGGTGTTCGGTGTTCGGTGTTCGGTAAGATTATTACGTCTGTTTAAGATACCACCATCCTCTTTGCCGTTTAACGGCAGAGAGGATTTTTTATTGGCTTGCAGCCGCCTTATTTGAGCCCGTCTCGTTGTGTGGATCTGCATACAGCTTACGGTGCAATAGAATCGCACTTAATGCCAAACAGCGTCCGATGCCTTTCCATTTTATCGGCTTGCGTAGAGCGCTTGTTTGGCAGCGTGCTTAAGATGATGCGATAGTGTGCAACGCTGTGAAATCTATCGAAAATAATTGATGAAGGAGTTCGGAGGATATCGCGGGCGGCAGGGACAAAAAAATAGCCAGCGCGGAGGCTGGCTATAGATTCTTTTTATTATTGCTGAATTTATTTATTGTGACTAAATTCATTACAAAAACTGGAGGCGGGGGTCGGGATCGAACCGGCGTCTACGGCTTTGCAGGCCGCTGCATAACCACTTTGCTACCCCGCCGCGGAGCGTATTGTACCGCTAAAACTCAGGTTGTCTACTTTTGCATCTCTTAACCTGATGAGAGATGCTAGGCCGGACATTAAAAAAGGAAGCCTTTGGAGCTTCCTTTTTTGAATTTGGAGCGGGAGAAGAGGCTCGAACTCTCGACCTATACCTTGGCAAGGTATCGCTCTACCAACTGAGCTACTCCCGCATTTTCTGTTGTATCCGCTGCGTTGCTTTGCGACATCAACTAGAGAGACGCCATTATAGATGGTCTAAAAATGATGTCAAGCGTTTTACAAAACACATTGAAAAAAAATCGCCACGGCATGACTACTGTGCTTTTTCTTTGATCAATGGCCATGCCTTACGCAGATAATAAAACATCGACCAGACCGTGAGCACCGTCGCCACCAACATTAATAAGTGGCCCAACAAGCGGATATCGATGCCGACTATTTCGCCTGAATATAGCAAAACTGGTATCGCCGTCATTTGGGCTGCGGTTTTAATTTTTCCTAAAGAACTGACCGCGACCGATTTCGACGCGCCGATTTGCGCCATCCATTCGCGCAATGCGCTGATGGTGATTTCGCGGCCGATGATGATAAAGGCGATGACTGGGCTGACTCTATCGAGATTGACCAGCACCAGCAATGCACCAGCGACCATTAACTTGTCTGCAACAGGATCTAAAAAAGCGCCGAATGCCGAGGTTTGATTCCAGCGCCGTGCAAGAAAACCATCGAACCAGTCTGTGACAGCGGCCACGATAAACACGATGGCGGAGGCGAGTCCGATATCGGTACGAGAAAATCCCAGATCGGGGAGATAAAACACGCCCACGACTAACGGAATCAGAGCAACGCGTAGCCAAGTCAGAAGAATAGGAATATTAAATGGCATAGATGTAATGTGATGTTATTGCTCAGTGACCAAATGCTGATTATCTAGGAGTATGGTTGAGTTGGGAAATAAAACACGCAAAAACGCCGTCATTCTGCCGCAATCCGCTTTCCTGCAACATTCTGAGGCACCCGATCAATGTAATTGGCGATAAATCTCTTCTGCCAATTGGCGTGAAATACCCTCAACAGAGGCCAAATCTTCAATGCTGGCATCAGATACTGCCCGCAAGCCACCAAAACGCGCCAGCAGCTTTTGACGACGTTTGGCACCGACACCCTCGATTTCTTCCAGCCGCGAGCTCTGACGCGTCTTGGCACGTCTGGCACGCATGCCGGTGATGGCAAAACGATGGGCCTCATCCCGAATCTGTGCGATGAGCATCAACGCGGCTGACTCTTTACCCAGTTCACGCGGTGCACGTTCATCCGCAAAAATCAGCGTTTCAAGACCAACTTTGCGCCCCTCTCCTTTGGCAACACCGACGATCAAGCCGATATCCAGACCGAGTTCGGTCAAGACCTGACGGGCCATTTCAACTTGTCCTTTACCGCCATCGATCAAGACGATATCAGGCATCGTACCGCCGCCGTTGGCGACTTTTTCATAGCGACGCATCAGTACCTGACGCATTGCTGCATAGTCATCGCCAGGAGTAATGTCTTTGATGTTGTAACGTCGGTATTCGCCATTTTGCATCGCATGATGATGGAACACGACGCACGAAGCCTGCGTTGCCTCGCCAGAGGTGTGACTGATATCGAAACACTCTGCGCGCAGGCTGTCGATATCCGCAATATCCAACGCCAAAACGTCCACCAGCGCCCGTGTGCGCGCCTGCTGCGAGCCTTGCTCCGACAACAATCGCGTCAACGAAATCTCTGCGCCCTTCTGCGCCATATCCAGCCATTGGCGACGCTGTCCCTGTGGTTGAAACACTAGATTGATCCGATGTCCGCACTGCGCCATCAACGCCAGCATCAATGCCGGTTCATCGATATCCATATTCAAAATCAGCGTGCCGGGAATAAACGTATCGATGTAATGCTGCGCCAAAAATGCCTTCATAACGGCAATATCGATGGGTTCGTCAGCACTGGTCAATGCGCTATCGACATGCGTAGGAAAATAGGCGCGGTCACCCAAATGACGACCACCACGCACCATCGCCAGATTGACGCAGACGCGGCCGCCCTGCACGATCGCAGCAATAATATCGATGTCGCTATCGCCAACAATTTCCATGCTCTGCTGATGCAATACACGCGATAAAGCGCTGATTTGATTGCGCACTACGACTGCCTGCTCAAACTTCAAATCTGCGGCGAATGCATGCATTTTTTGTTCGAGCGCGGCCATTACTTCAGTTTGACGACCGCGTAAAAATTTAGCGGCGTTATCAACATCAACTGCGTAATCTTCGCGGCTAATCAGATTCACACAAGGGGCGCTGCAACGTTGGATTTGATGTAGCAAACAAGGCCGCGTCCGATTGGAAAATACCGAATCTTCACAGGTTCTTAGCAGGAATACTTTCTGCAATATCTGCATCGATTCCTTGACCGCCCACGCACTCGGAAAAGGGCCGAAATACTGATTTTTTTTATCGACACCGCCACGGTAATATCCCATGCGCGGGTATTCCTGACCGCTCAGTTTGAGATACGGATACGATTTATCGTCGCGAAAAAGAATGTTGTAGCGAGGCTGTAAAGACTTGATTAAATTATTTTCAAGTATCAACGCTTCCGCCTCACTGCGCGTGACGGTAGTTTCAAGTCGCGCAATTTTCTGGACCATCATCGCCGTGCGCGGACTGGCGAGATTTTTTTGAAAATAACTAGAGACACGCTTCTTTAATTCACGTGCTTTACCAACGTACAAAATATTATCAGCAGCATCGAAATAGCGATACACGCCGGGTAAATTCGGCAATTTGGCGACGGTTTCCAGCACTATCGCGAGTGGATCGGGAGCAGCGGGGTCAGTCATTTTTTACAGTATTTAACAGTATTTAACATAGCAATAATTCCGCGCTTCAAGCCACGATCAGCGTGGCGACAATTTTCTTTGCCGCCAGATAGTCTGCATTTTTTTGCAATGCTTCCCAGTCCGGCGCGGCACTCTGCGGCATCAGCGCAGCCAATCGTGCTGCGCTGGTATCAGCGGAGGCAGAGTTGGGAATGGTCAATCCGGACAGAAGTTGATCCGCTTTATCGGGAGAGTTACAGATCATGACCACATCGCAACCGGCTGCCAATGCGGCATTCGCGCCATCTAGCACAGTACCGGCAGAACTAGCGCCAGCCATGCTTAAATCATCGCTAAAAATGACGCCGTTAAAGCCAATCTCTTCACGCAAAATAGTCAGCCATTTTTTTGAAAATCCGGCTGAATGCTTATCAACCTCAGGATAAATAACGTGGGCAGGCATCACGGCCGACAAACTCATACCAAGCCAGTCGTAGGGCTTCACGTCCTCATCCATAATCTGCTGCAAGGTGCGCAGATCAAGAGGAATCGAGAGATGCGAATCGCCCTCGACAAAACCATGGCCTGGAAAATGTTTTCCGCAGTTTGCCATTCCGGCAAGCTTGAGGCCGTGGCTTAAACTCTTGGCCAACAAAGTGACGACACGCGGATCGCGATGAAAGGCGCGTTCTCCAATCACCGTTGATCCGCCGAAATCGAGATCAAGCACCGGCGTGAAAGATAAATCGATACCACAGGCGCGCAATTCCATCGCCAGTACAAAACCTACTGCTGTAGCCGCTTTTGTGGAGGCCAGTACATCGCTATCCCATAAATTACCGAGCAATCGCATTGCCGGTAATCGGGTAAAACCATCGGTTCTGAAGCGCTGCACGCGGCCGCCTTCGTGATCCACGGCGATGAGTATATTCGGTCTTGCTGCACGGATTGCCGCAGTTAATGCGGTCAGTTGTGCGCGGTCCTGAAAATTGCGCGTGAACAGGATGATACCGCCCGTCAACGGATGCTGAATCCGTCGAATATCTTCATCAGTCAGAGTGGTGCCGACGACGTCAAGCATGACTGGACCTAATTGTTGCAAATGCGCACTGCTGTTATTGGGGACGTGGTTATGCATATTTAATGGGTTAATTATATTTTCTCTACGATGACAAAAGCGACAGCATACTCAACCTCATCGGTAATCGAGACCTGGGCGGTTAAACCATGCGCGAGCATGAATTCTTCTAACACACCGCTGGTGACGACAATCGGCTTACCGCTGGGAGCGTTCAGTGTTTGCATCGCGCGCCAGGTCATCGGCATTCTCAGGCCAATCCCGATAGCTTTGGAAAAAGCTTCTTTTGCCGCAAAACGGGTCGCCAAAAATCGAATGCCGCGCGCTTCTATCTTAGTTTTTCGATGATGGTATTTCACCAGTTCCTGCGGCCCGAGAATTCTTTCCGCAAAGCGATCGCCATGACGCGACAGCGCTGCTTCAATACGCGGAATCTGGATGATGTCAGTGCCGATGCCATAAATCATAGGATTCTTTTTAAATTTTGTTCAGACGCGCTTTAACCATCAATGCTTTCATTTCACCAACGGCAGCTTTCCAACCGACAAACACTGCATGGGCAACAATCGCATGGCCGATATTTAACTCGGCAATATCAGGAATTGCAGCAATCGCCTGCGCGTTGGTGTAATGCAAACCATGACCGGCATTTACTTTTAGACCGCGCATGACGCCCTCTTGGACGGCGCGCTGAACGCGTTCCAGCTCGGCACGCTGCTCTTTTGGCGTGTGCGCTTCGGCATAGCGCCCGGTATGAAGTTCTATGACTGGCGCACCCATTTCAGCTGCGGCCTGAATTTGATCTGCATCAGGATCGATGAAAAGACTAACGCGGATTCCCTCGGCTTGCAATTGACGCACTGCGGCCTGGACTTGGGTGAAATATTTCACAACATCAAGACCGCCCTCCGTCGTTAATTCTTCCCGACGCTCTGGCACCAGACAAGAATCGTGGGGCTTAATTTTGCAGGAAAAATCAATCATTTCCTGGGTCACTGCAGACTCCAGATTCATCCGCGTGCGCAACAACGGACGAATAATTTCAACGTCCGCGTCCTTGATATGACGACGATCTTCGCGCAGATGCAAGGTAATCGCATCGGCACCGGCCTCCTCAGCTTCTAAGGCGGCGCGCAACGGGTCTGGATAGGTCGTGCCACGCGCATTGCGTAGTGTCGCAACGTGGTCGATATTGATGCCGAGGTCGATGACGGTGGGTGTGGGATTGAGATAGCTCATCAGATGTTGGTGTTGTAGATAAGTTTAAATTAAGGGATCAATTCGGCAACAAGGTGAACAATTAAGTCGGCAAATAGTTGGCAATTACGCAGGCAAATAAGTTAGCAATAAACGCGCAAAAAAATGGAAAGAAGATTCAAAGGTACACCTAGCGGCAAGTACTGTCATTTTTCGATCAATTTTTTGATGAATCTCTGATTTATTCGGTTGGCGTTATCATTTACTTTGAGGCAACGAAGTTTGCACCGATGAAGACGGCGTTGCGAGCGGCGTCGGGTTGATCGTGCCACCAGTTGGTGTTTGGGGAGCGGCGCGCGACCGCAATACGAACAACGCCAGCGCGCCCGCTAGCAGTCCCCAGAATGCCGCACCTATGCCTAATAATGAAACGCCCGAGGCGGTGACTAAAAAAGTAATTAATGCAGCTTCGCGCTGGCGATCGTTCGACATCGCTACCGTCAGTCCGCTGGCAATCGTGCCGAATAACGCTAATCCAGCGATTCCAAATACAAGTTCTTTTGGAAAAGCGGCGAAAAGTGCGCCTACCGTAGCGCCGAATATGCCTACCAACAGATAAAAAACACCTGCCACAACACCGGCCCAATAGCGTTTAGCCGGATCTTCATGGGCTTCTTTACCGGTACAAATTGCGGCAGTAATCGCCGCCAGATTCAGCGCAAAACATCCAAACGGTGCCAGCACTAAATTAGTCAGCCCAGTCCAGGTGATCAGCGGTGAAATGGGCGTGTTATAACCAGAGGCACGTAACACCGCCACGCCGGGTGCATTTTGCGATGCCATGGTAACGACAAACAAGGGAATCCCGACGCCTATCAGCGTTGCCCAGGAAAATGTCGGCATCGTGAATACGGGCTTGGCAACGGCTAGATGAAAATTTTCGAAATGCAATAGACCCTGCGTTGCCGCCACTGCGACCCCGACTAGCAAGACGAGAATAATCGCGTAGCGCGGTATCCAGCGTTTGCATAAAAGGTAAACTACAAACATGGCGAAGACCAGCCAAAATTGCGATTGCATGGCAACAAAAACATTCATACCGAAACGTACGAGTATGCCCGCCAGCATCGCCGCGGCAATCGATAGCGGAATTTTATCCATGACCCTCTCGAACCAGCCGGTCACGCCAAATAATGTAATCAGCGCCGCAGAAAACAAAAAAGCGCCAATCGCGGCAGACATCGAGACACCCGCCAGACTGGTCACCAATAACGCTGCGCCTGGAGTTGACCAGGCGGTGACGATGGGCGTTTTATAGCGCAATGACAAGCCTATGCACGTCACGCCCATGCCTATGCCAAGCGCTAACATCCATGAACTAATTTCTGCTGGCGTCGCCCCCGCAGCTGCGGCGGCTTGAAAAATGATGACTGCTGAACTGGTAATGCCGACCAATACTGTGACAAAACCGGCAGCCAGAGAAGACCATGAGAAATTTTTCATTCGCTTTGTTTTCTTATAGGGACTTACGCAACATTGTTCTGGCAATAAACTTACTAAGGCTTGCGGAGATAGTTCGTACGTCGTTTCAACTAGCCGATAAATCAGTGCAGTCAGAGCGCTGATTCGAAGAACTTTTTCTCTAAGGGTTGGGGGTTACTCGTAGGAATAATTTTGCGCCCCTCTTACAATTGCATCAAATCAATCAGTATCTGGCGCGTATTCAACGGCGCACCGCCCAAATGATAAGCGAGCAAAAAACGCATCAATACTTTGCTCTGCGCCTGCGTGTTCGGATCGCTGTAATCCTCCCGCGCCATGTCCAGCAACGTCTTGCCACTGACTGCGGGCCATTTATCTGACACGCGTGCCGCCCGTGGGCCGCGCTCAGGGTCAACTACATACATCAAACCCGGCTCGACCGGCTGCCGACTACTGGTGCAAATCGTAAAATCGCCGGAAACACCGGTTTCTTTGAGCAGCGCGCGTTCGAATTGACGCAAAACTATCGGGGCGGGTTCCTGATGTGCCAACTTGTTCAGCGTAGCAACGTAGTGATTAAATAAACTCGGATGCGGATCGTCACGAGCCAATAATTTGACCAACAACTCGTTAAGGTAAAAACCACATAATAATGCTGACTTTTCTAAAGGCAACATCCCGCCTACCCATTCGGCATCGGTTAATGTACGGATTTCGGATTTTCCGCTCCAGCTCAGCGACAGGGGCTGAAAAGTTTGCAAGACGCCGCGCAATTTGGACAAGGGGCGCTTGGCACCTTTGGCAACTAGCGCGATACGGCCGTAATCACGGGTAAATACGTCCAGAATCAGACTGGTTTCACGATGGGGGTAACTATGCAGAACAAAGCCCGGTTGCGCCGCAATCCGTGAATCTACGGCTGCGCGCGAGCTACGTTTAACACTGCTTGCGGATGTTGAATTAGATGCGTTGGAAGCGGCCTTACTGCCTTTGGGAGCGGCAGCACTGCGAATAATAACTGGGGAAATAGGTAGTTGCTGATCGTCCTGATCAATCTCGGCGACGATGTGCATTTCAGAACTCAACACTGCGGACGGTTGGACCGCGGGTGCGGAAACTGCATCGATGGCCGCATCGACAGTGAGGGCATTCATGTTGGCTTTATTCGTAACCGTAGGCGCGTAATCCGGCTTCATTATCGGCCCAGCCGGATTTTACTTTGACCCAAATTTCCAAATAAACCGGACCGCCGAACAGACGCTCCATATCCAGTCGAGATTGTGTCGAAATATCTTTCAGACGTGCGCCCTTTTGACCGATGACCATTGATTTATGCGTATTGCGCTCAACCAGAATCGCAGCAAATACGCGTCGCAAATCACCCTCAATTTCAAATTTTTCGATCAGCACTGTGCTGGTATACGGCAATTCATCGCCAACAAACCGAAACAATTTTTCACGAACGATTTCAGCTGCTAAAAACTTCTCACTACGATCGGTAATATCGTCCTCACCGAACATAGGTGGATTTTGCGGCAGATATTTGCGTGTTTCGTCCTGCAAATTTTCTAGCTGAAAACGTAATTTTGCCGATACCGGGACGACTGCAGCGAAATCGCGTAATGCCGCAATTTTTTGCGCAAACGGCAGCAATACGGCTTTGTCTTTGACCCGATCAGATTTATTGATCACTAAAATGCACGGCACGTTAGTCGGCAACAGCTCAAGGACTTGTTGATCGGCTGGCCCAAAAGTACCCGCCTCGATCACAAATAAGATAACGTCCGACGCGGTCAAAGTTGTCGTTACGGTGCGGTTCAGCGTTTTGTTTAGCGCGTTGGAATGACGCGTCTGAAAACCGGGCGTATCAACATACACAAACTGCGTGTCCGGCAAAGTTTGAATGCCGGTGATGCGGTGACGCGTAGTTTGCGCCTTGCGTGAAGTAATGCTCACTTTTGCACCGATAAGCTCGTTCATCAACGTCGATTTACCGACGTTGGGACGGCCTACAATGGCAATGTAGCCGCAACGAAAATCAGTTGCGGGAGCCTGGGATACGGAATCTGTCATGCGGTTGTCGATTTACTCGCGGTAAGGGGTGATGTTTTGGGGTTGCTAATGACGCGCAGCGATAATAACTTTAGGCGTTGTCGCTGCCACCTCTGTAGATGGCGTCGCTGTCGCGGCTTTGGTCGTGCCCGTGGAATTAGCAGCGACGGGCACAGTCTGCGTTTCGGACTCAGCAATACTGCGCGCCGCGCCAGATGCCAATGATGCGGCCTTAGCAGAATGTGCTGCATGCTTCGCTGTTTCACTTTTACTACTGTCCTTAACCGATGGCTGCTTCACTGCGCGGACTTCTTCGGCAGGCGCATCGGGCTGGATCGTCGCTATTCCGGCAAGTTTTAATTGCGAGGTGCGGGGCTTACTTTTACGCGCCGCTCCCGGTGCTTTTACGAAAGCCAACTGGACTGCTTCCAGTGCTAATTTTGCCGCTGCCTGTTCGCCTGCGCGACGGCTGCCGCCTGTACCGAATACCTGAATTTCTAATTTGGGCACCAGGCATTCAATTTCAAATTCCTGATTGTGCGCCGCGCCATGCGTAGCGACCACATTGTATTGCGGCAGCGCTATTTTTTTTCCCTGCAGGTATTCCTGCAACAGCGTTTTGGCGTCTTTGCCCAATGTCTTTGGATCGACTGTATCCAAAATCGGGATATACAGCGAGCGAATAACATCGCGTGCAACGTTAAAACCAGCATCAAGGAAGATGGCGCCAAACAATGCTTCCAGCGTATCTGCCAGAATCGACGGACGGCGGAAACCACCGGACTTCAGTTCACCTTCGCCCAAACGTAAAAATTGCGACAACTCAAGACGTTGCGCAATTTCATATAAAGATTGTTGTTTAACCAAATTTGCACGTACCCGCGACAAATCACCTTCGTCAATCTTGCTGTAGCGGTCAAACAGTAATGAGGCAACGACGCAATTCAATATCGAATCGCCTAAGAACTCTAGCCGTTCATTATGCAAAGTGCTGTGGCTACGATGCGTCAAGGCCTGCTGCAACAACGTAGCGTCCTTGAAGAGGTGGCCTAGCCGATTTTGCAATAATATTACGTCCATTGGGTATGTGACTTACTCCATCAATCGATGGTTTTTTTACTAGATAAGGTGGCGGTTGTACCAGAGTAGTCAATCAATAAACTGACGGCTGCAACAAGCGGAATTTTTTTCTGATACGCAAAACTGATTTCGACATCATCGCCGTTTTTCGTGATGCCCAGATCTTTGCCCTGTATGACATCGATATAGCCAACCTCCGCCTGACGATCAAATGCATACCGCATTTCTGCGACAGTCCCACCTTTTAACTTAACCGCGGAAATCGCTTTCTTGACGGATGTATATTCAATAACTGTTGGAACGACTTTTGCGGCAATCATCGCAATAAATCCAAGAATCGCGACCCAAAAAATTAAACCAAACAACGTAATACCCTGTTGCTGCTTCCACGATTTCCTGGAAATTCTGCTCATTCACCAGCTCTCCGTCTTGGTTCTTGGACCATTTTAGTTAAAAAATGTGCCAATACGCTTCAAATTACCTAGGTTCATCCAGACCAAAAATGCTTTTCCGACAATATTTTGATCCGGTACAAAACCCCAGTAACGACTATCTTCGCTGTTATCCCGATTATCCCCCATCATGAAATACTGTCCAGTCGGAACTGTGCAGGCGAAGCCATCCGGGTTGTAAGAGCAATTTTCTTTATAGGGAAAATCCTGAACGCCGCTTAAATTAATTGTGGACGCTTGATCCACCACTGCAATTTTATGCGGCACACCAGCCATATTTTCTTCAAACTGCTTGGAGTAGCTTAAGCTATCTTCATTTAAATAATCAGGCAAAGGCGCATAGGTAAGCGGCGTTCCATTGACGCTTAAGCGCTTGTTTTTGTACACTATTTTATCACCGGGAACGCCAATAACACGTTTGATGTAGTCTAACGACAGATCTTTAGGGTACTTGAACACCATCACATCGCCGCGTTGCGGATTGCTTATGTCGATCACTTTTTTATTGAGGATGGGCAAACGTATGCCATAGGTAAACTTATTTACCAGTATCAAGTCCCCGACCAGCAATGTCGGCACCATCGAACTGGATGGGATTTTAAATGGCTCATACAGAAATGAACGCAAGAAAAACACCATCGCGATAACCGGGAAAAAACTACCGGAATACTCAACCCAGGTTGGCTGACGCAGTATGTTGGCCTCAAGCTCAGCACGGCCACTACTCTCAAGTTTAATACCTTCTGCACGTAATTTAACGTTACGGGCATCAAAGGCGGCTAGCGCCGCATCGGCTTTGGCGCGTCGTTGCGCACGCAAGTAAAACCGATCCAAAAACCAAATAATTCCTGTTACGACCATCAACACGAACAGAATTAACGCGAAATTTCCTAAAATTGATTGCAATGTCATTTGTCATCCACTTGTAAAATTGCGAGGAATGCTTCTTGTGGAATTTCCACAGAGCCAACCTGCTTCATGCGTTTCTTACCTGCTTTTTGCTTCTCTAGCAATTTGCGCTTACGACTAATGTCGCCGCCATAGCATTTCGCCAAGACGTTTTTACGCAGTGCTTTAACATTTTCACGCGAAATAATATTGACGCCAATTGCCGCTTGAATCGCCACATCAAACATCTGACGAGGAATCAATTCACGCATCTTGGCAGCCACTGCACGACCCCGATAATTACTATTGGATCGATGCACGATAATCGCCAAAGCATCGACTCTTTCGCTATTAATCAGCATATCGACTTTGACCACATCAGCTGAACGGTATTCCTTAAATTCGTAATCCATCGACGCATAACCACGCGAAGTTGATTTCAGACGATCAAAGAAATCCAGTACGATTTCGGCCATCGGCATTTCATAAATTAACTTAACTTGCTTGCCATGATAATTCATGTCGATTTGCACACCGCGCTTAGAGGTGCATAGCGTGATCACTGCACCGACGTATTCCTGAGGCATGTACAAATTTACGGTAACAATCGGCTCACGAATTTCTTCGATCTTGCTCGGTTCCGGCATTTTTGACGGATTGTCGACCATGAGGATAGAGCCATCACGCAATACGACTTCGTAGATGACGGTCGGCGCAGTGGTAATCAAGTCCATATCGAACTCACGCTCGAGTCGCTCCTGCACGATTTCCATGTGCAGCAGACCTAAAAAACCACAGCGAAAGCCAAAGCCCAGCGCCTGTGACACTTCCGGCTCATATTGCAATGCGGCGTCGTTAAGCTTCAGCTTTTCGAGCGAGTCACGCAGCGCATCATATTGATTTGATTCGACTGGGAACAAACCAGCGAAAACCTGGGGCTGAACTTCTTTAAAACCAGGCAATGCTTCTGTGGCTGGCCGGTTTGCTAGCGTCACAGTATCACCGACCTTGGCTGCCTTCAGTTCTTTAATACCGGCAATGATGAAGCCCACCTGCCCGGCAGACAATGTTTCGCGGACCTGCAATTTCGGTGTAAATACCCCGATGCTTTCAGTCAGATGTTGCGAACCCGCAGCCATCAATTGAATTTTGTCTTTAGGACGCAAAGTACCGTTAACGATACGCACCAGCATGACTACGCCAACGTAATTATCGAACCAGGAGTCGACGATTAAGGCTTGCAGAGGCGCATCTACATTGCCCTTCGGCGCAGGCACGCGGACAATGATGGTTTCCAGAATTTCACGGACACCCAGACCAGTTTTGGCCGAACATTGGACTGCATCTGTGGCATCAATACCGATGACATCTTCGATTTCAGACTTGGCGTTCTCTGGATCAGCGGAAGGTAAGTCAATCTTATTAAGAACAGGTACGACTTCCAGACCGAGGTCGAGCGCGGTATAACAATTGGCTACGGTTTGCGCTTCTACGCCCTGTGATGCATCAACGACCAATAACGCACCTTCGCAGGCAGACAGCGAGCGACTTACTTCGTAGCTAAAATCGACGTGTCCCGGCGTATCAATCAGGTTCAGATTATAGATTTGTCCGTCTAACGCTTTATAGGATAGCGCAGCAGTTTGTGCCTTGATGGTGATACCACGTTCGCGCTCAATATCCATTGAGTCAAGTACCTGGGCCTCCATTTCACGATCAGACAAGCCGCCACAAAACTGAATGATACGATCAGCCAAAGTAGATTTACCGTGGTCAATGTGGGCAATGATGGAAAAATTACGAATGTTGTTCATTAATGTTCGTCGAGGTGATGCAATTACAAAAAAAGCGCTCAGAGCCGGGCTGTTGTCGCCCAGGCGAGCGCCTTCTATGACAGGTTATTCAATGGCGCCATTTTACCGGATTTCAGAGGGGAAAGCCGACAAATCAGACGGGGTCACGTTCTAGCTGACCCAATAGCAATAAACCACGCTCTAATATATGCCAACAGGTTTGCTTTCTACTTAAGCCAAACCCTATAAAACGTCGTTGTCCCGGCAATCCATACGATATGAAGTTCACATCCACAAGATTAAAGCGGAGCAACGTAAATACTTGAAAGTCACCACTTATATTGATGACTTAACCGATAATTATGTTATCAAAAAAGCTTTTACCTGTAGGACATCTAAAAAATAGTGACATAACTGTACCGGCGATTGCCCTTCTTTCTGGCCGATCAGCACCGGGACCAATTCGTCATAAAAGGCGACCAATTCTTGATCACTATCAACATCGACTTGCTTGATCTCATATTTGCCATGAAACAAACCGTTTGCCTGCTCATCTGTGCAAAGCGCCAGCAACGCCTGGAACATATCGTCGCATAAATGACAATAAGAACGTCCATATAACGTAAAGTCGATTTTTGACATAAATAACTCACCGCACATTTATTCTGCCGATGGAGGCTAGGAAGATCATCCTTCGCCTTACAAACATGCACGTGGAAATAATAAATACATAAAATAAAAAGCTGCAAACCTAAAGGTCTGCAGCTTTATTCGCCTTGCTAGTCTAAACAGCCAAATACAATCGACACCCGCAAAGCGTGATTAACTAGCAGGCCGTAGCGGGACAAACTGCGACGATTCGCCACGACGGACCAATACTACTGCCATTTTTTTAGACTCTAATTTGGCAACCAAAGCGTTAAATTGCTTAGCATCTTTAATATCCGTGTTATTCAAACGCTGAATGATGTCGCCAATCTGCAATCCTACGCGTGCCGCGCTTCCCTCCACTGAGTCGACCAGCACTCCGGCATCAACTTGCAATTCTTTCTTTTTAGCAGGGGTCAGATCACTGACAATTAAACCCAGCGCATTGGCTGCTTGAGCAGGTTTGGTATCTGGCTTGTCGTCAGTCGCCGCCGCATCTTCTGCTTTATCCGCTTTCATTTCCGTAATCGTCAGCGGAATATCACGACTTGCACCTTTACGCCATACGGTCAGAACGCCACGCGTGCCAGGCTTAACATTGCCCACAATGCGAGGAAGATCGTTGGCTTTCTCGATGATGGTGCTATTAAATTTCAAGATAATATCGCCAGCCTGAACACCTGCTTTAGCTGCAGGGCCATCAGTTTCAACCCGCTCAACT